>JAJYBB010000018.1 GCA_021779195.1 Bacteroidota bacterium | reverse complement strand
CTACCTCAATGAATTCTGTTATAAATTCAATCGAAGATATTTTGGAGAAAATTTATTTGATAGGCTTATGATAGCCTCGGTTACATACAAAAATCAATTTAGGTAGTACAACGGATAATCATTTTAATTAATATGCAGTCGAATTACAATACTACATGTAAAACATAGCAAGTCTCTGCTTAAATCAGGAATAGTGCACATTCATTATCTTTTCTGGGATGGAAAAACACATGATCGTTAAGTCGATCACTTTCCTCAATTTCAAATTATACTGAAATTTTTAAATGATCAAGTTGGAAGCAATTTTCAAAACAGGAATCAGCGAAATGAAATTTTTTAGAGTAGGAAAAGCAATAGAAAGCAATAGAAATATGTAAATTTAAAAAACATCGGCATCCGATTCGGAGGCAATGTGACGCAAATCATCCGGCTCGGCATGAATGTAAACTTCACTGCGTTTAATTCTTAATTGGATATCAGATTCAATACGGTCGCACAATTCATGTACTTGACTAAGACTTAATTCGGGATTGAAATGCACATTAAATTTGATAAAAGTATCGGCACCGGCTGTACGGGCTTTCAGACTATGAAAATATTTGATTTCGGGATAAGATTCTAAAATTTGCATAACCACAGCGGTAGTATCCTTAGGCGATTTATCCAACAGAACATCAATAGATTTCTTACCCAATTGAAACGAAACATATAAAACGATGCAAGCAACTAATAATGCGGCAATTGAGTCGGCAACCACCCAACCCAGAAACTGATAAGCTATTAATCCGAACAAAACTACAGTCGAACTCCATATGTCAGTAGAGAAATGGAGTGCATCAGCCTCAAGGGCTTGACTATTATGCTTTTTTGCTACTTTGGAGAGTGCTCGCGATCGGGTGAAATCAATAAAAATTGAACTGATAACCACCACATAACTCCATACCGACACTTCAATCTCTGTTCTCCCTGAAGTTAACCGGTGAATGGCTTCTGAAATTATCCATAAACAAGTAATAAGAAGCAATATTGTTTCAAATAATGCCGAAAGATTTTCCACTTTACCATGCCCATAGTTATGTTCTTTATCGGCAGGTTTATCTGAGACCCGAACTGAAAAAAATGTAATTACAGCAGCCACCATATCTAAACCGGAGTGCAATGCCTCCGACAAGATACCCAAACTACCGGTCAACAAACCAATAATCAACTTAAAGGCGGTTATAAATACTGCTGCAATAACCGAACCAAGTGCTACATTTTTTTTTTCGGACTTCATGAAACTAATAATTCATTTATAAATGGCAAATTTACCAAAAGAATTAAAGATGCAGTTCATGAATAGACAAAATATTGAAATACAAAGCTAATTTAGAACCATTAAAATAAAGATCAATTCGTATTTTATAGATAAGTATCAAACAATTAAAAAAAATCAAATAATTCAAAGAGTAAACAAGTTACGCAACAAATGTCATTTCAAGCTTATAATAACACAATGATTTTAACACAAATCATTCCTTCTTTTGATCGAAAAATTGGCAAATTTTCAAATTAACTTTACACTTTTAAATTCAAACATTTTTCAAATCGTAATTTTCAGTAAAAGATTTTAATCGATTTTCTAACTCTTCCAGTTGGTTCATTCGGACAAATGACACACAAATGCGCAATCCGTTTGGATTTTGGCTTCCGGTAATTGCCAATGAAATAACACTAATACCATAATACAATAAGGCTTTCATCAATTCAGAACCTGTCATGCCCGGATAGGCAATTGTAAAATAAAACCCATCGGCAAGAGTTTGATTTTCATCATAATAAACAATATAAAAGCCATATTTCTGAAAAATCGATTTTATGAGGTTAGCCTTTTCGGCATAAGGATAAAGTTCTTTCACAAAATCGAGTTGTCCATCGTTGGCTGCCTTAAGCAGCGCATTCAATGCATATTGGGCTGTATGAGAAGTTCCAGCAGTGGTAACGTAAAGAACCCCATAGACAATGAAATGTCCCAGCAAATCGTTGCTGAAATATTTTTTCAAATTTGGATATGAGCGGGCTCTCAACTTTTCAGAAATAATCATCATGCCAATTCGTTGTCCTGCATAACTGAAAATTTTTGAGGCCGAGAGCAACAAAATATAGTTATCGGTGTAATGGGCAACTGTTGGTTGATAAGGCGGAATACCCGGTTTACCGTAGTGCTGGCGGAAATCCATTCCAAAATAGGCTAAATCTTCAATCACGATCACATCATAAAATGTTGCCAATTCACCTATAATTTGAAGTTCAAATTCTGTAAGACTTATCCATGAAGGATTATTGGGTGAAGAATAACAAATTGAACTGATATTTCCTTCGCTGAGAAATGAAGCTAACACTGCACGCAATTTTTCACCCCTGAAATTCAAAATATCAAATGATTTATATGGGATACCCATTATTCTTAATTGCGATTTATTGACAGGAAAACCCGGATCGATAAATAGCGTGAACGGCTTATCAGGATTTGTTCGGGCAGCAGCAAATAAAGCTGCAAAACTTCCTTGCATCCCTCCTACCGTTGGCACACAATTTACAGGCGAAATATCGATATTGATAAATAATTTAGAAAAACGGGCAATTTCAGCTTTAAGAATTGCAATACCCTCAATATTAGGATACTGCGAAGCCAAGCCTTTATCCAACGCTTCTTTTTCTGCGGCAATGGCAATGGTAGATGCCGGCAACCCCGGAACTCCTAATTCCATGTGAATAAATTCGACCCCACTCTTTTCCTCAATCTGAGCTACCAATTTTCCTACCTCACGAATTGACATTCGTGTGATATCCTGCTCTCCAAATTGGGCGAATAATGCATCGACAATATCGTTAGAAATAACCATACATTAAGTTTTAATATAAAAAACCTATTTCTGAATTAATCTGTTTTTCTGATTCAAATTTCGATCGATCAACTTTCAATCAACTCATTCAATAGAAATTTAGGTGAAAAAAATATTTGATTTTATAGCTGGTAAAAGTACAAAAAAAATAAATAAATATTCAATAATTATTCAAAAAAATTAAGGGTGTAGATGAAATTAATATTCATGTTGAGAGGTTGTAATTTGAAAATCAATTACTTCAATTCTAATATCAAAGCGGTTTGAGGCGGAACCTGAAAATCAGACTTCAAATCATAGGTTTTTCCGGTCAGTACATCAGTTCCAATAACCTTATTTTCAATACTTTCGGCATATCGATTAAGTTCCAGAGTTTGATTCGTTTCGTTGTTATTTAAAATCACCATTATTTTATCCTTTTCGTTGTAACGAAAGTACACATAAACATCGTTATCAGGAACATAATGTGTCAACAATCCAGTATGTATTACAGGTTTAGTTTTTCGCCAGTTAAGCAATTTCGACATAAAATCGTAATATTGATTTTCGGTTGCAGTACGTCCTGTTGCTGTAAAAGCATTGATCGAATCACCTTTCCAACCTCCGGGAAAATCACGACGAATATCTCCATCGCCAAGATTCTTGTTGCCTGTCATGCCAATTTCAGAACCATAATATATTTCGGGAATTCCACGAGTAGTCATCAAAAAGGTCATCGCCATTTTGAATTTATTAAAATTACCATCAAGTAAATAATTCAGTCGCTGCGTATCATGATTTTCGGCAAAAACAAGGATGTTATTTACATTCGCATATAAATAGTCATTTGAAATAGAATTATATAGCCTATTCATCCCTTTATCTTCCCAAGGGTTTCCATGTTCATTGAAACATGTTGACAAAGCATTTTGAGTTATAAAATCCATGACGGTTGGCAATTGTGAATTATAATGCAGCGAGTTCACTGCATCCTTTTGCCAAAAGGCAATATCCTGTGGGTTAAAAAGCCATGTTTCGCCAACCAGATTAAAATGCGGGTATTCGTCGGTAATGGCTTTAGCCCATTGAGCCATTGCATCGCGATCATTGTAAGGATAGGTATCCATTCGGATGCCATCAATATCGGCATTTTCAATCCACCAAATTGAATTTTGAATAAAATAAGTCCAAAAATAAGGGTTTTTCTGGTTCATGTCGGGCATAGTTTTCTCGAACCATCCATCTAAAAAAATTTTCTTGTCCACCTGTGCGGCATGAATATCTTTGATTGTACTGGCTTTGTGATTAGTCTGCGTAAAATCTGGCCATTGATGAATCCAATCTTCGAAGGGAAGATCACTCATCCACCATGCCCAAATTCCGCAATGGTTTGATACTAAGTCCATAATAACTTTAAGACCTTTATCATGCGATGCCTTAACAAACTTACAATAATCATCATTACTCCCAAAACGGGGGTCAACTTTATAATAATCGCTAATGGCATACCCATGATAGGATGCATGTTGATAATTATTTTCTAAGACAGGTGTACACCAAATAGCAGTGGCGCCCAATTGCTTGATATAATCCAAATGATCAACGATGCCCTGAATATCACCTCCATGTCGTCCATCAAGTTTTGATCTATCAGCTTTATCGGGAAGTGAATCTACATTATCGTTCGCCTGATTTCCATTTGCAAACCGATCAGGCATCAATAAATAAATCACATCGGCACTTGAAAAACCTTCGCGTTCAGCGGAACCAGGTCGTCGATTTTTTAATTCATAATTTACGATCAAATCAGGCTGGTCAGGTTGTTTCAATCGAAATTGGAATTTACCTGCCTTCACTGTTTTTGGATCCAATTCTAAACTAACAAATAAATAATTTGGACTGCAAGCCCTATTTACCTTTACCAAGGTAATACCGGGATAATCTACCGAAACCTGCCGATTACATATTTCAGCTCCATGAATTAAAAGCTGTAATTTAGGATTTTTCATCCCTACCCACCAAAAAGCAGGATCAACACGATCAATCTGTGCAAAAAGTGTTGTAGAAAAAAGCACAAAGAAAAGTAAGCCGATTTTTTTCATAAACATATGTATTTTATTGAAAATTAGTTTGTAAACCCACCATTGAACCAATTTGTATTGTCAATTACTTTAATAAATCACCATCAATTTCTGACAAAGTTAGCAACTTTTATTCTCAAGTATCAAAAGATTTAATTTTCTTAACCACTCTTTCAAAATGGCATTCAAGATCCTTATCAAAAAATAATAACACCATTCATGTCAACAAAAACATTTTCAAACTTTATCTGTTTTATCTTAAAAAGAGTCGTTCAAAATGTAAACAATTTTCTAAAGACACAATCTAACATTACGTCAAAAATGAAAACAAAAAAACAATTCCTAACCGGATTTTTTCTCATCGCAAGTTGCTCTTTCTTTATCACTTCCTGCATCAGCATTCCAACAGGAGCCGTTGCTTTCACACCGTTTCAAAAAGAAAAATACCTAGGTCGATGGTACGAAATTGCACGTATGGATTTCAGGTTCGAACGTAATCTGAATAACACCACTGCTAATTATTCAGTCAATAGTGACGGCAGCATTAAAGTTTTGAATCGTGGTTATAATTATAAAACCAGGCAATGGTCGCAAGCCCTGGGAAAAGCAAAATTTATCGGTAATCCAGATGTAGCACGGTTAAAAGTTTCATTCTTTGGACCGTTTTATTCGGGATACAATGTTATTGCATTAGACAAAGAATATAAATATGCATTGGTTGCCGGAAACAACCAAAAATACCTGTGGATTTTGTCTCGAGAAACTGTAATTCCGGAAAATATTAAGCAAAATTATTTGAAAATAGCATCAGATTTAGGGTACAATATCAAAGCACTTATTTGGGTAAAACAAGATCAAAACTGAACGAAATTCAAATCATTTTTTGCACTTCAATTTAATAATTTCATCATCTACCCGATCCTTTTTCATTAAAATTAATCGGGCTTTAATGGATTGTTCCTACCTTTCCACCAACTCCTTACTCGAACTCAACATCTAAATGGATTTCAATTTTCTAATTCGTTTATTTTTTGTAATTTTGCGCCTCAATTAAAGAACGACCATCAAGAAAATTTGTTTGAGATGAAACAGTTTGCTGAATATACCAATTTCAATTTATCGGACGTAAACAAAGAAATATTGTCGTATTGGAATGCGAACAACATTTTTTATAAAAGTATCAAAACCCGCGAGGGCAAACCATCCTACGTATTTTATGAAGGACCTCCTTCGGCAAACGGGATGCCCGGCATACATCATGTCATGGCAAGAACCATTAAAGATATTTTTTGCAGATATAAAACCATGCAGGGCTTTCAGGTAAATCGAAAAGCCGGTTGGGATACACATGGACTTCCCGTAGAACTTGGTGTCGAAAAATCGCTGGGTATTACCAAAGAAGATATCGGGAAAAAAATCTCGGTTGACGATTACAACGCTGCCTGTCGACGTGATGTGCTGAAATATACCAAAGAATGGGAAGACCTGACAACCAAAATGGGATATTGGGTAGATATGAACAACCCTTATATTACCTACGATAACCGCTATATCGAAACCTTGTGGTGGTTACTTAAACAATTATACAACAAAGGATTGCTTTACAAAGGCTACACCATTCAACCCTATTCACCGGCTGCAGGAACCGGACTTTCAACGCATGAACTTAACCAACCCGGTTGCTATCGCGATGTAAAAGACACCACCTGCGTGGCTCAGTTTAAATTGAAAAAACAGACTGATACTTATTTACTCGCTTGGACTACCACTCCTTGGACACTTCCTTCAAATACAGCACTTTGTGTAGGTCCTTCAATTGATTATGTAAAAGTTAAAAGTCAAAATCCATATTCAAAAGAGTACTGTCAATACATATTAGCCGAAAATTTATTAAGCTCGGTTATGGGAAAAAATCAGTACGAAGTTGTTGATCATTACAAAGGAACTGATTTAACAGGTCTTGATTACGAGCAACTTATTCCCTGGGTAAATCCTGGTGATGGCGCTTTTCGTGTCATTTCGGGTGATTTTGTAACTACCGAAGATGGTACAGGAATCGTTCACATTGCTCCCACTTTTGGAGCAGATGATGATCGTGTAGCCAAACTAAACGGAGTTCCACCTCTACTCATCGTAGATAAAGATGGAAATCAACAACCTATGGTAGATAAAACGGGGAAATTTTTCAAATTGGAAGATTTGAATCCAGAATACGTAGCTTCAAATATGAATGCCCATTTGTATGCAGAATATGCTGGGCGCTATGTAAAAAATGCATATGAAATTGCACCGGCTCCAACCTCTGTTGGCGACACTTCTGAAGTAACCACATTGGATATTGACCTTAGCGTAATGTTAAAACAACAAGGTTTGGCATATAAAATCGAAAAACACATTCACACCTATCCCCATTGCTGGCGCACCGATAAACCTGTATTGTATTATCCATTAGATAGTTGGTTTATAAAAACAACTGATTGTCGCCAAGAAATGATGGAATTGAATGACACGATAAATTGGAAACCACAGTCTACAGGAACCGGACGTTTCGGAAAATGGCTCGAAAATCTGCAAGACTGGAATTTAAGCCGAAGCCGTTATTGGGGAACGCCTTTGCCAATTTGGCGAACCGAAGATGGAAACGAAGAAATATGTATCGGATCGGTAGCTGAATTGATGACCGAAATCGACAAATCCATACGTTCGGGTTTTATGAAAGAAAATCCATACAAAAACTTTCAACCCGGTGATTTTTCGTCAGAGAATTACGCCGTAAAAAATATAGATTTGCACCGTCCCTATGTTGACGGCATCATTCTTGTATCGCCAAATGGAAAACCCATGAAGCGAGAAACGGATTTAATTGATGTTTGGTTCGATTCGGGAGCTATGCCTTATGCACAACTACACTATCCTTTCGAAAACAAAGAATTAATTGACAACCAAACAAATTTTCCTGCCGATTTCATTTCGGAAGGTGTTGATCAAACCAGGGGATGGTTCTTCACTTTACATGCAATCAGTACAATGGTGCGTGGTTCAGTAGCATTCAAAAACGTGGTTTCCAACGGATTAGTTCTTGATAAAAACGGCAATAAAATGTCAAAACGCCTTGGTAATGCCGTAGATCCATTTTCTTCTATCGAAAAATATGGTTCCGATCCATTGCGCTGGTACATGATGACCAATGCCTCGCCTTGGGATAATTTGAAATTCGATTTAGAAGGAGTAGAAGAAGTTCGCCGAAAGTTTTTCGGTACACTCTACAACACTTATTCATTCTTCACACTTTATGCCAATGTGGATCATTTCAGGTATGCCGAACCAGAGATACCACTCGAAAATCGTCCCGAAATCGACCGCTGGATCATTTCTCTACTCAACACTTTGGTAAAAGATGTTACTGAATTTTACGATCAATACGAACCAACCCGTGCAGGAAGAGCCATTTCTGACTTTGTTGGCGAAAATTTAAGTAATTGGTATGTGCGCCTCAACAGGAAACGTTATTGGGGCGGTGAATATTCAGTTGATAAAATTGCTGCTTATCAAACACTTTACACTTGTTTAGAAACAGTATCGAGGTTAATGGCACCGATCGCTCCATTTTATGCCGATAAACTTTTTTTGGATTTGAACACTGTAAGCAGAAAAGACAAGAACGAATCAGTTCACTTAGCCGATTTTCCTTCTTATAATGCTTCATTTATAGACAAAAACCTGGAAGAATGCATGATGTTGGCTCAGCAAATATCGTCGATGATTCTTGCATTGCGTCGGAAGGCTGAAAAGAAAGTTCGTCAACCACTTTCGAAAGCCATTGTTCCTTCACACGACGAAACCACTTATCAGCAATTGTTATACATTGCCGAACTGGTAAAAACAGAAGTAAACATCAAAGAATTAGAAATAATTTCGCCCGATGCCGATATGGAAAATTTAGTAAAAAAAATTAAACCAAATTTTAAAACGCTCGGCAAAAAATACGGTAAACAGATGAAAGAGATAGCGCAGTCATTTACCATGCTGAACAATCACGCAATCAGCGAAATTGAACGATCGGAATGTTACGTGCTGCAACTTTCATCTGGCAAAGTTGAATTAACTCCCGAAGATGTTGAAATTTTTACTGAAGATATGCCGGGTTGGTTAGTTGCCAACGAAGGAAAACTAACCGTTGCATTGGATATTACAGTAACCCCATCGTTGAAGCAAGAAGGAATTGCACGCGAATTAGTAAACCGAATTCAGAATATTCGGAAATCAAACGGGTACGAGATTACCGACAAAATAACCATCGAAATTGGGAAAAACATTGAAATTGACGACGCAGTTAATGAATACTCGGATTATATTGCTTCCCAAACCTTAGCAAAATCCGTAATTTTATCAGATAAATTAGTTAACCCTACGGAGCTTGATTTTGAAGATTATAAAGTTAAAATAACGGTAAACAAAATATAATTGCGGCTACATTGAATAATATTGAAAAATAATTGTCGAAATCAAACAAATTATGTAATTTCGCAGGCAATTTTCAAGATGATGCCCAGCAAGGCTTGCACGAATATTAAAATAAATTCTGAAACCTTTAAAAAGATTACAACTATGGCCGAAAAAACAAGATATACGGATGTTGAATTGGAAGAATTCCGTCAGATTATCAATGATAAACTTGCCCAAGCCCAAAAAGATTACGAGTTATTACGTAATGGCATCACCAATTTAGATGGCAACGATGTAATGGATACTTCGCCCACATTTAAGGTGTTAGAAGAGGGTGCAGCCACCCTATCGAAAGAAGAATCTGGGCGGTTAGCACAGCGTCAAATGAAATTTATTCAGCATTTACAAGCTGCATTGGTTCGTATTGAGAATAAAACGTACGGTATTTGTCGCGAAACAGGAAAATTGATTCCAAAGGAAAGACTTCGTGCTGTACCTCATGCTACACTGAGTATTGAAGCAAAAAACGATCAAAAATAATTTACTCATAACACTTCAAATTCGGCAACGGATACAGATGCCCGTTGTCGATTTTGTGTATAATAAAATTCATTTGGTGAGCTCCAAATAATTAAGAATTAAATTTCCATGTCAATAGCCAAAAAATCAGGATTGCTTATTTTCTTAGTTTTGTTGTTCGATCAGATCAGCAAGGTATATGTTAAACTTCATTTTTCATTAGGCGAACAATTTGAAATTTTCCCCTGGTTTAAAATTCTGTTTATCGAAAACAACGGAATGGCTTTCGGGATGGAAATCATCGGAAAATTATTTCTTACTGTTTTTCGCATTTTGGCAGTCATCGGCTTGGCATTCTATATCAGACATTTGATAAAACTGAACGTTAAACAGGGGTACATTCTCACCATCTCGTTAGTGCTTGCAGGTGCAGCTGGCAATATTATCGATTCATTGTTTTATGGTATTCTTTTCAGTGCCAGCAATTATATGGGACCTATCGCCACATTATTGCCTCATGGAGGAGGATATGCCGGACTTTTTTATGGCAAAGTTGTGGATATGCTCTATTTCCCCCTAATCAAAAATGCCGCTGGCGAAACCCTGTTTTTCAGCCCGATTTTCAACGTTGCTGACTCAGCCATAAGTGTTGCCGTGGGGATTATCCTCTTGTTTTACCGGAAAGAATTGAACGAAAGTTTAGATTCAAAAAAGAAAAAAGATGCCGAAGTTAATCAATAAAACTTTAATAGCGATCATTTTTTTCGTGCTGGCTTTGTCTGCCTGTCAACAACGCCCCAAAAACGTTTTGAGTGAGCGTAATATGACGGCTGTTTTGGTCGATATGCATTTACTGGAAGGCACGCTCGATACCAAAGGAATAGGCAACTCTCAATTCGATTTAAAAAGCAAATATTTTAATTCGATTCTCGAAAAATATAATATCACTCAGGCTGATTTCGATTCGTCTGTTGTTTGGTACACAAAAAATCCAAAAACATATGCTGATATCTACATTGACGTCAATAAACGGTTAACAAAATTACAAATCGAAATCAAAAAGGGAAAATATCATTCGATTGATTCAACCGATATAAAAAAATTCAAACTGAATATCTGGAACAAACCTATCAACTATCATTTTGCGAAAGATTCTACGCGAACACAACTCAACTTTGAGATATTAAATACCGGATTGATGTACGGCGATGTATATATTTTGAAATTTAAAGAATTCATTTCAAGGCAGGATTCATGTACAGATCGATTTGTCGTGCTTCGCATCAATTATTACAATGGATCATCCGACAGTGTTTTTACAAAAACATATAACGATGGCTTAACCAAAAGATATACCATTCAACTGCCGGCTTATAAAAAATTAAAAATCAAATCAATCAGCGGAAAATTACTCGGATGCAAAACTTACAAAGGAACTTTTCATGCAGTAGTCGATAGTATTTCGCTCACCCGTATGTTTAATTCGTTAATTCAGGATAGTTTGCGTAAAGTCGTTCAAAAAGTTGATCCTACAAACTATCTGACTCCTGATCAAAAACGAATGAACTCAATTTTGCTTAATAAATCGAATTTAAAAAACAATGCAATAAAAAAACGTGACTAATGTACCGCTTTTCAAGTGTCTGCATCTTTGTATCGCCTGAATTACAACTAAAACGAACCGTGATTGAACAAGACCAAACCGGTTGTATTAAAAATTTTATCTATCTCGACGAACAATATATGGAACCGGCGAACACCTTATTTGTAGATGGCATCATTTCAACACAGATTGTTTCGTTAAAACTTGCCCTTTTGCCTAAAGAGCGCGATGAATTGAATCAACAAATTCAATACATTGAATTGAACAAAGATATTACTGGCATTCCGGACGTAAATAAAATGAAGCCTTTTGCATTCGATTTTGGCACAGAAAATATAGATGAAATCAATGAAATATTGTTGACAATATCGCCCAAATTAAAATCGTTGAACATATTCGATCTTATTGGTGGAAGTGTTTATTATCCCTCAAAAATCGCAGGGAAACCAGCTGAGCCAGCTTTGAATAATCATGCGAAGCTTCTGGTTTGGGAAAACATTGATTTACCCAATAAAAAAATCACCCAAAAAACCCGAATCAGAGCTTTAACCATAAGTGAACACGAAGTTCAGAAACAGTAAACAAAAAATACATTCAGCTGTTTAATATCTTGCAATTGATGCATGCATAATTTCAAAATTAAGATATTGGCTGTCTCATTACGGATAATTATAAAACTCCTGCTCAACTTTACATTTTCATCGAAATCAAAGATGCAGGAAACAAGTGAATTTTTCGAAAAATAAAAAAATTGTATGTGGCAAATTTTTATTGGCAGCGTGGTGTTGGGACTTATTCATCCGCTTTTCCCGAATCATTGGTTACCAATGATAGCCATTTCAAAAGCTGAAAAATGGAATCAGCGTGAAACCATTTCTGCAACTCTGATTTCGGGATTTGCACACACTTTAAGCACCATTTTTATTGGAATTCTGGTCGGATTTGTCGGTATAAAATTAACCGAAAACTACAACTATATCATCAGGATAGCCGCTCCTGCCATTTTAGTTTCTATCGGTCTGATTTATTTACTGCTTGATTTTAGAAAAGTGCATCATGAACATCATCATTTCGACCTGAATGATGAAATACTTAAAGCTAAAAAATCGAAATTTGCGGTCATCTTCAGTTTAAGTGTAGGCATGTTTTTGTCGCCTTGTATCGAAATTGAAGCCTATTATTTTCAGGCGGCTACACAAGGATGGATCGGAATTTTAATGGTTTCGGTTATTTATCTGTTGCTTACCTTGGTAATGATGACCCTGTTGGTTTATTTGGGCATGAAAGGGGTAAACAGATTGAGTGGTACGTTCTTCGAGCGACACGAAAAATCAGTTACAGGTATTGTGCTCATTGCTTTGGGTGTATTTTCATATTTCATTGAAATATAATTTATTTAAAAAAAAATCCATGAACGGAAAACATTGGACTACAAAAGATATACCTGATTTAAAAGGAAAAACCGTCATCGTTACCGGAGGGAACAGCGGTTTGGGTTTTGAAGCAGTAAAAGCCTTTGTATCAAAAGGAGCTATCGTGATCATGACTTGTCGGTCGACGATAAAAGGCGAAATTGCCCGCGAGAATATTAAAAATTCGATACCTAAAGCCGAAATTATTCTTATGGAACTTGATTTAGCTAATTTATCTTCAATTCAAAATTTTAGCGATAAATTTAAACAAAGCCATACTAAACTCGACATTTTAGTAAATAATGCAGGTATAATGATGGTGCCTTACGCATTAACCGTCGATGGTTTCGAAAAACAAATCGGCACCAATCACTTGGGACATTTTGCACTGACCGGTTTGCTGTTGGATATACTCAAAAAAACACCGGGTTCTCGCGTGGTAAACGTCAGCAGCCTCGCGCATAAAAGTGGTGTGATGGATTTTGACAATTTCATGTATAATAATGGAAACGGATATAAGCCGATGAAAGCATACGGTCGCTCAAAACTTTGTAACTTATTGTTTACTTATGAATTGCAACATTTCTTTGAAACAAATCAGATCGACTGCAAAGCCATCGCGGCTCATCCCGGAGTATCCGACACAAATTTATTCAGTCATTCTATTCCTAAATGGGTTATGGTATTATTGCGTCCATTTACCCTATTTTTCATTCAACCTGCCTCGATGGGAGCCTTACCCGAATTACGTGCTGCAACTGATCCAATGGCAAAAGGCGGCGAGTTTTACGGTCCAAATAGCCACAGCGAAATGAAAGGATTTCCTACAGTTGTCCAATCAAACCAAGCATCACATCGGATTGACGATGGAAAAAAACTGTGGCAATTGTCCGAAAAACTAACATCCGTTCAATTTAAATAGTTTCTGACAATTCAGCTTAATATTTTCAACGCTTTTCATCCTAAAACCCGCATTACTCGTTCGTACCGGAACAAACGAGTGTCATTCTTTGCAGGGCTCGTTCCTCCCCTCACAAAAGAATGTTGCTCATTTGAACGGATCGTTCATATCCGTACGAAGGAATTGAACAATCCCTGACACGATATTATAGAAAAATGTTTAAGCGGAATGAGAATGTATTCAAATTCACAAGAACAGGTTACCATCATTCACCGAACAAAGATGTAGGCATATACCGAAACAAGGGAAATAATTAAAATCCAAAAGTTTAATAAAAAGATATGCACAAAAGTGATCAAATCAATTCTTTTTTGACAAAAAAAATTGGTCAATTGAGCTAAAAAGTCTATCTTTGCAGCGCTTTTCGAGGAATGGCGGGATAGCTCAGTTGGTTAGAGCGTCGGATTCATAACCCGGAGGTCACGAGTTCAACTCTCGTTCCCGCTACTGAAAATAGGCTGTCTCCAAAAAAGACAGCCTTTTTTTATGGCATAATTTACATGAAAATAACTGATAAAAGCTTGTTCAATTGCATATTATTTAGTTCAATACAACTTAAATTCAAAGATATTTAACAGCAGAAGCAATCTTCAAATTATAAAGCCAATGGTCAATAAACCCTTTCAGACAAATGCAAGTTTGAGCTTATTCTGAACGATCGAATTCGATTAAAATCGTTGAATCATTCAATTTTCAAAAGATAATTGTATCCTTGAAAAAAAAGTATATTAGTTAAATACATCCCTACAACAAAAGAAAATATATGCAGGGTTGATTAATCGAATTCAAAAACAGTACACACATGAGGCATAAAACAAAAAAACTGCATCGATTTTCGATACAGCTTTAAATGGGTGGAACACGGGGCTCGAACCCGCGACCTTCGGAACCACAATCCGACGCTCTAACCAACTGAGCTAGGACCACCATGTTTTGCGAGTGCAAAGATAATACAGTGTTTGATTTTATGCAACACTTTCAGTTTAATATTTGAACATTGTTTCTCAAATATATGATTCGTAATGTTTTAAATTAAATAATAAATGGATTATTGTTTTTCAACGCCCGATTTGGATGCCCAAATTGCCGATATAAAAAAAAAGATTTTTTCGTCGATGAATGGTGTGATTGCCGAAAATATGCAAAAAAACGGCATCGTTTATAAAAATAATTTCGGACTAAATCTCCCAATTATTAAACAGATAGCTTCAGAATACAAACCCAATCACGATTTAGCTCAACGGTTGTGGAATTTGCAAATTCGAGAAACCATGTTGCTTGCAACCCTGCTCGAGCCAGTCGAAACCTGCACCCGTGCAACCACTGAAAGTTGGGTTCATAAAGTTGATCAAATAGAACTGTCCGAACAAACGGTAATGAATTTATTCAGCAAATTAAATTTTGCAGCAAAATTGGCAATCGATTGGATAAATTCTTCCGAACGTTGGACACAGATTAGCGGCTATTTGTTAGCAGCACGTGTAAGTTCACAATTTTCGGAAAAACAAATTGATTTAATTACAGATAGAGCCATTGCACAATCCGATATTGATGAATTTCATCTATACAAAGCCATTGCTCTTTGTTTAAGCCGGTTTTGCCGACGGGGAAAATCAGCAGCTCAAAAACTACTTGATAAAACAACATTTACAACCGAAATCAGTCGATCACAAGAAATTATTGCCGACACAGTGAAACAGGAAATAATTTTTCTCGATATTTTGTAGCGGTCAATTCTGCAAAAAGATGTATCTTTGTTGGTCAGAAAAAAACAATGAAAGATCAGGATTCATTTGAATATGTAAAAGATTTGTTCACAGAATATCTGTTGAAACATCATCACCGTAAAACGCCCGAAAGGTTCGCTATTTTAGAGCGAATTTTTATATACGAACAACATTTTACAGTTGAAATGCTTTATAATCAAATGAAAGACAGTTATCGTGTGAGTTTAGCCACTATCTACAACACGATCGATCTGCTTCTCGAATGCAATTTAATTGTTAAACATTTGTTGGGAGGTCAATTAGCTCAATATGAAAAAGTTTCAGGACTAAACACACATCATCATTTGATTTGTACCCGTTGTGGAAAAGTTAAAGAGTTTTCGGATAAACAGATACGAACTTCCATTCAGTCAAAACAATTTGTACATTTTCAACTATCTCATTATTCCCTTTATTTGTATGGGCTATGCAGTAAATGTCAGGCTGAATTGAAAAATCAGAAATAAGTTTGATTCAAAAATTCGAAAAAGTTTTAGCACTCTCGATTATAAGAATAAAGATTCACGGTTCTAATAAAAATAAATAAAAATGAAAGTAGATGTATTATTGGGCCTCCAATGGGGCGACGAAGGAAAGGGGAAAGTAGTTGATGTATTAACTCCGGGTTATGATTTAATTACCCGTTTCCAAGGAGGTCCCAACGCAGGTCATACACTTGAATTTGAAGGAAATAAATTTGTGCTTCGTTCAATCCCTTCGGGCATTTTTCAAGGTGACAAAGTTAATATTATCGGCAATGGCGTGGTTCTGGACCCTGCACTTTTCAAAGCAGAAGTAGATGCATTGGAAGTATCGGGACATCCGCTGACCGATCGATTGAAGATTTCAAAAAAAGCTCATTTAATTCTTCCCACGCACCGTTTGCTTGATGCAGCTTACGAATCGTCGAAAGGAAGCTCAAAAATTGGGACTACAGGTAAAGGAATCGGTCCTGCATATACCGATAAAGTGAGTCGTAACGGCATTCGTGTAGGTGATATTTTACATAATTTCGATGAAAAATACAAAACTGCCATTACCCGTCATGAAGAAATACTCAAACAATATCATTTTGAATATGATTTACCGGCGCTCGAAAAAAGTTGGTTCGAAGGACTTGAATGCATCAAACGTTTTGAATTAATAGATAGCGAGCATGTTATAAATGATGCACTTCGAAATGATAAAAGAATATTGGCAGAAGGAGCACAGGGAACCATGCTTGATATTGATTTTGGCTCATATCCGTTTGTAACATCATCGAATACAGTTTGTGCCGGAGCTTGCACAGGATTAGGCATCGCACCTCGAAATATTGGTGAAGTTTACGGAATCTTTAAAGCTTATTGTACGCGTGTCGGCAGCGGGCCGTTTCCATCTGAACTATTCGACGAAAAAGGCGACGAAATGCGTAAGATTGGCTTTGAGTTCGGATCGGTAACCGGACGTCCACGCCGTTGCGGATGGATTGATTTAGTTGCACTCAAATATGCCGTGATGATTAATGGCGTTTCCCGTCTGATTATGATGAAAAGCGATGTTTTAGATCAGTTTGAAACAATTAATGCGTGCGTTGCGTATAAAATTAATGGTAAAGAAACTGAACGATTTCCATATGATTTGAGCGAAGGAGCTGAACCCGTATATGTTGAGCTACCCGGTTGGAAAACCGATATGAGCCAAATGGTCAGCGAAGATGAATTTCCTGAAGAATTTAATGCATACCTCAATTTCTTAGAAGAAGAATTGGAAGTTCCAATTCATATCGTATCTGTTGGCCCCGACCGCGATCAAACGATTTTAAGGTATCAGGAAAATTAATTTTTCAACTCTTACAAGCCCTAAAACAAACCTGTTTTGGGGTTTTGTTTTTTACTGCAAAAGTGGAGGTATTCAACCTTTTATCAAATTGAATAACGCTTTCCCGATTGTCCAATTTATGCTGTCGGATTGTCAGTTTTCATGGTATTTATTTAATTTTTTCCGCTTTATCCTTCCATAATCTTTTATGGCATGTTCCTTGTAAATGCAAATTTAATCAATAACAATTTTAATCATGCAATCAAAGTACAAATTTTCAATTGTCTTATTATTCTTAACCTTTCAAATTGCATTGGTGCATGCAACACTCAATGCAAACCAAATCATCACCAATATTTTGACTTCGGTTCAAACAAATCCTATCAGAACTGAATTTAAACTTATAGTTTCAGAGAAAAATAATGCGATAGATCAAGGTACAACTGGCGTATTTACTCTGAAAGGGTCGAAATTTATTTTGGAATCAGATGAAATGAAAGTTTGGTTCGATGGGAAAACTCAATGGTCGTATTTACGTAAAAATAATGAAGTTACAATTACAAATCCTACCGAAAAAGAATTAGGAGAAACCAACCCGATGGTCATATTATCCACTTATAAAAATAAATCGGATATTCGATTTTCATCGGTAAAATCAACGGCATTTTATAGTATTCAATTAACACCAAAATTTAAAAATAGAGACATTTTAAAAATTGATATTCAAGTGAACAAAACTACAATGAATCTGTTTTCTATTAAAATAATTTATAAAAACGGGACTACAAATCTCTTAATGTTAACGAATTATCAAAAAGGAATCAAAGTTCCCGATAATTATTTTGTATTCAATGCCTCGAAATTCAAAGGGGTTTATGAAAATGATTTACGCTAATTAAACCCAATTGACAAACCATTCAGATAATTATATAAATTAAAAAATAACAAATTAAAAGAAATGATTGAAAAAGTACGTTGTCTGATTATAGGATCAGGACCTGCCGGTTATACGGCAGCCATTTACGCGTCGCGGGCTAACCTCAAACCGGTTTTGTATGAAGGATTAGAACCGGGAGGACAATTAACCACGACCACTGAAGTTGAAAATTTTCCCGGTTATCCGGCAGGAATTACAGGAACTGAATTAATGGAAGATTTGAGAAAACAAGCCGAAAAATTTGGGACGGATATTCGTTTCGGAGTAGTTAGTTCAACCAATTTATCGACAAGACCATACAAGGTTACCATAGATAGCGAAACAGAAATTGAAGCTGAAACCATTATTGTTTCTACAGGTGCAACCGCAAAGTACCTAGGACTTCCGGATGAAAAAAAATATGCAGGTTCAGGTGTTTCAGCATGTGCCACGTGCGATGGGTTCTTCTACCGTAATCTTAAAGTTGCCGTTGTTGGTGGTGGCGATACTGCATGTGAAGAATCAATTTATTTGGCTGGTTTAGCGAAAAAAGTGTTTTTAATTGTTCGTAAACCATTTTTAAGAGCTTCGAAAATTATGCAACAACGCGTTTTGAATCACCCGAAAATTGAAGTGCTTTTTGAACATGAAACACTCGGACTTACCGGCGAAAAGGTGGTTCAGGGTGCTAATCTTATTAAACATCGCGGGCAATCTAACGAACAACAGGTTCATATAGAAATAGATGGTTTCTTCTTAGCAATCGGACATTCACCCAATTCGGAGATTTTTAAACCTTGGATTGAAACTGACGAGGTTGGATATATTAAAACAATACCCGGAACACCCCGTACCAATTTACCAGGCATTTTTGCTGCCGGCGATGTTGCAGACCCTCATTATCGACAGGCAATTACAGCAGCTGGAACCGGTTGTCAGGCGGCAATCGAAGCCGAACGATATTTGTCTGAATTGTAAATTTTAACCCTGTTTGATAGTTTTATTAATTAACATAAACTCATAAATGATACGGAAAAATCCTTCATTTATGAGTTTTTTATTGCTTTTTCTTATATTTTGTTTCAGACTTTATAAAACAATCCATTCAACTGATTTAATATTCACGGAACTTCGCAACTGATGAAAAATCCATTTAAAGTAAATAAGCCACACAAAATTTGAATGATAGCAGTATTTTTTGTACTTTTGTAAATTCAATAAAATAGAAAATTATGCAACCGAATATTTTCAAATCAGCCATGTTTAACGGACTAATTATGGGAGTTTTATTTTCCATCAATTTTTTACTTTCAATTTCAAAAATTACTTTTTTCGTGTTGCTTTCGTACCTAATGATAGTACTGATCATAGCGCTGATGTACAGAATGTCCATCCATTTTCGGGAAGTAGACTGCGCAGGAACAATAAAATACGGTAAAGCTTTTTCATTTGTTTTGCTTACTTTTTTTTATGCCTCTCTGATATCTGCAGTAGTTAAATACGTTTATTTCCAATATATTAATCCTGGATATTTAGATCTATTGCTCAAAGAAAGTATTAAAGCAGCTCAAATGCTCAAATTTAATATCAACAATGATGATTACGATAAAATGAGCAGCTTTTTGAAACCTGCCGGATTTGCAATTCAATACATTTGGGTTGATGTTTTCGTCGGAAGTATTTTAGGACTTTTGATGGCCGGTTTTGTAAAAAAGGACGAAAGTATTTTTGAAAAATAGACGGATCTACTGTTATGTAAAGATGATAATGGTGTATTGATTTAATCGTAAATCATTGATTCATTTAATTTTCAAATTTTCAAATTGGCTCGTTTTCAAAATAACTTTACACTACTATTTATTGAAACAAAATCTATGGATCTATCAATAATTGTCCCGCTTTTTAACGAAGAAGAATCGCTACCAACGCTTTATGAGTGGATAGAGCGAGTGATGAAAGAAAACGGTTTTTCTTATGAAGTAATTTTTGTGAACGATGGCAGTACTGATAAATCATGGCAGGTCATTGAATTATTGGCTAAAAAATCGCCCCATGTTCGGGGCATAAAATTCCGGCATAATTATGGAAAATCCCCTGCACTTTATTCAGGTTTTAAAACTGCAAAGGGAGATATAGTTATTACTATGGATGCTGATTTACAGGATAGTCCGGATGAAATTCCGGGCCTATTTGCTATGATTAGAGAAGAAAATTATGATCTGGTATCTGGTTGGAAAAAGAAACGTTATGATTCAAAACTGACAAAAAATATTCCATCGAAAGTTTACAATGCTACAGCCCGAAAAGTAACCGGACTTAAACTACATGATATGAATTGTGGTTTAAAAGCTTACCGAAACGAAGTGGTTAAAAATATCGAAGTTTATGGCGAAATGCATCGTTACATCCCATATCTGGCTAAAAATGCTGGATTTACACGTATTGGAGAAAAAGTAGTTGAACATCGTAAACGTCAGTTTGGACAGACTAAATTCGGCTTGAATCGTTTTGTAAACGGGTATTTAGACTTAATGACTTTGTGGTTTTTATCGAAATTCGGTAAAAAGCCCATGCATTTTTTTGGTCTTTATGGCAGTTTGATGTTTTTACTTGGACTTGCAGCAGTAGTAGTGGTTGGTGCCAAGAAATTAATTGCTTTAATAGAACATGTTAAAGCACCATTGATAACCGAAAGTCCATATTTTTATCTTTCTCTGTTAGCCATGATTTTAGGTACTCAACTTTTTCTTGCAGGATTTTTGGGCGAAATTGTAGCCCGCAATGCAACGGAACGGAATAATTACTTGATTGAAAAAGAAATTTGACAAATTGTTATTCTGGAATGAGACAAATATTGTTGATAGGATTTGGCGGTTTTATTGGTACGATTGGACGGTTTTTCGTTTCAAAGCTTAATATTTATTGGCATTTCTTAGCCATTCCAATGGGAACATTAACGGTAAATGTCGTTGGAAGTTTGATAATTGGATTTATAGTGGGCATTTCTCAAAAAAGTGCATTATTAACACCCGATATGCGTTTATTTTTAATGGTGGGAGTGTGTGGAGGCTTTACCACTTTTTCATCATTTACAAATGAAAACCTAATGCTGATGCAAAACGGTCAATTTTTAACTGCCTTTTTATACACTACGCTCAGTATCATTTTAGGATTCCTAGCGGTATATGTTGGTTATGTAATTTCAAATCTGCTTTAAAATATGAATTCATCTGCACACAGTATATTGAAAATTTATGCAAGCAGTACTGATAAAATTGGTTTTGATTTGCTTTATGAACATATTGTATTGATTGCTAAACAAAAAGGAATTGCAGGGGTAACTGTTTATCGCGGAATCATGGGTTTCGGGTTGAGTAACAATCAAATTGAAACATCTCGATTTTGGGAACTAACAGAAAAACTCCCCGTGGTTATCGAAATAATTGACAATACCGAAGTGATTGATAATTTTTATAAACTGATTGAAACCGATTTATTAAAATTACCCAAAGGCTGTTTGGTTACATTCCATCCGATTGAAATTAAACTGCAAAAATCAGGTAAAAACTTAATTTACAGACAAGAATAATAAATTTTCGCTGATAATATGATTGAAGTTCTAACCATAGTATTTCCTGCTTTACTTGTTCTTCTGACGGCGTATTTGTTGATTGACAAATTATTACGTAACGAAGAAAAACGAAGAAAGTTTGAATTTTCAATGAAAAATCAATCGATAATAACCCCGATTCGGCTAAGGGCTTATGAACGGTTGGTTTTATTGCTGGAACGAACCTCTCCGTCTTGGCTGATTCTTAATGTCGCGAAGCCACACATGACCAATATGGAGCTGCAAACGCAACTATTGGCTTCCATTCGGCAGGAATTTAATCACAATTTATCACAACAAATTTATGTAAGTAAGGAAGCCTGGTTATTTGTTCGCACTGCTCAAGAAAGTTTGCTTAGGTTAGTAAATACTTGTTCTGCCAGTTGTAATCCGGCTGATTCTGCAACAGTTTTAGCTGAAATGTTGATTCAGGTTTTCAGCGAAAGTGAACAAACTCCAACTGAAATGGCACTTGAAAAACTCAAAAATGAAGTAAAACAATATTTTCAATGAACATCCGATTAATTTCTAATTGTAAACATATTTTAATGCAACCATTGAAATCCTATAAATTTATCTGCTTTATTAGTATAATTTTTTCTGGAATCATGTTGTCGTGTTCATCAGATGAACAATGTCGCGAAAATAAAGACGTGGTCATGCAGGCTGATTTTTATCATGTAGTTTTCAATGCTGCTACTCAAACTTATTCTATAAACAAAATAACAATTGACAGTATTACGATTCAGGGTTTGAAGCGAGACAGTATTACAGGTAATGAAGTGCTGATCGATTCAGTGCTTTACAACAATAGTAAAAGTTTAAGCAGTATAAATCTTCCTTTAAATAAATTTCAGGGCGAGTCAAAATTTTTACTCAAGATCAATGGCATTAACGACACCTTGGTCATTTATCATACAAATCAAAATCAATATTTGTCGCTTCAATGTGGTTGTATAAAAACATTTAATATTGACACTATCATATCAACGCATCATTTTATCGATTCGACCAGTATTGTTCTTCACCAAGTAAATACCAATAATGCAGAAAATATTCGTATATTCAATTAGTATTCTGATTTTTCTCGCTGGAAATGTGTCGAGAGCTCAAGATAAAAAGTTATTGAAAGATACCACTAATGAGGCATGGTTCGATGGTATTTCTATTCAGACTGATTTGGCATCATTTGCAAATACGTTAATTAGCAATGGTGCTACTTTTTCCACTGAAGGAAGTGTTCAGCTCAACTTAAAACATAAGCTTTTCCCTACACTTGAAATTGGTTATGCCGGTGATCATAAAACCGCATTAAGTCAGACAGAATTTAACACTTCAGGGTTGTACGGCCGAATCGGTATTGATTTGAATTTATTAAAACCAAAAAAAGATTCTCAACCTACCAATAATTTACTGTTTGGTGGAGTTCGACTTGGTTTTTCTCATTTTGCATATAATATTACAAATATAGTTCAAACGGATAATTATTGGGGTGGAATTCAAGTTTCGAATTATTTAAATGTCCCGGTAACAAAAGTTTGGTTTGAGGTAGTTGCAGGAGTTCAGGTTGAAATTATCAAAAATATTTATATGGGCTGGACCATTCGCAACAAAAGTCTTCTTGGACAAGATATCGTCGGAAAACCAACCCCGTATTATATTCCCGGATTTGGAACAAATACCGGTTCAACCTGGGGTTTCAGTTATTTAATCGGTTATCATTTTTAATTTTTGAACAACTAAAAAAACGAATATAGTATTACTGAATTACAGATCAAATACACTTTTAAATATTAAATATTTTTATCATGAACTCGTTACAAACATTAAACCTTGCAGCCGACAACATAAGGATTTTGGCTGCTTCAGCAGTAGAAAAAGCAAAATCGGGGCATCCCGGAGGCGCTATGGGAGGTGCCGATTTTATCAATATCCTTTATACTGAATTTTTAGAATACGATCCTGAAAACCCAAGATGGGAAAACCGCGACCGATTTTTCTTGGATCCGGGGCACATGTCTCCCATGCTTTATGCTGTGTTGACTTGCTCTGGCAAATTTACATTAGCTGAATTGGCTCAATTTCGACAATGGGATAGTCCTACACCTGGACATCCCGAAGTTGATGTAATGCGTGGAATTGAAAACACATCAGGTCCACTGGGACAAGGTCATACGTATGCCGTTGGAGCTGCCATTGCTGCCAAATTTCTTCAAACCCGTTTCGGCGAAGTAATTGATCATACCATTTATACCTTTATTTCTGATGGCGGTGTTCAGGAAGAAATTTCTCAGGGTGCTGGGCGTATAGCGGGACATTTAGGGCTCAACAATTTAATAATGTTTTATGATTCAAATGATATACAACTTTCGACTGAAACCAAACAGGTAACCAGCGAGAATGTAGCTCAAAAGTATCTGGCTTGGGGTTGGAAAGTAATTGAAATTTCGGGGAATGACGCAGAACAAATTCGCAAAGCCCTTACCGAAGCCAAAGCCGAAAATGATAGACCGACGCTGATTATTGGAAAAACCATTATGGGAAAAGGGGCATTAAAAGCCGATGGATCGAGCTTTGAGCGTCAGTGTGCCACACATGGCATGCCACTTAGCGAAAGTGGTGCTTCATTTGAAGAATCCATTAAAAATTTAGGTGGTAATCCCGATAATCCATTCATAATTTTTGATGAAACAAAAAAATTATATGCTCAAAGAACCGAAGAATTGAAAGCGATTGCTGCAAAGAAAAAAGCAATTTTTTCTGCATGGGCAAATCAACATCCTGATTTGGAAGCAAAATTCAAATTTTTCTTCTCCGGTAAAAACCAAGTGAATTGGGACGCAATTGTTCAAAAAACCAATCAATCCACCAGAGCTGCTTCGGCAACTGTTTTAGGCGTTTTAGCCAAAGAAGTTGAAAATATGATTGTAGCAAGTGCTGATTTGTCGAATTCAGATAAAACGGATGGTTTCTTGAAACAAACAAAGGCATTTTCAAAAAATGATTTCTCTGGCTCATTCCTTCAAGCCGGAGTTTCAGAATTAACCATGGCTGCTATCACTATTGGTATGAGTTTACATGGAGGAGTAATTCCGGCTTGTGCTACTTTCTTTGTTTTCTCCGATTACATGAAACCGGCAGTTCGCATGGCAGCTCTAATGGAACAACCCGTGAAATTTATCTGGTCGCATGATGCTTTTCGTGTTGGAGAAGATGGTCCGACGCACGAACCCGTTGAACAGGAAGCTCAAATCAGATTAATGGAAAAATTGAAAAATCATCACGGAGAAAATTCAATGTTAGTGATTCGTCCAGCTGATGTAGAAGAAACAACCGTGGCATGGGAAATGGCGTTGGAAAATACGAAAACCCCATCAGCACTTATTTTGTCACGTCAAAACATAACGGACCTACCGACAACATCGACCCGAAAAGCTGATGCTCTTCAAGCCAAAAAAGGTGCTTATATAGTTGAAAGTGATGCAAATTTCGATGTAATTTTATTGGCTTCTGGATCTGAAGTTTCAACTTTGTATGAAGGTGCTGCCTTGCTTCGTGCCGAAGGCATGAAAGTTCGGTTAGTTTCCGTTCCTTCAGAAGGACTATTCCGCTCACAATCAGCAGAATATCAGGAGAATGTATTACCAAATGGATCGAAAATTTTTGGACTGACAGCAGGGCTACCCGTAAATTTGCTTGGATTAGTGGGTAATAATGGTAAAATCTTCGGACTTGAATCATTTGGATTCTCGGCACCTTATAAAGTGTTAGATGAAAAACTAGGTTTTACAGGTAAAAATGTATATGAACAAATAAAAAATTGGTAATTCAATTTTCGGCTTTGAATGGAAATAATAAATGCGTCAGAGGTTTTTACCTACTGACGCATTGTTTTCAATAAAAATATTTTTAATTTTATAAAATTTCGAATCTATTCCATATGGATTTACTGACTATCATTATCATTGGATTCGGACTGTCAATGGATTGTTTTGCAGTTTCGATCAGCAAAGGAATTTGTGTTCGTAAATATCATGTCGGATATACTTTTCGAATGGCATTTATGTTTGGATTATTTCAAGCGGTAATGCCTTTAATCGGGTATTTAGCAGGCGAAGCATTTTCAACCTATATGAAAGCATTGGATCATTGGATTGCATTTGGGTTGCTATCGCTCATCGGAGGTAAAATGTTGTGGGAAAGCATCCGCAATAAAAATCTCAATATTAAACCCGACTCGAATCCTTTTAAATGGAGTTCAATTCTTTCGCTCGCATTAGCAACAAGTATTGATGCTTTGGCAACAGGGGTTGTTTTTGTTCCTTTTCCTGATACCATTTTAAGAGCTGTTATAATTATCGGATTTACAAGTTTTATTTTTACAATCATCGGAATGTTTATTGGAGTACATTTCGGAAAACGTTTCCATGTAAACGTGGAAATGATTGGAGGAATTATTTTGATTGCACTCGGTTTGAAAATATTGATCGAAGATATAATTGTAAATAGCTAAATATTAGATTTCTACACTTTATATTTTATTCTTAACAAACACTCGTCGAATGATTCTGGCAGCTTTGAATCCAATGGTCAAAGCATCAATAATATTTAAGCCCTTGGTGAATGTGCGAAATAATGAACTTGTAAGTTGAATGGGAGATAATAATTGGTGAGTTGCATCTTCTAAACGCTCCCGTTGAATTATAATTTCCTCTTTCAATGCTTTTTTGCGCATCTCCAACAATTCCATCTCACCCGTATTTTTTTCTTTCTTAAAAGATTGAACGGTTTGCATAATCAAAAAATTTTAATGCTTTAAGAATAAGTCAGATAAAAATTTCGCAAAAGGATTGATGATAAACTTCTTTCTAAACGAATAAAAAATGAAAATCCCTATTACAAAAAGTGCTGCTACGGAAGCAAAACTTCCGGCAAAACTTCCGATAATTGGCTCTAAAAGGTAAGCCAACGAGAAAAACAGGTAAAACAATGCAGCAATAGACAGCACGCTGATAATGAAAATTATCAAGAGTTTTGAAAATAGAATTGTCAATTTTTCAACAAATTCAATTTTTATATATTCAGTTTGCAACTGAATATACTTTTTAAGCTCGTCGTAAATTTGTTGCATATTATCAACAGAATCAGGTTGATGAGCCATAAGCTTTAATTTGAGTCGTTTGTAACTTCAGATCTTATCTCATTAACCAAGTCGTCCATTTCTGTTTTGGATAATTTTATACCTCGCTTTTCGAGCGCATCTACAATTTTTTTTCGTGTTTCTTCACCACTTTCAGGGGCAAAAAGTACACCGGCTAAACCGCCTATCAGAGCTCCACTCAGAAAAGCGACTAAAATACCTACTGAATTTTTCATGATCGTAAATTATTAGAGAAAATACAAAAAATTAATTATCAGCGAGATGACTTATAAAATAAGAAATCATACTATTTAAAACAAAGCTATAACAAAATTCATTTGTCAATCGTTTAATATGCAGCTAAATTTAATCTAAATTATAACCGAAGTTTTTTAATTTAACATCCTTATTTCTCCAGTCCTTTTCAATTTTTACAAATAATTCTAAAAAAACCTTTTTTTGGAAAAACACCTCTAAATCTTTACGGGCTTCTGTGCCTACCTTTTTTAAAGATTTTCCACCATGACCAATTAAAATGCCTTTTTGAGACTCTCGCTCAGCATAAACCACCGCATTAATTCGAATTATTTTTTCTTCATCCATAAATTGCTCAACTTCCACTTCAACTGAATACGGAATTTCTTTGTCGTAATTCAACAATATTTTTTCGCGGATAATTTCGGTAACAAAAAAACGCGCTGGTTTGTCAGTGAGTTGATCTTTTTCAAAAAAAGGAGGTGATTCGGGTAATAATGCAAGAATCCGTTTAAAAACAACATCTATGTTAAATTTTTTGAGTGCCGATACCGGAAAAATTTCAGCCCGGGGCAAAATACTTTTCCATTTATCGACCAATTCAATTAGTTTCGGTTCATCAATTAAATCTATTTTATTGATTATAAGTAATAAAGGTGCAGAATTTAAACTAACTTTTTCAACAAAATCAGCATTTTTATCAGACGAATCAAAAATGTCAGTAACATAAATCAACACATCCGCATCAGTAAGCGCTGAGCGCGAGAAATTCAACATCGATTGCTGAAGACGATAATTTGGCTTCAAAACTCCCGGAGTATCGGAATACACAATCTGAAAATCATCACCATTTACAATCCCCAAAATGCGATGACGGGTAGTTTGAGCTTTCGATGTGATAATAGAAATACGTTCGCCGACAAGCGCATTCATTAAAGTCGATTTACCGACATTGGGATTGCCCACTATATTTACGAATCCGGATTTATGCATATATTGAGTGTATATAATTCTTAAATGTTTAAAAATACAGAATTAATATTTTGCCAAATGCCTGTATTTCTTTGCAAAGATACAATATTTATGTGAAGAAAATAGCGATTCAAAATTCATACTATTTTACTATATTTGACGTTTAAAATGGAGGTCAGTTTTTTTAAGGAAATTTTAAATCCCGTATCAAAAAATACTCGATATATGTTTAATCTGTAAATTGCAATATAAATGCTACATATCAATAAGTTATATGAAATTTCACAACGACTGAAATTGGTTTTTATTTTAGTGGCTGTAGCAATTATTTCCGTATCTACGCTTTTCACAAACCGATTGGCACACACCTTAGCGTTAGAAGAACAAAAAAAAATTGAAATTTGGGCCGAAGCAACCCGCCAATTTATTGTCGCAGATGAAAGCACGAATATCAATTTTATATCTAAAATAATTGAAGGGAATACAAGCATCCCCATTGTCATGACTGATGCTAACGGGCAAATGTTGTTTTCAAGAAATATCAAGGAACCATCGACTCACGTGAATGAATTTTACAAAAAGGAAGTTGAACGTTTAAAATCAAAACATCAGGCAATTGAAGTAAAATTAGACAATACAGTTCAATATATTTATTACGATGATTCGTTGTTTTTAAAGCAGTTATATTACTTCCCATATGTGCAATTCGGTGTGATTATCATTTTCCTTATGGTGGCATTTTTTGCATTTTCGGGAACCAAAAGAGCAGAGCAAAATCAGGTTTGGGTAGGACTTTCAAAAGAAACGGCACACCAATTGGGAACACCCATTTCGTCGTTATTGGCTTGGGTTGATTTATTAAAATTGAGATATGGAGAAGAAAAAATGATTCTTGATATGCAAAAAGATGTCAATCGACTTCGAATAATTGCGGAGCGATTTTCAAAAATAGGTTCAAAACCAGATTTGAAAATTGAAAATTTAAACGAAACGTTGCTGAATGCAGTTCAATACATGAGCAATCGTTCGTCGCAAAAAGTGCAAATTCAATGTCATTTTAACAATGATGAAACACATTTTCTAAAACTCAATGTTCCTCTTTTTGAATGGGTAATCGAGAATCTGTGTAAAAATGCCATAGACGCAATGGACGGCGTTGGACGAATTGATATTGATGTCATGACAAAGACAAATGAACTGTATATTGATGTGCAGGACACAGGAAAAGGCATGGATAAACGTAAATATAAAATGATTTTCACACCCGGTTTTACAACCAAAGCCAGAGGTTGGGGGTTAGGTCTTTCGCTCGCCAAGCGGATCATTGAGGAATATCACAACGGGAAAATTTTCGTAAAAGAATCTGAAATCAATAAGGGTACAATTTTTAGGATTGTGTTGAATATAAATAAATAATTACTTTCATATAGTGTCAAAAATAAAATCAATTGATTCGTTGATTGTTATTAAAGATTTTTGAGTGATTAGGATAAAATAATAGATAAAAAAGTTTTGTAATAGAACTAATTTTTGTACCTTTGCGCGATTTTTATAACCAAATAGAATCATGTCGAAGTTCGAAATATACAATATAGTTTTGAAGGACATAACGAACGAAATACGCATCGTCGATTATGAATTGAATGATGTGTACTTTAAAAAAATTGACAGTCCAGAAGTACAAAAAGGGAATGTTAACGCTAAGATTTCTGTCCAGAAAAAACAATCGGTTTACGAGCTTCAGTTTTTGCTCGATGGAGAAATTACAATACCTTGTGATCGTTGTTTAGACGATATGCAGCAACTTATACATTATAAAGATAAGTTGCAGGTTAAATTTGGAGATAAATTTGCCGAAGAAAATGAAATTGTAATAGTTCCTGAAAGTGAAGGCGGAATAAATATTGCTTGGTTTTTATATGAGTTCATCGTTTTAAATATTCCTTTAAAGCATGTACATGCACCTGGTGAATGCAATAAAAATATGGTTTCGAAGCTGAAAAGACATATTACGCATCAAAAAGATGATGACGATGATGAAAACGGATCAATAGAGATTGAAGAAGATGATGATTTTATTTCAGATGAAATACCCACCGACCCGAGATGGGAGGGCTTACAAAATATAACAGAAAACAATTAAATACATAAAAAGATGGCACATCCCAAGAGAAAACACTCGAAACAACGTACAGCAAAACGAAGAACGCATGATAAAGCAATAGCTCCTACTTTAGCAATTTGTTCAAACTGCGGAGCCATGCATATATATCACACAGTTTGTCCTGAATGTGGATATTATAGAGGTAAATTAGCAATTGAAAAATTAGCTGCCGTATAAGCGATTTTAAAAATTATATGTTCACATTTTTAGTTAAGCTCTAAAGTGATATTAGAGCTTGATTTTTTATATTAAGTCAGTAAAAATATGTCCAAAGTAAATGCATATATAACAGGTGTAGGAGGCTATGTCCCTGATTATATATTGAATAACGAAGAACTTAGCGCTATGATGGATACCAACGATGAGTGGATTACTACACGCGTTGGAATTAAAGAACGACGAATTTTAAAAGAACCTAACAAAGGGACATCGTTCATGGCTGCAAAGGCGGTTATGGAATTATTAACAAAAACGAATACAAAACCAGAAGAAATTGATTTGGTTTTATGTGCAACAACTACACCAGATCATATTTACCCTTCATGTGCGTCAATGACTGCCGAAGCTGTAGGCATAAAAAATGCTTTGGCTTTTGATTTACAAGCTGCATGTTCAGGTTTTTTGGTGGCAATGACAACGGCTGCCGGATTTATCGAATCAGGTCGTTATAAAAAAGTGATTGTCATCGGTGCTGAAAAAATGTCATCAGTTACCGATTATACTGATCGAACGACAGCACCACTATTCGGAGATGGTGCTGCAGCTGTCATGGTAGAACCTACAACCGAGAATTTAGGATTGATTGATTCGATGATTTTTACCGATGGTGCAGGATTTAAACATTTACATATTAAAGCCGGAGGTTCAGCTATACCTTCAACCATTGAATCAGTTGAAAACCGTATGCATTACACCTATCAGGAAGGAAAAAATGTTTATAAATTTGCAGTAACAAATATGTCAGAAGTTTCGGCAAGTTTAATGGATAAAAATGGATTGACTAATGAGAATGTGGATTGGGTGATTCCCCATCAAGCAAACTTGCGAATTATCGATGCACTTGTACAACGTACTAACGTAGATTATGACAAAGTAATTATTAATATTGATCACTTTGGCAACACTTCGGCAGCAAGTATACCACTTTGCATTTGGGAATCGGAGAAAAAATTCAAAAAAGGAGACAATATTGTTCTCACTGCTTTTGGTGCCGGTTTTACCTGGGGAGCCATTTATCTGAAATGGGGGTATTAACGTGAAATCTTATTCATTAAAAAGAGACCAACTGATTCAATAGTTTGTCTCTTTTTTTATAATCAAATTACTTAGACATTTTTTTAATATAAATTTAATCAGTTGATTTATTAAAATTCATTCTTGAATAACAATTAAATTATTACAAATCAGTAATTCAAAAAAAAATAAAACCTTAATGATGGATATGTAAATTCGTTTTGATACTTTTGCATTCCATTCTATAAAATTGATAGAAGAAATAAAACATAAAAAAGTTAAATATGGGAAGAGCGTTTGAATATAGAAAAGCGACAAAACTTAAACGCTGGGGAAATATGGCCCGGGTGTTTACAAAATTAGGAAAACAAATTACGATCGCTGTTCGTGAAAGTGGTCCTGATCCTGATACGAATCCTCGTTTGAGAGTTTTGATTCAACAATCAAAAAAAGAAAACATGCCCAAAGAAAATGTGGAGCGTGCTATTAAAAAAGCTACTTCGAAGGATGAATCTGATTATAAAGAAGTGACCTATGAAGGCTACGGCCCGAACGGAATAGCCATTGTTGTTGAAACCGCAACTGATAACCCCACCCGTACAGTCGCAAACATTCGCAGCTATTTTAATCGATATGGAGGTTCATTGGGAACCACCGGTTCATTACAATTCCTTTTCGACCATAAATGTGTATTCAAAATTGCATCAAAGCCCAAGGTATCACTTGAAGATTTAGAACTGGAATTAATTGATTTTGGCGTAGATGAATTAGCAGAAGAAGAAGAAAATGTTGTTTTATATGGAGATTTTCAATCCTACTCATTGATTCAAAAATATCTGGAAGAAAATAATTTTGAAATTTTCAGTGCCGAGTTTGAACGAATACCAAACGATATGAAAGAGCTAAATGAAGAACAGAAAGCTCAAGTCATGAAATTAATTGAAAAAATTGAGGACGATGAAGACGTACAAAATGTTTTTCATAATATGATAGAATAAAACTAAAATCCCGATAAATTGAATTTATCGGGATTTTAGTTTTTAATACTGTTCTTGTTCGTTAGGAAAATCGCCTGATTTCACATCTGATACGTAATGTTCAATTGCTTCATTCATGATGGATTGCAAATTAACATACCGCCGTAAAAATCGCGGAGAAAAATCTTGAGTCAAACCAATCATATCGTGAAGCACTAATACCTGACCGTCGACTCCTCCTCCGGCACCAATTCCAATAACCGGAATCGTAAGTTCTTTTGCAACACGTTGAGCCAGTTTTGCTGGAATTTTTTCCAAGACTAATGCAAAGCAGCCTGCTTCTTCCAATAAATGAGCATCCCGAATCAATTTTTCAGCCTCGGCATTTTCTTGTGCTCTGACAGTATAAGAACCATATTTATTTATCGATTGAGGCATTAATCCTAAATGTCCCATAATCGGGATGCCGGCAGTTAATATGCGTTTTACTGATTCAAGAATCTCTTCTCCACCTTCGACTTTAAGACAATCGCCATGCGTTTCTTTCATAATCCGAATGGCAGATGCTAACGCTTCTTTAGAATTTCCTTGGTAAGATCCGAAAGGCATATCGATTACGACTAACGCTCTTGTTACTCCACGTACAACCGATTTAGCTAAAAATATCATCTGATCTAATGTTATGGGCAAAGTGGTTAAATTTCCACACATAACATTTGATGCTGAATCACCTACCAAAATGATATCTACTCCGGCTTTATCAACAATAGTTCCCATTGTGAAATCATATGCTGTTAACATGCTGATTTTCTCACCGCGCTTTTTCATTTCCAACAACCGGTGGGTAGTTACTCGGCGTTGATCTTCATTGTGTACTGACATAATCTGAAGTTTATAATTTGAAGCTACAAAGATATGGATAAATAAAATTGAATTAATTCAAAACCCGGTTTTTTTTTCTGTTTAGGAGATCCTGATATTTCTATTAAGATTGATAGATAAAATAACTCATTAAGTGTCCATTTTCGGATTTAAAACTTATCTTTGCAAACTGTTTTGAGAACTGGTTTAATTTTTTTTTGAATGTTGAATTTTACGGATCGAATAAGTTTTCTTCGAACAAGTGATATGTTTTCGCATATTACTCAACTGAAATATTTGCCACGTTGGATGGTGCTTTTTTTTAATTTAGCTCTTTCTATTGTCGCATTTTATACCGTTTATGTTTTATCTTCCAAATTTTATACCAATGATCTTTACAATTCTCATTTCCTTACCTTCACTCAGCAATTTTTCCTATTAGAAATTCTTCAGATAGCTTTGTTCTGGATTCTTCATACTTATTCATGCAATTTAAAATATTCAAATTTTGTTGATGCTGCCAAATTAGTGGCTGCGTTTTTTTATAATGTATTCGTTTTCAATATTGAAAACAGATTAGTAAATTTGTATTTGGGGCATGAAATTTTGTTTTACTCCGCTTTCAGTCTAGATGATGAATAAAAATTATACCTGAATTTTTAAGCAAAAATTCTCAGTATGAACGGTTGTATGTTTAAATTATACTCATTATGTTAATGGATTACGTCATTGATTTTGTTCAAAAATTTCCTTTTATAACAATTCTCGTGTCTTTTATAATAGGTCTTATTTTTATGCCTTTTGTAATTGATATAGCCAAAAAGAAAAACTTTGTAGTCAGACCGAATAAACGCACATCACATGAAGGAATCATACCCAATGTAGGTGGAATCGACATATTTATCTCTTTTTTGTTGACCGTTTTTGTTTTTTCATATGGCATCGTGAGTGAATTACAATTTGTAATTATAGGTTTATTTATTATTTTATTTGTAGGTTTTGTTGATGATCTTGTTGAGATCAAAGCTTATTGGAAATTAATTGGAGAGATATTTTCTGCTTTTTTTCTGATTGTTGTTTCAGATGTTAGAATCTCGCATTTGCACGGTTTTCTTGGTATCAATGAAATTCCAATAATTTGGAGTTACTTGCTTTCATTTTTTGTATTTATAGTGATTATCAATGCTTTGAATCTAATTGATGGGGTCGATGGGTTGGCTTCAGGTTTGGGTATTTTGTATAGCTTATTCTTTGGGATTTACTTTTATGTTACAAACAATATAAATCTTTCCATTTCAGCTTTTGCTATGGTCGGTTCGCTTTTCGTATTTTTTCTATATAATGTTTTTGGAGGAAAAAACAAAATTTTCATGGGTGATTCAGGGTCTTTGTTGTTGGGATACATGATGACCCTTTATGTTTTCGAATTTTGTGAAATGAATGCATATCATCGTGTTTCTGACAGCTTCATCATGAAAGCCGCTCCTGCAGTTGCCATTTGTGTTTTGTCTATTCCTCTTTTTGATACACTTAGGGTGATGATTACCCGACTCAGAAAAGGAATTTCACCTTTTCATCCCGATAGAAATCATATTCACCACCTTTTACTCAAAACAGGATTGAAGCATTTGCAGGTAACCTTCATTTTGATGATTGTTTCGTTACTCTTTATTGGTTTAGCATTATTAGGTCGAAACTGGTCAATTCTACTTTTGGTATTTATAGCTTTTACAATAGCCTCGATTCTAACATTTATATTATGGCGAGTTGTCGACAATAAAAATACGCTTCAAACAAAAAATAAATGATTTGACTTTCATAGCCAATCATTTACGAAAATATAACTATGATTTCAGTTGAACAATTAACAGTCGAATTTGGCGGCTCCCCCCTTTTTGATGAAATAAGTTTTTTAATAAATGCGAAAGATAAAATTGCATTAGTTGGAAAAAATGGCGCAGGTAAAACCACGTTACTTCGTATCTTTGCACAGAAACAAACACCTACGATTGGGAAAGTAATTACGCCTAAAGATCTGACAATTGGATACTTACCACAACACATGATTCATAGTCAGGAAACTACTGTGATGCAGGAAGCCGAAAAAGCTTTTGAACATATCACCGATTTGCAAAACGAGATTGAAAACATGAATATCGAGTTGGCTGAGCGTACTGATTATGAAAGTAATGATTATAATGAACTGATTGACAGACTATCACGTGCCAATGAGCATTTGCAAATAATAGGAAATGGCAATTTTCAGGGTGAAATTGAAAAAACGCTGATTGGTTTGGGTTTTGAACGTACCGATTTTGATCGGCAATGCGATCAATTTAGTGGCGGGTGGCGAATGAGAATTGAGTTGGCTAAAATATTATTGCAACAACCCGATGTACTTTTATTAGATGAACCAACAAACCACTTAGATATTGTTTCAATTGAATGGCTCGAGAATTTTTTAATCAATTATAATGGAGCTTTGTTACTTGTTTCTCACGACAAAGCATTTATTGATGCCGTTACAACTCGTACGATTGAAATTTCACTAGGAAAAATTTATGACTATAATGTGAATTATTCACGATATTTAGAGTTACGAAAAGAACGTCACGAACAACAAATCAGAGCTTACGAAAATCAACAAAAACTGATTCAGGAAACTGAAGATTTTATTTCACGCTTTCGTTATCAGGCAACTAAAGCCGTTCAGGTTCAGTCACGAATCAAACAACTTGAAAAAATCGTTCGTTTAGAAGTTGATTTGGAAGATAATTCACGTCTAAGTCTAAAATTTCCTCCTTCACCACGCTCTGGAAGTATTCCGCTTGAAATCGAGCATTTATCCAAAGCCTATGGCGATCATTTGGTGTTGAATAATGTTGAATTTATGATTCATCGAGGCGAAAAAGTAGCATTCGTAGGAAAAAATGGTGAAGGTAAAACCACCTTGGTGAAATGTATCATGAATGAAATTGAGTTTGCCGGCAAATTGAAATTGGGACATAACGTTAAAATTGGGTATTTTGCTCAAAATCAAGCATCATTACTTGATGAAACCCGAACAGTTTTTGAAACAATTGATTATGTGGCAGTTGGAGATATTCGCACAAAAATCAGGGATATTCTTGGTGCTTTTATGTTTGGTGGAGAGGCATCTGATAAGAAAGTGAAAGTGCTTTCTGGAGGTGAACGTAGTCGCTTGGCAATGATTCGCTTATTATTAGAACCTGTTAATTTGCTTATTCTCGACGAGCCAACTAACCACCTTGATATGCGTTCAAAAGATGTACTGAAGGCAGCTATAAAAGATTTTGATGGAACGGTCATTCTGGTTTCACATGACAGGGAGTTTTTAAATGGGCTGGTTACCAAAGTCTATGAATTCGGCAATAAAAAAGTACGTGAACATTTGGGTGGCATTTATGAATTTTTGCAATATAAAAAAATGGACAACCTGCGAGAATTGGAAGATGCAAACCCATCCAAATCGAATACTGATTCGAAAGATAAACAGTATTCGGATAACAAATTAAGTTATGAAGCCCGAAAGGAAATTGCCCGAAAAAAACGAAAAGCCGAAAAAGATGTCGAAGAAGCTGAACGAGCCATAGCTTTGCTTGAAAAACACATTGCCGAGATGGAAACAGAACTTCAAGACGAAAAAAAAGCAGCCGACAATGAATTTCTGATGGTGTATCAAAATAATCAAAGATCCTTAGAACAAAAAATGTACGAATGGGAAATTTTATGTGAAGCATTGAAAGAATTTGATTTTGAATAATTTACAAGTAAATTGACACATTTATTTTTATAAATTTCGTTTTGTATTTATTTAGTTATGAAAAATCCAAATTTATATCTAATTCCAACCTCACTCGGAGAATCCGATTTAAATCGAATTTTACCAGAATATAACATACAGCTAATTAACAAAATAAAATACTTTATTGTCGAAGATTTACGCACTGCCCGTCGATTCTTAAAAAAAATAAACCCTGATATTGATATTAACGCATTAATATTTTTTATTTTAAATGAACATACTTCGGCTGCTGAAATTAGTGATTTCCTGAAACCAATGTTCGACGGAAATGACATGGGAGTACTTTCCGAAGCAGGCTGTCCTGCGGTTGCCGATCCAGGTGCCGATGCAGTTGCCATAGCTCAGCGTAATAATTTCACTGTTGTTCCGTTAATCGGACCTTCATCAATTTTATTGTCAATAATGGCTTCAGGTTTCAACGGGCAAAGTTTTGCTTTCGTCGGATATTTGCCCATTCAACCAGTTGAAAGAACAAAATACTTAAAAAAACTTGAATCGCGTGTTTACGCTGAAAATCAAACCCAGATTTTTATTGAAACTCCTTACCGAAATATGAAACTTCTTGATGAGATATTACACACATGTCAACCTTCTACATTATTGTGTATTGCCGCCGACCTAACGCTTGACACTGAATTGATTAAAACAAAATCGATTAACGATTGGAAACTTCAACTGCCCAATCTGAATAAACGCCCTTGTATATTTTTGATTTATAAACCTTTATAATGATAACTTGAAAATATTAAATGAGTGAATTGACTCAAATTTCAATAAGCGATTCATATTTTTAAAAAAACTTTTATAAGATTTAATTGATAATTATACTTGGATTATGAATAAAAAAATTCAGCCAAATCCGCTTACCATCAAATCGATAATTGATTATTCCGTGAAGAATTTCAAAGATTTTCCATCTGTTTCATTTGTTGATGGAAAGCCCTTTACATATGCTGAATTAGGTCGTAAGATTGAAGAAATTTCCAATTTATTATTTTCCTTCGGTTTAAATAAAGGAGATAAAGTTGCCCTGTTAGGTCAGAATATGCCTAATTGGGTTGTAGCTTATTTTGCAGTTGTTTCCAAAGGATTAATTATAGTCCCAATTTTACCTGATTTTACTAAAAATGAAATTGAAAATATTTTGATTCATTCTGAAAGTCAGGTGTTATTTTTAAGTCAACGTTTAAATTCACGCATTGGAGAAATAAAAAATCCGACACTTAAAAGCATCATACTTTTAGATGATTTTTCGGTGGAGACTCGAAATATAAAAAATTTGAACCATAAAAATGAAAAATTGATTTCAGTAAATGAAGATGATATTGCCGCAATAATTTATACTTCGGGAACTACTGGAAGATCAAAAGGTGTAGTGCTGACTCATAAAAATATTGCTTTCGTCGCCATGCAATCCTATGCATTCCAGTCTATTTCAAGTGAAGATGTATTTCTTTCCTTATTGCCTTTATCTCATACCTACGAGAATTCAATCGGGATGCTTTATCCAATTATGTACGGAGCTTCAATTTTTTATCTCGACAAAGTTCCTACAGCTGGGGTTTTACTTCCTGCTTTGGCAAAAATTCGCCCAACTATGATGCTGTCAGTCCCGCTCATTATGGAAAAACTTTATAAATCTCAGGTTCAGGCAAAATTTACAGGAAATAGCATGAAATCAATCATTTATAAAACTCCGTTATTCAGAAAATTAATACATCGAATTGCAGGGAAAAAACTCATTCAAACCTTTGGGGGAAGATTGAAATTCTTTGGAATAGGAGGTTCAAAACTTGATTTTGTCGTTGAGCGATTTTTACGCGAGGCAAGGTTTCCTTATGCCATTGGTTATGGTTTAACCGAGACTGCTCCACTTTTAGCCGGAGCAGGCGTACGTCAAACTAAAATCGGTAGTACAGGTTTTGCAGTAAAGGGAGTAGATTTAAAAATCAATAATCCAGATTTAAAAGGAATTGGCGAAATTTGGGCAAAAGGTCCAAATGTAATGAAAGAATATTATAACAGTCCCGAAGAAACTCATGAAGTTTTAACCAATGACGGCTGGTTTCGTACCGGTGATTTCGGAATAATTGATAAAAATAAAAGACTGACAATCAAAGGGCGAATAAAAAGTACGATCATAGGATCGAGTGGTGAAAATGTTCATCCAGAAGATATTGAAGCTGTGATTAATAACCATAATTTGGTCGTTGAATCATTAGTAATTGAAGAAGATGGCTTTTTGGTAGCAAAAGTTTTGCTGGATATAGAAGAACTCGAAAAAGTGCTTGAACATATCAAAACAACCATTGAAGACAAAAAAGAAAAACATTTGATTTGGACTCAACACTTCACAAATGAGATTAACACGAAATTAAATCGCGTTTCAAAAATTAAAAGGGTTGATATTATGGATGTGCCATTTGAGAAAACAGCTTCTCAAAAGATCAAGCGTTATTTATATACTAAAAAAGAAAATAAAAAAATAAAGTAATTTATTGATTAGATGTCAATTAAACTACTTTTACAATTTTCACTCCCGTGCAGAAAGAAATATATCCGTTTTCAAACTCTTTCAGAAATTACGCTTTGTTTTTAAAAATTATAAGTATATTTGTTGTCCATTATTGGTTCAAATAAAGTTTATTCACATTATTTAATCGCACTACAATACTTTAAAATATTGAAATTTGTTGTTATGGAGTCAGAAATTAAATTAGTAATTTCCGGATTAGTTTATAATCAAACGGTAGTCGGTACTTACGGGCTAATTTTAAGTGAAGAGTATGGAAACAGACGATTTTCGGTGATGATTGGAGAACCTGAAGCACAGTCTATTGCATTGAAATTGAACAACAAAAAATCACCCAGGCCGTTGACTCACGATTTAATTAAAACCATTTTGTCAGTGTTTGATGCTCAGTTACTCAAAGTTGTGATTTACGACATGGTAAATGACGTATTTTTTTCCGAATTACATATTCTTAAAGATGATAATGTGCTTATTGTTGATGCCCGCACATCCGATGCAGTGGCTCTAGCAGTTCGTAGTGATTGCGCAATTTATATCAAATCCGAAATATTAGATATCGTAGGAATTGTGGTTGAAAAAGATCAGGAAAAAGACGAAACCACACCTGATGTTGAAAATATATCTGAAGAAGAGTTAGATGATTTGTCTATCGAAGAATTAAATACATTACTTGAGATTGCAGTTAAGGATGAAAAATATGAAAAGGCAGTAATTTTACGTGATACTATTAAAAGAAAACAAAATAATAACGGTTCAAAATAAAATACTACTCTCTAAAAATCTAATGCACAAAATATGAGTCTTAAATTTCGATTAATTATCATGAATTTCCTCCAATTTTTTATTTGGGGATCTTGGCTTATCACGATTGGTGGTTACTGGTTTCAAAACAAAGGATGGAGTGGTACCGAGTTTGGTGCTATTTTTTCAACTATGGGTATCGCTTCACTTTTTATGCCGGCCATTGCCGGCATTATTGCCGACCGATGGATATCAGCTGAAAAACTTTTGGGGGTTTTTCATTTATTGGGAGCGCTCTGTTTGTTTTTTATGCCCCAAATGGCAACGCCACTTCAAATGTTCTGGTTAATGCTGGTAAATATGATGTTTTATATGCCCACTATTTCCCTTACCATTGCCGTATCATATTCGGCAATGAAGAAAGCTAAAATGGATATTGTCAAGGCATATCCGCCTATTCGCGTATTCGGAACCATCGGTTTCATCGTCGCTATGTGGACCATCAGTTTATTGAAGGTTGAAACCACTGCAATTCAATTTTATATAGCTTCATTTGCAGCGCTTTTGTTGGGATTATACGCATTTAGTCTACCAAAATGCGAAATTACCAAACAAGCTGAGCAAATAACCCTCGTCGATTCGTTAGGACTTCGTGCTTTTACCTTATTTAAACAACGAAAAATGGCTTTATTTTTCGTTTTTTCGATGCTTTTGGGAGCTGCACTACAATTGACCAATGCTTATGGCGATACTTTCTTGCACGATTTTAAAAAAATAGATCAATATAAAGATCTGGTAGCCATTCGCTATCCTGCCATAATCATGTCAATTTCCCAAATGTCCGAAACGCTTTTCATACTCACCATTCCGTTTTTTTTAAAAAAATTCGGTATCAAAAATGTAATGCTTATCAGCATGTTTGCCTGGGTTCTTCGTTTTGGCTTGTTCGGGCTTGGTAATCCCGCTGATGGACTCTGGATGATTATTTTATCGTGTATTGTTTATGGTATGGCATTTGATTTTTTCAATATTTCTGGCTCACTGTACGTCGAAACGCAAACTGATTCAAGTATACGTGCCAGTGCACAAGGTGTTTTTATGATGATGACCAATGGTGTAGGTGCCATTTTGGGTAGCTCAATCAGCGGTCTGTTAATTGATCATTTTTTCAAATCTTCAAATGGTAATTTTCAATGGCATGGGATTTGGTTTTCCTTTGCTGCCTATGCGCTGGTGGTGGCTATATTTTTTGCCATATTTTTTAAACATAAACACGATCCTTCAAAATTCGAAACCATTCAGCTTTAAAATCAACGATTAAATATAACAGGAAAGGAGTTTAAAATAAAATTGAAACTCCTTTTTCTTATGATATAAAGATGAAAAGCATTTCGTAACCAGATGAATCATTCAATCGTCCCCTGAGTGTCGCAAATTTACTCAATGATATTTCGGAAACAAGTAGGGTATCAAGGTATCGATGAAGGTATATTTCCATATGCAAAATTAATAAACAACTTCTTACTTTTCAAGATATAATCGTTACGAAATTACGAACATAATTTTTCACAAATTAACAGATAAATAAACTAAATGCTTTGGTTAGTGCAATAAATTATTGTTTTAGAAATGTCAAAGCAACTATCGAAAAATCAAATAGAAAATTATTGAGAAAAAAATATTACTTTTGCAACTAATTTTACGTTATCAGCATTACAAATTATTCATAAAAGCTCATGAAAGTATTAAAATTTGGAGGAACATCAGTAGGTTCAGCTTCACGCATGAAAGATGTGGCGAAATTGATTTGCGACGGGGATCAAAAAATTGTAGTATTGTCGGCAATGTCAGGCACCACTAACAGTTTGGTGGAAATTTCAGATTATTTTTATAAATCAAATTCCGCAGGTGCACTTGAAAGAATCAACGTGTTGCAACAAAAATACATAGCACTTGTCGAAGAACTTTACACTACCGAAATTTCAAAAAAAGAAGCATACGAAATTGTAAAATCACATTTTGATTTTTTGCGTTCATTTTCTAAATCGGTTTTCACTTTATTCGAAGAAAAAGCCATTTTAGCCGAAGGTGAATTACTTTCGACCACGTTATTTCAATTGTATTTAAAAGAAATTGGTGAAAACAGCACCCTTTTGCCTGCATTGGATTATATGCGGATTGATAAAAATGCAGAACCCGACACAGCATTCATTGCAGAAAATTTAGCAAAACAGATTGCAAATCAACCGGATAAAATACTTTATGTCACTCAAGGATATATTTGCAGAAATTTTTACGGTGAGATTGACAACCTGCAGCGCGGTGGAAGTGATTATACGGCTTCACTCGTTGGTGCAGCCATTCATGCCGAAGAAATTCAAATCTGGACGGATATTGATGGCATGCACAACAATGACCCGCGTTTCGTGGAAGGTACGAAACCTGTCCCCATGCTTAATTTCGACGAAGCTGCCGAGTTGGCTTATTTTGGAGCTAAAATTTTACATCCTACTTGCATTCTTCCGGCGAAGTTAAATAATATTCCCGTCAGATTGCTCAATACCATGGAGCCTCAAGCATTTGGCACATTGATTTCAAATCAAAGCAAAAAAGAAAAAATAGAAGCTGTGGCAGCCAAAGATGGCATTACAGCAATAAAAATAAAGTCTGGGCGGATGTTATTAGCTCACGGTTTTTTACGCAAAGTATTCGAAATCTTCGAATCATATCAAACCGCCATCGATATGATCACAACATCAGAAGTGGGTGTTTCTGTCAGCATTGATAACACCAAAAATTTAGACGAGATAGTCAATGAATTGAAAAAGTTCGGTACAGTTAGTGTCGACAAAGATATGGTCATTATTTGTGTTGTCGGCGATATGCCTTCTGAAAATATTGGTTTCCAGGCAAGAGTTGTCAATGCAATGGTTGAAATTCCGATTCGAATGATTTCTTACGGTGGCAGCAATTTTAATATTTCATTTCTCATTAAGGCCGAAGATAAAAAACGGGCTTTGAATGCTTTAAGCAAATCATTATTCAATTAATAAACAATTAGATCTATTTCTTTTATTGATCGGTTGATTTAAAATTAATTCTTAAAAATACTCCTGAATGGAATTTTTTCTCATTCAGAAATACATATTTTTCATTATGATTAAAGGACAATTTCCTATTCAGAAATTTCAAGAGCTGCAAACACCATTTTATTATTACGATTTAGATTTACTTCGCTCTACGCTCAATGAGATAAAAACGCAAGCCTTAAAAGGTAATTTCCACGTTCATTATGCCTTGAAAGCCAATGTTAACAAAAGCGTATTACATGAAATTAAAAAAGCAGATTTGGGTGCCGATTGTGTTAGTGGCGGTGAAGTTCAAGCAGCTATCGATGCAGGTATTTCTCCATCTAAAATAGTGTTTGCCGGTGTTGGGAAAGCCGATTGGGAAATTAATTTGGGATTGGATCACGACATATTTTGTTTCAATGTGGAATCTGTCCCTGAATTAGAAGTTATTAATGAATTAGCTGAAAAACATCAAAAAAAAGCACGGGTTGCTCTTCGAATCAATCCAAACATTAGTGCACATACCCATCATTATATCACTACCGGTTTAAGCGAAAATAAATTCGGCATTAATATGTCTGATTTAGATTCCGTTGTCGATTTATTTCCCAGTTTAACTCATTTGAAACTCATTGGCATACATTTTCATATCGGTTCGCAAATTACCGATCTGAGTTCTTTTCAAAGTTTGTGTGTGCGGATCAACGAACTTCAACAATTCTTTTTATCAAAAAAAATCACACTCGAACATATCAATGTCGGTGGGGGTTTAGGCATTAACTATGAGCATCCAAATCATATCCCCATTCCTGATTTTGACGCCTACTTCAAAACATTTCGTGATCATCTGGATTTACTTCCCGGGCAGACTTTACATTTTGAATTAGGACGCTCGGTAGTGGCTCAGTGCGGAAGTCTTATCTCGAAAGTTTTATTCGTAAAAAAAGGAAGTTCTAAACAATTTGCCATCCTTGATGCTGGTTTTACAGAATTGATTCGACCTGCTTTGTATCAAGCGTATCATCATATCGAAAATATCACTTCCGAACTACCAATAGAACCTTACGATGTTGTGGGTCCTATTTGTGAATCATCAGACACATTTGCCAAGGGATTTAATCTCAATGCCACGAAACGCAACGATTTAATTGCCTTACGTTCAGCGGGTGCATATGGTGAAATTATGGCTTCACAATATAATTTACGCCAATTGCCCAAAGCATATACTTCGGACGAATTGAAATAGTTCAACAATCAGGTTCTCATTATTTTATTACAAATCGAAAAAATGGAAATTTACGGTTTTTCATTCTCCACTCTCGAATGGATAATATTGAGCACTTTGCTTGCCGCATTTGTGTATCAAATTTATTTTTATACGCGGTATATACAAGGTGTGCTGCGCTATAAAAGAAAAATCAAAAAAAATAAAATCACATTTCAACAAGAGCTACAGCCGGTTTCGGTGATTATTTGTGCCAAAAATGAAGCTGAAAACCTCCGTAAATATCTACCATTTATTCTCCAACAAGACTATCCCGATTATGAAGTAATTGTTATAAACGATGGATCGACAGATGAAACTGACATTTTGCTTCGCGATTTGAGCAGTGATAATGCACGATTGCGCACCACCTTTGTTCCTGTTGGCGCGAATAATATCAGCACCAAAAAATTAGGTTTAACACTTGGTATCAAAGCATCAAAATTCGACATTTTACTATTTACCGATGCCGATTGCATGCCCGAAGACAAAACCTGGATCAACCGAATGATGCGCAACTTCAACAACGAAACAGCATTTGTATTGGGTTATGGCGCTTATTTTCATAAAAAGGGGTTTCTGAATCGATTAATTACTTATGACACATTGTTCAACGGATTGCAATACATGGGTATGGCATTGGCTCACAAGCCCTATATGGGCATAGGACGAAATTTAGCTTACCGGAAAGATGTTTTTTTTAAACAAAAAGGATTCGCAGATAATTTAAAACTTAACTCCGGTGATGACGATTTAATGGTGAATCATGCCGCTACAGCCAAAAACACGCGTGTGGAAATTGCTCCCGACAGTCTGACTTGGTCTGAGCCCAACAGTACTTTTAAAGGCTGGCTCTTTCAAAAACAACGTCATTTGGCTGCTTCAAAATACTACAAATTTTCGAGCAAATTCCGTCTCGGCTTTGAGCCTTTGACCCGTGCTTGGTTTTACATTGCCTTTGCTGCTGCAATGATAATCGGAATGATTAACTTCAATTTCATTGTTATTGGGATTGCTGCTGCATTTTTCATTGTTCGATTTGCAACTCAATTAATCATTTTCAATCGATCAGCTCATTATTTCGGTGATCGAAAACATTTTTTCTGGCTACTTCTTTTCGATATTTTCCTGCCTTTATTGTCATTATACATCCTTCTCTTTTCTAAAAAAGGACGAAATAAAAATTGGAAATAATTTTTTTGTTGTGTATAAATTTTAAAACAGCGTCAATTGCCCATTTCCGTCACCGTCAGTTCTATCTCCGTCTACAAGATCATCGGGCAATGTCGAGTCGTTTTCAACCGATTGGATTGGCTTTTCAATTTTTGGTTTTACAGGTTTTTCTTTGGGTTGTTTTGTAACTATAGGTTTTGATGCTTCAGGCTGAGATGCCACATTATAGATTTCAGCTATTTTCATAACTTCTACTTCATTTTCAACTTTATCTTCAATTATTTCAGTTTCTGCAAATTCAGTTTCATCAAATCCATTTTCGTTTTCACTCACCTCATGTTCATTCGGGTTTTCATCTTTAACAGGAGCAAACCGAATCGGTTCAAGTTCATTTATAGTTTCGACCTCAAAAGTCGTCAGGCGTTTTCCTTTTGCTTTATAACTTTTAACTCCGATAAATTCTTCAACATCCACAACTAACGCTTCGCGATAAGCATCGTTGCCACCCATTACCACTTCAAAGCGAGGATAATCAATATCTGACATGATCATCAAATGCGATTCCGGATTATCACCAAGAAAGTTTTGTGGTTTTGATGAAGCCTCGAACTGGAATCGCTTCAGGTAATAGAACTTCTGTTCGGCATCCCATAAAGCTACTGACCAGACTTTATTGGCATCGAATTTTTCAATTACTAATATATCTTTGTCATAGTGATTATTCAAGTCAAAACTACTGGTATAAAAATTTCCTTTGCTCGACACCACTAAAATAGAATCTTCGCTTTGGAATTCGCCTAAATACTCACCCCTGTTATCATAATTCAACCTCAAAACATCCGGATCGAACCAAACCTGTCGCCCACCCAGCGTTGAACCGCCTTTTTGTTTCAAAGCGATTTTCTGAACATCGTTTTTAGTAAGCAAATTTCCCATCGACTGCCGCCCTTTAATGGCAATATCGCTGAAATTTTTCTCAAACACCAATTTGAAAAGCCGAGGTTTGGGTTTCAATGTAATTCGTATAACTTCAGCTTCGGCATTGGGGTTAGAAGTGAAATATATCACTTTTGAACCTGCAGTTCCTTGTGTTATATCGTACTCTTTATCGCGTGTAATTCCGTTCACCGAAAAGCGTTTGATATAATATGATCCGATTTTTCCGTCACGGTAGACGGTATTATAAACTGTGCGTTTATCATTTTTTTTGAAAACGTCAAGATGAAGAATATTTTTCCCTACAAACAATTTTTCGGCGACTTTAACAATTTTATATTTTCCTTCTTTGAAGAAAATGATAATATCATCGATATCGGAGCAATTGCATACAAATTCATCTTTGCGCAGTGAAGTCCCAATAAATCCTTCTTCACGGTTGACAAATAGTTTCTCATTAGCTTCAACAACTTTGGCTGCAACAATCGTTTCAAAATTGCGAATTTCAGTACGACGGGGAAAATCTTTTCCATATTTAGTTTTCAATCCTTCGTACCATGCTATGGTATATTCAATTAAATGATTTAAATGATAATCAACCTCATCAATTTTTTTTCGGATCGCAATCAATGTGTCATTTGCTTTATCCGAATCGAATTTGGTGATACGCATCATTTTAATTTCGAGTAGTTTCAGAAAATCTTCGCGCGTAATTTCTCGTACAAAATCCTTTTTGAATGGTTCTAACCGATGGTCGATATGCTCAATTACTTCATCCTGCGAGGTGCTATCTTCAAAACCTTTATCCTTATAAATCCGATTTTCAATAAATATTTTTTCGAGTGAAGTAAAGAAAAGTTGTTCCTGCAACTCGTTTCTTTGAATTTCAAGCTCAGCCTTAAGCAAGTCTTTGGTATGGTTACAGCTGATTCGCAACATTTCGCTCACACCTAAAAAACGAGGCTTCTTGTCGTGAATAACACAACAATTGGGCGAAACACTGATTTCGCAATCAGTAAAGGCAAAAAGTGCATCAATGGTTTTATCTGACGAAGCTCCGGGTTGCAAATGAACTAAGATTTCCACATTAGCCGATGTATTATCGTCTACCTTACGAATTTTGATTTTCCCTTTATCGCTGGCTTTTATAATGGATTCGATAATCTTGGAAGTGTTACTTCCGAATGGAATTTCAGTGATAACAAGTGTTTTATTATCAAATTTCCCGATCTTTGCTCGGATTTTTACTGCCCCACCCCGTTCGCCATCGTTATATTTTACCACATCAATCGATCCACCGGTTTGAAAGTCGGGATATAGAATGAAATCCTCGCCATGTAAATATGCCACGCATGCATCACACAATTCATTGAAATTATGTGGCAAAATTTTAGAATTCAAACCCACGGCAATGCCTTCAACACCTTGTGCAAGAAGCAAAGGAAACTTAACGGGTAGATCAACTGGTTCTTTGTTTCGTCCATCGTAGGACGATTTCCACTCGGTAGTTTTAGGATTAAATACGGTTTCGAGTGCAAATTTTGAAAGACGGGCTTCGATATAACGGGGTGCAGCCGCCCCATCACCGGTAAGTATATTTCCCCAATTCCCCTGACAGTCGATCAATAAATCCTTTTGACCAAGTTGAACCAACGCATCACCAATAGAAGCGTCGCCATGAGGGTGAAATTGCATGGTATGACCCACAATGTTTGCCACCTTATTGTATCGTCCATCGTCTAAACGCTTCATGGAATGAAGAATACGACGTTGTACAGGTTTCAATCCGTCATAAATATCGGGAACTGCCCTTTCTAAAATCACATACGAAGCATAATCTAAAAACCAGTTTTGATACATCCCAGAAAGATGATGTTTAACTGAATCATCCGTAATTTTAGGTACTCTATAAGTCGAATGTGCAGATGATGAAGTTTCTTTATCTAGCTCATCAACGGACTCAAACGGCACGCTTTCTTCATTTTCTGCTTCAATAATTTCGTCTGTACTCATATTATTCTTCAAATTTTCAACTCGTCAAAGTGAATAAAAATGCTGAAAAGGATTACCCTGGATAATAATGAAATAAATATCATTTCAACAATGGGCAATTTGCCACTGAATCCAATGAATGGAATTAAACAAGGTATTTTTTAAAAATTCAATCGACAAAAATACAAAAAAAACAGTAACTTTGCATTTCTATTTTCGAATAAGAACCGAACATATTTTAAAAATATTATATTTTGATTTTATCAAACTTAAATTCGCAGATTCGCTTCAGGAATCCATTTGATGCATTGGTTGATTTTTAAATTCATGTATTTCAATCAACAATTCCAATTGGAGTTTTACCAATTCACACTTTTTACACAAACCTATTATTAGGCTGTTTAATTACAACATTTTTATGGAAACAACCAGACAACAAAAAATATCCCGCATGTTACAAAAAGAGCTTGGAGAAATCTTTTTGTTATATGCTCGCCAGTTACATGGCACTTTGATTACTGTAACCGGCGTTAAGGTAAGTCCCGATTTAGGTGTTGCACATACTCATCTCAGTATTTTTCCAAGTAATAAATCCTCAGAAATTATTAAAAAAGTTTCTGAAGACACAAAATCGATTCGATTCGATTTAGGGAAACGTGTTCGTTATCAACTGCGCATCGTTCCTGAACTTTTTTTTCATATTGACGATTCACTCGACTATATCGAGAATATTGACAACCTGCTAAAAAGCGATCCGCCATCGCCATTAACAGAAGAACCTCAAAATTCACAAGAAGATTAATTTTTCCCGAAATGAGCAGGACTAAAACCGGCATCTTCCACGATTATTTGACTGGAATATCCTTTTCATTCAGGATTTCACGTCGCTATCTGTTTTCGAAAAAATCACACAATGCAATCAATATCATTTCTGGTATTTCGGCTTCGGGTGTGGCTGTTGGAACTATGGCGTTGGTCGTAGTATTATCCATTTTCAATGGTTTTGATACTCTGATCACCAATATGTTTTCAAACTTTGATCCCGATTTGAAAATCACATTGACTCATGGTAAATCATTTAACGACAGTACTCAAGCCTTTTCCGAAATAAAAAAAATGACATCGGTTGCTTATTTTACTGAAGTAATTGAAGAAAATGCTCTGCTTCGATTTAAAGAAAAGCAAATGCCTGTTACCATTAAAGGAGTAAGCAATGACTTTGAAAAAATGACCCGAATAGACAGTATTATGTACGATGGCAAATTTCAACTTTACGACGGAGCTTTTGAGCGTGCAGTCCCAGGTGTCGGTGTGGCAAGTATTCTGGGGTTGGGAGCCCATTTTGTCGATCCGCTTTACATTTATGCACCCAAACGCACTTCAACCATTAATCTGCTTCGCCCCGAAACAAGTTTCAATCAGATTGGCACCTTTGTTTCAGGAATCTTTTCGGTAAAACAATTGCAATATGATGATCATTATGTGATCGTTTCCATTAATTTAGCCCGCCAATTATTTGAATATGATGTACATACTGTTTCGGCTATCGAATTAAAACTTTCGGATGGAGTTGACAAACAAAAAGTACAGCAACAAATTCAACATATCTTAGGAAATCAATTTCTGGTTAAAAATAGATATGAGCAACAAGAAAGTTTTTTCAATATCATGAAAATCGAGAAATGGATTACCTACTTGATTCTGAGTTTCATACTATTAATTGCCAGCTTTAATATTATCGGATCGCTTTCGATGTTGATTATCGATAAAAAAGATGACATCCAAACTCTTCGACATCTGGGAGCAAACGGACAAATGATAAAACGAATTTTTCTATTTGAAGGTTGGCTAATTTCAATTGTCGGTGCCATGGGAGGTATTGTTGCTGGCACTTTACTGTCCTTGCTTCAGCAATATTTCGGATTTTTGAAAATGGGCAGTGGTTACGTGGTCGACGCTTATCCAGTGGTAACAAAAGTTTCCGATATTCTATTGGTTTTCACTACCGTATTGATAATGGGATTTTTAGCCGCTTATTATCCGGTTCGATATGTCAAAACAAAACAAAACATTGAATAAAGTTTAACGTTACGAAATAGATTCAGTTTTGATCAGTTATAATTTTTATGCCCAAAAAATCAGAAAGAAATGAAGCACTTTTCGATTATCGCATTTGTACTTATTCTAATGTTGGGTGCGTGTACTCCAAACACCATCATTCCAGCTTATGTTTACGAATCAAACCCAAATTATAGCTATGGGTATGCTGAGTTTTTTGGTTCTTATTATGCAGCTTATGGTAATAAAAATCATGTACTTTCATTAACATTTTTATCCGACTCCTTGAAAATCAATAATATTGGACAATTGGAAGGCATTGGACAATATTTGTTTTTAGAAGATGTTTTCGTAGATTCCACCGTTACAATTTTACCTACCGGCACCTATACTATTGACAATTCAGGAGCTCCGTTTACTGTGGCTCCGGGAAAAAATGATACGGTCGATAATGCAGTTTTCCCGATCGGTGCAACTATATATTATTACGAACCCAATCCTACAAAATCGACCCAAAAACTGATTACTCAAGGAAGTTTTACGCTCAACCGTTCAGGTTTAAATTATCAAATTATTTTCAACTTTATTACTGATGATAAAAAAGAATTAAAAGGAAGCTATGATGCCACTCTTTCCTATATCGACGAATCAATTATCACGAACGCTAGCGGGATACGTCGAAAAATCAAACAATAATTTATTCAAATTTGCATGGTAGATACAATTTTTCACTTTAAACAGATCACCTATTTTTATATATTGCATAAATCATAAATCGTTGATTCATTTTATTTTAAAATATTGATATTGCTAACTTTCCTTTTCAAACGTGAAATTGAAGTTTTCAAATTAGGCTATTCAAAACTTTATTTAGAAAAATCAGCATGAAATTTTATCAATTTCTTTAAAATAACTCCATAATTATTAACAGCAAAAAATTAGCGCATGAAAATCACCAAACTCCTTTTATCATTTATTCTATTGGAAATCAGCATTTCAATTTCAGCTTACGATGCGATGGGACATCGAATAATTGCAGACATAGCTTATAACAATTTGACTAACAAGGTGCGAACTCAAGTTGATCATGTACTTGGCAAACATGGCATAATTTACTATGCGACTTGGGCTGACGATATTAGAAGCGATAGTAAATATGCCTACAGTTATCCATGGCATTATCAGGATTTAGACGAAAACATGACGACTGCCGATATAAAGCACCTTCTCAATCATCCAAAAGCTGAAGGAAATCATTTATTTTTTGCGATAGATTCTTTATCCAACGTATTGAAAAATGATAAAAACAATGCTGAAGCCCTTAAATTTATTGTTCATTTTATAGGCGATTTACATCAACCCTTACATTTAGGCAGAAAAACCGACAAAGGAGGAAATATGGTGCAAATTAACTGGTTTGGTCGTAAAACCAATCTTCACGCCGTATGGGATGGTGCAATCATCGAATCAAAAAAAATGTCATACTCCGAATACAGTCATTACCTACAGGACAGATTTTATCCCCAGAAAGCAAAATTTATAAAATATACGATATTGCAATCTGTTGAAGCCGATTACAGTTTGCGTAATTTAATTTATAAGTACGATCTTTCAGACACAAATAATTATCATTATGTCTATTTTTTTAACGAGAAAGCCGATGAAATGCTTTATAGGGGTGGCATTCAGTTGGCAAATGTGCTGAATAAAATATTTAAATAAGATATAAATATCTATTGCTGATTTAAATAATTTTAAAGACCTGTTCAAAAAAATGTGAACAGGTCTTTTGTTTTTATCCGTCAATCAAATAGTTAGAAAAATGGCTCTCTATTTACAAATAAAACTTTAACAAAAATTTATTTTTGAGGATACATTAGCACGTAAGAATTTTATTTATAAAAAGTTCAAGTTAACTTAACAAGTTAAAATTATTTTGAAATTTATTTTAACAGTTTAATTTCAACTCCTTTTTCTGAAATATTTATTATCCGTTTTTCAGGCTTTTGATATCCTGCTTTTTGAACCAAAAGAATATAATTTCCTTTTTCCACCCCTTCAATCCGAAAATCGCCATTTACATTACAAGTTGTGTCAAGAATAATTTCCATAGATTTTGAATCCAACAAAAATACCGAAGCAGAAACAGCTTCCTGAGTATCATTTTTCACAATTTTGCCTTTGATTTCAAATAAATCTCGTGCAAATAACTGCGTACTTAACAGTACAAATCCAGCGAGAATAAATACACTTTTCAATTGAATTGTTTTCATAATAATTAGTTAAAATTAAAAATTAATGTTTCTTGTTTATGTCTGTATAATATTGACTCAAAACCAGAAAATTTCTTACATCAACTTGTGAGTTTTATGGTTCTACTAAATTGATTTTGAAATAAAATTTAAAATAAAATTTTATTTGAACTGATAGTAATGCCAAATTTGACTGTTCATGACAGAAAATTCAGAAAATATTAAAAAAGTAAAATTACAAAAAGAAGATTTTAGCAGAAAAAACCAATGACAACAACTGCATTATATTCGTTCAAAATACCCGTTTTATGAAATAAAATAAGTAGTTTTGTAACCACAATTTTAAAGATTACAGTTGCCAAATTTCCGGCAGGTAATTTAAAATCAATTATGATAGATCAGACAACCATCGACCGAATAAACGAAACTGCACAAATTCAGGATGTGGTAAATGATTTCGTTACTCTTAAAAAACGAGGGGTAAATATGATTGGTTTGTGTCCGTTTCACAACGAAAAGACACCTTCATTTATCGTTTCCCCTGCCAAAGGCATTTTTAAATGTTTTGGTTGTGGCAAAGGAGGAAATTCGGTAAATTTCATCATGGAGCACGAGCAAATATCGTATACTGAAGCTTTAAAATATCTGGCGCGTAAATATCATATCGAAATTCAGGAACGCGAACTATCGCCGGAAGAAATGGCAGTTAGGAACGATCGCGAAAGCATGTTCCTTGTCAACGATTTTGCCCAAAAATATTTCACGTCAACACTTCATCAACATATTGATGGCAAGTCGATCGGGTTAGGATATTTTCGTGAGCGTGGTTTTCGTGAAGATATAATTCATAAATTTCAACTTGGATACAGTTTAGATCAACGCGATGCTTTCACGCGTGCCGGAATTAACGCGGGATATAACAAAGAGTATTTAGTAAAAACAGGCTTGACACTCGATAACGAGAACGGTCAATTATCTGATCGGTTTAGGGGTAGGGTAATGTTCCCTGTCCATTCTTTATCAGGTAAAGTAGTGGCTTTCGGAGGTCGGATTCTGAAAAAAAACGATAAAATGGCGAAATACGTGAACTCGCCTGAATCAGATATTTATCACAAAAGCAACGAACTATACGGTATATTTTTTGCCAAACAAGCCATTGTAAAACAAGACCGATGCTTCTTAGTTGAAGGTTACACCGATGTAATTTCAATGCATCAAAATGGCATTGAAAATGTCGTAGCTTCATCAGGAACTTCGCTTACACCAGGTCAGATTAGACTTATTCATCGATTCACTGAAAATGTAACCGTGATCTATGATGGTGATCCGGCTGGAATTAAAGCTTCAATTCGTGGTATCGATTTATTGCTCGAAGAAGGTTTAAATATCAAAGTACTGCTTTTACCTGATGGAGATGACCCCGATTCTTTTGCACAAAAACACAATGCATCTGATTTTATTGAATTTGTACATATAAATTCGTCTGATTTTATTCGGTTCAAAACGAACCTATTACTCGCAGAAGCAGGAAACGATCCGGTAAAAAGGGCAGCATTGGTGCTTGATATCGTACGAAGCATTGCTATCATTCCAAATTTAGCCATACGTGCCGAATACGTGAAAGAATGCAGCACTCTGCTCAACGTTGACGAGCAAATGTTATACTACGAAATTAACAAACTAAAAGAAAATGATCAATCTAAAACTCTGCACCGTCCAACTGAAAATATATCCACCGAAAAGCAAACCGGAAATGAACTCGAAATAAGTTCCTTCAGTTCGAAATTTGAAGAACAAGAACGAAACATACTCCAATTACTGTTGCGATTTGGTGAAACAGTTTATTTCATCGACGAAGATACTCAACGACCCATTTCCGTGGGTGAATATCTCATCAGTGAATTAGAAAATGATGGCGTATATTTTAACCATCCAATTCACTTGCAGATGCTCGAAGAATATAAAAATCATTTCCAAAATGATAGCTTTAAAGCGCAACGTTTTTTCTCATTTCATCCTGACAGTAAGATTAGTGCCCTAGCTGCAGATTTAATCTCTGAAAAATACACTTTGAGTAAAATTCATTCTAAAGTCAAAAAAATTCAAACTGATGCCGAACGCTTAGATCAATTGGTTCCGAGACTAATTTTCGAACTTAAAAACAGCATATTACTCGACAAGATTAAACAAAATCTGATAAAACTTAAAACCGCAACCGACACAAAAAACTTTGAAATGGCTGAAATAATTATGCGAGAAATGGGTTTATTAGAAAATATTAAACAGCAACTTTCAAAAAAATTAGGCGAAAGAATTATAAATAAGATTTAGAAACAGAAATAAATGCTTCCCCAAATATGAAAAATATTGAAGTTCATGGCGAATTAAAAAAGGGTTTTCTAATATCTGATAATCGGTTTCACGAATGTTTTGAAATAAGAATCGAAAAAGAATTTACTTTTACACAATTTTAATCAAATAAAATATCAACACAATGATACTTTTCAATCAAATCATCTTCGGACCCATTCACAGTCGCCGGTTAGGATTGTCACTTGGTGTAAATTTATTACCCGTTGATGCAAAAATATGTTCATTTAATTGTATTTATTGTGAGTGTGGATTTAATACCACCATGCGTGAAACTCCGTTACCAACCCGTGAACAAGTTTTCGAAGCCCTGCGTATTAAACTCAATCAAATGGCTACGGAAAAAAATTGCCCTGATGTAATTACTTTTGCAGGAAATGGCGAACCTACACTTCATCCAGAATTTGAACAAATTATTGACGACACGATTATCCTACGAAATCAATATTGCCCATCAGCCAAAGTGAGTGTACTTTCAAATGCAACAAAAATTCATAAACCTCAAATTTTCAAAGCATTAAACAAAATAGACAATAATATTCTTAAATTTGATTCCAGTATTGATCAAACCATGAAATTATTAGATCAACCTGCAGGGAAACACATTACAGTGGCTTGGCTTATTGACCACCTAAAGAAATTTGAAGGAAATTTAATAATTCAAACCATGTTTTTACGTGGTGAATACCAAGGACAAAAAATTGACAACTCCACACCCGAAGAAGTTGAAGCTTGGTTATCAGCCATGAAAGCAATTCATCCAAAGCAAATTATGATTTACACTATTGATAGAGAAACGCCTGCGCATCAACTTGAAAAATTGAATGTAACAGAATTAAATCACATTGCCGAGAAAGCTCGGCAATGTGGATTTGATGTTTCTGTGGCAGGATAAGAATTTAATTTAAAAATGAAAATCCTTGTTGCACCCTTAAACTGGGGCTTGGGACATGCTTCACGTTGCATCCCGATAATCCATTCACTTATGACCGAAGGTCATGAAGTAATCGTAGCAGCCGATGGTTACCCGCTCCAATTTTTACAACAACATTTTCCATCACTTCAATTTATCGAACTTCATTCTTACAACATTCGTTATTCAAAAAGCAAAACTCAAGTTTTTGCCATGATTCGAAACCTTCCTTTTATTCTTTTGGGAATATTAAAAGAACATCATTGGCTAAAACAATGGACTAAATTCGAAAAACCCGATCAAGTGATTTCAGACAATCGTTTTGGACTTTGGTGTCGACAAACACATACAGTATTTATTACTCACCAGTTAATGATCAAATTGCCCATGTCGATGAAATTGCTTGAGCCATTGCTTTGGTTGATTCATCGGCTCATCATCATTCAATTCAATGAATGTTGGATTCCAGACCAAGCCAATAATGAAAACTTTTCAGGAGACTTATCTCATCTTTATCCACTGCCCCACAAAGCTAAATTTATAGGGATATTATCTCGCTTTAGTTTGATAAAAGTAATTCGACCCGACATCACGTTTCAGGTTGTAGCTATTGTTTCAGGATTAGAACCACAGCGAACTTTGTTCGCAAATTATTTA
>JAJYBB010000042.1 GCA_021779195.1 Bacteroidota bacterium | reverse complement strand
GTTATAAATTCAATCGAAGATATTTTGGAGAAAATTTATTTGATAGGCTTATGATAGCCTCGGTTACATACAAAAATCAATTTAGGTAGTACAACGGATAATCATTAAAAATAAAATACTTTGATCGGAATAAAAATGTTGTATATCATTAAAAATAAAATTCCTACTTTTGTGGAAAATTTACGAAAAATGAAAAAGATAATTTCTTATCCCCTGTCAATACTTGCTTATCTTTGGTTTCTGTTTTTCATTTGCCTATTTCAACCCATCCAATGGCTTTCTTTAAATATCTTTGGTTATCAGGCACATAAAAAAAGCGTCGACTATCTAAACTTCTTCTTAATACAAACATTGTTTTTAATTTTTTCATGTGCAGAAGTTGAAAACAGAGCGTTAATTCCTGAGGGAGAACCAATCATTTTCGTATCGAATCATCAGGGATTATTCGACATCATTGGATTTGCCTGGTTCATGCGAAAATTTCACCCTAAGTTTGTAAGCAAGATTGAATTAGGTAAAGGAATCCCAAGCGTTTCCTACAATCTGAATCATGGAGGCTCGGTGTTGATCGACAGAAAAGACCCCAAACAAGCTTTGCCTGCCCTGAAAAAAATGGGACAATACATTGAAAAGTATCATCGTTCGACAGTTATTTTCCCCGAGGGCACTCGTTCAAAAGATGGTCAATTCAAAACTTTTGCAGCCAATGGATTAAAGATATTGTGTAAATATGCGCCAAATGCCTATGTGATTCCGGTAACCATTACTAATTCATGGAAAGTATTCCGATACGGAAACTTTCCGCTCGGCTTGGGCAATACTTTAAAATTTACCGTTCATCCGCCCATTAAAGTGAATGAGTGCGATTTCAATACTCTTTTCGAAAAAACTGAAAAGGCAATTGTTACTGATATTATTTCATAATTTAAATTATTGACAACCATTTGGAACAAGATGATTTGTAAATCAACAATAAATTAAACCTTAAATATCAATGGAAATTAGTAAATAAAACCCTCTCCAACAATAAATTCCCTTGGAAATATTTATAAAGAATGTATCAGATAGAATGAAATCAATGAATTTCGTAAAACGAAAATAACAAACATAATACATTCTATCATAAATATTTAATAAATAGATCCCGATATCCATCATACTTTCAAACAATGGCATTATACATGTAAAGTGAATTATTTTGCACATTTTAGTCATTTCAATTTCATCTGGATATAAATCCGCACCTCAAATTTCCAATATTTTAAAAATACTTAAAAAGTTTAAATGTCTGATTATTCTGAAAATATTGTTCGTATTTTTGCGAACAACGAACAAAAAAACCAATGTTGTATGGAAAATTATAAAAACAAGGAATATACGATTGACAATGAACAACTTGCTAGATTTGCAAAAGCCATGGGACATCCGGCACGAATCACCATTTTGCAATACTTAGCCTCGTTAGATAGTTGCTATTTTGGCGATATACACAACGAATTGCCTATCGCAAAAGCAACTGTATCGCAACATTTGAAAGAATTAAAAGAAGCCGGACTCATTCAGGGCGAGATCGAAACACCCAAAGTAAAATACTGTATCAATTGGGAAAATTGGGAAAAGGCCCAAGCATATTTCGAAACACTCTTTGCATTGAGAACAGAAAAAACAAGTTGTTGCAACTAATTTAGTAATAAAGAAATGAACTTGCATAATCCCCCTCAGGATTTAGGGGTTCTTAAAATAAAGAAAATCATGAACATTCAAGTATTAGGAACCGGCTGCCCAAAGTGTAAATCACTTGAAAGAGCTACAAGAGAAGTAGTTGCTCAAAACGGAATTGATGCCACCATTTCCAAAGTGGAAGACATTGTTGAAATTATGAAATTCAACGTTATGACCACACCGGCATTAGTTGTTGATGGAAAAGTGGTGGTAAAAGGGCGTGTGCCATCAAATGACGAATTAAAGCAAATTCTAACTAACAAAATTTATATTTTATGAAAAAGCTAATTTCATTATCAGTAATAGTAGTTTTAGTAGTATCTTTTTTTTCAGTAAATAGCCTTGCAGCTGATAAAAAAACGAAGACAGATGTTTCCAAAATAGCAAAAATTGAAGTTTACTACTTTCATTTTACCCGACGTTGCTCAACCTGCCAGGCAGTGGAAACAGAATCTCAAAAAGCGGTTTCCGCGCTTTATCCAACTCTACTGAAAGAAGGAAAAATTCACTTTCAAGCCATCAATTTGGATGACAAAGGAAGTGAAGCGTTAGCCAAAAAATTCAAGGCAGAAGGTCAGGCTCTTTTAGTTATTAGCGGTGGCAAACGGATTGATTTAACAGAACAAGGTTTTATGTATGCTTTGAATAGTCCTGAAAAGCTGAAAGCGGAGTTAAAAAAAACGATTGATGCATTGTTGTAATTTACTCCAGCATTTACTCCGAAATCAACACATTAGCACATTCCCAAATTAAAGATATGGAGTTTTTACAATCAATTTTAGAAAATTCACAGTATGCATTTGTAACTGCCATTTTGCTTGGACTGATGACCGCTATCAGTCCTTGCCCATTGGCAACCAACATTTCTGCCATTGGGTTTATAAGTCGCGACATTGAGCATCGCCGTCGGGTTTTTATCAATGGGTTGGTTTATACGCTCGGTCGGGCAATTAGTTATACCGGTTTGGCACTGATTATTTTTTTGGGTGCGAGCAAAATGAATATTTCCCTTCTTTTTCAGGGATGGGGCGAGAAATTGTTGGGTCCGGTTTTGATTTTAATTGGTTTGCTTATGCTTGATGTAATCCAACTGAAGTTTCCTGCATTTTCGGGGCTGACTGATAAAATTGTTAAAAATAGCAAAGGTAGTTATTGTAGCTCCTTGTTGCTCGGGATGGTTTTTGCAATGGCATTTTGTCCGTACAGTGGGGTATTGTATTTCGTGATGCTTATTCCAATGACTGTAGCTAGTGCAAGCGGGTTATATCTCCCTGTTTTATTTGCCATTGCCACAGGTTTACCGGTTATACTTTTTGCGTGGCTGTTGGCTTATGCAGTTGGTAATGTTGGAAAATTATACAATCAGATCAAAACCTTTGAATTATGGTTTCGTCGAATAGTATCGGTTGTTTTTATCATAGTAGGCCTTTATTATTCAGCAATTTTCTTCCTGTAATTAGCATATTATCATATTACCTCATTATCAAATTAAATCAATATGGACGAAATCAGTTGTTATTGTAAACAAGTTACAAAAACAGAAATCGAAAAAGCAATTTCTGACGGAGCAAAAACGCTTAAAGATATTCAGGAAATGACAGGTGCTTGTACCGGAAACCAATGTAAAGAACTCAACCCTTCGGGCAAATGTTGTTCAGGTGAGATTATGGCGTTATTGCCAAAACAAAAATTTCGCATGGCTTCATCCTGTGGTTGCGGTCATTGCTGAATCAAGAACTGATCGTAATGAAACGCAGATCCCGAGCAAAGAAACAAAATCAAGAACCGAGACAGAGTTCAATGAATCTGTTATAAAATAAATTTGAAGTGATTCTGTAAACTTAGAATGTGATTCTGATTGACTCATAAATCTTTGATTCATAATACATATCACCCAACAAAAATCAAAACTAACGAGTACAAGCTGTGCTCATTAGTAAGAATTTATACCTAAAAATATGAATTTACAACTTTTCAAATCGCGCAATTTTCTGACAGCGTTAATATTATTGCCAATTTGGTATGTCGTTTATGTCAACTTACAATCGACAACCGATTGGTTGGTTGACACGGTATTGGGCATGACCAAGAGTACTCATTTCGCCGAAACAATACGCTTCTTTATTTTCGAATTTCCAAAAGTAATCATGCTGTTAGTGCTGATAATATTTTTTGTGGGCATTCTGAGGAGTTATTTTACTGCCGAACATACTCGAAAAGCATTGGAAGGTAAATCAACTTTCACGGGGAATATTATGGCATCTTTGTTAGGAATCGTAACGCCTTTCTGCTCCTGTTCGGCCATTCCGCTTTTTCTTGGTTTTGTGGAGTCAGGTGTTCCATTGGGTGTAACCTTTTCATTCCTGATTGCAGCTCCAATGATTAATGAAGTGGCTGTTATACTGCTATACGGTATGTTTGGATGGAAAACGGCTGTAATTTACATTACCACCGGACTTGCTATAGCAATCATAGCCGGTTGGATTATTGGCAAACTCAGACTTGAAAAATGGGTGGAAGAATGGGTGTATGCTACCCAATTAGGCGAGGGAGAAGGAGAAGAAGGAAAAATCGCTTTTTCACAACGAATTACTATGGGCTACGATGCTGTGAAAGAAATAGTAGGCAAAGTTTGGTTGTTCGTTGCATTTGGTATTTTGGTCGGTGCAGGTGCACACGGGTATGTCCCTGCTGAATTTATGGCTTCATTTATGGGTAAAGATGTTTGGTATGCTGTTCCTCTTTCGGTTCTCATTGGCATTCCGTTATATTCCAACGCAGCCGGTATTGTTCCAATCGTTTCAGTACTCATTGAAAAAGGAGCTTCGCTGGGTACCGCTCTGGCATTTATGATGTCTGTAATAGCGTTATCATTGCCCGAAGTAATTATCCTTCGCAAAGTATTGAAAATGCCGTTGATTCTGACATTTGTTGCCATTGTCGGCGGAGGGATTATGATAGTAGGTTTCTTGTTTAATTGGATTTTTTAATAATTCAGCGTATGATAATTTTAGAATCTGTTATTACATGTCCAGTTTGCAGATTCAGTAAATTGGAAACAATGCCGACCGATACTTGTCAGTTTTATTACGAATGTACGCACTGTCATACAATTCTTAAACCAAAAAAGGGCGATTGCTGTGTGTTTTGCTCATACGGCACCATGAAATGTCCCTCTGTTCAGGAAAAAGAAAACAATGATTGTTGTCAATAATTTTTACAATTTAATTCTCAAAAAAAATGAAGATTCAGAAAAAAAACGAAATGAAAATTGTCATGGTGATCATGGTGATTTTTATGACCATGGTCGTTACTTTTGTCAATATGTCTATCAACAATGGCTATGATGGATTGTTCTTAACTAAATGGCTGAAAGCATGGGGACTTGCTTTTGCGACGGCAATGCCGGTAGTGCTTATTTTAATGCCATCAATTCGTCGGTTTGTAGCACGATTTGTCATCGAAGAAATGATGGAAGATGTAGAAGAACTTGAAAAATTGGAAAATGAAATCCACAAATTAAAAGATTTTAATGCGTGATTTTAATGGTTATTAGTGAGCTGTTAATGATACTGATTTTCGGGAAGTCCAACTACTTTATTAAAGATTAATTTCCATTAATTCAAGCTTTTAGGAAACATTCAAAATCATCTTCAAATTTTCAAATTAAAAAAATGGCACACGAACATCATCACCACAGTCCGGTAGCTTCAAACATCAACCGCGCATTTATTATTGGTATAATTATCAATGCATTGTATGTTGTCATTGAATTCGGTGCCGGATTTTATTACGACTCATTATCGCTGATTTCCGATGCCGGCCACAACCTGAGTGACGTGGCTGCATTGGCATTGGCATTATTAGCGTTCCGCTTGGCGAAAGTAAAGGCAAACGAAAAGTTTACTTATGGCTACCGCAAATCCACTATTTTGGTTTCATTGGTCAACTCGGTGGTTTTGTTTATTACCATCGGTGGCATTCTTTGGGAGAGTATGAACCGGTTGCACACGTCGGTTATTCTCGAGGGTTCAGCCATTTCAGTGGTGGCTGGGATTGGAATTTTCATCAATGCAGTTTCGGCATTTCTGTTTTTCAAGGACAAAGAAAGCGACCTGAACGTAAAAGGCGCTTATCTCCATCTGATGGCTGACGCCGCCGTTTCGTTCGGAGTGGTAATCTCGGGAGTTTTGATCTCCATTTATCATTTTTACTGGCTCGATATGGTGATGAGTTTGGTGATTGTTGGGGTTATTTTTTATTCCACTTGGAAATTGTTCAAAGTCAGTCTTTCACTAACCTTGGATGGCGTTCCGCGCAATGTCGATGTGAATCAGGTAATTTCGGAAATAAAAGAAGTTAAAGGTGTGAAGGACATTCATCATCTGCATATTTGGGCAATGAGTACCACACAAAATGCTCTCACCGCTCATGTTATCGTGCAATCGGGCACCACCATCGAACAACTTAACAATATTAAGAAAAATATAAAACACGAGCTGGAGCATGTCAATATTAACCATGCTACCCTCGAATTTGAAACCGAAGATGAAAATTGTTGCGATACAAATCTGATTTCGGGGACATAAAGCTTTCTGCAATTTTTAAAAACAACTTGAAAGTTTAATATTTCATAAAATTGAGTAGAGTGAGGATCGATTCACAAAAGTATTTCATTATTTTGCGAAATAATAAAATAGTTCAAAGAAAAAATGGAAGAAAATCAATTAACTCCCGAAATTATCCGGCTTGCCGATATTGCCAAAGCTATGAGCCATCCAGTGAGGGTATATATTTTAAAAAAATTGGCTAAAATGGATGCCTGTTGCTACAGTGGCGACATTGCCGAAGAATTGCAAATTGGTCGTTCGGGTTTGTCGCAGCACCTCAAGGAATTGAAACATGCAGGGTTGATCAATGCGCATATTAAAAAACCATTTATCAAGTATTGCATTAACCTTGAAAATTGGGCTATTGCTCAACAACTGTTTGCTGATTTATTTGAAGAATAATTTTTTTGAAAAGTATTTCATTATTTTGCGAAATACTTAATATATAATACGTACATTCGATTTTCTGGGATTTACAATTTTAATGCAATTCCCAAAAGTTGCGAAATAATGAATGAAAAAACTATTCACCAATTGAATGAAAAAAATGCAATGACGAAGCTAAAAGAAGCCGAAATATGAAGTCAGCTAGATCAATTTCAAAATTAAAAAATAAATGTCAGAATACAATATAAAAGCGACTTTAAAACAAGGAGGCGAAGCAATTGTTACAGCCAACGCATCCTCCATTGAGTTTGATGCCACGTCGGGACGCGACAATATGTTGCCCAATCCGGCAGAATTGTTGTTGACTTCGCTGGCTGCCTGTATGTTGAAAAACGTTCAACGATATTCCGAAATACTTCATCTGCCCTATCGCAAAGCCCAAATCAGCATTCACGGCATCCGAAACGAAAATCCACCAGCCATGTCAACCATTGTCTATCATTTGGAAGTAGACAGCGATATCGACGAGCGAAAACTGGAAATGTGGCATAAAAACATTCTCAAATTTGGCACAATTACCAATACGCTTGCCAAAGCATGTAAGTTGAAAGGTAAAATGGTAAAATGGACTGAACAAAATCAATGAAATAATTTCAACTACAAAATATTTTCAAAATTTCAAATCATATTTTTATGGAAACACCAAAATTTCAAATTCCGGACTGGGCATTTACCTTTCATGGTCATAAATGTCCATTTATGCCAATTGGTTACCGCATGGGAACTATAGCTTTACGTCTTTTAGAGGTTGAACGCAGTAAAGATCACGAAATGCATGTGTTTTCCGAAATGGGTGTGGGTCATCCCCAGGGATGCATGCAAGACGGCATCATGTCGGCTACCGGTGCCACTTTTGGAAAAGGCATGATTGACAAATTGAATTACGGTAAAGTGGCTGCTACATTTTGGTATCCGGGTGCAAAAAGTGCATACCGTATTTTCTTACGAAACGAATTTCAGGACAAATTAGCTCCGCACGAATTCTTCAAATACAGGAAACAAGGCATTGAACCTTCGCAGATTCCCAATGAAGTGTGTGACGACATTATCGATGTTGTATTGAATGCTACAGTAGATGAACTCTTTAATATAACAATTCTACCTGATTTTACCTATAAACCAGTCAAAGGTTCATTTAACAAGGCTGCATGTGAAGTTTGTGGCGAGTATGTTTTTGAACGCTACTTACGCATAAAGGATGGCAAGAAAGTTTGTATCTCCTGTTCAGGTCGTGAATCAGAAGAAACCGTAATTCATTTACCTAATTTGCTTAAATCCGGCAGCAAGTTTTAATAAGGAGGAAAAAATGGATATAAGTAATGTACTTTTATTGGCAGTTTTATTTTCCTTGGTGCTGGCATTTGTGTTCTCAATGTTTGGACAGGGTGGAGGATCTGTATATTCTCCCTTGCTCATTTTATTGGGGTACTCGGTATTGGCTTCAACTTCCACATCGTTAGTTCTGAATTTGATTACATCACTTTCGGCTGGTTATATTTTTTACCGGAACAAGATGATTGACTTCAAAGCATCTTTTGCTTTTGTGCCAGGCATTGTCGTTGGGGCTTTTGCCGGAGGGGCACTTTCTAAATTCGTCAATTCGACTATTCTGTTATGGTTGTTTGTTGTATTTCTTATTATTCTGGGAGCGCGAATGATTTATGGATATTGGGAAAAAGGAAAAGATATAGAAAATATGCCTGAAAGCGTGTCCACACGCACGTATATTTTAATCGTAGTTTTCAGTTTTGCTGTGGGCATTATTTCTGGGTTATTAGGAATTGGAGGAGGCATATTGATTGTTCCCTTCATGACTTACATCCTGAAGTATCCACTGAAGTCATCAGCTGGTTCATCGCATTTAATCATATCTTTTTCTGCACTTGCCGGAATAATTGGTCATGCCACAACGCATCACCTTGATTGGCCATTGATAGCAGCAACTGGAGTGGCAGTACTTATTGGAGGAAATCTCGGAGCGAGATTCAGCTTAAAAGTAAACCCAAAAATGATAAAAGTGGGGCTGGGCTTTTTAATGTGGGCGCTTTCGGCTCAACTTTTAATAAAACTCGTGTGATTTCAATATGAAAATATCAAGTAAATTATCAGAGTATTCCAAAGGAGATGGAAATCAAGTCAGAAATTGCTTGATTTCCATTCTCAAGGAAAGAATTGTAAAAATACCAAAATTAATTTTATTATTCTTTCTTCTGGGATTCATTTCCAGTAGTTCTTTATTTGCACAGCAATATATCAACTGGAATGGATATATTCAAACCCGTTTCAGTAGTGATTTTGATCATACGTCCGAATTTTCGATTCGTCGTGCCAAACTGTGGGTGTACGGTACCGTGCCCAAAGCGAATTTCATTACGTACAAAATTCAATTGAATTACCGTTCGTTTAAAGACGAATCGCTAATGTTTCAGGATGCTTTTGCCGAATTAAATTTTCATTCGTGGGGAAAAGTTCGTGCAGGACGGTTTGTTCCCGACTTTATGCTCCAACGTATGCAGCCCGATTATAAAATTCCGGTGTTGGAAAGAGCCGAAGTGGTAAATAGCTTGATTCACAACGAAAAACAAATGGCACGCGAAACAGGGTTGACTTATTTCATTCAGGATGATACGTTGCCGCTCCATTTTAGTTTGGGTGTATTCAATGCCGACGTGGATAAAGCGGTTCACAGCAAGAATAATTATTTGCTTTACACGTCGAGGCTTGTATATAAAATAATTCATAATAAAAATATTTGGTTCAATGTGGGTGGTTCGGCAGCTTACCGACGGTTGGACAAAACAACGCTTACCACCATTTATAAGCCCGACAGTATTATTTCGGGCAATGATTTCCGGTGGGGACTCGAAGGGCAATTTCATTGGAATAATCTGGAAGTGCAGGGTGAATTTATTCAGGCCCAAATCAATCACGATATAGCCAGCGGTTATTATGGGTTGGCAAATTACACTTTTTCTAAAAAATATCAGGCAGTAATTCTTACCGAAAAATACAACGATTTAAACCCTGCAACTAACGATAACGCTTGGTACGGTTTGGGATTTAATTATTTGTACAAAGGGAATACGAAACTAATGAGCGACTTTAAAACGCAGCAAGCCGGCATCAAAACTAATTATCTCGTTGAAATTCAATTACAAGTGTTTTTTAATTAATAATTTAACGTATGAAAATTCTTGCCATCTATGGAAGTCCACGGCGTGAAGGCAATTCCGCACAAATGATAGATGCCGCATTAAATGCATTTCCACCCAAAGCGGAAATTCATCGCATCTATTTGGCAGAAATGAAATTTTCGGCCTGCGGAGCATGTCGCGAATGCAAAATTGCAGGCGAATGTGTGGTCGAAGACGACATGCAAGCCATATACAAAGAAATGCTTTGGGCTGAAATTATCCTCGTGGGCAGTCCCACTCAATTTTCGGATGTCAGTGCCGACATAAAAAAAATGATGGAACGCACATGGTGGATGAAAGGAGAATTGAAAAATAAAATTGGTGGATATGTAGTTTCAGGTCGCCGATACATGGAAAGCACCATCAACACCCTGCAAGCTTTTATGCTCCGCCACAAAATGATACTTGGCGGAAACGGAGCATTGGGATATACTTTTACCGAAATGGGGACGCTGGAACACGACCCTTTGGCGCTGAACGATGCCCGAAATACGGGGTTGAGATTGATAGAACTCTACGAATTATTACATCGACCGTAAAATAAACAAGAGGACTGTTAGAAACTTAAAATCTACATTTGAACAAAAAATAATGGAAAATCAAGCAAAATTTCAAATTGTAAGTTGCAGTGGCGCATCCAACACCGGCTTATTTGCCGATGCAGTAGCCCGCCAACTCAATAACGATAACGAAGCAAGTATGATTTGTCTCGCCAAAGTGGCTATAGGCGATCAAGGATTGATCAACAAGGTAAAAAATCAGGAAAACAAAATTGTGGTATTGGATGGCTGTGCATTAAATTGTGCCGAAAAAATTCTCGGTCGCGAAGGCATTACCGAAATCATTCATGTCAAAACCACTGAATTTAATATTGTAAAAGGCAAAACGCCTTTCAGTGAAGAAAAGGCAAATGAGATAGCCAACCACATAGAAGAAATCATTAAATAAAAAAAATGACAGAAGATGCAAGAAATAAACGTGAAATGAGCGTTACCGTTCATGCGCAAAGCGAAAACCCGACTCGTTTAAAACTGAAATCGGGTAAATTTGAAATGATTATCGACGAACCCGAAAATATGGGTGGAACCAATATGGGACCAAGTCCGATACAAGTATTGCTCATGTCGTTGGCTGGATGTCTGAATGTAACCGGACACGAAGTTGCCCGCCAGCGCGGAATGAAACTGTATGGGATAAAGTTGAAATTGGACGGGGTATTAAATCCATGTACTTTCATCGGTTGTTCATACGAAGAGCGTGCCGGCTTCCAAACGATAAATGTGAAGGTTACAGCCGATTTCGAAAATGCAACGACCGAACAAATTCAAAGCTGGCTGAAAGAAACAGAAGCCCGTTGCCCGGTTACCGATAATATTAGAGATTCAACTAAAATCAATCTAACAACATCAATTTAAAAAAAAGAAAAATGGAAGAAAAGAAAATGACCATCGAGCAATTGCTCGAAGCAATGACAGCCAAAATGGGCAAAAGCCCCGAAACAATGGTATTGCTTTCGCAGGTGAATGAAAGTGCTGTATTTGAACATGTAGCCAATCAGAATTTTGCCATGTCCGGAACGCACATTCCCCCCAAATACAAGTTGTTAATCAATTTAGCAGCGTCTGCCGCTATGGGTGCCGAACGCTGTATCAACAATTACACCAATATGGCTTTGAAAAGCGGTGTGAGTAAGGAAGAAATCGTGGAAGCACTCATTCTTGCCCGTTTTGTGAAAGCATCAAGTGTGATGAGCGCGGCAACCGATGCGTTGCGGTTGGCGGTCAATTCGGATAAGTAATAAAAGCTCCGAAATAATATTTTAAGTAATAACCTGAATTTCAAAAGTTTTTGAAATTCAGGTTATTTTAAAAAAAAAACGATTCGTTGGTTAGTCCCAATGAAATATAATGTTGATAATCAATATAAACACTTAAAAAAATAAGACAAATGAAGACAAAATTCTTCTTTCAGCTATTTATTGTAGCGTTATTAACCATTTCGTTGGGTTTACAAGCGCAAACCAATAGGCACTCAACCACTAAAACAACAAAACAAATGAAATCGTCCGAAAAATTTAAAGTAACTTTTATCGAATTAGGTTCGGTGCGTTGCGTACCCTGCCGGCAAATGCAACCGATTATGAAATCCATCGAAGAAAAATACGGTTCGCAGGTAAAAGTAATATTTTACGATGTATGGACCAACCAGGGTAAACCAATGGCCGACAAATACAATGTCCAAGTCATCCCAACACAAGTTTTTCTGGATGCAAACGGCAAAGAATTTTTCCGTCACGAAGGATTTTTCCCTGAAGAAGAATTAGTGAAAGCACTGAAGACAAAGAATGTAAAATAATTATTTCAATCCGATCCAAAGATAATTCTCATTAATATTTAATTAAAAATGAAAATGAAAATAAGTAGTCAATATGCTGTAAATGTGCAAATTGGTAACTTGACATAAAATATCCCGAAAATAATTGTAAAAATGTTTGGTAGATAAATAATGAAGCTGTATTTTTGTAAGCAAATACTTACATACATAATGAGACAGAAGACAGAAATCAGACAAGAGCAAATAAAACAAGCTGTACTCGATATTATTTATACCGATGGACTGAAAAGTTTGTCCACACGAGCGCTTGCCATTCGTACCGGAATAAGTGAAGGAACGATCTTCCGTCATTTTGCTTCAAAGCAGGATATTGCCATTGCCATTATTAGGGATGTGCAAAACGAATTTATTGAGATCCTAAGAACAATCGTCCTCTCGAAAAAAAGTCCGGTTGACCGACTACATGAGTTTCTTTGCACAACGGTTCATTACCTGCAAGTTCACAAAGGAATTACCCTGTTGCTGTTTACCGAAGCATCGCACAACAACGATGACGCCATGAAGCAACATCTGAAACAGATATTTAATAGTCAGAAAGTTTTAATGAGCAAAATCATTTACGATGGAGTGAGTAGTGGAATCTGGGACGAGAAAGTTACCATTGAGGATGCATTAATGCTTTATATGAGCATCCCCGTTTCACTCAATATGGACATAATCATGAACTCTGAAGAGTATATGGTGAACAGCTATTGTGATAAAACGTTGGATATTTTACTTAAAATGCTTCATAATTAAAAAAATTAGCTAAAAACAAAGTAAATACTTACTTGTTATATATAATGAAGAAACTATAACGAAGAAAAATGAAACAAATTATGAAAACAACACAGCTTCGAAACCTGACAGTCGGACTTCTGTTTCTAATAGCCGGCACTTCCATGGCTCAGGCACAAATACTTCGCGATAAAAATGCCGTGAAAGCGCTGAAGCGAAATATGGATTTGATTTATAACGCTGATTTTAAACAAGCGCATAAACTTTACGATTCGATCAGCAAAACCTACCCCGGTAGTCCTGTTGTATTCTTATTGCATGGTATTTTAACTTATTGGGAAAATTATCCCCTGCTTTCTACTTCGCCCTGGCACAATTCATTCGAAAACGATATGCACCAAAGCATTTCACTGGCTGAAAACAATTCGAATCCGGAATTTGCTTCCGAGAATTTGCTCAGCAACTTGTGTGCAAGGGGAATGTTACTAACCTATTATTCGGCCAATAAGCAGACTATGAAGGTAATTTCGCTCACCACAGGCACTTATGGGTACATCATGAATGTATTTAATACCAGTTACGATTATGCAGACCTGTATTACTTTTCCGGCATTTATAATTATTATCGCGAAGCATATCCCGAAAAACATCCCGTTTACAAATACGTGGCATTTCCACTCCGCCATGGAAATATGGAATTGGGAATCAAAGAATTGAGAATTGCCGCTGAAAATTCCGTTTTTTTGGAAGCAGAATCAAACGCTCAAATCGCATTAATCTATACCTCCATGGAGCACAATTATGAGCAGGCTTTATATTTTTCCAAACTAAACTATGAAAAATATCCACGAAATAAAGCATTTAAGTTCAGTTTCTTGCAAAATTTATTACTGGCCCGGCATTACGATCAGGCAGAAGTACTTATGCAAACTGTTTCGAAAGAAAATTTAAAATGATTATCCGTTGTACTACCTAAATTGATTTTTGTATGTAACCGAGGCTATCATAAGCCTATCAAATAAATTTTCTCCAAAATATCTTCGATTGAATTTATAACAGAATT
>JAJYBB010000041.1 GCA_021779195.1 Bacteroidota bacterium | reverse complement strand
TCCGATCTATTGACATTAACGATATTGAAAGTATAACTGTATTGAAAGATGGGACTTCGCTCTATGGAAGCAAAGGCTCTAACGGAGTGATTTTGATTAAAACGAAACGCGGTTCGGAAATGGCAACCAAAATTAATCTGAATATAATTACCGGCATTACAACCATACCCAATACCTTACCGGTGATGAATGTGAGTGATTATAAAATATATCTCACCGATATGCTTGGAAATGCCGGATATACGAATAATCAAATCGATCAGTTGCCTTTTTTGAATGATAATCCTGCCCGATCAACCTATCGGACCTATCATAACAATACAAATTGGAAAAACGATGTTTACCAAACAGCTATTTCGAAATCCTATTCGATTAATGTGAAAGGTGGCGATGATAAAGCACTGTATTATTTTTCATTAGGATATACAGGAAATGATGGTGTAGTGAAAAGTACAAATTTTCAACGGTATAATATGCGTTTGAATGGCGACATTAATCTGATCAAAAACGTGAAGTTGGGTATTAATGTCGGGTTCTTACGTATTGACCGAAAATTAGTTGACGATGGAGTAAATTATTATACTTCACCTACATGGCTGAGCTTGATTAAATCTCCATTTCTTAGCCCAAATACTTTTACTTTTGCAGGTGATAAAACTACTGAGTATTCATACGCTGATATTTTTAATGTAGGAAATCCGGCTGGGATTATTCAGTATTCCAATAACACGGTTAAACAGAATAATTTTAATTTAGGGCTGAAACCGGTAGTGAGTATTTCTCGCGACTTTTCCCTCACAGAAGATTTTGACTACACATTAAATAAAATCAATGAAGATCATTACCGTCCATATCTTTATGCTGCTCCAATTTATATTCAGGGTATCGGATATTCGTATAACGACCGGCAGAGCCAGGTGTTTCGAAATAATCTGATTTTCAGTGATACAAGGCTAAATTTCAAAAGAAAACTGAATGAAAAAACACTTCTCGATCTTTTTGTAGGCACGCGTTATATTTTCAACAGCTTTGAATCAAGCTATGTTGAAGGCCATAATTCGCTTTCAAATACTTCAATTAATTTAGTAGGTAGTTTTAAAAATTTATATACTGATGGTGTTGATAATTTGACAAAATCGCTCTCGAATTATATCAATGCCGATTATAATTACGATAACAGGTTGTTGCTGAGTTTAAAAGCATCGATGGATGCATCTTCACGGTTTGGAAATGAAACGAAAGGCGGAATTTCATTTTTGGGTCATTCCTGGGGTATTTTCCCCTCGATTAATGGTGCATGGTTGCTAAGTTCCGAAAAATTCATGAAAAATATGAGTGCAATCAATTTGCTGAAATTAAGAGCTGGGTATGGTATTACGGGTAATGATGATATTAAAGATTATCAAACCATGGCCTACTTTTATTCAGCCCGACTTAGCGGTGTTGCCAACGGATTTATTCTTGCCAACCTGTCAAATCCAAAAATTCAATGGGAAACCACCCGTCGGGCAAATCTTGGAATGGATTTGAGTGTGCTGAACGAACGGCTATTTTTATCCGTAGATTTATATGCTGGAATTACGGATAATTTACTGGTAATGAAGCAACTTCAAGATGTTGCCGGACTTGATGCCTACTGGACGAATGGCGGTACGTTATCAAACAATGGCATTGAAGTTTCTATGAACGCTAAAATGCTAAATCTGAAAAACTTTCATTGGGAACTTGGATTAAGTGCCGGACATTATGTTAATAAAATAATCGCTTTACCCAATGGATCTTTCACCACGAAAGTGTATGATGGAGAAGTGTTGACGGCAGTAGGCTATCCGGTTGGCGTATTTTATGGTTATAAAACGCAAGGTGTTTTCGCTTCTGAAGCAGCTGCAAATACTGCAAATTTAAAAATGCAAAACGGTACTGGAACTTATTCGACTTTTGGAGCCGGTGATATGATATTCCAGGATGTGGTGAAAGACGGTATTATTAATGAAAAAGATAAACAAGTGATCGGAAATCCAAATCCTCTTTTTTACGGAACATTTACCAATAAATTTTCATATAAAAACTTTTTGTTGACGGCTTTGTTTACATATTCTTATGGTAATCAGGTTTATAATTATCAGCGCAGCCAACTTGAATCCGGAAAAGATTTCAGTAATCAGTCGACAGCAATGCTTTCGCGTTGGGTAACCGAAAATCAGGTTACTTCACAACCCAAGGCAGTATATGGCGATCCGATGGGAAATTCGAGATTTTCTGATCGTTGGATTGAAGATGGTTCTTACCTGCGACTTAAATCATTGTCGCTTACGTACAGCTTACCAATTAAAAGTACCGTTATTGAGGGATTCAGTCTATGGATTGCAGCCAACAATATCTTCACACTTACCAAATACCTTGGTGTGGATCCCGAATTTTCATCTCAAAACTCGGTACTTTACCAGGGAGTTGATGCTGGGCTTTTACCTTTTAGCAAAAGCTACAGTATTGGTTTAAGGATTAATCTATAATTTTTCATTACAAACGCAATATGAAATCGATAAATTTAAATAGGATCAAATTTAGCAAATTATTTGTGGTATTTTTTCTCATAGTAATCATCTTCAGCAGTTGTAACGATATGTTGAGTGTTGATTCCACAAAGTTCACTTCGGCTAATCAATATAATATGAATGCTCCGGGTGATTCGGTTTATTCAATGTTTGGTGTACTTACCCGTTTGCAGAAGTTAGCCGATAGTTACGTTTTGCTTGGAGAGTTACGGGGTGATTTAATGAACGTTTCCGAATCGTCCGATAAGTATTTGAAAGAAATCAACGACTTTAATATTTCGCGTGAAAATATTTATGTGAATATCAAGAACTACTATGATGTAATTAATAATTGTAATTATATTATTAGCAAGCTTGATACAAACGTGGTAGATAAAGGGTTAAAGCTGAAACTTCGCGAGTATGCTGCTGTAAAGGCTATTAGAGCATGGACTTATATGCAGATGGCATTAAATTTTAAAACAGTTAAGTACTATGAAAAACCCATTTTGACAGTTGCCGATGCTGAAAAAGACTATTCAGCCACCGAATGTAATATGGAACAATTGGCAGATAAATTAATTGCCGACCTTGAACCTTTGCAAGGTGTTACTTATCCTAACCTGGGTTATATTGATGCTTATAACAGTTCCTTTTCATATTTCCCCATCGATTTTGTCTTAGGCGACCTGTATCTCTGGAGAGGAAGCTTGACTGGAAATGTCGCTGATTATGAGAGTGCTGCATATGATTATCATGATTTAATGTACAATAACCGGTTGATTGTGGATAAAAATAATTGCTCTACGTGGACGCCGGTGAATAATACCATTAGTTCCGATGCAAATTTAAACTGGATTAGGTCGTTTTCACTTAATGCCGGTGAAGTAATTACCACCATTATGTGTCCCACGGTGTATGGACAGAGCTACTATTTGGACAGTTTGAATAATCATCACCAAATTGTCCCTTCAGCCATTGCCATAAAAAATTGGGACAGTCAAACCTATTATCTCAATGAGGCTTCGAATGCACAGGGCGATTTGCGTAAATACGGATCCATTTCGTATAGCGATGCCACAAATGCAGGCGTTTCTACCGATTATACCTTTTCAGGTGTAACTTCTAGTTCGTATTTGATTTACAAATACAAACTTTATCAGCAGAACGTTATCGTTTATCGTTCATCCCTTTTGTATTTGCGTTATGCCGAAGCAGTTAACCGGCTCAATAAACCTAAGTTGGCTTTTGCCGTATTGAAATATGGCTTGAATAGTACCAATATGTTCAATGAAAAGATCGTACCTATGAAAGAAAAGGGAAGTCCTATGCCTACCTATATGAATTTTTCCGATTCAAGATTCTTGAATAACGTGGGTATTCGTATGCGTGGTTTGGGTAATATGGACAAGGATACTACTTTTTATGCTTTACCCCGAATGGCAAGTATGAGCGATTCTGTTCTTTATGTCGAAGACCTTATTCAGAAGGAACTTAGTTTAGAAACTGCTTTTGAAGGCAATCGATTTCAGGATTTAATGCGTATTACCTTGCGTCGTATCAAAAATGGGGAAGGAGATGCTTCTTATTTAGCCGATAAAGTGGCTTTGAAGAATCCTGATATTCGTGCAAAATTAATGAATCCTGATAACTGGTATATTTCAAAATAACTATAAGCAAAATTGCTGACTCTTAAATGCATCACATTATTTCTTATGGGAAAAAGCGTTCGTGCTGATTTTTTTTAGGAACTGATTTGATTTTGTTGAAAGCGTTGGACTGTATTTTTTTTAAAAATATATTCTTGTTTTTCCACATTTGATTTTGGCCTTTTGCTCAGCCTGAAATCTTGAATTTCGTCTGTATTTTTGAATGTATTTTACACCATTAAATAGTTTTTTCGTGCTAAATTTGCAGGAAATATATCGTCAAAATTACTACGGTATTTGTTGACAACAACCAAACTTCTAATACAACTGATTTCATGAAACGCATTTATTTTCTGCTTTTCTTCTTTCTTTTATTGATCTCCGGAATTAATGCTCAGTCGAAGCTGACCATCGATTTAAGTAAACGAGGCGTTAATATAAGCCCCACGCACTACGGAATATTTTTCGAAGATATTAATCATGCTGCCGATGGAGGATTATATGCCGAATTGATTCGTAATCGTTCGTTTGAAGATGCTTCGACGCTTGATTACTGGACCACATTTAATCAGTCAGGTACGGCTGTAAAAGCGGTCATCGACTCGACAAATTTATTAAATTCAGCTCAAAAAAGAGCGCTGAAACTTACTGTTGCAAGCGCTTCGGCTTTGACAAGAGCCGGAATCTATAATTCAGGATTTTGGGGAATTAATGTAGTGAATGGACGGCAATATAAATTAACTTTCTTTGCAAAGTGTGATTCTGCATTTAAAGGAAATATTTCTGCTTCGCTTGAAAGTGCGAGCGGAATTAAATATGCTGAAGCAACCGTAACAGGAATTGCACCTGGATGGCAAAAATTCAGCTGTACACTCACTGCAAGCGGAAATGATACTAATGCAAGATTTGTGTTGTCAACAAATTCCTCAGGTACAATTTGGTTTGATGTTGTTTCTCTTTTTCCGCCAACTTTTAATAACCGTCCCAATGGATTGCGCCCTGATTTGGTTCAAATGCTTGCCGATTTGCATCCTAAGTTTATGCGCTTCCCAGGAGGTTGTTTTGTTGAAGGTAATCTTTTGGCAAATCGATTTCAGTGGAAAAATACAGTCGGTAATATTGAAAATCGCCCGGGACACATTAATTTATGGGGTTACAGAACTTCGGATGGCATGGGATTCCTTGAATTTTTAGAATTATCTGAAGACATTGGAGCAATACCGCTGTATGTATTTAATGTTGGAGTTGCACATGGGGATTTTGTTCCTTATAATCAGATTGATTCCTATATTCAGGATGCGCTGGATGCTATTGAATATGCCAATGGTGATATAACCACTACTTTCGGGGCAAAGCGTGCCGCCGATGGTCACCCGGCTCCGTTTAATATCCAATATGTGGAAGTTGGAAACGAAAATTCCTGGGGCGATCATTATCCCGACCGTTTTTATCAATTTTATAATGCTTTCAGGGCAAAATATCCCAATATAAAATTGATTGCCGATGGAGATGGCATAAGCACAATCGATCCATCCTTTAAAATTTCAAATCATGCCGATTTTATTGATGAACATTATTACAGCAGTCCGCAATGGTTTGCAGGGCAGTCGTCAAAGTATGATTCATACAGCCGTACAAGTTCGAAAGTTTATGTAGGTGAATATGCGGTTACAAGTAATTGTGGCTTGGGTAATTTAAATGCGGCTATTGGCGAAGCTGCTTTTATGACCGGTATGGAAAAAAATTCGGATGTTGTTCCAATGAATTCATATGCCCCAATTTTTGTTAATATGAATGACCGTACATGGAATCCGGATATGATTAATTTTAATGCTTCGACTGCTTATGGAACACCTTCATATTACGTGCAATCTATGTTTGCGAATAATATCGGCGATGTCGTAGTTCCAATTCAGGATTCTTTGGTGTCAAAACCCAATACTATTACCGGATCTATTGGTCTCGGAACATGGTCTACTGCCGCCGATTATTCAAATGTTCTGGTAACTGGCTCTAATAATAACGTATTGTTTTCCGATACGTTTTTAAACAGTAACAATTGGACTTCCGGTACTGGAATATGGACGGTTTCAAATGGTATTTATTCACAAACAGGTACTGCAACCGACTGCCGTTCAGTGGCAGCCAATATTACCGATTCTGTTTATACTTACACGGTTCAGGCGCGCAAAACCTCCGGTGCTGAAGGTTTTTTGATTATCTTCGGGTACAAAGACAGTAATAACTTTTATTGGTGGAATATCGGCGGTTGGGGCAATACTCAAACAGCGATCGAACAATGTGTAGGTGGCAGTAAATCGATACTTGCAAGTGTACCGGGTAGTGTGATAACCAATCAATGGTATAATATTAAAATTCAATTTACTACTTCTAAAGTATATTTTTATTTAGATAACGTATTGATACATACGCTAAATATTGGTTCTCAATTCCTATTCTCTTCTGCAACGCTAAATTCTATTACCAAAGATTTGTTCGTTAAAGTAGTAAATACTTCTTCCAATGCAATCAATTCAACGATCGATTTGCACAATCTGAATAAAAAAACTATTGATGGATCAATGACCGAATTAACTTCTACTTTTGTTTCTGATGAGAATTCTATTTCAAATCCTTTGAATGTAGCACCCGCTGTTATCTCTGTTCACTCGGATTCTACGGTTTTACATTATTTATTTAAAGCCAATTCTGTCAATATTCTTAAACTTAATATTGATAATAATACCCAACTTATTTCGCCTCAAAATCCATCGGAATCAGTCGATATTTACCCTTCCATGACGAATGGGAATGTTTATATTAAATCTGTTTCGAATGACCGGTTCAATATTTCAGTTCTGAATATTGATGGTGGACAACTATTAAACCAACAGGTTGTCGGATCGCAAATGATTGATTTATCTCATTTTAGTTCGGGACTTTATCTTTTTAAGATTAGAATCGGAAACCAACTGGTTGTAAAAAAAGTTCTGAAATATTAAATTTTCCCATGGGTTGCATTCGTTTTATGATGCGAAGTTAGAAATACTGAATACGTAGAAGTATGACTTTAAAACGAATTTTTATCTTGTTATCCGATACTTCCAAATTCGATGCTGACAACTTGTTCACATAAGTAGTGGAATGAACCGGATGATTGTGAATATTCTTTTTAATGCCGTATAGATAAGTCAAAGCTTTGCTTTTGATTTTGTTACGATGAAACGTTCCGAACCCAATGTGAAAATTTCCCTGTACCCGAAAATTCCCTTCTCTTGATTAAATAAAACTTGGTGGGTGAGTCGGCTTCTCAAAAAATGCTATAAATAAATCAAATTTTCTACCTTTTCTTCAGAAATAATTTCGATTTTTGTACCTTCTTATTTATGTCCCTTTAAAATGGCATTCTGTTGTGTTGCCGGCTCAGGTATGACATATTCTATTTCATTGGATTCATTACCAATTAAAATTAGCACATTTTCAAATTTACCTTGGAATGGCTTGATTTTTTCAGCATAATTTATCTTATTCTAATCAATACCAACGAAAAACATGCGTATATTTAAATTTAAATTTATCGTTTTAACCGCATTGCTTTTAACCGCTAATTCTATTTCAGCCACTAAACCTTATTCGGTTTGGATGGCTGATTCAGAGATGAAACGTTATCCTGAGAGCTGGATGATCGATTTTTCAAAAAGGCTAAAATGGGATTATTGTAATGGATTGGAGTTGCAATCGATTTACATGGTCTGGAAACAAACAAAAGAGCCGAAGTATTTTAATTATGTTCGAAGTTACGCCGACACGATTATCAATCAAGATGGCAGTATAATTGGTTATAAACCCACGGATTACAGTTTGGATAAACTTAATTCGGGGAAAATTTTATTTGATTTGTATGCTGTTACAAAAGAAGAAAAACTGAAAAAAGCAATGGATTTGCTTCGAAATCAGATCAATGATCAACCCCGCACTACTGATGGCGGCTTTTGGCACAAGAAAATTTATCCCCATCAAATGTGGCTCGATGGGATTTACATGGCTTCCCCTTTTTTAGCTGAATATGCTGCCCGCTTTGGTGATAAAAGTTTGTTTGACGAAGCAGCTCATCAAATTCTCACTATCGCTAAACATACTTACGACCCTAAAACCGGACTTTATTTTCATGGGTGGGACGAAAGCCATGAGCAGAAATGGGCAAATCGTGTTACAGGAACTTCCTCGAATTTTTGGTCTCGAAGTATGGGTTGGTACATGATGGCACTCGTTGATGTGCTCGATTTTTTACCAAAAGATCATCCGCAACGCCCTGCAATTCTTCACGTTCTCACTCATTTAAGTGCAGCGCTCGAAAAATACAGTGATAAAAAGACCGGACTGTGGTATCAGGTTACCGATAAAGGAGCCCTAAAAGGTAATTATTTAGAATCTTCTGGATCGGCAATGTTTATTTACACCTGGGTAAAAGCTGTGCACCAAGGCTATCTACCAAAACGTTATCTTTTGCTTGCTGAAAATAAGTATTCAAATTTTGTAAAGCAATTTATTGAAATTAATCCAGACGGTACGCTCACGTTAACCGATGCCTGCTCGGTTGCCGGACTGGGTGGAAGTCCGCATTATCGGGATGGAAGTTTTAATTATTACATTTCAGAACCCCGGCGGGATAATGATGCAAAGGCTGTATCCCCGTTTATTATGGCAAGTGTGCTGCTTGGAAAATAAATTCTATATTTTATTGATGCCCGATTTTACCACTGTTTTATGAAATGACCCTTAACTCGGGAAATTAAAGTATTCGAGCTTTCTGATTTCGTGAACGGTTTAATTCATAACCCATTGTTTTATCTCATTTTAAATTTTAATTAATAGAACAATCGTATATACTGTAAAAAAATGAAAAAAATTCTTTTATTAGTTGCTTTGTTGGCAAGCCTGAATGGTTATTCTCAACAGCATTACGACATTATTGTCGATCGAAACGGAACCGGTAATTTTAGAAACATTCAGCAAGCCATTGATTCAGTTAGGGCATTTAATCCAGCGGGAACTGTTACCATCTTTATTAAAAAAGGCTTCTACAAGGAAAAACTCGTTATCCCGACGTATATCTGCAATGTGCGATTGATCGGCGAAGACCGTGACAAAACCATTATCAATTACGATGACCATGCCAACATCAACAAAATGGGAACTTTTCGCACGTTTACGCTCAAAATTTGTGGCAACGACATTCATCTCGAAAATCTGACGGTTGAAAATACGGCTGCGCAAATGGGACAAGCCGTCGCATTGCATGTTGAAGGCGACCGCGTAGTCTTTGTAAATTGCCGGTTTTTGGGGAATCAAGACACGATTTATACCGGAAGAGAGAATATGCGTCAGTATTTCTTGAATTGTTTTATTGAAGGAACGACTGATTTTATTTTTGGTCCATCAACTGCCTGGTTCGAAGGATGTACCATTTTATGCAAACGAAATTCATACATCAGTGCAGCCAGCACACCCCAAAATATTAAATACGGTTATATCTTTAATCATTGCAAAATCTTGCTTGCCGATGGCATCACCAATGAATATCTCGGTCGTCCGTGGCGGGCGTATGCCATGACACTTTTTATGAATTGTGAGTTGCCAAAAGGCATTCAACCGGTGGGTTGGGATAACTGGCGCAACCCTGAAAATGAAAAAACGGCACGTTTCATGGAATATAATAATTCAGGACCGGGTGCCGATACTTCGGGACGAACCTGGTCGAAAGTGCTGACTAAAAAAGAAGCTGCTGAGTTCACGGTCGAAAATGTATTGAAAGGCTACGATGGGTGGAAACCACGGGAAAATTAATACTTAGAAATTGAGAATTGAGTGTGTACTGAAAAAGAAATAGATTCAACACGAAAACCAAAGACACAAAGTACTATTACAGTAATTGGTTTATTTTGATAGTTTTATCAATAAGACGGTTATTTCTTTTTTTATTGCACCTCCAAAAAAGAGATAACTCATCTCTTACCGAATAATCCATGGCGATTTTGTTTTTTTGTGTAACAGCTATCATATAAAGTTACACTAAGCAAAAATTATGGCCCCTTTAAAAAAGAAATAACCTCAATAAAATTGATCTTTCGGAGATGATTCTTAATTTTAAGGTTATTGTCGTACATTCGTTTCTAATTCGTAATTGATACAAATTATGATTTGGGCGAAAACCAGTACTTTTTAATCAGCAGATATACTACCGATAAACTCAACAGAAATCCCCAGCCATCGGGGACTGGAATGGGATCACCTTTGGGGTCGCCTCCAGGGTCGGTGTAGGGTGGTTTACTGGCAGATGCAGCCTGTCGTGTAGTAGTTGTATTGTTGGTAATAACTAAATTGAATTGCGATGAAGTAAAACCATTGGCGGTTGATATTCCATTATCGCCGACCGAGTTTGTTCCGGAGGAATGAGTTGTAAAACCGGCGGCAAAGTTTACGGCACCCATGGTTGATGCGCCTGTTTCCTGCTGATTGACATGCAGTATATTCGAGCCGGATGATCCCGTGGAATTGATTCCCGATTGCACCCCGTTCGCGGAATAGTTGCTACCGCCGGAGCTATATGAATAGGAATTGGAGTTGGAATAATCGGGTAACCCAATATCCTGACTTTCACCTGACGAATTTTGATGGGAGGTAGGGACACTGATCGTTTTCGAGTTGGAAAAGGAAACCCCTTGATTTATAGCGAAAGTCGGGTTTGATTGATACAGATCAGGGCTACTTAGCGGTGAATAGAGTACCACCAAGAGTAATCCTGCCCAAGTCAGAAGCCAGATAAATATCTTATTCTTTTTGCTAATCATCTTTTTATCTCACTATTAATCTTTTGCTTATATCCTCGCTTCCCGCGATTGCCTTCGCAATATAAGCACCCGGAATCAAACCGTAAACTGTTGTGATACCATAAGGCGTGATCGGTTGTTTTTGAAGGTATCTGCCGGCAATATCAAAGATAATTACATTTCCTGAGCTACTACCAATATTTTGCACAAAGATAGTGCCTTTACTGCAGAATATTTTCAAATTAGAATTAAAATCCGGTGCATTTTGTTCGGGAGCACGGGTAATTATTCTAAATCGGTTGGTTGGAGTAGGGGTTGATGGTGCACTAAAACTGTATTTAGTAGTACCTTCGGTGATTTCGATTGTTTTATTGGCTACCAAATCCTGAAAATATAATCCGGTATAGGCTCTTTTTATATTTATGGCAGTAATGGTCATTGAGTATTCAGTATCTACACCTGCCTGAAATGCTAATTTGGTGTTGTCCAAATTATTCACACAATCAATCTGATAATTTCCATCGGGTTCAACTGCATAAAGTTGAGGCGAAAGTGCATTCCCGATGATTTTACGTCCATCCCATCCGTTATCAAAATTCCGGGTACAGGTAGATTCAGAAATCAACCACATTTTGTCTGAGGTATTAGACCCTGTCACATCAATGCGTAATCCTACTTTATCTGTAACGGCAGTTTCATAATTATTTTTTACGCGTTGCTGTTCTGTATTGTTTATCACTGCACTGTAAGGAATTGTAACTGTGGCATTGGAAGTGGCATTGTTTACTTGCACCATAAATCCCTGCATGGAAGGTATTTGGGTGGGAATTCCTAAGGTGCCAACAGTTCCCGGTGTTGTAACATTCCATTGTCCTGGACTGTTTCCTGTAGTTGAAAACGATGACCAATCGCCATACGATCCGGTACTGTACAGATAAATAGCAGCCTGCATATCCGATCCAAAGGTAATATTTAGAATATTAATGGCAGCAGTATAGGGATTCGCCAATAAATTCTGCCCGGGAAATAACGCAGTTAGTGTGTTCGGCAATGCAGGCGATGTCCAATCCCAGTTGACCAGTTGACCCTGAAATACTATAGTTTTGGCGGTTTGTTGTGTTATCTCATACGCATAGAATGGTTGTAAAACATAATTATTATCAACACTTAACCAGTGATTTGAAATGCTGTCTCCACTTTCGACCCATCTGCGGATATAAGATCCATAAAAAGTTGGATTGGCAACGACAGAATCGATGGGAATGCCAAAGTATTGCCATTTATAATAATAACCAAGTGCATCTGAAGTAGCTGATTTGTAAGCCATTGAATACATTTGAACGGTAGCATAAACCAGTGCAGTCCGGGCATTGTGAAAAATCAACGTTCCGTTCGCAGCCGAAGAATTAGCTTGAATCTGGATAAGATCCGGGTTATTTGCATTGGTGGTGATGGTATTGTTAACTGTCAGACTTTTTGCCGGCGGGATGATCAATTTTTTAGAAGTAGCATTGATTAAGCTGCCAATCGTTCGGTTTCCATCTACCTGAAGATCGTTGATGGCATCAGATCCATACCCATTGGTAGTTGATGCGTAAACCACGTTATCACCCGCTAACGGAATGGTATTGGCTGTCCAGTTCGATGCGGTTCCCCAGTCTGTACTGTTTGTGCCTCTCCAGTAATTGGCAACTGGATTTACCGTCATGGTTACCGTGTTGGAGGTGGCAGGGCTGCCCGTGGTACAGGTGATGCTTGAAGTTAAAATGCAATAAATTTGATCATTAGATGCCGGCACATAACTATAAGTCGATCCGGTTACACCTGAAACTACAGTGCCATTTTTGTACCAGGCATACGTGGGCGATGCACCGCCATTGGTTGGCGTTGCGGTATATGTTACCGTTGCGCCTTGCGTAACCGGATTGGTAGAAGCGGCTATGCTTACACTTACCGGTACCGATGCAGCTACAGATACATCGGTGGAAGCTGTGGCAGAAAGAATTTGCTGAAATACGATATCATCCAGGGCGAAGTCATTGCCATTTGCAACCGTGTTTTCATTGATTAATTCAAGATTTAATACCGTGTTGCTTCCTGCCGAAGCGTTGTATAAGAATTGAGCCCAGTTACCGTTAGGAACACTTGCCGTGTAAATTGGTCCGGCTGCCACACCATTCACATAAAGTTGTAATTGAGATGGAGAAAGGTTACTTAGATTTACGGTTTGTTCCCAGTAAGTGAATTGATAATTGGCACCCGGAATAACCGGCACCGACTGGGTCCAGACGACTACACCCGCAGCCGAATTGCCATTAACCACCATTTGTTGTCCTGTTCCCGTAGTATGATCACCAACACTATTAAATTGATCATGTACGTTACTTGGTTTTGATGTTACTGTATATAATCCTTCGGGGTAAAGGGCATTGGTTGCGGGAGCAATGTAAGTATATCCGCTCCCAAAACTGGTATTTCCGGCTTCAAAATCGCCATTGGTAACCAAATTTCCTCCCACAGTTACATTTCCGGTTACGGTGTACGTACCCGATAAAGAAGCGGTAGCATTGGTCGTTAATACAGGACTTGGAAGAATGGAATAATAATTATTCGGTCCCTGCCAATAGCGGTTTTGAATGTCAGCACCAGTGCTCTCGAGGTTGATGGTTGAACCCAGGCAATAGGGACTGCCCGGCGAAGATGTAGCTGTAATTAAAGGCGAAGCAAAAACTTTGCCCGTTATTGAAACCGTTTTTGAAGGTGTTCCGGCAGAAGCGGTGATCGTTCCCGTATAATCGCCGGCAGGAAATCCCGATTTCAGCCGTACGTAAATAATGGTTGGATCCACTCTTCCGGATGATTGGTTGAGAATCAGGCTGGTAGATTGATAGCCGGAACCGGATGTAAGTGATATTTCATAATAACTTGATGGTGGGGCAATGGTAATGTTGGTTGAAAGTGATGATCCGCTCACTGTGAAGTTCTGATCGGATGAAGGTCCTCCAGCAGCAGCCTGATAACCGAACCCTGTTAAGCTGGATTTTGAAATCAAAAGAGTTGGTGTGTTCACCACTGATCCGATGCAAGATACCGATTTTGAGGTAGCGCCGGCTGTAGATAGCACAATATTGGATGGGCCATACGTATTAACTGATAAGTTGGTTACCATTCGCACGTAAATAGTCGTGGTATTTACAATGCCTCCTGATTGAGGCAAGGTAAGTGCTCCTGTTTGAAACGGTCCTCCCGAAGTGGTTGAAATTTCAAAGTTAAGTGGAGGTGTAATGGTAATGTCGGCTGTAAGGGTGGACCCACTCACGGTAAAGGTTTGTTGTCCAGAAGGACCGGAACCAACGGTATAAATGAAAGTGGATAATAATGATATCGGATTCAGGATTGT
>JAJYBB010000047.1 GCA_021779195.1 Bacteroidota bacterium | reverse complement strand
CTTCCGCGCATTGTATCGTCTGAAACGGATTTTGCCCTTTTGACCGAAGCCGTGCCTTCCACTTCCAACGGTATCTGCTTTTGTGCCGGGTCATTGAGTATTAACCCCGCGAATGACTTGGTGCTGATAAGTCAGCGATTTGCCGACCGCATTCATTTTGTTCATTTGCGGGGCACAAGACGGCTGTCGCCATATCAATTTTATGAAGCCAATCATTTGGAAAGTGATGTGGATATGTTTGCTTTAGTGCGTTCATTTGTAGAGTTGATGCATCAACGAGGCATTCGTTTGCCAATGCGACCTGATCATGGCCATCAACTTTTTGGCGATTTTGACAACAAACAGTTTTTGCATGGCTATTCACTTTTGGGAAGAATGAAAGGATTGGCTGAACTGCGTGGACTTGAAATGGGAATTCATAAAATGCTGTTTTCCTCGTTTTGATCGATAATTAAATTTCTTGAACAACAAAAACAATTTAACAGTAAATAATATCAAGTTAATTATAAAGCTATTAAACATGAAGACAATAATGAAAAAAATAAATGTACTATTAGTTTTAAGTCTGGCAATATTGGCTATCTTTTCGTTCAAAAGTGCCAATAAAGTGAATATTTGGATGATCGGCGATTCGACCATGGCAAATAAAAGTCCAAAAGCTGCTCCCGAAACCGGTTGGGGAATGGTGATGAACGAATTTGTAAAAAATGATGCTGTCGTTCATAATCATGCACTAAATGGTAGAAGTTCGAAAAGTTTTTTAGATGAAGGTCGCTGGAAAGCTGTTTACGACAGTATTCAACCCGGCGATTATGTAATAATTCAATTCGGGCATAACGATGAAAAAGCAAATCCAAAGTTGCATACCGATCCGTTCACAACATATAAAGAGCTGATAAAGAAATACATCGACGATACACGTTCAAAAGGGGCACATCCTATTGTTTGCTCCTCCATAGTTCGTCGTCATTTTGATGAAAAAGGAAACCTCTTACAAACTCATGGAGATTATATAGAAGCGGCTAAAGAAATTGCGCTCGAAACAAAGACTCCATACATCGATATGGAAGCGTTAACCCGCAACTTTGTTTCAAAACTTGGACCTGAAAAATCAAAATCAGTTTATCTATTTTGTAAACCGGGCGAATATCCAAACCGCAAAAATGGAGTTCAGGATTCAACTCATCTGAACCGTAGTGGAGCACGTCAAGTTGCAGGATTATTTGTAAAAGAAGTGAAGAAACAAAAACTTCCGCTTGGAAAATTTTTTAAATAAAGTACCTCATAATCAATAATTTAATAATATGAAGAGAATAAATATTTATCTCTTTTCGGTGGTTACAACTTTGTGTTCATTTGCCAACGCAGGCACCCTGATTTCAACGACCGAAATTAAAGTCAAGGCTCCTTTCGAAATGCCGGCTATTAAAGTACCTGATTTCAAGAATTGTAAGAAATTGTCAATTGTTGATTTTGGAGCCATTTCCGGCGATAAAGATAAAACCACTCAGGCAATTGCACGGGCCATTGACCAAGCTAATAAAATCGGAGGAGGTATTGTGATTATTCCCAACGGTGAATGGCTTACCGGACAAGTTCATCTGAAAAGCAATGTCAATCTGCATTTGATGAAAGGTGCTGTGCTTTTGTTTTCCGGAAATCCGAACGATTATCTACCCGCAGTCCATTCATCGTGGGAAGGGTTGGAGTGCTACAACTATTCACCGTTAATTTATGCTTACCGGTGTAAAAACATAGCTATCACCGGACAAGGAGAAATTAAAGCCAAGCTGGATGTTTGGAAAGAATGGTATGCCCGTCCCCGTGCTCACATGAACAGCCTAAAAAGATTATATTACTTGTCGGTTGATAATGTGCCGGTTCAAGAACGCATGATGGTGAATGACTCTGCCCATCTTCGACCACAATTTATTCAGATTAATCGCTGCGAAAATGTGCTGTTGGATGGTTTCAGAATTATCAACAGTCCTTTTTGGACGGTTCATCTTTACCTTTCAAAAGATATAGTGGTCCGGAATTTAAACATTTATGCACACGGCCACAATAACGATGGACTTGATCCGGAAATGAGCCAAAATGTATTGGTTGAAAATTGTATTTTTGATCAGGGAGATGATGCAATTGCTGTAAAATCGGGCAGAAATCCGGAAGGTTGGCGTTCTAAAACACCGTCAAAAAATATTGTGATACGAAACTGCACCGTAAAAAATGGTCATCAGTTAATGGCTATCGGAAGTGAACTGTCGGGTGGTATCGAAAATATTTATTTAAATAACTGCACTGTTGCTGATGGTGCCAAAATGTTTCATCTGGTATTTATTAAAACCAATGAGCGAATGGGCGGATATGTAAAAAACATTTACGTCAACACTATAAAAGCAGGAAAGATTGATAATGGTATATTGGGAATTGAAACGGATGTACTGTATCAATGGAAAGACCTGGTTCCAACAATTGAACGAAGACTGACTCCGATAAAAGATATTTATCTCAAGAACATCAAAGCCGATAACGTAAAGTTCATTTCCAAGATTTCAGGACAGAAAGAGCTACCTATAGAAAATATATTTCTCAAAAACGTGATAGCCGACACCATTCGGGGGGATCAAAAATATATTCAGGAGAATGTAATCAACTTTAATGAGAAAAAATAATATTTATGCCTTAGAATAATTCATTGAAATAATGTAAAAACATTGACACAAACACATACAAAAGATGGGGAAATATTGTACATTGGAATATATTAAAGCTATTTATAAATTAGACATATCCATTCTTTTGATGTAATAGTATCTAACTTTCAATATCACAGAACAACGTTAAAAAACAATTTAATCGGGAATCAACCCATAATAATTTTAATATGAGAAATAATATCTACATCGTACTGTTTTTGCTAAGCGCAGTTGGTATCCTTCACGCACAGAACAAAACATGGAAATTTGAATTTGGTCACGCGTCGGCGCAAAAAGGATTTATAGGGATAGATGCATCTACAACCTACTCCAATCAATTAGGTTATGGCTTTGATCTTGGCACTCATCCAAAAGATTTTTCTTTTCAAGGAAAAATGTTTCATGGTGCCGGTGTGGAAGATACCGCTTCCTTTTTCTTTTCGATAACGCTACCCGAAGGAAATTATGATGTAAAAATTTGGTTTGCAGGATCCAAAACACCCACAAACACAACAGTTAAAGCAGAATCACGTCGATTGATGTTGTTGCATATCACCACTGCTGCAGGAGTTCTTTCATCACAAACATTCTCCGTCAATATTCGAAATAGCAAGATTAACGACACATTATCCGTTAAATTGAAACCACGTGAAATTGGCAAATTAGATTGGGACAATAAATTGACATTAGAATTTGGTGGCAAACATCCGGCAATTGTAGCCATTAAAATAACGCAAAATGACACAGAGCCAACTGCATTTATTTTTGGAGAT
>JAJYBB010000017.1 GCA_021779195.1 Bacteroidota bacterium | reverse complement strand
ACTTAATTCAAAAACTTCAGCATCAGGTCCGGTTGAACGCATTTTATTCAGTTCACCGTGCAAATGTAACACATGGCTACTCCCTGCACGTTCATGCAGATTATCAACATTTTGCGTAATAATTTGCACATTGAAAAATTCCTCAAACTGTGCCAAAATTTTGTGGGCTTCGTTGGGTTCAACGGTCAGCAATTGTTTTCGGCGTTGATTGTAAAAGTCGGTAACCAAAGCTCTATTTTGCTCCCAAGCTTCGGGAGTAGCCACTTCTTCGACACGATATTTTTCCCAGAGCCCTCCTGAATCCCGAAAGGTGCCCAGTCCACTTTCAGCACTGATACCGGCTCCAGTTAAAACAATTAAGTTTTTCATTCCTTGTATTTTAAAATAAATATGAATTACAAAGAAATGAAATTACTTTCAAATAATTGATCGCGCTTCGATTTTTTTTATAGTTTTGTAAACAATTGCCCATGAAAAGTAATTTTCAAAATGCTTAAGCTCGGAAACGCCAGAAAGAGAATCGTAATAATGAGTGAAGACTGCCTGAAAAACAAAGACTTTCAATTATTTATTAAATTCAACGTGTAAGATGTCTTTCGTTTATTAAAAAAATTTACAGTTTTTAAATTGACACCTTATTCTCAAACTGTATTTATCATAAAAATTTAAAAAACAATGGAAAACATGCAGCCCAAAACAATTGTAATTACAGGAAGTACACGCGGAATCGGACTCGGACTTGCCACGGAGTTACTTCAGGCTGGACATCAATTAATTATCAATGGGAAAAATCCAGAACATTTGAATGCCGCTTTGATCAAACTTCGTAAAATCAGTCAACAAGTGGAAGGAGTGAGCGGCAGTATAACAATTGAACAAACACACAAACAATTGTTCGACAAAGCAATTCAGACTTTTTGGAAAGTAGATATCTGGATCAACAATGCCGGAGTGCCTCAGCCAAACCGGTTGTTTGTTCAAATTTCAGAAAATGACATCAAACAGAGTGTTGAAACAAATATTATCGGGGTAATGCTTGGTACGAAAACCGCAGCCGGAGAAATGTTGAAACAAGGTTGGGGAAAAATTTTCAATATGGAAGGATTTGGAAGCGATGGCAGGATAATGAACAAAATGTCGTTATACGGAACCACCAAACGAGCATTGCACTATTTCAGCAAATCCGTTTCTGCCGAATTAGAAGGCACGCCTGTACAGTTAGGCATTCTCAGTCCGGGCATGGTTCGTACCGATTTTCTAAAAAACACGACTGACCCGCGAACAAAGGAAGAGGCAAAACAATTTGATAGAGTTCTACGTTTCTTAGCCGAAGATCCTGAAAAAGTTACCCGTTTTTTGTCGGAACGCTTACTTCGAAGCACAAAACAGTACGACCGGATTGAATTTCTCACGAAAAGAAGACTAATGGTAAAGTTAATCCGAATGATGCTGCATAAATAATGATTGAATATTGATCACCGATGAACTTGTAATTATAAAAAATGAATTATAACCTCAGTATACGAAAAGAAAAATCGGAATCCTCCGAAAAAGTAAATGCCTCAACAACAATAAAACGATTGTTGACGTTGATGGGCAAAGAACGGAAGAATTTATATATTGCTCTGATATTCATTTTTTTTAACTCAGGCTTAAATTTAATTGGGCCCTATTTATTAGGACACGCCGTTGATACTTTTATCGTTACAAAACATTATACAGGTGTACTACATTTTGCCCTATTATTGTTTGTCGTTTATGTACTGGCTTTAGTCAGCGGAAATGCACAGGCTCAATTGATGGGTCGCGTCGGACAACGGATGCTTTTTAACTTACGGAACACGGTTTTTAATAAATTACAGGAATTACCTTTCGAGTTTTTCACTCAAAACAAAGCCGGCGATCTAATTTCAAGGGTGAATAATGATACCGATAAAATTAATCAGTTTTTTTCACAATCGCTTGTCCAATTTATGAGCAGTATTTTCACAATGATTGGTGCAGGCGTATTTTTATTTTCGATCAAACCCATATTAGCTTTAGCCGCATTAACTCCCGCTTTTATTCTCTGGATCTTTACGCGGTCGGTCTCGCTTTGGGTAAAAAACCGCAATACCGTGAGCCTGAGAAGTACAGGACTTTTAAGTGCCGAGATACAAGAAAGCTTAGATAATTTTAAAGTGATCGTTGCATTTAATCGTCGCGATTATTTCCGTCAACGATTTGAAAACGTAAATATTGAAAATTATAAAAATGCAGTAAAAGCAGGCATTTCCAATAATATTTTCACTCCGGTTTACGGATTTTTGGCTAATATCGGTCAACTCATCGTATTATCATTTGGCATCTATTTAATTATCGCAGGCGAATTCAGCATTGGCTTATTAATCAGTTTTTTAGCTTATGTCTCTCAGTTTTATAATCCATTGAGGCAAATTGCCGCGCTCTGGGCAAATTTTCAGGTTGCTTTAGCCGGTTGGGATCGTATTTCACAGATATTAGATTTAGAAAATAACTTGCCGGTAATTCCATCGCTCCCCCGAGAAGAAACCGATGCCATCGTTTCGTTCAGGAATGTGAGTTTCGGTTATGTCGAAAACAACAAAGTTCTTAACAATGTCAGTTTTAATTTAGAACGCGGCATGACCCATGCATTTGTAGGACCAACCGGGGGCGGTAAAACGACAACTGCCTCATTGATAGCACGGCTTTACGACCCGAATGCAGGTCAGATTTTATTCAACGGAGTTGATATCCGGTCTATTGATACTGCTACCCGTGTAGCAAAAATCGGATTCATATTGCAGGAAACTTTTTTATTTAGTGGAACCGTAAAAGATAATATTTTATACGGAAATCCTTGTTTTTACGGGCTAAGCAATGAAGACTTAATGAAAGAACTTAAAGAAGTGGGATTAGATGATTTAATCAATCGGTTTGATGGTGGATTGAATGGAAAGATTGATACTACCGACGAGAGTATGAGTATAGGACAGAAACAATTACTGGCATTTATCCGCGCCGTCATTCGGCGTCCCGATATTCTGATTTTAGACGAAGCAACAGCCAACATCGACACTGTAACTGAACAACTACTCAATGAAATTTTAGCAAAATTGCCTCAATCAGCTACCCGCATCATCATTGCACACCGACTTAACACCATTGAAAATGCAGATAATATTTATTTCATCAATGGTGGAAACGTGCAAAAAGCCGGTTCAATGCAAGATGCCGTAAATCTGCTCATGAACAACAAAAGAGAAAGTTGATTTTCAACACATTAAAATAGAATATTCGAAAAAACTTAAAATATTCATAGCTGTTCTAACCGCTAAAAATATCCGACTCACAACAAACAACTTTTATCAGCTCAGAATTTTTGTTTATCGAAGGCATCAAAGTAATTCATAAAACTCCATGCAGAACCCGAAAAAAATAATTACTTTTGCAACAATTCTCAACCACTTACAATTATGGAATACGCAACTTTACAAGGAAAACTAATCATGCCTGAATATGGCAGAAATATACAACAAATGGTAAGTCATGCACTTACAATTGAGGACAGAGAAGAACGCACCCGTTGCGTGAAAACGATTATCAATATTATGGGTAACTTATTTCCATACCTGCGCGATGTAAATGATTTTAAACATAAGTTGTGGGATCACTTGGCAATCATGTCGAATTTTCAGTTGGATATAGATTTTCCGTATGAAATTCTTCAAGCCGAAAATCTATTCACCCGACCAGACTCCATTCCCTACAAAAAATCCAGGATTCGGTATCAACATTATGGACGCACTCTGGAAGAAATGATTGAGAAGGTAGCCATTTATCCCGATGGCGAAGAGAAGAACGAACTTATTAAACTGATTGCCAACCAAATGAAAAAATGTTTTCTGACATGGAACAAGGAAGTAGTTGACGACAGAAAGATATTTGACGATTTACGCGAACTTTCAAAGGGAAAATTAGATATTTCTGATGACTTTTTGAAATTAGTTGAATCAAAAGATGTGCTTTACAACAAAAAAAATAATCCGCGTAAGAAAAAATAATACTTGAAACGCTGAACCGTTTCAAATTTTTCAAATTGCAAAAACATAAGGCAAATCACCCGGTTGCCGGCATCGGGAGGCTTTGAATCAAAAATACGGAACTCGAAAAAACCAACCACATGGCATCATTCCAAATCGAGGGCGGACTACAATTGCATGGCTCCATCACTCCTCAAGGCGCTAAAAACGAAGCATTGCAGGTAATATGTGCAGTGCTGCTTACCTCTGAAACCGTTACCATAAATAACTTGCCTGATATATTAGATGTCAACAATCTGATACATTTACTATCAGATATGGGTGTGATAGTTGAAAAAATAAATGTTTCCACTTATCGTTTCACGGCAAAAAATATTCACTTGGATTATTTATTAACCGCCGATTTTTATCAGAAAAGTGCAGCTTTACGAGGATCCATTATGATAGTGGGTCCACTTATTTCACGTTTCGGTTGGGCGATGATACCTAAACCCGGTGGTGATAAAATCGGTCGGCGCAGATTAGATACTCATTTCCTCGGAATTCAGAAATTAGGAGCCGAATTTCAATACAATGCCGATGCAAAAAGGTTTGAAATCAAAGCAGATAAACTAAAAGGCTGCTATATGTTGCTCGATGAGGCATCGGTAACCGGTACAGCCAATATCGTGATGGCAGCTGTGCTTGCCGAAGGCAAAACCTCTATTTACAATGCTGCGTGTGAACCTTACATTCAGCAACTTTGCCTTATGTTAAACAATATGGGTGCAAAAATAAGTGGAGTAGGATCAAATTTACTTACCATCCAAGGCGTAGAAAATCTGCATGGATGCGATCATCGCATCTTACCGGATATGATTGAAATTGGTAGTTTTATCGGGATGGCAGCCATGACGTGCTCTGAAATTACCATTCGGGATGTGGCTTATCATCAACTGGGAATTATCCCCGATAGTTTTCGCCGAATGGGCATACAGCTTGAACAAAAAGGTGATGACATCTTTATCCCGTATCAAAAAGAATATGCTATCGAATCGTTTATCGATGGATCCATTATGAATATTGCCGATGCACCATGGCCTGGATTGACTCCCGATTTAATAAGTGTATTTTTGGTGATCGCCACGAAAGCAAAAGGCAGCGTGCTAATTCATCAAAAAATGTTCGAAAGCCGCTTGTTTTTTGTCGACAAACTTATAGATATGGGTGCACAGATTATCCTTTGCGATCCACATCGTGCCACGGTTAATGGACAGGGAAATCAATTGCATCTACGTGCAGCGGTCATGAGTTCTCCCGATATACGTGCAGGTATTGCATTACTTATCGCGGCAATGGCTGCCGATGGGATTAGCATTATTCACAACATCGACCAAATTGATCGTGGTTATGAAAACATCGATAAACGGTTAAACGCATTGGGAGCTAATATTCAAAGAATCTGACAAATTTCAAAATTGAACAATTCAAATGAGATAGCAATTCAAAATATGCAACATTTGTGTATCGTTCTCATTCCTTAATGAGATTGATGCTCCATAAAGAGCTTCATAATTTCATCTTTGAGGATTGCTTTCAGTTCATCAATATTTATCGGAGCATTTAATTCTTTTTCCATTGAAGTTACTCCTTTATCAACAAATCCACAGGGATTAATAAAATTGAAATATTCCAACTGTGTGTTGACATTCAGGGCAAAGCCATGCATGGTAACAAAATGAGAACTTCGAACACCGATGGCGCAGATTTTTCGGCAGGTGGGTTTCTCTGTATCAAGCCATACACCTGTTGCACCATCCAACCGTTCTCCCGCAATGCCATAAAGGTTTAATGTATTGATAATAGCTTCTTCAATGTAAAAAATATATTGTTTCAGCCCCATACCGAAATTTGCGAGGTCGAAAATAGGATAACCTACTACCTGACCCGGACCATGATAAGTAATGTCGCCACCACGGTTTGTTTTCACAAATTGCGCATTTTTTGCCTGAAGTTGAATATAGTTGATCAACAAGTTTTGTTCATCCCCACTTTTACCCAGCGTGTAAACATGTGGATGCTCACACAAAATTAGATAATTAGTCGTTGATAGCGACTTCAACTTCCGGTCGATAACCGATGAAAACAAGGCTTCTTGCTTGTCCCATCCTGCTTTATATTCCACTAAGCCCCAATCTGAAAATTGTATCATAATCGCTATATTCTTTTTGAAAAAATATTTTTTTTGAGTGTTTGCTGAAAAAGAGATTTTGTCAACACAAAGACAACGAATCACTTCTACAATAGGTTCATTTTTATGTTCTATCTTTAAAAATGAATAATTTTCTATTGAAATCGATTTTTCGTAACGGACTTATTTTTGAAAATCTACCTGTTGAATTTTATACATGAGATTGATAATATGAGCTTTTCGATTCCGGATATAAGATGATGAGCCATTCGGCTTGTATCGGCGCGGATTAGGTAAACACGCTGCTATGCCTGCCGCCTGCGAAGCTGAAAGTGCCGAAGCATGAATACCATAAAATTCGAGCGATGCTGCTTCGACGCCATAAATACCTTTGCCCATTTCGATGGTATTCAGATAAACTTCCATGATACGTTTTTTCCCCCAGATCAGTTCAATTAATACCGTGAAATATGCTTCAACAGCTTTTCGAATGTACGATCGTGCAGGAAAAAGAAAAACATTTTTAGCAGTTTGCTGTGAAATGGTGCTTCCGCCATGGATTCTTTTTCCTTTTTGGTTATGCCGAAATGCTTTCCACATATCTTCAAAAGAGAAACCGTGATGAGTCATGAAAAGATTATCTTCCGAAGCGATAACGGCTTGAACCATGTTGGGCGAAATTTGCTTTATCGGTACCCATCTTTTACTGTTATTAGGCATCTCACCATTCGTCAGAGATTGCACAGACCGAATCAGCATAAGGGGAGTGATCCACACCGGTGTAAATCGGTCGATAACTACCCAACTCACACTAATGATCAGAAAAAGTACAATTAATTTACGAATAATATTTTTTATACGAACCCAGAATTTTCTCGGATTTTTTTTTGGCGCGAGTTCAGGAGTAGATGTTTGTTGAATCTCCATTGATTGCATAAATAATATTTTAGTTTACAATTGATTACACTAACCGGAAGCGAACCCGCCAACGACCATTTTCATAATCATGACTGATAATTTCAAAATGTCCAAGTTCTGCCGTATTTTCAACATGCTGTCCGATGCAGGCACAGGCATCATAATCGCCAACATGGATAAGACGTAAAGTGTCAGAAGCATCGGCAGGTAATTTTGACAAATCGACGATTTTTGCAGCCTTTTCTTTACTGATCAATTGTTCATAAACAGGCAGATGACTGTCTATAATTTCATTCACTTTTCTTGCAATTTCAGTTAATTGCCCTTCAGTTGGGGGTTGTGCCAATAGGTAATCACATTTGCTTTTCCGTCGCTCAATATGTGCATTTATCGACCGCCCACATCCAAACATACGTACCATGGTCTGGTTCAAAATATGCTCGCAAGTATGCATCGGTTCATTGTAACATTTTTTTGGCTCGTTAAGGATAGGCATTTCCATTTGGATTATTATAAAAAAATAGCTATTTTTTATTTAAAATTCCATTGTACAAGTGTAGATTTTTTAAATGTACAAATTCATATCCTTCTTTCCGAAGTTTGGGTACGATTTTTTCCATTGCTTCGTAGGTATACCACTCGGGATGATTGATATGCATGATAACAATGACACCAGGTTTCACATTCTTCAAAACACAATCTTCGATGACCGAAGGTGCCGTAAAAGGAACAGCATCGCCAGAAAGCACCTGGAAACTAATTGGTTGTATTCCGAGTTGATGCGCCATTCTTACACCCGATTCATCCATAAAAGCAGTTGCGGAGCGATAAAAGATCGGTCGGCGATGCGTCAAAGCTTCAATTTTTATTTCATTTGCCTCTAATTCGTCAAAAGCCTGTGAAGCATCTTTGGTGCCTTGAACGCCATATTTGCTTTCGCCATCGATAGAACAAGGTCGATGGTTAAACCCATGATTTTCAATTTCGAACAACGTATCTCTACTTAATTCCATGAACGTTTTGAAATTGGCATCAATCCACAAACCGGTAATAAAAAAAGTGGCTGGAATCCGTTCTTTTCTTAAATAATCAATGAGTTTGGCATTGTAACCGTTTCGATGCGGACCGCCACAAGCATCGAAAGTGAAAGCAATGTATTTGTGTTTTGTGTAGAAATCTTCATCGACTCCTTTGATAAATTCGCCCCATGCACCGGGACTTGCATGCAAAAACTCGTTTACTACCTTCTTTTTCAGATTAGTATACGAAGTATCGCGATTCAAAACTTTCAGAAAATTAGGATTGCGATAATAAGCAGCATCTTGAGCATTAACAAAACAAGTCGTCAAGAATAAACCAACAAAACAAATTGAAAATTGGAATAAATATCTTGTTTTCATGCTTTAAAAAAATTTTAATCGTTTATCTCAATGTCATACAAATCTTTGCCGTCTCTCTCGAACCATTCAAGGCTCATATCCGTCATGGGATGACTGCTAAGTCGCTCAATAATTTCGTGACCAATGGTGGCAGCGTGACTTCCAACCATACTTACCCGATGAACCTGATCGACGGTTTTAAAACTGGCTGCCAGTACTTTGGTGTGTAATTTAAACTCACGGATATTATCTACAATATGTTTCACTACTTCAATTCCGTGTGATGAAATATTGTCTAACCGATTGACGTACGGAGCCACCCAATCAGCACCGGCACGGGCAGCTAAAAGGGCTTGTTGTTGAGTAAAAATCGCTGTTGCAGTAACGTTTATACCGGCATCTTTGAGCATTGGCATGGCACGGTAGCCTTCTTTCGAAACAGGAATTTTAGCAAAAAAATTATCACCTAAACCAAATCTTGCTTTGTAAGTTTTGGCTTCGCGCACCATATCCTCGGCGATGTTGCTTATCATTTGAACGTGGAGCATTCTTTTATCTCCTACGATATCGATTATCTGAGGCAAAATCAACGAAAGCGGTTTTTTCTCAGCTCCGATAATGGTAGGGTTTGTGGTTACTCCGGCAATCGGAAAATAATAGAAAAGATCCTTGAGCTCTTCAATATTGGCTGTATCAGCTAAATAAATCATAATTTTGATGTTTATTGAAATGAATTACAAAGGTAATCTAAATTCACAAACCAATAAAAATTATCGCTCGAAATGTTGAAAATATATCCTTTGTGTGTAGTCTGAAAAAGAAATTTATTCAACACAAACAAAGCTCTATTACTCTATTTTATTTATTTTAATGGTTTTATCTTTTTGAATCAAATAAAGACTCAAGAATTTTCTATTAAAACTGATTTTTCTGAATGGAATCATACTTTTGGTTCTTCATTTCTAATTTCAGAACATCATACATTATTCCGCCACCATATTTAACTGAAGGTAAGACAAGCGAAAGAATATTCTCTCCTTTTCGAAGCAAGGAAGCAGGAAATCGAATAATTTTTTGTTGATAATAACCGCTAAGTATTGCCGAACGGTAAATCGAATGATCATTTCCAAAATAGAAATTACCGATTTCAAAATTATTAATTTTTATTTCCAACCGTGGATTTTTGGCAGAGCCGGCAATACCCAGTGTGAGCGTACAAGTGTCGTTTGAAGGATGATGGACCGCGAATTTTATATCCCATTCCCCCGATTTTGTTTGAGCATAATACCAATCTTGAGATGGAATACTCTGACCGATTATATACGTTAAATTTGCAGGGACATCATTAAAAACACCATAATATCGATTGTGATCACTAAGTTTAAAACCTTTTGTAGTACGGTCAGCTTTGCCAATTTGCCAAAGAAGATCGCCGTATCTTCGAGGAATCCATTTTAATTGATTCAACTGAGTAATGTTATTTTTTGATACTTGAATGTTGTTTTTTAAAAATTCTTCCGTAACATCATCAGTATAAGCATATAATGTATACTTTCCGGCACGAACATTTGGAATTAAAAAGTTACCCGAAGCATCGGCTCTTTTTGCGAATATATATCCAAGCGTTTGAGCCTGCCAGTCGAAACCGTGTGCAGCCAAAATAATATGCGCATTAGCAGCAGGTTTCCCATCAACGAATAATTGTCCTGTAACGACACCTCTTTTTAGCGGATAATCAGGATGTTTCATCCATTTATAGGGCCATTGTAATAGTTCCATCTTTGCCTGTCTATTAGCATCAGCCCAAATTTCGTTAATATTTTTACCTGAATTAATATAAAGAAAAAATGGTCCACCTAATTTACGCCATTCTCCGTTCACTTTTCCATCTGATATTCTTGTATCGAGCAAAAAATGGTTACATTGAAACATCATTATCAAAAAGGGCGAAGTGTGCACGGTGTTGTACTGCTTGGTGGGTCCTCCGTTCAGATATTCGTGGCTCGCTTGAATGACAAAAATGCCTTTTCCTGATTTTGTACCTGCAAATCCATGAACATGCCGTCCTTCAATGTAGTCGGAATAATCATATTTTGTGTAATATGAACTATCTGCCAATTGATATGTCCAATCTTGTATTTTCTTTTTGAATTCTGAAAATTGCGGCATTCGACCCTGCATATTATCCCGTACAAGATGATAGTCGAATAATGTTGAATCTGCCCGTAATCCCCAGCGAATCTGGGCAAAACCGGCTTGGGGTGAACCATCATGATGATATTGTTCGAGGAAACAGTAAATGCCACTTTTATGGACTGGTAATACATAATGTAGTTCGAAATAATATCCATTTGCCGCTTCGTGTGTGAAGGAAATTTCAATCAACTCATTGGTTTTCCGAACTAATTGAAAGGTTGATGACCGCATTGAAAACCCTGGTCCCATTAAATATCCGCTTCCATATCCATTTCCAAGCAAGTTAACTCCATTTTGGATGATGGCAGTTAAAATGGCTGATTTTTTATTGAATGAAAATGAAAGAAATTGATTTGACAAGGTAATAATTGAATTATCATCTTTAATATTCAATAAATTAGATGCAACAAGAGTAGCGTTTGAGAAAATAGTCCAAAATATTAGAATCAGCGTTGCAATTTTATTCATGTCGATAAATATTAATTTCGCTCGTTATTTACCAATGATCCGTACGAAAAGGAGATGCAGGTAATTTTTCATTGTTACAAAAATTAGGCATGGCCGATTCGTCCCAACCAAAACGAACCGCTACGGGGAATGGTACATTTTTTGAATTGACAATGACTTTATTCCCTCTAATTTCGGCATGAGCAGGAAAAAATTTTCGGTCTTTCCCCGCAATACTAAACCATGTGAGCGGTTTATGGTCGCTACTTTTCAAACCACTCCCGGTAAATTTAAAGTTTAATTCGATGGCATGGTTTAATATTTTCATATTTTGATAAATTGGGCCGGAATAAACAATTTTTTGACCGTAACTTTTTGCTAATGCGCAACGTGCCAACCTACGACCTACTTCCCATTTGTAACTTGGATGAATATTATTTAAATTATCGACCAAATCGGTTGTTACAGTCATACCTGCTCGTGGAAAAGCTAGGCATTTAGCCTGATTTTCCCAATAATAGGGCAAAAGGTCAGTCCCATGTTTTAATTTATCTTTTCGTTTACTGTAATGATATGGGGCTATTTGAACAAAATTAAAAAATAATGTCGGATCATTCCACAAACTTTTCCAGGTATCAAGCATTAGCTTAGTTTTGGCCACAAAGGTAGCAGTATCGTGAATCATCACATTTGACTCTCCCTGATACCATATTATTCCCTTCAATGTGTAAGGAATCAAGGGATGAATCATTCCTTCAAACATTTTACCTGGAATCAGACCATCTATTTTGAAATTTGATTTTCCTGCAGTACTGTCTTTAAATATTGGCGAAGTTTGATATGCTGAAAATGGAGTCCATTGCTCAACACGCGTGCCCCCCCATGAACTTGATATAATCCCAATCGGAATATTTAACTGTTTAGCTAAATTGTCGGCAAAAAAATATCCTACTGCTGATACAAATTTCAATGTGCTGTCGCTACTTTCTTTCCAGCCAAGTGTAGGTAAAATGGGTGCCAATTTGTGTTCAACATATAGAAATCGAACAAGGGGATTTCGCTTTGAACGCAGCACAATGGCAGCTGAATCGGAACATTTTGCAGGAGCAATATAATGATGAAGCATGCGGTCGAGTGGATATTCCATATTTGATTGACCTGAACATAACCACACATCTCCTACAACTATATTTTTTATAATCAACGTGTTAGATCCTAGAATTGTCATATTTTGAGGCTGAATTGTTGCCTTCATGGCATCTAGTTTAATGCGCCAATTTCCGGTTTTGTCAGTTTTTGTAGATTTAATTTGTCCAGCAAATTTGACTGTAATTTTTTCTCCTACTGAAGCCGTCCCCCAGATAGCAACCTGTTTTTCTCGCTGAAGAACCATGTTATCAGTAAGTATTTTAGGTAAAACGATTTCGGCATTTAGCGGTAAAAAAATAAAGACTAAAAGAATGAAGGCGAACATTATTTTCATAAATATAAAAAATTAAATACAAAATTTTGGATTACAAAACTTTATCAAAAGAATAATTTTATTTTAATTGATTTTGAATGGGTTGATTTAATGTGTAAACCTTAAAATTTTCAAATTCGGATGCTCTTGATCCCATTAATCGTAAACCTATTCTACCAGCATCTAAGGTTGGGAAATTGGAAGTATCCCAATGAAATAGTTGCTTCTTGTTCTTATTTTTCACTTGCATAAACAATTGATTACCTGCTTTAATAATGGTAAAATGATATTTTTCATTCGGTATGAACAGACCTGTATGGTAATAGTCGGGTTTCAAACTTGTACCTTCTAATCCGCTGGCACGTTCTGGCAAATAGCGTCGGGCTTTAACATAATCGGCTAATGGGTTTACGTTATCATTATCAAAAGCAGCGAAACTAATATGATATGCATCCATATGATCAAAATATATTTTCATTGCAGGAATCTTGCGCTTCTCATTCCAATCGTAAATATCTTTACTATAGCCATTTATATTGCTGCCATTCGCCATGAGATAAATTATGTTAACATATTTTATGGCAGAGTCTTTTCGTGTAAAATCAAATTCGATTTTTAAATTCCCCTTAAAAATACTTTTTGTCCAAAGTACGGAATGATCTGCATCCGATGCTGGTGTAGGTCCGGCTTTAAAAAAAAGTTTATCGTTTGTAGTTGATAATGAGGATTTTTTGCCATCAAGAAACCAATATTTATTTAAATTTTCGAACGAATCTTGCATTAAAATTTTCCAATGTTGATTTTCAATTGATTGAAATAAAAATGCATCATTTGTTGGATGTAATTCATCGATTAAATTACCGATTAACTCAGGCAAAATAATGGCATTTAAACCCCATTGAGCTGTTGAATTCGTACTAATCAGTGGGTTTTCATGAACAGGATTTAACACTTCGGGTGTTTTAATTTGTTTCGAACCGAATATATTTTTAAATCCGATAGATGAATTGAATTGACGATGGGGTACAAAAAACTCATTCCAGGCTCTTCGAGCAAGCGCTGTATCATTTAATTCGTGAGCAGCAAAGGCTGTCAAACGGGGATTCAAAAAGTTTATATCTCCCCAATTACGGGTTTTATCATTTCTATGAGGATCATTGGCAGGCATGCTATAAAATCGGCAATATTCTGTATATGTTTTTATAAATGGCTTGTAATCAATGAGATTAAATAGTTCAGACAAAATTTCATATCCTCCCATAATCGTTGCGAGATGGTTTTTATTTACAATATTTGATTTTCCATTGTACCATATTTTACCTGAAGCCGGATCATAGCAAAGTCCGTTCGGACCTGTAAATAAATTGTCGGGTAATTTCGAAAGACTTTTCAAACCTGACAAAATTTTATCTCTGTACACAGTATTTCCCGTTCTTTCCCATTCTGTCATCCAATTTCCGGCCAATGCTAACCAATCGGGTCCCCATCGTAATCGGGCAGGAGCATCGAACGGGAATTTCGAACGAGGCTGAGCAATTCGTAACGGATCGAATTTTACAATTGCTTTTTCGGCATCAAGCGATTCATGCATCAAATCGCCGCAACGCTCGTCAGTAGTTAAATAGTAATAAAACCGTTTCCATGCTGCTTGACCAATTCTGGCTTCTTTCGAGCCACAACCCCAATGCGATACATTATGCCTGCTACCTAATCCTTTTAAATCGCCCAAATGATAGGCATCTACTTCACCGGTATGTCGAGTCATCGCTTCAGCCATTTTGAAAATATCGAATCTTCCTGTCCTCAAGAACGAATACCAAAGCCAATCATTTGGTGCCAGTTCGGTATTGTCCCACGCAAAACCACCAATGTCGTATCGCCATACATGACGAACCGGATCGTAGGTATGCATAATATCGCCGAAGTTCCAGAATCCGTACCAATATCTTTCGTTTATGGCTTGTTGATAATAAACGATCGAACTGTCCAACTGATTCTCAATCCATTGACGGGTTGGGGTAGATATATTTGGCAAACTCCAAATGCCAAATGCTTTTACCTGATGAAAATACTCGGGAGTACAGGTAAGCAAATGATTATCTGTTCCAAAATTAGCCATTTGAGCTGCCTGTTGATTCGATGGCAAACTGTCAAGGATAAAAAGTGAAAGTTCGTGAGTTCGCGCCACACCGTAGGGGGTACTCAATCCGGGTTGCACATCTTCATAAGTTGCATCCAAGTTATGAGCAATGGTGTCATAATGTCGAAGATCCATAGCTTCAGCTTCTTTAGGCCATAACCAAACCGTAAGTTTTGCCGTGTTTGACCGAGCATTATTAACTTCAAGAGCCGTGGGATAAGATTGCCAGAAGTCATGAAGCGAAACACCCAATCCGCCTGAAACATCACCAACCATCACGAAACCGGAAGCACGTTTTCCTGCATTTGAAAAAAGCCAGGAACTTTCAGAATTTGTTCGTTTTTGAATGGTAAATCCATCGGGATTGAGCTGAAGCAATTTAAAGTCGTTCCAGGCAGCAAAATGATTAAAATAGTTGAAAGCCACCGAATCATCTGGTAAAATATCGGGGATTCTTTGTCCTTCGATTTGATTTTTAGGGATAGAAAAATTGCCTCTATAATTGAATGGCGATCTACCGATGAGCGGTTTTATCGGTTCACTCCAAATTCCATCGTTTTCACCCGAAAATTTCACTTGACGGTTCTGAATTTTTTCGCGGAAGGGTACTTCAAATCTGATTCCCAATCCTTTAATGAAATCGCGATTTTGATCTCCATTATAAATGAATGTATGAACCATCTTGATAGTTTTCAGTTTGTTATAAAAATAAAGCCGAACAATAAATGGAAAAACCTTTCGGTCAGAATTAAGCGATTTGAATTGTCCATTAATTTTTATAACAACTCTAACTGAACCTTGCTGCTCAATTAGAACACTATCAATATTCGATTCAAAATCATTGAATTTTAATATATTTTGGTTTATCTCCGATTTATCCTCAAGCGAACAAACTAACATTCCGTTTATTGCAATGAGCTTATTATTACTGGTAATACTTTTGATGAAATGATTTCCTTTTTTATTAAAAATACATTGCAATGCACCGTTGTCGACTAAAATTGAAGTTGGATTATTTTGAACAGTAATCCCTTTAGTTGATGTGGAGTTAGATATCGGTTCTAATCTAAAATGGGTTTCATGATTGGTAACCGTTGCAAATCCAACCCATTTCAGGCTGCCATCGGGCCAATAAGCTAAGTTCCAATGTTGAAGTGGAATGATTTTATCATCGGCATATAATACAAATTGTTGTGTCCTTTTAATAATTCCTTCCTCAAATGGAACACCCCAACTGATGCCGGCTGGCAATTCAGGAAGCTTTCCGTTCCATTTCAATGTAACTGATTTGTTTTCAGCATTAAGATGGGTTGTTGATAAAAAAAATATTCCAAAAATAGCTATTTTGAATGGAAGAAAGTGAAATTTATGATTTGTTTTCATGCGTAAATGATTTTATTTAAAGGTCGAAAAGAATCATTATGTCGAAATTCGACTCGAAAAAGCAGGCATTTTTTAGCTTGAAAAAATTAGTTGAAAATTAAATGAATCAATGTTTTTTTATTAAATCAATGCAAAATTACCCGACCTACAGAACACCAACCTATTTTCAAATGTCAACGTATTGATTTCTAGAAAGTAATATGTTTAAAATGATTTCACCTGACAAATATCAATGAATTTGTCAGGTGATATGTCTAATTTATTAATTTTCAATTACTCTTTAATAAACTTCTTCGTAATAGATTGATTATCAATATCAATCTGCAATATATAAATTCCTCTTGGAAGTGTATCAATATTCAGCGTTACTTGAGAATTTCGATTAAAAGTTCGGAAAAGAACTTTCTCACCAATCAAATTGAATACAGTTATATTGGTTTTTTCAGCTGTTTCGGACAAATCAATTCTAAGCCAACTTTTACAAGGATTTGGATACATCTTTGATGTAATTTGTGGACTTGAAAGTGCGGTAATTGTTTTGACTTTTACTACGCCTAAGCTCGAAAAATCTGACAAATCCCATGTAAGCCCTGAACCTGGTGAAGCTGGGATAATGGCCGATGGTAACCCTGAAATCAATCCATTGAAAAATTTAATTGAATCGCCATTTGCAAATGCAGAGTCATCTATCTTATTGATTTGCAAGGTTCCATTCATTGTTAATGTTCCGGTAATGTTTAATAAGTCGTTTGTCGCATTTGATTTATTCAAATCGACGAACAAACTACCGCCATTTTGGATATTCACATTTCCCAAAGTCATAGTTCCGATGCCATTCCCCGCTGAAAGCATACCTCCTGCATTAACAGTTACATTTCCGGAGATTATTCCCGATCCGATAAGTGAACCATTGGAATTAACAATTACATTTCCTGAACCCGTTCCACTTCCCGAAGTGTTATTTACTAACAAAGTGCCTCCATCGATGGTTGTACCGCCTGAATAAGTGTTTGCATTTGTAAGTGTCCAAATGCCCGAACCTACTTTATGAATGGCAGCTACCGCACCCGAACCGCTATATTGAGTATTGGTGATTAAACCATTATAGGTTGAATTTGCATTTCTTGCCCCAATTTCCCAAGTGATAGTACAAGGACCTGTGCCACCGGCACCAAGAACAGCATTGATATTGCCAGTCAAATCGCCAATTGGTAACGTAATGTTCTTGGTCAACCGGTACATCATTGTAACATTATTGTTGAGATTAATTTTTGAGTTTCCATACCCATTATCATTGTAAACCACAAAATTACCTCCTGTTGCATCGGTTGTTACATTAATTGTTCCATTGTATTTTGAAACATTGGATGATAGTATATTGCCGGTAAAGTTGGTAAAATAATTTAAAATGCCACCACCAACAATTGACCCTGTCAGGGTCGACATTCCATCAACGTTTAAATTTCCCGAAAAACCGGAAGGAATATTTAAATTCCAATTGGAAGTATTGCTTGTGGTGTTACTATCGAACATAATAAGCGAACCATTTTGAAAAGTAATTGTATCGCTTCCTAAAGCCGAAGTGTTCGCTGCATCGGAGGTGAGAATAATTGAACCTCCTTTGATTAAAGTGCCACCGGCATAATCGTTGGCAGAGGTCAAAGCGATTCGTCCGCTTCCATCTTTTATTAATTTTCCGACTCCGGTAATTTTGCCTGAAAGGGTAAGTGTGGTGGCAATGTTATTAACAGATATTGTTCCATCATTTTGACCTAAAGTGAACCCTCTATCTGTTGATGCTGAGATACCTGTATAATTTAATTTTCCACCGTTAAACTGGATATTTCCGGGAGCATTGGTGGCGGCACCAATCGGTGATGCCACGCCACCGTTTGAAATTGTATTTAATTCAATAGACCCATTATTGATGAAGGTAATTCCATTATAATTGTTCGAATTTGAAATGAATAAATTTCCCGTGCCGTTTTTAACAACGTTTGTTGTGCCGGTAACAGATCCCGACCCGCTAAAGGTATAATTTGAATTTGCATCAACAGTAACCATTGCCGGTAGTAAATTTGTGTTGATTATTATCGATTTATTGATGGCGATATCGTTGAAAAGAACAGAGTCGTTTGAAAGAAAAGTTCGCGAAGCTTTATCAACTAACCAGTTGCTCGTCGAATTGTTATCCCATTTTGAATCAATGGTTCCGTTCCAAATCAATTTGGAAGGTGCCTGAAGATGAAGAATTAAGTTTTTGTTTTGAAATACAAATGAATAGCTACAATTTGTTGGTAATCCTGAAACTTTGATATTATTTATATCGCCCGAAATAGTTCCATCACATTGTGCAATAACATAATCTCCAAAAGGTACTATTCCGCCTTTAATATTAAAATTAAACGAACTTTGATTATTTATTGTCCAATTTCCACCAATTGCAAGGGTATCATTGGAAACGATTTGATTTGTATTTATCAGCACATCATAAATATATGAAACAGCTCCTTTATCGGTTAAATTTTTAAGGAAAGAAAGTTTTGAAACAGTACCCGCAGCAGTGCCCGGATCAATCGAACTATTGATTCCCATCGAAACATCATTCCCAAAAATGCCATTTCCACCCAATTTAACGAAAGAAAATATGCTTACGGAACTGTTTGCCAGATTTCCATTGTTATAAAAATCACCATCCCAAATCATGGTCGTTCCGGTGAAGTTATTGGTATTGTTGAGTGTAAGCGAACCAGCACCGATCTTTTTCAAATCCATCGTTCCACTCAATATTCCTGAACCTGAAAGCGTTACATTATATGGAGAATTGACTTTCATGCGTTCAGGTTGTAGATTTCCGTTAATATTAATATTTGCATTCGCTCCCGAAGTGATATCAAAAAGGACTTTATCTCCATTTTTAAAAGTAGAAGAAGCACCCAAACTATCGGTCCATGCAGTCGAAGAATTGTTGTCCCAGATGGTTCCACCTGTCCAACGTTTTTCTCCATTGTATATTGCCGAAACCGGTTCTGGATCCATGTCATCACCCACGTAAAATCCACAATGAGGTGGTTGATTATAAGCAGTATTTTGCCATGCTATACTGTTGCGATACTGCGCATCGTGCATTAAAGTGTAGAGCTTATTGTTGGTAGGAATGGTAGTGGTATAAATTCGTAGATTTTTATTGTCAGAAGTTCTGAAAATGACTTCTTCACGCCAATCGCCGAAAATATCAGCTGATAAACAAGGCGTTGATTTGGTGCTATTATTTGAAGAACAATCGGCAGCCGTAAATAATGTACCTACTTTGTATTTTGTAATCGAAGTACCATCCAATAATTCGTCTTCCAAATCGGCATCCCAATATATTCTAAAATTCATCGATACTTTACTTGTTGAAACAGGGTTGCCTTTGCAACTTGTAACGGATGAATTGAGTGCACTCCACATTTCGAAACCGCGTACGGAACCGTCAACGTTTGCTGCAAGTCCTCGTCCGTTATCGCCTGTAATGGGTCCTCCCCATAAAACTTTTCCGGTGCGGGCATCGTGCATTTCATACCCATAAGGTTGGTTGGTATCTTCGTGTACTTCCCAAACTTCGAGTCCTTTTCGATCGGGGTCAAGATCGGAAAGATGCATAGCATCTCCATGTCCATAACCTGTACGGTACATTAACGTTCCGTTATCGTCAAAAGCTGATGCACCGTAAATAATTTCATCTTTCCCGTCATCGTCAACATCACCCACACTGAGATTGTGGTTGCCTTGACCATATGCACCTACGCCGGATGTATTTCCTGAATCATACGTCCAACGTTGTGTTAAATTACCATTTTTGAAATCCCAAGCAGCCACAACTGCACGGGTATAATATCCACGGCACATAATAATACTTGGATGAACCCCATCCAAATAAGCAACAGCAGCCAAGAACCGATCGACGCGATTGCCGTAATTATCACCCCATGATGAAACCGTTCCTCGAGGAGGATTGTAATTGGCAGTGGCAAGTTCGGCTCCGGTAAGTCCGCTGAAAACTGTCAGATATTCCGGTCCTGATAAAATATAACCACTTGAATTTCGGTAATCTGCTGCATCATTATCGGAAGCTGCAGGTCCTTTGCTGAGAAAGTTTCCAAGTCCATCTTTCGTTCCCGGGGCAGTTTTGCATGCAATTTCGGCTTTCCCATCTCCATCAAAATCGGCAACCATAAATTGGGTGTAATGAGCTCCAGCTCGAATATTTTTACCCAAATCAATGCGACAAAGCTGGGTACCGTTTAGTTTATATGCATCGATATACACATCACCGGTATAGCCCGATTGCGAATTATCTTTGGAGTTCGAAGGATCCCATTTCACAACAATTTCATACTGACCATCACCGTCAACGTCACCGACACTGCAATCATTTGGTGAATAAGTGCATACGGAATTATCGGGCATTGTCATTGGTGCCGGAACATTGAGCGGGATATTTAGATAATTATTTGTCCAAACCGAGGCGTCATTCGTTTCTCCGGTTTCCAAATTATGAATAACGGGTTTTACTGTATAGACTGAAGCCGTGGTGCTCGAATTGTCGGTATAGTTTGTAGCTGTGGTGATTGGAGTTGAGTTGATTTTTATTCCATCTCTGTATAAATTGAATCCGATACTGTCAGGGTCGTTTCCCAACAACCGCCACGAAAGAAAAACTGAACTTGAAGAAGTACGAACCGCCACCAAACCACGATCAAGTTTTTCCATTTGGCGTTGAGAAAAAACAGAAAAATTGAACGAAAATAAAAAAACGAAGCAAATTAGGGTAATTTTTTTCATTAACTTTGAATTTAAAGTAATTATATGTTTTCACCCGACAAAGAAAAGAAATCTGTTTAATCTATAAAATAGATAATTGTACATTTTCTTAGTAGAAATATACACAAACAGGACTTATTCAATAATCAAAATAATCTTTCAGTCAAAGTGCACTCAAATCACAGACTCAATTTCAATCAATTCGCCACGTTATAAAAAAACTGATGTTTTTTCGGGCTGATCCTCTCCTACTCTACTTGCAATGCTGAAAGCACAACTGCGTTCGATGATATGATTCTGACCGGTATTCCGTTCGGAATTTGCCATGAGATTAAATTACAGGGCGAAAACAGGATAACGCCTCCATGCATGTCATTCGTGTACGAATTGACAGGCTCTCGCATTCAACAATCAAACAGGTAATGAAACGGCTGAAACGCATATTTTTCAGTCATTTATAAAAAAATTACGGCGGGAATTAATTTAATTTTTTAGCCGATTTCACTTTTAAATCCAAACGCTATTTAATTTGTGATAACCGATATAGGCCGGCTCCATGTCTGGGAATAGTTGGAGAAAACTCATCATTAAATGTACCTAAAATCCTATTGTTCCAGACATCTTTAATACTGCATTTTCTGAAAATGCCGAGGTCTTTAAGTTTAACAGTAATTGCTGTTGAAGTTGCGGGTATAGTGCCCGACGTTAAATCCTGTGCATTAAAAACCGCTAAGAATTTATCATTCGATTTAGAATCATCAGCAGTCCAAGCTATCAAATCATTTATACGAAAAAGTTGATGGTTATTTTTACTAAATTTATTGATATAAAGCATATCCTTATTGGTTAACAAAGAAAGTGTAAATGCATCATTATCCGGCAAATTGCCCCCAAACATTAAAGGTGAACGAAAAATTGCGTACAAAGACATAAGCGTAAATTGCTCATTTTTAGATAATTTACACATTCTGTTATCACCACGTTCGGCACGAATTCCAATCCGACCTAGTGGAAGCATGTCGGCATCGGGGAAATGTCCGTTACCAATATAAGGCGACCAACGGTTACAAACATCAAAATGCTCTTTAATTTGAGTCCAATTATCCCAAAAATCACCCACAATTCTCCACATATTGGCATGATTCATAATATGTTTTGCATCCTCAATCGGAGTTTCGCCAGGAGATGTGCTGAACACAATTTTACGTCCGGTACGGTCAATGGCTTTTCGAATCATTTCAATCTCATCTTTATGGTATGGAAACGACAAATCATCCACTTTAACAAAGTCTAAACCCCAAGAAGCGTACAAATCGAACAAAGAGTTGTAATACGCTTGGGCACCCTTCTTTTTAGCATCGACAGTATACATATCTTTCAACCACTTGCACAGTTGATTTGTATTGTAAATATCCCGTGCGGTTACGTTGGTACCTAATACAGGAGTATTTTCCTTAACAGCTTCTATGGGAATGCCACGCATAATATGAATTCCAAATTTTAATCCTTTGCTATGAATATAATCGGCCAGCGGCTTGAAGCCTTTTCCATGTGCGGCAGAAGGAAAACGAACAGGGCTTGGCAGCAAACGTCCAAATTTATCCATTACGTAAATGGCATTTTTCTCGTTATATCCGTGCGCTTTATCGTTTTCAACATACCAACGAATATCTACAACTATATACTTCCAACCAGATTTTTTCAGGTATTTTGCCATATAATCGGCATTAGCTTTCACCTCAGATTCTACTACCGTAGGACCATAACAATCCCAACTATTCCAGCCCATTGGAGGCGTTTTTGCCCAATCGAGAAAGGTGGGTTTGTTTTGTGCATTTGCATTGGCTACACACAGCCACATAATTAATAAATATACGAATTTAGAACCGTGTTTCATTTTTTTTAATTTGAATATTAAAATTACTCATTATCAGTAATTAAGACTATTTAGCAACCACTTTGTACGTTTCACCGGCTTTTGTATCAAAGGTTGTTATGAAATTTATTTGATTATTGAATGGCACTGTCTGGATTGTTGATTTAATTCCATCAACATCAATCGGGATATCGGTTCGCAATACACATTTTCCACCAATATTTGATTTTAATAAAGCTTTTTGTAACTTCCCCTTTTCCCAGTCAATATTCACTTCAAATCCGCCTCGGGCACATAATCCTTTCACAAATCCTGTCTCCCATTTTGAAGGCAAAGCCGGAAGCAATTGTATAAATCCCAACTGACTCTGAACAAACATTTCGGCAATGCCGGCAATAGAGCCAAAGTTTCCATCAATCTGAAAAGGGGGATGTGAATCAAATAAATTATTCAGTGTCGATTGTTTTAATAATTCCTGAAACATTTTATAAGCATGATCACCATCGAGTAAACGTTCCCAGAAATTGATCTTCCAAGCTTTACTCCAACCGGTACCGCCATCACCTCGAATTTCGAGGGTTCGCCGGCATGCATTGGCAATTTTCGCATCGAGCAAGGGTGAAATCTCACGACCTGGATGCAAACCAAACAAATGAGAAACATGTCGGTGCAAGGAATCTACATCCTGATAATCGCCATACCATTCCTGCAAATTTCCTTTTTTCCCGATATGGAAAGGGTATAATTTAGCCCGTTTTTCAAGTAACATTTTCCGATAAGCTGAATCTACCCCCAAAATTCTCGATGCTTCAATCATGTTTGTGAATAAATCCCAAATGATTTCCATATCCATGGTTGATGCAATGGTGATCGCTGTTTTTTGTCCATTGGGCAAATAATAATCATTTTCGGGCGATGTGGAAGGTGCCGTAACCAAATAACCATCATGTTCCACAAGCCAATCGACACAAAAATCGGCTGCTCCTTTCATTAAAGGATATGCCTTTTCTTTCAAGAATTTTTTATCACCCGTGTAACGATAGTGTTCGTACAAGTGCTGACATAACCATGGACTACCCATCGCCCAATTTGCCCATTTCGGATCGCCGACACCTTCGCCCACAGGATTTGCCAACGCCCAGATATCAGAATTATGATGAACAGCCCAACCATGGCAATGATAAAAATTTTCGGCAATGGCTTTACCTGTAATTGATAAGCGCTGGATCTGATCAAAAAGCGGGACAGCACATTCCGACAAATTTAAAATCTCAGCAGGCCAATAATTCATTTCAAGATTAATATTGGTCGTATAATTGCTATTCCATGATGGTCGAATGTTAGCATTCCAAATACCTTGCAAATTAGCAGGATAACCACCCGGACGACTTGAAGAAATCAACAAATACCGTCCAAAATTAAAATACAGCATTTCCAACGATGGATCATCGGTTCCTTTTTTATATTCAGACAAACGCTCGTCGGTAGGTTTAGTATTTATTGGTTTTTCGGTAATTGACAATTGCACCCGATTATACAAATTTTCATAATCAGTTATATGCGCTTTCAATAATTGATCGAAGGTTTTATGCGATGCTGCATCCATATACTTTTGTGCAATAGCCTGTTCGTCTTTTCCATCTTTCACGGGACATTTATCAAAACCGTTAAAACTGGTTGCCGCAGAGATTAAAATCACAGCTTCCGAAGCATCGTAAACATGAAGCATACTATCAGTTGCAACTCTCCCGTCAGTCGAAACAATTTTTACCCTGAATTGATAACGCATCCCTTTACATTTTGCTGAATCCTCGTAAATTAAAGGTTTTGGAGCACGCCTACTATCTGATGTGATGCGGGCATTACCGTAAAGAATCATCTCATCATCGGCAGTAATTTTCTGAGAATATTTAAGCTCATTGCGAGATGTAAGACTGAAATTCAATTTTTTTTTCTCACTCGATGTCAATTTCAAAACAATAACCTGATCGGGAGCTGATGAAAATATTTCACGGGAATAGACTACGCCATCCACCTTAAAGCGTGTTGTAGCGAGTGCTTTCGTTAAATCCAAATCGCGATAATATGCTGATACAGAATCTTTAAACGGTTGATTGATAATCAAATCGCCAAGTGGTTGATACATTTGCGAGTTGTTACCCTGCATTTTACGCAATAATTTGGTCGCTTCACCATAATTGTTACTGAAAAGCGCCTTTCGTACAAGCGGTAAAAAATCAGGTGCTTTTGGATTTGGATCGGGATTCACAGGACCACCTGTCCAAAGTGATTGTTCGTTTAATTGCAGCAGTTCCTGATCAACCCGACCGAAAACCATGACCCCTAAACGTCCGTTACCAAGGGGAAGAGCTTCATCCCAATTTTTTGCAGGTCGGGTATACCAAAGTGTTGAAGCATTGGGAGGAGATTGCAATCCCTCACTTTTAACTATCAAAATACCGAATGTCAGAAAACCGACAAGTAAAAAAAATTTTAAAGGTTTCATTGAACTAAATTAATTAAGTTGGAATGTGCAAAAAATATTTTTCCGGTTGGTTCCATTGTAGGCCAACCATCTTTACCTATATATACTGGCTTGATATTAAGCAATGAAGCACCATTTGCCGAACGAGTATAAGCGTGGTATACAATAAAAGTAGTATCGCGTTCAGAAAAAAATCCATTGTGTCCGCGACCCGGTTCATCATAATCACCAGCCAGAAAAACAGTATAATGATTATCGAGCCAGCTTTCACCTTTCTTGTTTAAATAGGGACCTTTCAGTTTTTTAGATCTGCCCACAACTATTTCATACGTACTTTCAAGTCCGGCGCAACATTTTCCGCGTGAAGCAAAGATATAATAAAAACCGTTGGCTTTAATTACAAATACACCTTCGCCAAGACCAGTTGTAATTGTATATAAATTAGGATGTTGATTAAAAAGTTTTCCTGTTTTTGGATTTATTTCAACCATTCTTAATCCTGATTTGAACGAACCATAAAAAAGCCATTCTTTGCCATCATTATCAATAAAAATATTTGGATCGATACAGTTAACACCTTGACCCCCATTTCGAAAATCTATTACTTTTCCTTTATCAACCCAATGATAGTCAGGAGATTTTTGATTAAGTGTTTTGTTTGTGGCATAGCCAATACTCGACTTAAAGTTCATCCATCCCGATACTGCATAATACAGATGAAACAATCCATTGCTGTAATGAATATCTGGAGCCCAAAGTTGCCGATTTTGATCGGGAATATCAATCCGATGCCATGCCGGAAAATTAATTGAATCCACAAACACCGGTTTGATATTCGTCCAATGAACCCTATCGGTTGATCTTTTCACTAAAATACCACGTCCCGTACCCAAAACATAATAGGTATTACCTTCTTTTATCATTACCGGATCGTGTACAGCATTTGAAGGAAGAGTCCGATGTTTTGTTTCAACGGTTATGCTTTTTAAGGAATCGGGATGTGAAGCATGTACTAAAAACGGGAAGTGGAGAAATAATCCGGCAAAAATAATAACAAATTGATATTTCATAGAATAATATGTTGATATTTAGTAAGTTGTCCACAACAAAGTTCTTATAAAAATGAAGGACAGTACACAGAAATAATCATAACTCATTCAGTCGATTTAATCCCGATTAAAGAAATGAGAAGAAATCGGTTCTATTAAAAAATTAACCTTTACACATGAGCATAGCTTTTATTTATCAATTCTAAACCAATCAACATCGGCAAATCCAGGATCATTTGTAAAATCGGGGCGCAAACAAAACATACCGACTTTGGCGCCAATCCATCCACCCGGTGTTGCCGAAAACGGTTTTCCGATTGGAGTAAAAGTATGACCACTCAAGCTGTAACTAAAATTGCATATAGCACCTTTTGAGACCTTAACACGAAAAAACACAGTATTACTTTGTGATTCAATCGTTTCGTTCTCTTTTTCATGTCCTTTCTTTGTGGCATTCAAACATTCGGCTTGCGAAATAAATAATTTATCATTCACCTTTTTAAGAAAAACAGTTGCATAATCGAGTCCCATAACGACAAGTCCAAATTGTTCTCCGGATTTGGTATTAGCTGAAGTGTGAAAAGTAACTTTTGTGGTAGCCGTAAATTCTTCGGCAGTAAATTTTTGTAATAATAAATTAGGAACATCTGCAAGATTCGTGAAATTTTCGGGTGCTGCCACCGTATACATTCGCAAGACTCCTTTTTCGGGGATCGGGAAAGCCCACCAACTTTTAAAATTTGCATTCCATTGCCATTGCAATCCAAGTTTCGATTCATTAAATTCGTCCGATGATGCAGGTGTAGCAATTGGCCAGGTTTTACCGACATTTGGTTTTTTGAACATTAAAACCGGCTCGCCTTTTCCATCTCCATCCGGATCGTTCCCGATGACAGGCCAGTCATTTATCCATTTCACCGGTTCCAAATGAACCACGCGTCCATAAGCTCCTTTATCCTGAAAATGCAAAAACCAGGATTCACCTGTTTGAGTTTCCACCCAAGCCCCTTGATGAGGTCCATTTATAAGTGTATTGCCCTGCGCAAGTACAACTTTTTCTTCGTAAGGTCCATAAATATTTTTGGAACGTAAAATTAATTGATAACCGGTAGGGACACCTCCGGCAGGCAACATAATGTAGTAATAATCCTTTCGTTTGTAAAATTTTGGTCCTTCTACAGTTTCGTGTTTATCATGACCGTCATAAACAATCGCATCCTCGTCAAGAATTTTTGTTCCGTCGGTGCTCATTTTGCAAACTGCAATTATATTTTTAATTCCGGCGCGACTTCCGGCAAAACCATGAACAAGATACGCTTTGCCATCATTGTCCCAAAGAGGGCACGGGTCAATTAAACCCTTTCCTGGCAAAATTAAAATGGGATCATCCCATTTTCCAAAAATATCATGCGTCTTGACCACATAAATGCCATAGTCCGGATCGGGATAAAAAATATAGTACTCTCCTTGATAAAAACGGATGGAAGGAGCCCAAGCGCCTTTTCCGGACTGGGGTTTATCAAACACGTCGAGCGGTCTTTGCTGTATAAAAGCATAATTGATTATCGACCAATTTACCAAATCTTTCGAATGTAAAATTGGCAATCCGGGTGCACACTGAAAACTCGATGATACAAGATAATAATCATCCCCTACACGAATCGCATCCGGATCGGAATAATCGGCATTTAAAATCGGATTTTTATAAGTTCCATCTCCATTGTCAGGCACCCATACTTTGGAAAGCGTTCCATCAGCTTTTGAATCGGGAGCCGGAATTAAATTTGCTTTATCAATGTTATTTTTCTGATCGGTGGTGGCATTGGTTTTTACTTGTGAACCACAAAGAATTACAATTATAACAATTATAAACGTGTTGAATTTCATTTATTTAATTAGATTTTAAATATTAGTAGAAGAATTGATAATTGAGATTGAATAAATTTAAGATAATTGAGCCACAAAACTATAAATAAATTTCGATTGTTGAATAAAATCCACTACTTTATTGAATAAAATTAAAACAATTGAAAATCAGTTTCAGATTAGATTACAAAATACTTGTATTTGATGTCTTTAAGAATCTTTCGGATAATCATTATCATTAAGTATTAGAAATTATTAATAGCAGGTACAAACCAATGTAGATATCGTCTACTAAAACATATCCAAAAATTTATTCACAACACGTACTAAAGCTTATAATTATTAATTTGTAAAATGGTTCAATTTATGAAATTCCACATGGTTTTATTTGCATTATTATTATCTGTACTGATAATGCCCCAAAACGCGAATGCACGCGAAAAGAAACCAAAAATATTAACTGACAGTCTTCAAAGGGCATCAGATGTACTGATGAAAGAGTGCATACGTCGGTCGGATAGTGCCTGGGTAAAAGCACTGCCTATAATTAAAGAAGAAGCCATGAAAGGGAAACCTTATATTAATTGGGCTGCCCGTCCTATCGATCTTCCACAAGCAAAGATTCCTGCATTTCCGGGAGCTATGGGTGGTGGAGCATATTCGTTTGGCGGCCGTGGAGGAAAAGTAATCGTTGTAACAAGTCTTGCCGATAGTGGTCCGGGAACATTTCGTGAAGCATGCGAAACAGGCGGAGCCCGTATTGTAGTCTTTAATGTTGCCGGTATCATTCATCTGAAAACTCCTGTTATTATTCGTGCACCATACATCACAATTGCCGGACAAACTGCTCCCGGCGATGGTATTTGTATTGCTGGTGAAACAGTATGGGCAAATACACACGATGTGGTGGTTCGTTTCATGCGTTTTCGCAGGGGAGCAACAAATCCGGCTCGCCGCGATGACTGTTTTGGAGGAGACCCGATTGGTAATATTATAATCGACCACTGTTCCTGCTCCTGGGGACTTGACGAAAACATTTCGTTCTATCGCCACATGTTCGATCCAAGGAATGGTCGCCCGCAAGATAAACTTCCCACTGTAAATGTAACTATTCAGAATACAATTTCGGCTCAGGCATTGGATACTTATAACCATGCTTTCGGAAGTACACTGGGAGGAGAAAACTGTACTTTTATGCGGAATCTTTGGGCAAATAATACCAGTCGAAATCCGTCAATCGGTTGGAATGGTATTTTTAATTTTGCGAATAATGTTATTTACAACTGGGTTAACCGTACTGTTGATGGTGGCGATTATACGGCAATGTTTAATATTATCAACAACTATTATAAACCGGGACCGGCAACGCCTAAAAATTCTCTGATAGATCATCGTATCATTGAACCTCAGATTCAGGGACGCGGTAAAGTTGATAGTCCTGTATTTGGAAGACTTTATGTTACCGGAAATATTGTTGAAGGAAACGAACAAGTTTCTAAAGATAACTGGAGTGCAGGAGGAGTTCAACTAAGAGATTTGAAATCGAAAGAAATTAGCCAGGAAGATGCTGAAAAGAACTATTTCCCACTTATGCGTGAAAATGAACCTTTCATTATGCCTCAGTTTCCTATCATGCCTGCAAAAGAAGCATATGATTTTGTATTGGATCATGCCGGAGCCACTTTGCCTAAACAAGACATAGTTGACCAACGGATTATTCATCAAGTACGTACCGGTGAAGTGTATTATGATAAAAAAGCCGATGGTCGTAAGTATTATCAATGCGAACAACGCAGATTGCCGGCAGATACTTACAAAGAAGGTATCATCACCGACATTAGTCAGGTGGGCGGTTACCCCGAATACAAAGGAACTCCTTACAAAAATACGAATGGCGACGGAATACCTGATGCCTGGAAAAAGAAATATGGATTAGATATCAACGATCCGAAAGTTGCTAACGGTGATATGAATGGCGATGGGTACACAAATATTGAGAAATATATCAACGGTATCGATCCTACTAAAAAAATAGATTGGACTGATCCGAAAAATAATCACGATACTTTAGAAGGCAAAAAGAGCCTCTACTAATACAGTATCTATCATAAATAATAGTATCAAAAAATGAAGAATAGCACGCAGATATTTACGGATATTGCTATACCTGAAGCAAAGGGGAAAAACGAAAACTTATTTCGACTTATCAAAATGATTATCAAATATTTACGGTCTTATCAGCATTAAATATGCTTAGGTATAATCCGTGTATATCCGCTTCATCAATAAATATCTGCATTCTGTTCTTTTTTTTTAAAATTCGGCATTATTCTATTAAAATCAATGATGTTGGAGCTTTTATCAGACCTTATATAATATTTTTACTTTACTAAAATATCAGCTTATTCTTGTTATAAAAAAAATGGAAACAGTATTTGATAATTTAAACAAAAGCATTTTTAACAGCATAAATCATTTTGCAGGAAATAATGTAATTTTAGATAAAACTGCAATAATAATTGCTGAATATTTACCTGTAATTTTTATTTTTATACTAATTTATTATTGGTTGAAAAATAATGGACTTCGAAACTCAATTCTATATTGTTTTTACTCCGCAATTTTGGGATTGATTTTAAATTACATCATCACTCTCTTTTACTTTCACCCAAGACCTTTTATGGATAAAATTGGTATAATACTCATTCAACATGTTCCTGAAACATCTTTTCCTTCCGACCACACGACATTTATGACCTCAACAGCTTTAATGCTTTTGTATTTTAAAAACACAAGGTTTTTAGGTATTTTACTTTTATCACTATCATTGATTGGTGGAACCGCAAGAGTTTTTACAGGGATTCATTATCCTTTTGATATAATGGGGTCATTTTTAGTAGCTGGAATTTCCTCCTTTATTATTTTTCAATCGCAATCAAAACTAATTCAGATCAATAAGGTCATTGAAAGTATCTATGTAAAAATTGAAAATTATTTACTTCGAAAAAACATCAACAAAAAATAAATATATATCATTAAACAGTTTACTGCATTCGAACAGTTGAATTAAGTGTTTTAGATAAATTTAAAATAAATTTTCGATGTAAAAAAATCCGTCCTCCTTGATAAACCCTGAAATGTTCGAGCTGTGTTGGTTTGACGGGATTCCAAAATTATTTCCCTTTAGTCATGACTTTTGGTTACCACCAACCAGCGTTATCTTTTGCTCATTTAATTATCGAGACATATCCAACTCAACGGGGATATGTATCTTGTAAATCTTATACATAAAATTTCATGTCATATATGCAAGTCCTGTATATTATCGGCACAAAATTAAATAAACAAATTCATGAATATCGCCAAATATCGGGACAAAAAAAAGCGAGATAAGGCATTTTTCAATCCATTGTATTTCAGCATTATAAATATTATAAACCAAAAAAACAAGTCAAGTATTTTTTAACAAAAGCACACTCAAAAGTTGCAATTTTAGCAGACCTTAAAAACAAAAAAACATATCGTATCGAAAATATGCGAATAATCAATCATGGTTTATTGGCATACCGCTGAAACTCTACTTCTGAGCATACCGATTTTATTTTTTCAGATAGGATGAGAAGAATTATAAAATTAACAGGATTCTTGTTCTCTTCTTTGTTTGTAGCGTGAAGGATTGGGATATTTAAATTAACTTCTGCACGCAGTATCACTCATTCTTAGCCAAACAAATGAATCTGTTAATAGAATGCAAACCTGAAATCTTTGTAGCACGTTCAAACATCCAAAATTTTAATTCTACTTAGTTTTTAAAACCAGATTGCAATTATTCCTTCGCCAACTTTTCAAAAACATTCTTATTTACTTTAAAAATACTCCCGTGCCGAATGCCTTTCGGAACAAAAATGAGATTAGAAATATCATCCCAATGTTTTAAGTCGGTCGATTCAATTGCCCCATATTTATGTTCGCGGTATTTATCGAAATAAACGAGCCAACGTTTTCCGATTTTAAGCGTAGTTGGTCCCTCAGCCCAATAATTACCGGTTATAGGCATACTGGCAGTAGAATAAGGACCCGTAAGATTTTTGGAATAGGCAATTTTCAGATTTTTTTGTACAGGCTCACGTGTCTCGTCTTTCATAAACATTAAATATCGTCCGCTATTATGTACGATGGTGGCATCAATCACATTGAATCCAGGATCATATAATAAGTGTGTGGCACTGAAAGAATTGAAATTCTTAGTTGTAACATAATAAATGCGATGATTGTAGCCATTTTCGGCATTCGAAAGGGTTTCGGCAAATTTGTCGGCAATTGTTGTCGCCCAATAAATCATGTACTCATTTTTCGTCGGATCATAGGTAATTTCCGGAGCCCAGCAATTTCGTGCACGTTCTTCATTTGCCATTACCGGAATAAATTGTTGCTGCGACCAATGTATCAAATCAGTTGAACTTGCATATCCGATTCCTTTGTCGGTCCAACTTACTGTCCAAACTGCATGAAAAAGATGATCGGCTCCTTGGATAATACAAGGATCGCGCATAAGGCTATCTTTCCCGACAGTAGGTTTCAGAAAGGATTGGTCGTTTTTAAATGCATTCCAATGAAAACCATCACGACTACCCGCTAAATGCAGACCATCTTTACCATTGTTATTGAAATAACAGAATACATAGTAGTTTTTTAGGATTTCGGGGCGTTTATCCGTTTGATTGGAATCTTGCTGATCCATTGTCGAATTTTGATGGTTTGAAAATAGAGTGCCATTTCCGGTTGAAGCAGACCCACCCAACGAAACTTGCAGAACTAAAATTAAAGATAATAATGTTGACATCATGATGTGATCGAAGTTTAAATGAAGTATTTTGTTAATTTGAAACTATATATAATGATGATTTGTAATGTAATTCGTCCTATTAAAGTGGACCTCTCAGTGATATTAAATTAAATCTCGACCCGTAAATTTTCACATAAAAAACAAGTTACCGGTGAAAGCTTTCACAACGAATTTAAAACAAATTTTATCCAAGACTCCTATATTAAATTTCAGCAAAATTAGTAATACTTTTATTCTACATCAAAATTGCAAATTGATGCTTAAGTATAAAATAATGTTAATGGTTTAAACCTTTTGAACGGTTGAAAAATGAAATAAATGTTAGCGCGCTGTAAAATTAACATTTAAAATGCAATTAATCAGTATATATAATATAATATTGCAGCCGATTATTAAATGGAAGACACTACAAACCAACTAAATTCGTGAATGAAAGTACATGATTTTTCTCAACTGTTAACCCTCAAAAGTATGTTTTTCTATTCATTTGTACAATTTGACATTACAAGATTGACTTGAACATTGTAATTTTGCAACACTAATTATTGTAAAATAATATCATCAACTTAAATTTAATATGTTTCATGAAGAATCCTATTAAAATTCTCATCATCTTTTCCGTGCTCCTTTTTCACATGGTAAGTTGCACCGACAAAGAAGTCTATTTTAAACGTCCGGGATGGTTAGAATCTCCCATTTATGAAGTTCTCCAGAAAAAAGGTAATTTTACAAATTACCTGAAGTGCGTCGATCGAACGCTTTATGCCAAAACGCTTAAAACCGGAGGGTATTATTCCGTTTTTGCACCCAATGACGATGCATTCAAATCGTATTTGGCTAATAAAGGGTATACTTCAGTAGCCGACATGCCCGATTCACTGGTAAATCAGATCGTCAGTTATTCTATTGTGTATAATAGTTACACTTTTGGACATTTGGGCGATGTACTAAGTGCCGGTTGGGATTCGTTAACCAGCATTAAAAAGAAAACAACTTACTATGAACCCATTCATCAGGAAGTTTATAAAGGAAACAAGATATGGGTTTTCGATATGCCTTATTTTACATTAGGCGATCAAAACTATAAATATGTACCTTTTTATTTAAGTCAGGTTTTTGAACGTTCAAGGACGGCTGCTCAAGCTGCTTCTGATTATGGTATTTTTTATTCTACTCCTTATACTGGTAAGAATATTCAAAGTGCTTCAATTTTAACTCAGGATATGATGTCCGAAAATGGAGTAGCATATGAAATAGATCAGGTATTGGAGCCCTTACCTACACTCGAAAAACTGCTGAATGATCCCAATTTTTCGGAATTCAGGGCACTCCTGAATGAAACCGGAAGTACCGGTGAGCCATATTTTATAACATATTCCTATAACAAATCACTCACCGATTATTTTCAAAAAGCGATGCCTACCAAGAACATCGATCAAGTATATTTGAAACAATATACTGGAATTGCTGTAAATTTGAATGGAGAACGTTACGGTTCGGGTATTAGTCAAGCTGAAAAAGGAGGATTTACAGTTTTCGCACCTAATAATGCTGCGGTCGAAAAATTCTACAATGAAAAGCTGAAAGACTATTTCCCCAATGGCATTCAAACAGTTCCAATGAATGTACTTAGTTATTTTATTAATGCCCAAATGATTGGCGAATTAGTTTGGCCGGGTGATTATAAAGGCAGTATGAATTCACAGGGTGAATTCTTTAATGGATTAGGAAATAGAGGAAACGATTTTAATCCTGCAAACTATTCAAAAATTGCACCTGCAAGCAACGGACTTTTTTATGGTTCAAATGATTATGTTAAAAGCCGGTATTTTGAAACGGTTTATACAGAAATTCTTCTAAACTCATCGTATTCTTTATTTAATCAAGCACTCGAAGCTTATTTTGATGCAACTTTAAAAGAAGAGTTGTTAAAGTGTCAATTGAACGGCTATACACAAGAAAACTATACCGTATTAATGCCATCTGACGATTTATTGAAGGCAGATGGGTTCAGTTGGGTATGGTTGTCGGGTTCTAATGCCTACGGATTTGCCAATTCAAATTCTGGAAGTTCACTTGGAAATTTTGATGTTGCAGGACGTATGCAGCGTTTAGTAGCATCTCATATATTCAAAAGAATTAAAAACGACCAGGTAAACTGCGCCATAACAAGTTTCACTACCGATCCGGCATTTACCTCGGCTTACGGTGGCTATTCGTATGCCGTAAACGAATATGGAGATATGATTCGGTACAAGGACAACAAAATCCAAATGCTTGGTAATTACGATGAAAACAATTGGGTTACAGCCACTCCATACAAAACATTTTCGAATGGACAGGTTTTTAAAATTGATAAAATGCTTCAGTATTCTCGTCGGACTACGTACCCCAGTGCTCCCGAAGGGTATAAATCGCAAGATTTATATACATACATTTTGAATATGGCTTCCGGGTTACAAAATACCAACGTCGCATTATTTAAAAATTATTTGGCTGCCTGTTTAAAAGGCGATGCAAGTAATGATTTAGCCGGTTTATCAGCCGACATGGTCCTCACTATTTTTATGCCGAATAATATTGCCATTAATAAGGCAATTGCTAATGGAGATTTACCGACATTGGCTCAGGTCAATGCCGATGCCGCAGCTCGCATGAAAGCCACCAATTTTATTCTTTACCACATGATCAAAGGAAAAGAATTTGTGGATGACGGGTTAAGCTATATCATGCCTAATGATCAGGTTATAAGTGAAGAAACTTGGCCTACGGTATTGAAAGATGTCGTCGATAACACCTATTTATCAGTGAGCAAAGATATAAACGGTGATTTGATAGTCTCAACTCAATCATCATCGACCGGTAAAAAATTATCAAATGTAGTGAAGTCAGCTATGGTTATTCGTGGTTTGAAACACAGTAACTACTTTGGAGCAAAGGCAGTTATGCATGAAATTGGCGACTATTTTGTATATAGCAAACCACAGTAACTTTAATTCAAAATACAGATTTTTATGAAAAAGACAAATTATACCATCATATCTTTTCTGACATTTGTAATGTTGCTGTTCAGCACATTAGCTTCAGCACAATCGAAAACGATAATAAGGGGAAAAGTGATTTCGGCCACTGATAAACAAGGGTTGATAGGCGTTACCGTGGCTGAATATGACAAAAATAATCGAATTTTAAATGGAACTACAACAGACCTGGACGGAAATTATACTTTAAAAGTAAGTGGACGTCCTGGTGCAGCGATCACCTTTTCTTATGTAGGATATAAAAAAGTTATCAAATCAATCGGTCAAAATGAGCGAATTGATGTTACCATGGAAGATGATACGCATACTATAAACGAGGTTTCGGTAATTGCCCATAAACAAGTTAATACGGGCGTAGCCAATATTGCAGAGCGCGATATGACTTATGCTGTTCAAAAAATTGACACCAAAGATCTGGAAGGTCTTCAGGTGGCTTCGATTGATGAAGCACTTCAGGGTCGTATGTCGGGGGTTGATATCGTGGCCAACAGTGGAGAACCTGGTGCCGGTATGTCGATACGTATTCGTGGTACGACTTCAATCAATAACGGTTCCGACCCATTGATTGTTGTTGATGGAATTCCTTATGATACAAATATCGGTTCAGATTTTGACTTTGCTACCGCCGATGAAGAAAATTACGCTCAACTTTTAAATATTTCGCCTTCGGATATTCAGTCGATTACTGTTCTTAAAGATGCTGCGGCTTGTGCCCTTTATGGAAACCGTGGAGCAAATGGTGTGCTATTAATTACTACCAAACGTGGAGGTATCAGTAAACCAATCGTTTCATATACTTTTAAAGGATCGTTAGATACGCCGGCACCCAAAATCAGCACTTTAAATGGAGATCAATATAGTACGTTGGTGCTCGAAGAAGCTCAAAATGCTGGAACACCATTAAGTACAACTTCTTATCCTCAATTTACGTACGATCCTAATAATCCGTATTATTACTATAATTACAGTCAAAATACCGATTGGTATAGTGCTTTAACTAAAAACGGGTATACCCAGGATCATACCATTTCCGTTTCGGGTGGAGGAGAAAAAGCGCAATATCGTACTTCACTTGGATATTACAATCAAACAGGAACTGTTATCGGTCAAGCTTATTCGAGGGTAACAGCATCCTTAAATCTTGATTATAACGTTTCCGATTATTTGAAATTTCAGGTAAATTTAGCCTATACTCATGGGGATCAGGATAAAAACTATACGACTGATTTGCTAAATTCGGCTTACACGAAAATGCCTGACATGTCGATTTACGAATACAATACGCTTGGTCAAATAACTCCAAACTATTTGTCGCCGGTAACTACACCTCAGGGTTATTGGAGCGCTTCATCGAACAGTGGCATTTATAATCCGGTAGCCATGGCTAATACAGGCTATTGGAAGGTAATTAGTGAGCGCATTTTGCCAAAATTTAATATCCAATACTGGGTGATTCCTGAAGTGTTGAAATATCAGGGTGATTTGGCATTCGATATTAATACCTCGAAAGACAACCGGTTCCTTCCTCAGATTGCTACCGGCAGATTGTGGCCGGAATTAAGTGTGAATCGTGCAACAGATATGGCTTCAGAGGCTTTCGTAGTGCAAACATTTAATAAATTAATTTTCACTCCTAAATTGGGCGATAAAAGTGATTTATTGGCATTATTACAATACAGTACCTATGATGCCAGATATACTTCCTTTCAAGAAATCAGCGCTTTAAGTGCTTCAACATATCTTCAGGATCCTTCAATACCGGCTCAAACTGTAGGAACAGGGTTGGGATTGAATTCAGGAAGCTCGCAAGCACGCTCACTATCCATGTTAGGCATGGTACAATATAAATATTTGGACAGGTATATCGTAAACGGTACCCTTCGTCGCGATGGCGATTCGAAATATAGTGAAAAAAACCGATATGGATTTTTCCCAAGCGTTTCTTTACGTTGGCGCGTTTCGGGCGAGAAATTTATGAGCAACTTGAAATTTATTAATGATTTTAGTTTGCGTGCATCGACAGGAGTCAGTGGAAACCCTGTAAATAAAAATTATTTGTACTATAATAATTATGGAACGTACAATTGGACTTATCTTGGCGATCAAGGTGTATATTCAACCGGCCTTCAACTTTCGAACTTGCGTTGGGAAAAAGTAACGGATATGAACTTTGGTGCAAATTTAATACTGTTAGATAATCGATTAAATATTGATTTCAACTGGTATAAAAAACGAACGAATGATTTGTATTTTGCAAATGTTCAAATTCCAAGTACTTCCGGATTTTCGAGCATTGGAGCAAATGTAGGAACGATGGATAACGATGGTTGGGAGTTAAGTATTTACACCGAACCAATCCGCACCAAAGATTGGCAGTTGGATTTAAACTTTACGTTTGCAAGGTCGCAAAATAAGGTCATCAGCCTTTCGGACATGGTACCTCAAATTTCAACTCCGACAGCCACAAACGGCACGTATCTAACTAAAATTCAGATTGGTAATCCTCTTGGTTCGTTTTATGGATATAAATATGCAGGCGTTTATCTGAATCAACAACAAACCATTGCTCAGGATGCAAGTGGTAACCCTATTTATACCTATGATGCCAGTGGTAATAAGCAAGCTGTTTATATGAAATTCTGGTATCCATCGGTGGGTTATCAATTTCAACCCGGTGATGCAAAATATGTTGATATTAATCACGATGGCAATATCAACTCGCAAGATATTGTTTATCTAGGAAGCGTAAATCCACTGCTTACAGGAGGATTTGGACCTACTTTAAGATGGAAAAACAGATTGAGTTTAACCGCTTATTTCTATTTCCGTTACGGAAATAAGGTTATTAATCAAACCCGAATGGAGATGGAAAATATGTATGGATTCAATAATCAGGCAACATCTGTGTTACGTCGTTGGAGACATCCTTACGATGATGTTTCTACCGCTCCTACCGATATTTTACCAAGAGCTTTATTAGCAAGTGGATATAACTGGCTTGGTTCCGATAGATATGTTGAAGATGGTTCGTTCCTTCGATTCAAATCATTAACATTAAGTTATAATTTTGACAAGAAATTGGTACGGCGTTTCGGCTTAAACGATTTAAAACTCTGGTCGACCTGGCAAAATATTTATCTTTGGACGAATTATACAGGTATGGATCCCGAAGTTACCATGCGAAGCGGATTAACCAGTTTGGGATATGACACTTCTCGTTCAGGTCGTCCCAGTGATTATTCAATCGGATTAACCGTATCATTCTAACCATTTAATTCTAAAGTTTTATGAAAAAAAATATAGGCTTTATACTATTAGCCATTTTAACATTGAGTTCTTGCGATAATTGGCTCAATCTCGCTCCTGAAGATGGAGTGATCCGTCAGGAATTTTGGAAAACAAAGGAACAAGTTAATTCTGCCGTCGTTGGTTGTTATGCTTCCATGCAGGATGGTCCGGTAACAAATATGTTTCTTTGGGGCGAACTTCGTGCCGATATGATTGACAAAGGCGTTTCACCAAATAACAATTATAATGATATTATTGATGGAGAAATTTCAGCATCAAACAGTGTCGTAAATTGGGCCGATTTCTATCAAACCATTAATAATTGCAATACGGTATTGAAATTTGCACCTTCGGTCATTTCGCTCGATGGAACCTTTACCGACAAACAACTGAAAGCTTATCAGGCTGAAGTTCTTACAATTAGGGCGATGATGTATTTTTACCTGGTTCGTTCATTTAGAGATGTGCCATTGGTTTTAAATGCTTCCGTGTCGGATGATCAAAACTTTTTAATTCCTAAAACGGATGGGTCGATCATTCTCGATACATTAGTCAATAATCTGAAATTTGCAGCTACTTATGCACCAATTTCGTATGATACCAATGCTAAAAACAAAAGTAGAATAACCGCTTGGACTGCAAAAACTTTATTAGCTGATATTTATCTTTGGCAGGAAAAATACAACGAATCATTGGCGCTGTGTCAGGAAATTATTAATTCCGGTAGATATAGCCTGATTCCGGTAGAAAGAGTCTCAACTCCTGTGGCTGATAACGGTGTTGTAATCGATTCAGTTTACGTGGCAAATGAATCGGATGCCGATAAAATGTTTACCCAGACATATGTCAACGGCGATTGTATTGAATCGATTTTCGAGATTCCATTTACTTCTCTTAAACCTAATCCATTTTATTCGCTTTTAGGCCCTACAGTCAATAAATTAATTCCCAAACTCGATATCGTTGATGGTGGAATTTTTCCGTCGCCTGTTTATGCAACTGCAAGCGATGCAACCGACATTCGTGGCTCTGGATGTTCTTATCGGCTGGGCGTAGTTTGGAAATATGTTGGAACAAGCAGATCGGGTATTGTGCGTGATGCGACCAACTATACCACTCCCTGGATTGTATATAAATATTCGGATGTATTACTTATGGCAGCCGAAGATTTAAACCAGATCGGCATTCATTTAAACAATGATTCAATCGCACAACCCGATTATCAACAATCCATATCGTTAATGAATCAGGTGCGAACAGCCCGAAATGCCGTTCAAACTTCCGATTATAAATTCACCGGAACAGTGGTTGGAAAAATGTTGGAAAAAGCAATACTTGATGAGCGTGCCCGTGAATTTGCATTTGAAGGGAAACGATGGTACGATGTGTTGCGCTATGCTAAACGAGATAACTATGGAGGATCAAATTTACAATACCTCATTAATTTGGCAATCAGCAGCGCTTCTCCTCAAAAACAGCAAAGTTTGATCGCAAAATATAAGGATCCACGTCACAACAGTCATTATTGGCCTATTTATATTAATGATATTCAAACCAATAAGAATTTAAAACAAAATGATTTTTACGCTCAATAAATTTGAACTTGCCATGAAAACAAAAACTATAAATCTACGAAATACGATTCGATTCGCGCTGATTTTTGGGTTCTCGATTTCTGTGTTGGCTGCTTGTGTTGATTATATGCAAGGGAAAACATTTTTAGTCTCTGATTCAAAAATGATTGATGAATATATCGAGCAAAAAGATACTTCAATGACCGAATTTCTTAAAATTGCAGATATAGCCGGATTTAAAGGCATGCTGCATGCTTATGGAACAAACACTTGCTTTATCCCTACAAATCAAGCCATTGCAGTGTATTGTCAACGACGGGGAATTACAAATATGGAATCGTTGACCGTTGATGAATTGCAAAAATTCGTAAAATACCATATTGTTCGCGACACAATACAATCATCCGAATTTGTGGATGGCCGATTACCCATGGCAACCATGCTTGGGAAATATCTGACTACCAAAACGGTTCAAAACGGTGATTCGGCACCTGTCATACGTGTCAACCGACAAGCGAATATTATTCAGAAAGATATTCGGGTGGCAAACGGCATTATACACAAGATTGATTATGTGTTAACCCCAAATGCCTTAACAGTAGGCGAAATGATTGAATCATTACCGGACTCATATTCTTTATATAAGTCAATAATGGCTGAATCAGGAGTTCTTGACTCATTAAAGATAAATAATGCTCCTGCTGTCTGGTTTACCGCCATTTTACAAAGCGATGCTTCATTTGCAACAAAAGGAATTTTAAATCGAGATAGTTTGATTGCTAAATTAAAAATCGCTCAGCCCGATTATGCCAATGATGAAACTAAATTAATTCAAATGTATGCTCAATATCATGTGATTGAACGGTTAGCATATGTGGCTGATTTATCCATGTCAAGTTCAGAATTAACAATGGCTCCCAATCAAGTAATTACGGTTAAAACTGATAAAGATTCGTTGATCTTGAACGAATATAAAAGCTTAACAAAATTTGAACAAGGCGTTTTGGTCGATAAAGCTTCTGATTGGACTGATATGAGTTGCAGTAATGGGGTATTGATTGATTTGGATGGGTATATTCAACCGGTTAAACGGGGTGCAGAAGCCGTTTATTGGGAATTGACCGATCAACCTGAAATTAAAAAAATGAAAGAATATCGCCGCAAAGGTTCTTGGGTAACATTTAAACCCGGAGATTTATCAGAATTAAACTTTGGTGGAATCAACAATCCAACGATCACGTATAATGTTGCTTCAGCTTTTGATAGTAAAACACAATATGTTCATTATGATTATTTTGAAATTCCACTTCGTCCTAATGTTATTCAATGGATGGAAATCGAAACCCCGGTTTTGACTGAAGGTGTTTATAATGTTTGGATTTGCTGGCGTCGAGGAGGGAACAACAATAAGTTTAAAACCACATTCAAACAAGCGGGCAAAGATGACCAAGTATTGCCCAATGTATTCGATTTAGGAGAATATTTCGATACCAGTTCTACACCCGAAGTAAATTTGAACAAAGGGATGAAACAATATAACGCAAAACAAGAAAACAGCGTTGTTTGTAGTCGAAATTGCGGTGCCATCAAAGTTGAATATACCGGACGCCATATTTTACGTATCGATGCTTTAAGTGGTAATAGTCAACCGGCATGGTGGGATATGATTCAATTTATTCCCGTGGATCAAAACCAAATTTGGCCTCGATTTGATGTAGATGGTAATGCCATTTATCCGGGAACCGACTGTTCATTAATTGCTCCAACTGACCAGCCTTGCGTTGGCGATTTGTTTAACTAAGAAATCTGTATCAGTATGAAATATATAAAATTCACTAAAAGCCTCTTCATTCTTCCATTTATCATTGGATTAATGATGACAGGATGTTACGAGAATGCCTGGGAAAATCATATTAATCCCGACAAATTGGCGAAAGACAATGTGTTGATTGCAATAAGTAATCAGCCAGAGTTATCAATATTCTTAGCCGTTTTAAAGCGGACAGGTTATGATAACCTGCTCAAAACTGCCAACAGTTTTACGGTATTTGCCCCAACCAATACTGCATGGGCGGGAATAGATACGACCAATGTCGCTCAACTGACCAAAATGATGGGATCGTTGATTGTGTATAATTCCTATTTTACTGACAATCAGAAACTTTACACTTCATTAAAATCCGTGAATGGTAAAAACATATTTTATGATAGTGCCTCGAAAACATTTAACGGAGCTACCATCATAAAAGCGGATATCCGTTCATTGAACGGTGTGGTACAAATTACGGATCAATTGGTTGAACGGAAAGATAATATATGGGAATATTTATCTACCAAAACCGATAACGAACAATTTAAGTTTATCAATGGCTTAAATCAAAAAGTAATTGATCCGAATAAAAGCGTTGCTATTGGTGTTGATGTAAGCGGATCGACAAAATTTGATACAGTATGGATGAATAACAACAATTTCTTAAATAAATATCCAATTGATAATGAGGATTCAATTTATACGTATGTGGTTGTTGGCAATTCAGGATTCGATATGCTATATAATAAATATTTACCGTATTTCAGGCTTGGATCCACAAATCAAACTGACTCGGTTACCCGATTTAATATCTGCCAGGATTTTGTATTCAAAGGAATCGTAGATATTTCTAAATTTGATACGCTTACTGATGTCGATGGCGTAAAAGTTCCAATTAAAGGTTCAGTTGTTACCGAAACGTACAATGCTTCCAATGGCAAGGTTTATTTTATCGACCAGTCAAATATTCGGTTAAAAGATAAAATAAAACCCATAATTATTCAGGGTGAAGATTTTACCGGAGCCACCAATGCCAATTATGTATTTACCCGGTATAAATTATGGGCAAGCGGTCAGCGCGACGTGGTGCTCTCAAGCGGCGAAACACAAACGGATACCTTGTTCAGAGCTTCCACGGGGATTCGTGATAGCGTCGCTTCAAAGACCTATTTTGTGAACAGTAATTTGGTTGCCAATTATGCAAATTTTTATATTCAATACAATGCGCAGGTAAATTCAGCCAATTATGATGTTTATTACGTAGCATACGATGATATTTCAGGACACTTCGATCCTACCTACACAAGTTATGGAGTATATAAAGTTATTCAAAAACTTTTTGTTTCGATGCCTGGAGCTCCAAAATTGAAATATGGAACTTCGGATAACAAAAGCGGAGTAGCCAACAACTATTTGGGCGATTTGACCTGTTTTGTTGGACAAGGAATGGCCGGAGTACATGAATTGACAAAACTATCAAAATGGAACTTAGTTACCACGACGCAAACCTTAGACTCTCCGGTAACACTACCAAATGCCGATTTAATGGTTGTACCACAAACCGGGAACATGACTTTATGGCTTTGCAATACTGCCCGAAGTACAACTTCCAGTCGACAAGGTTTATTATTCCTTGATTATATTATGTTAGTTCCACGTATCGCTGATGAACAATAATAACTTTAAAATATGCTGTGATATTATGAAACAAATGAAATATATAGTTGCAATCCTTTTCCTTGTTATGGGATTTGCCATTCAAGGGATGGCTCAGAAAGGAATTCAAAAAGTGCAGATATCAGGTGTCGTACTCGAATCGGCTACCGGAAAACCATTGTCAGGTGCAAGAGTCGAAATTCCGAATGTTATTTCTGCATTAACTGGCGATGATGGTAAATTTACGTTGAATAAGTCTATTCAAGGAGCATATCTTGTGGTTAGTGCACCCGGTTTTGCTTCGAAACACGTTGCTTTACTTAAAAATAATGGATTGATCATTCGCTTGCTTGATGAATCTTTTAAAGGTAAATTTGAAGACATTGCCATGCCTTTTGACATGAAAAATGATTACAAAGTTGAGAAAGCCGTTTCGACTCATGAAAACAGGACGGATTATAAACTGGGGGCTGCAACCATTGATCCTGTTCTTGAAACTTCGCTTGCAGGCTTAAATGTCGTTCCAAAAACAGGTGCTCCCGGTGCAGGTGCCAATATGTATTTAGATGGTTTTAATACGCTGAATGCTAATTCACAACCTTTGATTGTATTGGATGGTGTTCCATACGAAAATCAACCTATTTACTCACTCATCACCGGTAATAATCTTTCTCCACTTACTGATATTGACATTAAAGATGTTGAGAATATTACTGTTTTGAAAGATGGGGCTTCGATATATGGTTCAAGAGCTGCCAACGGTGTAATTTTAATTAATACATTGCGTGCTAAAAATCCGGCAACCCGTATTAATTTTTATGCCTATTCGGGTGTGAATTTTACACCTAATACGCAATACAAAATGATGGATGCATGGAACTATAAATCATATTTGGCCGATATGCTTAATAGCGAAGGACTTAGTTCGAACCAAATTCAGGCGTTGCCTTATATCAATAGCCAATTACCCGTAGTTGAAAACTGGGGCATTTCGGGAAATCCTGATTATTACCGTTATAATCAATCGACTAATTGGCAAAATCAGGTTTTTAAAACATCGATGGATCAAAATTACCATTTAAATGTTACCGGAGGTAATGATGCGGCACTTTATGCAATTTCTTTTGGATATCTCAATCAAGGCGGATCGGTCGATAATACTTCTTATTCACGATATACTACCCGGGTGAATGCAGGTATTAAATTGACTGATTGGTTCAAATTAAATGCTAATATGAGTTTTGTGTACGCCGAAAGAAATATTTCTTTTGAAGGTTTAAACCGCAATTTTAGTCCGGTATATTCTGCATTGATTAAAGCTCCGTTTATGTCTCCAAATGTATATAATGTTTCAGGACAGCAAACACCTAATTTGGAAGATGTCGATGTTTTTAATGTTTCAAATCCGCGTGCTATTATCGACAATAGCTTAACCGCTTCAAATCGTTTTCGATTTTTTGGATACTTAAATGGCATCATAACATTTTCTAAATATGTTGATTTAAGCATTTTAGGTGGGCTAACAACCGATAAAGCTACCGAAAGGATTTTTCTTCCGCAGGCAGGACTTAATCATGACGCATTGCCGGCTTCGGCAATTACAAATGAAGCTCAACAGATGAGAAATCATTTGTTACAAGTAAATGCTGATGTACGGCTGAATTATCAGCGTACTTTCAATTATATTCATGATGTAAAACTTCATTTAGGCTCTCGTTATCAATCGAGTAATGCTGAACTTGACTGGGGTAAAGCATATAATACCGCAAGCGACGAAATGAAAACTCTTGGCGATGGTTTGAATGCTTTAGCCCAAATGGGAGGTTCGTTAGGCAACTGGAACACGATTTCGAATTATTTCAATGGCGATTATTCGTATTTAAATAAATATTTTGTGTCGGTTAATGCTGCACTCGATGGTTCATCTCGTTTTGGAAAGGATGCGAACGGGTTGTTGATTTTCAATAATCGATTTGGGCTTTTCCCATCAGTAAATGCAGCTTGGTTAATTAGTTCCGAAGAATTTATGAAAAATTTGAATGCAATTAATGTTCTGAAATTAAGAGTCGGATATTCAATAACAGGAAACGATGATATTGGAAATTATTCCTCACGCTATTATTACGTACCACAAAATTTGCTTGGTGCCTATGGATTGGTTCGTGGAAACATTCCAAATTCAAAACTTCAATGGGAAACAAACAAAAAAATAAATGCCGGTATTGATGCATCTTTTTTGAACGAACGATTGAATTTATCACTGGATGTATTTTCATCAGTTACTCAGGATCTGCTCTCGATTAAAAACATAACTGCTGCATCCGGAATGTCATTTGCAATTTACAATGATGGTAGTCTTCAAAATAAAGGCATCGATTTGAATGTCTCTGGTCGAATAGTTGATCATTCAAATTTCAAATGGGATATGGGGTTGATATTTTCAACCTATAAAAATACCTTGCTTTCGATGTCGAACAACGAAACATTAACGACGATTGATGGAGGTATTGTCCGCACAAAAGTGGGTGCACCTATCGGACAATTCTGGGGTTATCAAACACAAGGTGTATTTAGCTCAAAAGCGGAAGCTGCAGCTGCAGGTTTAAGCATTCAAAATTCAGATGGATCGTTAACTCCATTTACTGCCGGCGATGTACATTTTGTCGATCGCAACAATGACCACATCATTAATTCGGCTGATATGACTGTGATTGGGGATCCAAATCCATCATTTATTGGAACATATACCAATAAAATTCAATGGAAACGGTTTACATTGGATGCTATGTTTAATTTCTCGGTCGGAAATAAAGTGTATAATGCATTAAGAGCAAATTTGGAATCCATGTCAAATACAGATAATCAAACAGTGGCAGCACAATATCGCTGGCAGGTCGACGGACAAGTAACTGCAATGCCAAAAGCAGTGTGGGGTGATCCGATGCAAAACTCCCGCTTCTCCGATCGTTGGATTGAAGATGGTTCATTTATTCGTTTAAAAACCGTTACTTTATCCTACGATTTACCTTTAAAATCAGGATTTATCAGTAATGCTCAAATTTATGTTACCGGTAATAACGTACTCACTTTCACCCATTATCTGGGATACGATCCTGAATTCAATATCAGTTCAAATCCTTTGTATTATGGAATTGATGGTGGAGTTACGGCACAACCTCGAACGGTATTGCTTGGTGTGAAAATAGGTTTATAATGTAATGATATTTAATTATTTAATTTAAAATACTTATGAAATTAATTCATATAACAACTGTAGCAACAATTGGTCTTTTCATGGTCGGAGCATTTACTTCGTGTCAGGATATGCTAAATACAAACGCTAAAGAGGTTGTCGAACAATCGGAAAATTACCATAATGTGTACGATGCTGATAATGCCATTTGGGGATTATACGGAAAAGTAACAAAATTAGCCGAAAATGTCGTGGTATTAAACGAATTGAGAGCCGATCTAATGGATGTAACTGCTAATGCAACCCCTGATCAGGTTGCGATTAACAATCATACCGAAGATGCTACCAATAAGTATTGTGACCCGACTCCATTTTATGATGTTATTTTGAATGCCAACGACATGCTGTATAATTTCAAAAAAATGTTAGCCGAAAATAAAATTTCGCAAGATAATTTTGGACCACGCTATTCCGACGTGATGGCAATTCGCTGTTGGGCATATTTACAATTGGCAATTCAATTTAAAAATATACCCTATGTTACGAATCCGTTGCAATCACTTAGCGATCTAAATAACAGTGCCTTGTTTCCTAAAAAGAACATTGATGAAATTATTCCGTTGCTCATTGCCGATATGCAAAGTGTGCCTACACTCGAAACAAATACGCTTTCATCTTTTTATGGACAAACCATTTCAGACAATGGCAAATCATTCTACTTAAATATGCAATTTATTGATAAACATATCTTGTTAGGCGATTTGTATCTTTGGAATAATCAATATGTCGAAGCAGCTACTCAGTATAAAGCTTTTATGGATGCAGCCGATGTAAATACTTCAAAACCACAAATTAAAAATAAAGTAAGTGGATGGGTATGGAGCGGCTCAAATGAACCTCGATTCCAAATATGTTATCAACGCTTTAAAGATCAAGATGTTAATTCTTACCGGAATATGTGGAAAGAAATCTTTTTCCGCAGCTCTACAGATGCCGGCTCGTCAGGTGGTGTCGGGTTGCAAGATGAAATGATTTGGATGATCAGTTTTAGCGGATCCTCCACTTCTTCAAGTCCGTTTATTAAATTATTTGCAAATACGGGACAAGGTCAATATCAATTGCGACCTTCCGCTTATGTAATTGATAGTCTTTGGAATACACAGGTCCAGCAGTCAAATGGATTCGTATTTGATGGTCGTGGTCGTGAAGCTTCTTACGATTCGATTAATGGTCAGCCGGTCGTTTTAAAATATTTGTATGATTACTATGCAAATTATACCACTGACATGAACAAAACAATTCATCTAAATTATTATTCTATACCAAATGCCTATTCAAAACCTGGTAAATGGTTTTTATACAGAGCGGCTTTGCTCCATTTACGATTTGCCGAAGCAGCTAATCGCGCTGGTTATCCTCGTTTGGCTTATGCTTTATTAAACAATGGAATAAAAGCAAATTATGATTGGGCGATGAGTAATGGTTCGTTGCGGGTTGATAAAGAAGGGGTGCAATATACAAGTTATCCGCCGGCAAGCGATTCAGTCGCTGCAGTTCCTTATCCGGCACCCTTTTATTTAGACGCCCGTCAAAATGATGCTCCTTATACATTCCTTCGATCTCCATGGCGTGATAATTCAGGAATCAGAAACCGAGCATATTTAGTGAATATTTCAAAACCAAGCTGGGTAGTTACTACAGCCGATTCTATTCAGTGGATTGAGAAAGCATTGCTCAAAGAAGAAGCACTCGAATGTGCATTTGAAGGATATCGTTGGGGCGATTTACTACGTATTGCTCGTCGCGAAAATTTGGATGGAAGTGGTTCAGTGGCTACCATTATGAACAATGCAATTATGCATAAATATAATGCTGATGGTGGCAGTGGCGCTCCAATTACTGATGCTAATTTGTTTCTTCCAATGAAACAATAATGTTGACTTAAAAGAAGGTATACTTGCTGTTTGTCATAAAAAAATTTAACAGAAAGTATACTTTAATTTGATTATAATGCGTTATTCATACATGGATGGAAGAAAAATAGTATGATTTTCCATTTTAAAATACAATTTTCCATTGCAGTTCTTAGTAAATGTCAATAGTTTTGTATCACTATAAATCAACACAAATATTAATTTTAAAAAAAATGTTATGAAAAAAATTATTACCACTTTAATTGTCTTATTGACAATTACTTGTTTTGCTCCGGCACAAACAGCCTGGAATAATTACAAGGTAACTTCCATTGCAGGTACCGGGAATTACAGTATGAGCTCCGATACCATGTACGTAGGCATTTCATGCCGTAATGGTAAATACCAGGCAATGTATTCAAGCTCACTTACGAATGGATTGGCAGCTATGGGGCTTCCTTCTCCTTATGCTGCAGGTGATTCTATCACCTGGCGAATTGTTAAAGGAGTGGCGCTTGGAACAACGCCTCGGGTTCGTTTTATTAATGTAAAAACAGGACAATATCTTTATCAAGGTTTAAATGGAGGTACGACTAAAGTTGGATATTTGGCACCTCTGAACGACCCGAACAATGGTGTGAAGGATTTTCAGCTGATTAATCAGGGAACAGATAATAAAAACACGTATTATTATTATATTGATGACGGGGGTTCAGAGTTTTTTAATGACGCCACTGGAGTAATTAATATCAAAACCGGCTTCCAGGGTTGGAAATTTGTACCACGTCAAGGTCCACAACCCAAAACTGTGATTAATACTCCTTCTATGGGTTTGGGAACAACTCAAACAACTTTTAATGCCGGAGGAAATGTAACATTAAATGCAGCAGTAACCAAAGGTGCTACCGATTTATTAGGATTGACATTGCTTTATCATGGAACTTCCTTAATCGATACATTAAGTCTAGATGCTTCAGGTAATGGATCGTTTACTTATAATGGATTAAATTATGGAACCGAAAAATTTACGGTAGTTTATACCGGAGATGTAAATTATGGGCCACAAGATTCAACTATTACGTTGACTGTAGGGCCATCACTTAATGCAAAACCAACAAAAGTTTTAATTACTACTCCTACTACTTCGGAGCTATATAAAGACGTAACTATAAATGTTACAGCCAAGACTTCGACAGATGGAATCGTAAATAAAGGCAATGTGATTCTTTTTGTGAATAATATCGCAAAAAACAATCTTCCTTTAGATTCTCTTGGAAACGCTTCGGTTGTATTTCCTAACTTGTTGGTTGGAACAGAAAACTTTAAAGCGGTTTATATAGGAAATAAAGTTGATTATTTAGACAGTGATACAGCATCAACGAGCCTTACCATCACTGCCTCTACTTCAACCGTTAAACCCTATCCTGTTTATTTTGATTTAGGTCAAGAACCTGAAATCAGACAATTTAATGTTCTTGCCAATAAAAATGGAGTTAAAACTCGTCCATATTCGTTTTCTTTCAGAACTGATTCATTACCAAGCATAACAGTTACCGATACCATAAATAATGCATTTAAGGTTCAGTACAATGCGCTGGGAACCACTTATGATAAAATTGACAACTGTTATAATAATGCCGATAATATTATTGTACCCCTTGGAAGCAGCCGTCCGCTTTCGGTCAAAATTAAGACTCCATGGTTAAATGCCGGTAGTTACAATATTTATATTTCGCATCGCGTAAATACTACTGGAAATAGAATTAATATTAACAGTGTAACATTAGATGGGAAAGAGTGTTATTACCCAAGCCAAGAAATGTACGGTCGCTGGTTCCGTTCATGGGATGCTTCAAATTCAAAACGCCGCTGGAACGCAAAATCTAATTCCAACAGTATGGCAATGAACTATCTTGGTTCAGTAAGTACTAATACCGGATCGCATTTGTTGAAAATTTCGGTAAATAATGAAAATGGGGCAAGTATTACAATGGATATGCTTCAATTTATTCCCGTAGATATGGATTCGGTAAGTATCAATGACACAGCAACCATTGATATGGCTAAGATTTATTATCCGATGTTCAGTTGGACAGGTTTCCCCTATCAACCTGGATATGATGCAGCTACAGTGGCAGCCACCTATTCTGACTATACAAACTTAGGTGTTGCTTATCAGGTACCCGACCCAACCGATTGGGGTACAAAATACAGCTATACAATTGATAGCGTTGGAATTGATACAATTATGATTAGTGGAGCTCCTTATACGGCAAATTATGTTACGGTTTATCGCGCTGAAGATAAATGGACTAGAGTATCAGAAGGGTATAGCAATGGAACAAGTATGAATTATACCTGTCAATTGCCCGCTGGAAATTATTACTATCAAACAATTAATTATACCGATTTAGGAGATGGAGCTTACGATTATCGTACGTTCGTTAACGATGGTTATTTCTCGTTACCGTTGACGGCAACAAATAACATAAAATCATCGAATATAAAAGCGTATGGTTTTAATAAAATGCTGACTGTTAGAAACATACAAGCCGGTGCTAAAATTATGGTTGTTGATTTGATGGGACGTGTAATATCAAGCACAGTTTCTTCATCGAATATTTACACTCAGAAAATTGCTTCACCAGCCGTTTATATTGTAAAAGTTATTTCAGGTAACGACAATTTAGTTACCAAAGTTTTGATTGAATAATAAATTTGATTGATTTGATTTTCAGAAAAGGAGGCTGTCTATTTAGACAGCCTCCTTCGTTTATAATTCGAATATTTTGCAACAGTTATAATCAATAATTCGTTATAAAATAGCATTATATATTGATAATCAAAGAAATAAATTTTAAAAATCCAATCTCAATACAAAGACCAATTTTCAAAAATAATCTTAACGCAAAGACGGAGTCTTATAATATCTATCTGATAGATACCTTGCGATTTAGCATTCAAAATATGACTTAAAATGAACAATTGATCATACAAACGAATTTATATCGTTTTGATTATTCTTTCCTGATTTTACAATTAATTAGTGGAAGCTTTTGTAGGCTATTTTTCTGACCACTAAGACTCAAGGCTCAAAGAAACTCAACATCATACGCCATTAGATAGTTCCATTTTCTTATACACCTCCACCCCACCCTATTCTCCATTAAATTCGATTTCTGCCTTAATCGACGTATTATTTAAAATTTGATTATCTTTGTCTGAAAAACCCTTGAATGATCAAAATATATAATTGAACTCCAACTACTTCAACAACTTTCCCCTATCGAAAAAAAATTATCCTTGTGAATTCAACAAAAAATATTCTTTCCATTTCGTATCCGATTATTCTGACGCTAATAGCTCAAAATTTTATCAATGTAACCGACACTGCTTTTCTGGGTCACGTAAGTGAAGTGGCGTTGGGAGCTTCAGCCATTGCCGGCGTGTTTTATTTTGCAGTTTATATGGTTGGCTTCGGATTTAGCCAAGGTGTACAAATTTTAATTGGGCGTCGTAATGGCGAGAAAAATTACATACAGATTGGAGTAATTTTCAATAATGGATTGATTTTCAATTTTATACTTGCAATTTTAATTTTCATCGCTTCGGAATATGGGGTCCCGCCATTGCTTAAAGTATTAGTCAGTTCAGATCATGTTTATGAGGCAGCACTGGAATTTTTGCATTGGAGGATATTTGGCTTTTTCTTCGTTTTTTTAAGTGTAATTTTTCGTGCTTTTTATGTGGGTATCACTGATACGAAGGTATTAACCATATCTGCAGTAATTACGGCAGTAGTGAATATAATATTGGACTATCTATTGATTTTCGGAAAATTTGGATTTCCGGCTTGGGGAATTGCGGGTGCTGCCATCGCTTCGGTAATCGCTGAAGGAGTTTCATTATTTTACTTGATTGTTCATACACTTTTGTTTACTGACCTGAATAAGTATCAGTTATTCAAACAATTTAGAGTCGGAGTTCAAACTACTATTCAAATACTTCATCTTTCGGTTTTTATCATGTTTCAGTTTTTTATTTCAATTTCTACCTGGTTTATGTTTTTCATTTTTATAGAACGTATGGGCGAGCGACCATTGGCAGTAACAAATATTGGTAGAAGCATGTACATACTTTTAATGATTCCGGCTTCAGCGCTTTCGACAACTGCCAGTACGTTGGTAAGCAATTTGATTGGAGCAGATTTCAGACATAACGTTATGCAAACTGTACATAAAATAATTGGAATTGCATTGGTATTTGTAGCTCCTTTCCTTATATTTGCGTGGGTTTTTCCACAACTATTTGCTCATATTTATACTGATGACCCTTCGCTTATCCTTGCCGCAGTTCCGGTAATTAAAGTGGTTGCAGTGGCGGTGGTTTTTTTTGCAGTCGGCAATGTAATTATCAATTCCGTCTCGGGAACAGGAAGTACAAAAGTGGCGTTTTATATTGAAGTATTAACTCTATTTTTTTATATTTCGTTTGTATATTACACTTCAATGGTCAACCGTCAGCCGGTTTTCGTGGTATGGATGTCAGAATTTGTTTACTGGACAATCATCGGAGGATTGGGTTATTTGTATCTGCAAAAAGGAAACTGGCAGACGAAAAAAATATAAAGTGAATTTGAAAATTATTGGTTCTTTTTTCAGGAATCAAGATTTATGATAAAATGAATCAATTATGATCAGCTTATCATGAATCCGGGAGGTAATCCATATTCGTTGAAGAATTATAAACGGCTTTTCAAAAATGAAAAGCCGTTTATAATGGAATCGAAATGATCACCATAGAACCATTCATTCCACCATGTCGACAATGCTGCCATACCGGTGATATTCAAATGCGATACTCTGTTCTTTGAGGTAATGAAGCATTTCTATACGCCCTTCAACAATTGGCTTTGCTGTAGCAACATATTTACCCGTTTTTGCAGCCTGATGAATAAACTCTGCTGACAAAGCGTTGTTACAAGTTCGAATTCGCTCATAATTTTCAATTTCCGACAAGAATTGTTTTTCGTCCTGCAAAAAAATCGTAAAATGAAGCCCTTTAACTTTTTTAAAAGTTTCCAATTTATAATCATTCGGATTGATGCTAACAGTTACAGGAGTATTTGCAATGAAAGATGCCACTAAAATCATGAAGATATCAAGCAGATTATCGTTCAATTCCACTCGTAAAGCCATTTTATTCAAAGGCAAATACCTGAAAATATTTTGCTCACCAATAAGATGATGTGTATCATTTGAACGCGAAAATTCATCCTCCCAATTTTTAATATAGCTTTGCATTGCTGCCAGTAATTGTAACTTTTCGTTTGGATTAAGAAATACGCCTAAAGAATCAACCAATTTGATATTTTGCGTTATCGGCTTAATTTGTCTTACTTCGGTGAAATTAACAAACGAACTGACATAATTTTTGCCGCCGGCTTTAAGACCGCCACCAAAAGCCGAACGTTTCATGCCACCAAATGGCTGTCGGTTTACAATTGCTCCGGTAATACCCCTGTTGATATATAGATTTCCGGCTTCAATATTATTTTTCCATTTCAATTGTTCATCCTCATCGAGACTTTGAAGCCCAGAAGTCAAGCCGTATTCTGTATGAGTATTCATCAATTCAATCCCTTCGTCTAAATTATCTATACAAACCACAGCCAATAAGGGACCGAATAATTCAGTTTTGAAAGTATAACTATCCGGTTTAACGCCCCATTTTACGCAAGGTTTCAGTATAAAATGTTTATCATCAACAAATTCAGGTTCAACCAACCATGATTCTCCAGGTTCCAAATGCTCCACAGCATAAAGCAATTTATCGTTTTGAGACGTAATCATTGGACCGACAATGTTTCCTCCGTTCCAAACACCACCGGTTTGCAAACTTTTTACAGAATCTATAAGTTTTGATTTAAAGTCAGGATCGTAATAAACAGATTTCTCGACCAATAAAAGTGAGCAAGCTGAACATTTTTGACCTGCATTACTAAAAGCTGAAGTTACAATATTTTGAATAGCATGATCACGATCGCCGCTTGCCGTGAGGATAATGGAGTTTTTCCCTCCAGTTTCGGCTGATAGTGGACATTTTGGATTATTTTCCAGTAATCGGAACGCCGTATCGGTTCCTCCGGTAAGAATTATATGTTTGATCGATGAATGCGAAGTCAGATAACTCAAAGGTTCACGTCCATCGGTACAAACCACTTGTAAGGCATCTTTGGGTACACCTGCGTCCCAAAAACATTTTGCAAATTCCCAAGCTACGGGCAAAGCCACTGTTGCAGGTTTGAGTATCACGGTATTACCACCCGACAAAGCTGCTGCCACACCTCCGGTTGGAATGGCTAATGGAAAATTCCAAGGCGGAATCACCAATATTACTCCTTTCGGCGTATACCGAACAGTTTGCAAATCGTCAAAAACTTTCATGGAAAGTGGGTAAAATCGACAAAAATCAGTAGCTTCGGAGACTTCAACATCACCCTCAAGAAAAGTTTTTCCGGTAATTGCCGACATGCATCCAATTAAATTTCCTCTGCTTTTATTCAAATTATAAGCCGTGCGATCTAAAATTTGAATGCGTTCTTGCATCGTTGTATTTCGCCATTTCGATTCATCTTTTTCGGCAATTTCAATAATTTCCTTTATTTGAGAGAGATTGGATAACGAAGTTTCACAAACGCAAATTTCGTTTGGTTGACTTCGATCGAAATAACGATACTTATTTGAAGTTTCAACTACCCTATTCCCTATTTGTACGGGAATTTGATACGGTTTATCTTCTGACGATTTTTTCCATTTATTTCGAATCGAATCTGCCCACAACCGATTCGGTGCTAAATCAAAGTTGGTGTCCGGTTCATTTTTAAAAGATGACAACTCAAAACTTCTATCATCAGCTCCAATATTTTCTTGCTCTATGCTCATTTCAGGCTCTATGTTTCGATTTTGAGCTCTGTACGGTTTAGCTAAAATACTTTTTTTCAATCGATAAGCTTCTTCAAATTGCTGTTGCAAAAATATCCATTGCGGGCTGTTAAATTTCAAATTAAATGAATAACTCAGAAAATTATCCTTTCCAGTATTTTCATCCAACCGGCGGACTAAATAAGAAACAGCATTCAGGAAATGTTCATCTTTCACAACTGGCGTGTAGAGAATGATTTGTTTTTCAAGTTTTCGCATTACCCGTGGCAAATGATTAGCCATTCCTTCAAGCATCTCAAAAGTAATGTAATCTTCCACTTCATTTTTTTTACTTAATAAATAAGCATAACCAATGCTGAAAAAATTATGTGAAGCAACGCCAATTCGCAAGGCAGCTGCATTTTGGGGCTCAAGTGCCCGATCAAGGATATGTAAATAATTGGCATCCACCTCAACTTTAGAGTGCAAAACTGGATTTTCCCATCCTTTCAGAGATGAGATAACCGACTCCATTTGCAAATTGGCTCCTTTTACCAAACGCATTTTAAGCGGAGCTCCACCATCAGCAACCCGTTTGTGTGAAAATTCCAACAAACGCGTTTGAAAATTCCATGCATCAGGCAAATAGGCTTGAACAACAATTCCCGCAGTATAATTTTTAAATTCAGGTTCACTTAGAACTGTCAGAAATACATCGAGGGTGAGTTCTGTATCTTTGTATTCCTCCATATCAAGATTTACAAATTTCGGGATCGATAGTGAATTTTCGTCGACAAAAGGAAAAATCATCGATTGGCGGTAAATAACTCGGATTCGCTCACACAGATCGGTTTTATTTTTTTCATAATTAAGAGGATTAATTTGCGCATATATTCCTGAAATTTTAATAGAAATATAATTAATTCGGGGATCTTTCAACGCATCTAAATAATGAAAATAACGGTGATCGGCTTCCCTATCACCCAACACCACTTCTCCCAACAAGTTCACATTCTGACCGATATGTTGTTTGTTTCGTTGGTTAAGATGCTCATTAAGCAACGTCGGCTTTTCATTGATGATTACCTTGGCAGTATCACGGTGGAGTTGTTTTTTAAAAATAGGTATCGAAATAAAATCAAACCAATAACCAAAAGTTGTGAATAATTTAAGCAAGAATGCATCGCGCGAGCTAAAAAATTCAGGTACACCGTAACGATCAATCAATAATTTCATTCGACGAGCCAACTTTCGTTGATCTCTTATCTGCGAAGATTCATCCAACATTTTGGATAACAATATCTTGTCACTTGGATGCTGAATAAGAATAGCGTATTTTTTTTGTTCTTTCAATTCGTCATCGGTAATTTCAATTTCAGATTTTAATAAAAAATCTTTTGCCCATTCAAGTACCTCGGTAATGCTGATCTTGTCCATATATATGTATTTTAGATTTGAATTCTTGCGAAAGATAAAAGAAAAGAATGAATTCTGTATAATTATCGGAAAAATATTTAGCACAAATTTTATATTATTTCCTGTTGATTTTTTAAGGTGGTAATTTTAATAATTTTATCAGAAAAAAGCGCGGTTATCTTTCGGTTTATACTGCAATAACATTAAAGGTTCAATTAATTCCTACAAAGGTTACGGTTAAAATTGAAAAAACTCAAAATTAAACGCTAAAAAAAAATCTTTATACGTTCATAATTGAATAAAGTGAAGGAAGTGATTGGTTAAGAGGATTAAAACAATTTCGCTGGAACTTTATGGCAAGAATTTTCAGAATTTATAATGTATTATATGCAATTATTTAACCAATAATATCTATTCATTTGAAGGAAACATCACTCAAAAGTGTACAATCGGTATATATAACTGGTATCATAAAAAAAGCTGCCACAGAAACCTTGTAACAGTGTACAAATAATCTCCGATAAGCAGCTTTTAGTCTTGAATTTTCTCTAATCAAGTAAACCAAAAGATTAAATAGTTAAGGTGGTAAATTATTATAAAAATTACTATTGAGTCCATTTAAAAAATTAACGTAAATCAATACACAACAGTTAATATTGAACCTGAATCATGCCACAAAAGTACAATATTAATATCTATATACAATACATTTTGCTTATAATTTTAAAATTAAATAATTAAAAATTATATCACACTCAATATGTGCAATTTACAATAAATAGAACATTTAATTTTTCATACCAAAAGCTTTACTATACAACTTAGTTGTTCATAAAAAAAAATCCAGCTGTAATTTACAACGGGATTTTAAAATAAAAATCATGAAAGTTGTCCTTCAGATTAAATTATTGAACTGAAAATATTATGATATTGAGAAACCGAATTTAAATTAATTTTAAATGATATTACATATTGCCGATGCACTTGGCAATAACACTTTCGCTTACGCCTTCAGCCCTCAATCGTTCGGCAATTTGGAGGTTTTCGTTCTGTAATTTAATAATTGAGAAAAGAAAAGAAACCAATGAATCAACTGCATTTTCAAGGCGTTCCATTCCGTTTTTTTTTGAAAAATCGACATTGCAAAACGTCGAAATATCCTTATGCAAAATTAAATAGTAGATTCCTGATATTACGAGCGAAGCAATCACATTGATATCAATTCCGGTATATTTGAATTTTTCTTCCAATACCTTGATTAACATCTGGTTGGAAATTTCACGATTCATCGCAGTTTTTTGAGTTACTGAATTATTATCCGATAATTCCCAGATAAGCAATTGCTGCATACCTTTATTTTTATTCAAGGCAAATATTAAGTTACGCATTATCCATTGGAAAGTCTCCTCGTCATTCAAACCGGAGGGCATAGTGTCAGTAATATTACTTAACCAATAATCAAATTTACTGGTATATAAATCAAATAAATTTTCCAAATTGGTATAACGTCTGTAAAAAACGATCGGTTCGATTTGTGCGCGCTGTGCCACACCTGTAAGCGTAACGTTTTTAAAACCAACTTCTTCAATCATTGAAGACACGGCAGCTAAAACATCTTTTTCAATAGCTAATTTGGTTCTACGTTTCCTTCGTTCCTTCTTTTCAACTTCGGACATAAAGATATTTATTAACTAATTTTTCTGTTCAATGAATATTCATCGAAAATTACAACAAAGCAAAACTAAGGACTTCCATGATATCCTTCACATAATGAAATTTTAAACCTTTCAGATAGATTGGCTTAATTTCTTCAATATCTTTCTGATTATCAGCACATAAAATAATATCAGTAATTCCAGCCCGTTTTGCAGCCAGAATTTTTTCTTTTATACCTCCAACCGGTAGAACTTTACCGCGCAACGTAATTTCACCCGTCATGGCAAGATTTTTTCGCACATTTCGCTTAGTAAAAGCCGAAGCCAGCGCAGTAGTCATTGTAATTCCGGCAGAAGGTCCATCTTTAGGAATAGCACCTTCAGGTACATGAATATGTACATTCCATTCTTCAAACATTTGACTATCAATCCCTAAATTATCGGCATGCGCTTTAATGTATTCCAACGCCAACATAGCCGATTCTTTCATAACATCGCCTAAATTACCCGTAAGCGTCAAATGAGGTGATTTGCTTTTGCTAAGGCTCGATTCGATAAATAAAATTTCGCCACCCATCTGTGTCCATGCCAATCCGGTAACAACGCCAGGATACTCATTCCCTTGGTATTTTTCACTGCTATACCGATTAGCACCTAAATATTTTTTCAAATCCTCTACGGCAATATCAACATTATATTTTTCGTTCGTTGCCACTTTTTTTGCCACTTTACGCATGAGTGATGCAATCTGACGATCAAGATCTCGAACTCCAGATTCACGTGTATAAGCATCGATCAATTTAGAAATAACTGACTTATTCAATACAAATTGTGTATCTTTTAATCCATGGTTTTCAAGTTCTTTGTGAATTAAATGACGATAAGCAATTTCGATTTTTTCTTCCTGCGTATAACCGCTTACTTCTATCAATTCCATTCGATCGAGTAACGGACGCGGAATGGTACTTAAATTATTGGCTGTGGCAATAAACAATACTTTTGATAAATCGAAATCAACATCTAAATAATTATCGTGAAATGCTGTATTCTGCTCAGGATCAAGAACCTCAAGCAACGCCGATGAAGGATCTCCTTTATAATCAGTACTCACTTTATCAATTTCGTCGAGCACAAAAACGGGATTTGATGAACCGACTTTCTCAATATTTTGCATGATCCTTCCTGGCAATGCGCCTATATAAGTCCGTCTATGTCCACGAATCTCTGCTTCGTCATGTAAACCACCTAATGATACACGGGTATATTTCCGGTTCAAAGCAGTAGCAATTGATTTTCCCAATGAAGTTTTTCCGACGCCCGGAGGTCCATATAAACATAAAATAGGAGAACGCATGTCTCCTTTAAGTTTTAATACAGCTAAATGTTCCAGAATTCTGTCTTTAACTGTTTCCATACCAAAATGATCTTTATCCAATACCTTTTTTGCATTTTTCAGATTAAAATTATCTTTGGTATATTCATTCCAAGGCAAATCGAGCATCGTTTCAATATAGTTAAGCTGCGTGGAATAATCGGGTGAATGTTGATTTAAGCGTTCAAACTTCTTCAACTCTTTTTCAAAAATAGCATTTGTAGCTTTATTCCATTTTTTATGTTTTGCCCTCTCTTTAAAATCAGCTAAATCTTGTTCAGGCGACACGCCACCGAGTTCATTCTGAATGGTTTTCATCTGCTGTTGCAGAAAATATTCGCGTTGTTGTTGGTCAATACCTTCCTTCGCTTTATTTTGGATTGACATTTTCAATTCAAGAAGTTGTGCTTCTTTATTGAGCAATTCCAACAATTGATATCCACGATCTGTAATGTTGTCATATTCAAGTAATCGTTGCTTTTCTTCAACACTTAAACCAAAATTGACACAAACATAATTAATCAAAAAAACGGGATTCTCAATATTTCGTATCGCAAAAGACATCTCAGGCGACATAGCACCTGAATCATTAATTATATTAATAGACAGATCTTTAATTGACGAAACCAATGCTCCAAAAATTTCATCTTCATCCAAAGGATAGATATCTCGAACTAAATTTACACGGGCTTTCATGAAAGGTCTTTCGGTCTGAAGTTCACCAAGTATAAAACGTTGTTTTCCCTCTAATATTACGGTTGTCGAGTTATCTGGCATTTCAAGAATACGCACCACATGAGCTACGGTTCCCAATTGAAACAACTGATCGATCGTAGGATCATCAATTTTTTTATCCATTTGCGTACAAACACCAATGGGCATATCATTTTCATGGGCTTTACGTACTAATTTCAACGATTTAGTTCTTGCAACCGATACCGGAAGCAAAACTCCGGGAAAAAGAACCATATTTCGCAATGAAAGTATAGGTAATACATCGCCCGAATTTACTCTTAAATCGGAGGAGGATTGTTCAATCGAAACAATTGGGAACATCTCGGAAGAGCCTATCATTTCATCTTGGAAAAATTTATCGAAAGAATTACGCATAAATTGGATATTTTTGCTGCCATAATGGCATTTTGTGTTTGTTTTAAAATTTTATGAAGGCACTACTGAAAATTTAAATATCTAATCTTAAAACATTTATCAAAATTTTCAGTATCAAGCTTTCTATTATTTCAATAGCTGTGCCAAAAAAATTTTAAAATCGATAAACCCCTGCAAGTAACGGTTTGATG
>JAJYBB010000040.1 GCA_021779195.1 Bacteroidota bacterium | reverse complement strand
TCATTTCGCCCTTGATAGCATTAATGAAAAATCAGGTGGATGCAATGCGCAACTTCAGTGAAGACGATGGGGTCGCACATTTCATCAACTCCTCATTATCAAAACAAGCCATTGATTTGGTAAAAAACGATATTTTAGATGGAAAAACCAAATTACTGTATGTTGCCCCCGAATCGTTGACCAAAGAAGAAAATATAGAGTTTTTAAAACAATTAAAAATTTCATTTTACGCGGTAGACGAAGCGCATTGCATTTCGGAATGGGGTCATGATTTCCGCCCTGAATACAGGCGTATACGTCCAATAATCAATGACATTGGTTCAGCCCCACTCATCGCTCTAACCGCTACTGCCACACCTAAGGTGCAACATGATATTCAAAAAAACTTAGGCATGTTAAATGCAGCCGTTTACAAATCCTCTTTCAACCGCTCCAACCTGTATTACGAAGTTCGACCAAAATCTAATCTTGTCGACAAAGATCTGATAAAATTTATACGTTCGCAACCCGGAAAATCAGGCATTATCTATTGTTTAAGTAGAAAAAAAGTTGAAGAACTAACTGAAACACTTCGGGTAAACGGCATTTCGGCATTAGCTTATCATGCAGGAATGGATTCAGCTGTTCGAACTGAAAACCAAGATAGCTTCTTAATGGAAAAAGTTGAAGTTATAGTTGCAACTATTGCTTTTGGAATGGGAATTGATAAACCCGATGTTCGATACGTGATACATTATGATATGCCCAAAAGTCTGGAAGGATACTATCAAGAAACCGGACGTGCAGGCCGCGATGGTGGCGAAGGACAATGTATTGCTTTCTACGCTTATAAAGATTTAGATAAACTACGTAAATTTATGCAGGGAAAACCCGTTGCTGAACAAGAAATCGGGAATCAACTGCTATTAGAAACCCAAGCCTATGCCGAATCATCGGTTTGTAGGCGTAAACTCTTACTACATTATTTTGGTGAAGAATATACCGAAGATAATTGCGGTGCTTGCGATAATTGTATGAAACCACGTAAATTTATTGAAGGACAGGAATTGTTGCTTCAAGTGTTAGAAACTGTGTTAGCAGTAAAAGAAAAATTTAAAGCAGAACATATTGTTGATATTCTCAAAGGTAAAGAAACTTCTGACATGACGACCTATCAACATGACGAACTTGATACTTACGGAACTGCTTCCGATGAAGATGAAAAATTACTGCATGCCGTCATTCGTCAGGCATTAATTGCCGGATTTTTATCAAAAGATATTGAAAATTATGGACTTCTGAAACTTACTGTTAGTGGAAAGAATTATCTTAAAGATCCTACATCATTCCCTATCGTAAAAGACAATGAATTTGATGATGAGGAAGAAGAAGCTTCTGTAAGGAGTACAGGGGGTACCTGTGCAGCTGATGATGTATTGTTTTCGATTCTGAAGGACCTGCGAAAAAAACTTTCAAAAAGATTAGGTGTTCCGCCTTTCGTGATTTTTCAGGATCCATCGCTCGAAGCGATGGCTACCACCTACCCTATCACGTTGGATGAACTTCAAAATATTCCGGGTGTTGGAGCTGGTAAAGCCAAACGATATGGAGAAGAGTTTTTGAAAGTGATTAAAGAACACGTAAAAGAAAATGACATTATACGTCCCGAAGATTTACGAGTCCGAACTGTTGCCAATAAATCGAAGCTAAAAGTTTCTATCATTCAGGCTATTGACCGAAAGATTGCCTTGGACGACATTGCTCTATCTAAAGGATTAGATATGAGCGAGCTACTTGATGAAGTAGAAGCCATAGTTTATTCAGGAACCAAAATTAATATTGATTACTTCCTCCATGAAATTATGGAACCCGACCGAATTGACGAAATTTTTGAATATTTTAATACAGCCGAAACCGATAAAATAGATGCCGCTTTAGAGGAATTAGGCGAAGATGAGTTTAGCGAAATTGAAGTTCGATTGGTTCGGATTAAATTTTTATCAGAAATAGGAAATTAACTCTGCCTGCTTTCTGTAAAAATATTCCCATTTAAACTCAAAAATCTCTGTTGTATTATTTGCAATAGAGATTTTTTGGTTTTCTATCTAACAAATTCTAATTTTCTGATTATCATGAAACGATCAATGTTTTTTTCTTTACAATTTATGTTTTTAATAATCAGTCCGTTTTCGTATAGTCAAATACGGCCAAACTACTTTAACGATGTGCAAACGATCAAAGCTTATGACCAAATGTATGTGATTCCGGCACATCCTATTCTGTTTGTCGGAAGCTCTTCCATACGAAAATGGGACGACCTGCAAATCGTATTCGGCAAGTACAACGTGTTGAATCGGGGTGTGGGCGGAACGCTTATCAATGACATTAATTATTATCTCGATGATATTGTTTTTCCTTACCATCCGCGCCAAATTGTTCTTTACGTCGGAGACAACGACGTACCCGATTCAAGGACTACTCCCGACAGCATCCTGCAACGTACGATCAGGCTTTACTGGCATTTACGTAACAAACTACCACATGTTCCAATCGTTTACATCGCAATCAAGCCAAGCCCATCAAGAGAGAAATATATTCCAAAAGCATATCAGGCAAATGAATTAATCAAGCAATATTTATCGAAACAGAAACATGTAGTTTTTGTTGATGTATTCTCTTTAATGATGAAAAATGGCAAAGTAAGGAAAGAATTATTCTGTCCTGATATGTTACACATGAACCCCGAAGGTTACAAATTGTGGGAGAAAGCAGTTACACCTTATCTGATAAAATAAAAAATAACTATCAATTCACAAGAAGGCATCTCCAAAAAAAGAGATGCCTTCTTGTAAGCTCTTATTTTAGTTGTTCCTTAGCCCAACTGTCTTTAAGCGAAACAGTTCGATTGAAAACAAGGCTTTCGGATGTAGAATCCGTATCGACATTAAAATATCCTATTCGCTGAAATTGAAAGTGATCCAATGGTTTCGAGTTTAGCAATGAATGTTCGACATAACATTTCGTCAATATCTTTAATGAATCGGGATTAAGCAAATCGCGAAAATCATGTTCGTCAGCAGAAGGATTTTCAACTTTAAAAAGACGGTCGTATAACCTAACTTCAGCAGGTAAACTATGTGCAACAGAAACCCAATGCAAGGTACCTTTCACTTTTCTGCTGGATTCAGGCATACCACTTTTAGTTTGAGGATCGTATTCAGCATATATCTCAATCAATTTGTTCGCCTCATCCTTTTTGAATCCGGTACATTTAATAATATAAGCACTCTTCAATCTTACTTCCTGACCCGGAGTCATTCTGAAATATTTTTTAGGAGCTTCCTCCATAAAATCATCGCGCTCAATATACAATTCACGCGAAAAAACAATTTCTCGGGTACCGGCACTTTCATCTTCAGGATTATTCACTGTTTCCATCAGTTCCACCTTACCTTCAGGATAATTGGTAATAATCAACTTTACAGGATCGAGCACGGCATTCACTCGTGTAGCAGTTTTATTCAGATTTTCACGAGCAGCATGTTCAAGTAAACCAATATCGTTCAGCGCTTCAAATTTAGTATAGCCAATTTTATCAATAAAACTATGAATAGATTCAGGAGAATAACCACGACGACGCAAACCGCAAATAGTGGGCATGCGCGGGTCGTCCCAGCCATTGACCAACCCTTCTTGAACTAATTGTAACATTTTACGTTTGCTCATTACGGTATAGGTAAGGTTCAATCTATTAAATTCCGTTTGGCGTGGACGATAATCAGATGTCTTAAACTGATCGATAAACCAATCATAGAGTGGACGATGAACTTCAAATTCGAGCGTACAAAGTGAGTGAGTAACCCCTTCGAAATAATCGGATTGCCCGTGAGCATAATCATACATTGGGTAGACCTTCCATTTCCAGCCGGTTCGGTGATGGGGATGAGATGTTATAATTCGATACATAATCGGGTCGCGGAAATGCATATTGGATGAAGCCATATCAATCTTGGCACGGAGTACCATAGCACCTTCAGGTATCTCACCTGCAGTCATTTTATTAAAAAGCTCCAAATTTTCATCAATTGAACGGTTACGAAAAGGGCTTTCGATACCGGGCATGGTAGGCGTTCCTTTTTGCTTGGCAATGGTTTCTGCAGATTGTTCATCGACATAGGCTTTACCTTGCTTAATAAATTGGATCGCCAAATTCCATAATTGCTGAAAGTAATCAGAGGCGTAATAAATATTTTTCCAATGATATCCAAGCCATTGTATATCTTCCTGTATTGAATCAACGTATTCCACATCTTCTTTCACTGGGTTCGTATCGTCAAAACGAAGATTGCAAATTCCTCCATATTGGGCTGCAATTCCAAAATCCAAACAAATCGCTTTGGCATGACCAATATGGAGATAACCATTTGGTTCGGGTGGAAAACGGGTTTGAATCCTTCCGTCATTTTTACCATCCTTCAAATCTTGTTCAACAAAAGATTCAATAAAATTGAGGCTTCTTTTTGGAGCTTCTTCTTTGTTTTCCATAAGTAATTGAGTTGAAAAAGAATTTAAGAATCTGATTTACAATCACAATGATAATTTGATTAAAAATAGCCTTTAATGATACCTCTGGGTGAATTTTTGATAAAATTCAAGATTTCTTCGCGTTCAACCGAAGCAGGCAACTCGGCTTCAATACATTCCAAGGCATGGGTTGTATTCATTTTTGACAAATAAATAAAACGATAAATTTCCTGAATAGCAGCTATTTGTTCATTTGAATACCCTCTTCTACGAAGCCCTACAGAATTAATTCCGGCATAAGAAAGCGGATCGCGACCTGCCATGATAAATGGAGGAACGTCTTTGGTAACTTTTGAACCTCCCTGAACCATAACATGAGAACCAATATGTGTGAATTGATGCACCAACACACCACCACTTAAAATTGCAAAATCATCGACATCAACTTCGCCTGCTAAATGTGTGGCATTGGACATGATCACATTATTGCCTAACAGGCAATCGTGAGCCACATGGCAATAAGCCATCAACAGACAATTATCACCTACAACGGTTTTGCCTTTTGCAGCTGTTCCACGATTTACGGTAACATATTCACGAATGGTAGTATTATCTCCAATAATGGCTAAGGTATCTTCCCCTTTAAATTTCAAATCCTGAGGAATCGCTCCAAGAACGGCACCTGGAAAAATTTTACAGTTCTTTCCAATGCGGGTACCTTCGAGAATAGTAACATTGGATGCAATTTGTGTTCCCTCGCCAATGATTACATTTTTATCGATCATTACAAAAGGTCCGATTTCAACGGACGATGCAATGATTGCATCGGGATGTATCTGTGCTAATGGTTGAATCATCAATTATAGTATTCTTAATCAGTTAATTAATTATTTATTTTTTACAATTTGAGCCATAAACTCGGCTTCGGCAACTATTTTTCCTCCTACAAAAGCATATCCTTTCATGGTCGCACAACCACGTCGGATTTGATCAATAAATTCCAGTCTGAAAATCAACGTATCGCCGGGAACAACTTTTTGGCGAAATTTAACGCTATCAATTTTCAAAAAGTAAGTAGAATAACGTTCAGGATCTTCCACTGAGCTTAACACCAGCAATCCACCAGTCTGAGCCATGGCTTCTACCAGCAACACACCGGGCATAACCGGCTCATCGGGGAAATGTCCCATAAAGAATGTTTCATTTACTGTAACATTTTTCACACCGACGATCATATCCTTATGCTTTTCGATAATTTTATCAACCAATAAAAAAGGCCAACGGTGAGGAAGTGATTTTCGAATCGCGTTTACATCCATTACCGGAAGAATCGTATCGTCATAAAGAGGAGCCTGAACTTCTTGCCGTTTAAGTTCTTTACGAATTTGAAGGGCAATGGCAGTGTTGATTTTATGTCCGGGATATGTGGCTATTACTTTGCCTTTCAATGGTTTTCCTATTAGCGACAAATCGCCGATTACGTCCAATAATTTATGGCGTGATGGCTCATTTGGAAACTTCACTCCTCCATTGAGGAAACCAAGTTTCTTGGCATCCTGATGCGGTTGTCCCATTAAATCGGCCAACCGATCAAGTGATTCCTGTGACACAGGCTTGTCGTAAATGACAATGGCATTTTTTAAATCGCCGCCTTTAATTAAATTGAGTTTAGCTAAATATTCAATTTCGTGAACAAACACAAAAGTTCGGGCAGGGGCAATTTCAGTTTCATAATCTTCAATATTATTCAGTGAAGCAAACTGGTTGTTTAAAACCGAAGAGTCAAACCCGATATGCACATCCACGCTAAAAACATCGTCTGGTAAAATGGTAATTTTGGCGTTTGATTCTGGCAGGCAATATTCAATTTTTTTCCGTACAACAAAATAATCTTTTTCGGCGGTTTGTTCTTCAAGTCCTACTTCCTTGATTTTCTCGACATAAAATTTAGCACTTCCATCAAGAATTGGAAATTCCGGAGCATCAACTTCAAGTAAACAATTATCTACACCCAAAGCATACAAAGCCGATAAGGCATGTTCCACAGTGCTTACCTGCATATCTCCTTTTTTAAGTACTGTACCTCGCGTGGTTTCGGACACATATTCGGCTAAAGCATCCATTACCGGACTATCAGGTAAATCTATTCTTGATATTTTAATCCCATGATTATCACAAGCCTGTTTAAAAGTTAGATTAATTTGTAATCCGGAATGTAACCCTTTTCCTGTAATTGTAAACGATTGTTTAATAGTATTTTGCTTCGACATGCAGAAATATTTAGATACTTAGAGAATTATTTTAAATTAAAAAAAACGAAGGAGATGAAAACATAAAAAATAATAATGAACCACCGGTGTAGAAAGCATTTATCTGAATTCTCAACCAAAAATGATGGTTGAACAAACAATTCGGTAAATTTTATTGAATTTTACTTTCCAAATCTTCTATTTTCCGCTTCATTTCATAAATCAATTTTTGAAGTTCGGGCAGATTCTTATACACAACCGTAGATTTTCTGAAAGTCATCACGGGTACGGCTGGATAGCCCTGCCAAGCCTGATTGGGTATTTTGATGGTATTGGGTACTCCGGTTTGCGCTCCCAGAATAGTGCCATCAGCAATATGAATATGTCCGGCAATTCCAACCTGCCCAGCTAAAACACATTGTTTACCAATTTTTGTAGAACCCGAAATACCGGTTTGTGCAGCAATAACCGTATTTTCGCCCACTTCCACGTTGTGTGCTATCTGTATTAAATTGTCGATTTTTACTCCCTGATGAATTATCGTACTTCCTAACGTAGCTCTATCAACCGTGGTATTGGCACCAATTTCCACATCATCTTCAATAACAACATTCCCAATTTGAGGAATTTTTTTGTAAGAACCGTTTTCGGTTGGTGCAAAACCAAAACCATCGGAACCAATGACTACTCCTGAATGAATAATACATCGGTTGCCAATCAGACAGGAATTATAAATTGACACACCCGCATAGAGTGTAACATCATTAGCAATTTGAACATAATCTTGAATGCTGCAATTTGCATGAATAGAACAATTTTTACCGATTATTACCTGTTCTCCAATATAAACGAATGGAGCAATATATACATTTTCGCCAATAACAGCCGAAGGGGATACATAAGCCAAAGGAGAAATACCCTTGAGGGTCGGTTTATTTTGTTCAGACAAAGTCATCAGTTTTGCCAAAGACTGATAAGCATCCTGTACGAGAATCAACGTGGCAGCCACTTCACGTTCAGGAACAAAATCTTTGTTAATTAAAATAATACTTGCCTCGCTTTCGTAAATAAACGAGCTGTATTTCGGATTAGACAAAAAACTCAGGGTACCTGGTTTTCCTTCTTCAATTTTTGAAAAATTACTCACTTTTACGGAAGGATCTCCCTGTATTTCACCTTTCAGAAAATCGGCAATTTGTTGAGCTGTAAACTCCATATATATTTTTTTTTGGCTGCAAAAGTACCAATTAATTTCCATTAAATCACACTTTCATGGGTACTTTTTAACACTTTGGTGCGCTATTTCGCATTTTTTTGCCCATCCCGATTATTCATTATAAAACATATAGCTTTTACAATCGCATATAGCAAAAATAATATTTTTGAACTTTTTTCGTTAACACAGAAATATTCAACATATCCGAAGCCTCGGCAATATCTTTGATGGTTCCATCTTTAAATAAGATATTGATACGATCATCTGCTGGACAATAGGTATCAGTGCTCACAATTTCTTCTCCCAGGAAATACGTTGCATCAACTTCATTTATGTGAAAATATCGACAATATTGTTCGATCAACAATTGCTTCTTCTCGTGTGATACAGCATTTGAACTCACTTCCACTTTAAACAACCGCCGATTGGTAAATGCTTTACATAAAGTTGATAACACTATGTCAGAATGATTCATCCAGGTCTTTATGGCACAAATCACATCCGAGTCGTCAAGCAAAGAGAAATAGTCTAATAATTCATCTGATTTATTAAATTCTTCTTTATTCGTTTCATTATAAAGAAAATAGTGTAAAGCAGGTGATGCAAAAAGTGTTGCTCCGCGATACGCTAATTCATGGGCCCGTTTTAAAATATTTAACAAGATTTGTTCGGCGGCGACCGAAGTCTTATGGAGGTAAACCTGCCAGTACATCAAACGGCGCGCGACCAAAAATTTTTCGATAGAATAAATCCCCTTGGCTTCGATCACTAATTCATCATTACGAACATTTAGCATTTTAATAATTCGTGCCGATCCTATAATGCCTTCGCTTACGCCAGAATAAAAACTATCTCTACTCAAATAATCCAATCTATCCATATCCAACTGACTGGAAACCAATTGGTGTAAAAATTTTTTCGGATATCGATTCGTGAAAATTTCCATTGATAATTCCAACCTTCCATCCATCTCAGCATTGATTTTTTGCATCATACGCAATGAAATTTCTTCATGATGAATTCCGTTTATCAAACTATTTTCAAGAGCATGTGAAAAAGGTCCATGTCCAATATCGTGCAACAATATGCTTATCAACACCGCTTCGGCTTCACACGGTGATATTGCGTTACCAACGTCGCGCAATTGTGCAATAGCTTCGTTCATTAGATGCATAGCTCCTAATGAATGTTGCATCCTCGTATGCTGTGCACCAGGATAGACAAACGACGATAAACCTAATTGTTTGATACGAGTTAATCGCTGAAAATAAGGATGTTGAATTATGTCATACAAAAAATCATTCGGAATGGTTATAAAGCCGAACACCGGATCATTGATGATTTTTCGTTTATTGAGCTGGCTCATTTTTTTTCTTTTAGGAATTGAACGCTTTAAAAGCAAGATCATTAAAATCAAATATCCGATAAAATTGCCCTGAGCCAATTCCAACAATTCTGTGTCGAACTGATGCATAATCTTTCATCGGGAGAATGAACGCCATACATTTGCGGACCTATAGAAATCATATCCAATTGCGGATATTTTTCGAGAAATAATCCACATTCCAATCCGGCATGAATGGCCTTTACCTGAGGATCAGTGCCAAATAAATTTAGATAACATTGGCTTGCAATTTTCAGAATATCTGATTCTATATTTGGTTTCCATCCCGGATATCCATCCCCGTGCGTAACTTGTGCTCCTGTTAAGGACAAAACAGATTCTACCTGATGAGCAATGTCATATTTTTCAGAATCTACTGAACTGCGCTGGCTTGTGGTTATGATGATATTATGGTCTGGGTGCATTTTTACGGATGCCAGATTTGTTGACGTTTCTACTAACCCTGGCATATCTTTGCTCATGGATTTCACACCATGGGGACATGCATAAATTGCATTCAGCAGAACATCCGAAGTTCTTTTTTCAATAACTGTGTCCGGCAAAGATTCCGATTCAAGACTAATTTGCAAATTGGGCTCCACTCCGCTCAGTTCAAGTTCAATTTCAGCGATAAAATGATTGAGCATTACACGCACATTTTCCTTCTCTGACATGGGCACCGACACTATCGCTTTTGCTTCACGAGGAATAGCGTTTCGCAAATTTCCACCCTCAAAATAATGTAACCTTACATCGGTCATTTTATTCAGATTCCACAAATATCGATTTAAAATTTTATTTGCATTACCCCGTCTTTTGTCAATATCGTCGCCCGAATGTCCTCCGGTTAAACCCCGAACAGCAATAGAAAAGGCGAAATATCCCTTTGGAGAAGGCTCATCCTTGTATGCCAGCACAGCGGTCGTATCAATTCCGCCGGCACATCCGATAAAAATCACGCCATCATCTTCAGAATCCAAATTAATCAAAACATCTCCAGTCAACATATCAGGTTTAAGAGCAAAAGCACCGGTTAAACCTGTTTCTTCGTCTACGGTAAATAAACATTCTAAATCAGGATGGTTTATTTCATTCGAAGCTAATAAAGCCATCATCATTGAAATACCTATACCATTATCTCCCCCTAAAGTTGTTCCACGTGCTTTAATCCAGTCACCATCAATATAGGGTTGAATCGGATCAGTGTCAAAATTAAACACTACATCGCTGTTTTTTTCGCAAACCATATCCATGTGTGCCTGCAAAATCACTTTTCTTCTATTTTCATAACCAAAAGTAGCCGGTTTTCGAATGACTACATTTCCTGCATCATCAATTCTAAATTCTAAATTCTGATTTTTGGCAAATGATATTAAAAAATCAATCACCTTTGTTTCCTTTTTGGAAGGACGAGGGAGTTGAGTTATCTGATAAAAATAATACCAAAGTTCTGTTGGCATCAAATCTGTTATACTTAATGAACTGTTTTCCATTTTGTTTTCCGATTTTTAAATTTTTAAATTGGACTAAGAAGTGAAATATTTTCAACAACAAATGTAGTGAATTCTGATCAATAAAATAAATTAATAAAAATACACGATGCGATGAAGTATTTTGACAAATATTTCTTTGGAAATCAATAATATCTGAATTGAATATACACTTATTTGAATGATTTTTAAACCTCTGATGATAAATGGAAAGTTTATATTTGCAACTTAATCAATAATTTTAATCACTTCTTTTTAAAAAAAAATATATTTTCAGAGATAATTAACATATAATCAAACTTTAAAAATTCATTCTATGCCCATGAAACATGAAAATACAAATTAAAACTCAAGAAAGCAAAAAAAATCAAATAACTAAAATTTTAAAGAGGAAATTTTGGTTTGTTATTAATCAATCATTAAAATCAAATTATTTATGAAATTAATAAAATCACAAAGCATTGAAAATGAGTTTTCTGTGCACTCAAAGCTATTTCAAAGATCGATTTTTGTTCTGTGTTTTCTTTTGTTGAGTTCAATATCCATTTTTGCTCAAGGACCAATTATTAAAGGTGTCGTAGCTGATGCGAAAACAGGGGAAACTCTTATTGGAGCAAATATTACAATTGCCGGAACTGCCAAAGGAACTGTCACAGATGTAAATGGTCATTTTTCATTAAATGTACCAACAAACAGAGAATTAACTATTTCTTGTATCGGTTATATCTCTAAAATCATTAAATCATCAACTGATTTTATGAATATTAATCTTGAACCCAATGTACAAAGTTTAAATGAAATTGTAGTTGTGGGGTATGGTACTCAAAAGAAAAGCGATATAACTGGTGCTGTTACTTCTGTTTCTGCTGATCGACTTTCAAAAATTCCAGTAACAAATGCAATGAATGCATTGGAAGGGGCTGTTTCGGGAGTAGTAGTCACCCAAACATCCTCTATTCCGGGTTCTTCACCATCTGTGATAATTGGAGGACAAAACTCCATTAATGCCAGTTCAAGTCCATTAGTGATTGTTGATGGTATCCCATTTCAAGGGAACGTGAATTATATCAATCCTAACGATATTGCTTCTATCGAAATATTAAAGGATGCTTCTGCTGTAGCTATTTATGGAACGCGTGGATCAAATGGAGTGATCCTTATTTCTACCAAGAAAGGCACATCGGGCAAACCATCGATTTCCTATTCGGTTTATGGTGGAATTGAAGACATTGCCCATATTTTAACACCAAGAACCGGAGCAGAATATGTAACAAAATACGCCGATTATATGTCTCAAACAGGACAAACTCAAAATAGTCCCGTTCCAAATTTATATGAAGTCGCCAATTATAATGCAGGGAAAACTGTTGATTGGATTAATCTCGCAACACAAACCGGTATCATACAAGACCATAACTTATCAATTTCAGGAGGTGCTGAAAATATTAAATATTATATTTCAGGTAATTACACAAATGAAAAGGGAGTTGTAAAAGGGTACAATTATGTTAGAAGTGGAATTCGATCAAATATTGAAGCAAAGGTAACCGATTTTCTCAATACAGGTCTAAATCTATTTCTGGTTTCAAACAATTATAATGGAGGCAGAGTGAATTTGTTATTTGCATCAGCCATGAGCCCTTACGGGCAAGCAATAAACGCTTCAACCGGTAAATACAATCTTTATCCAATGTATCCCGAACTCCTCTATACGAATCCTTTAATAAATTTATACAATTCCAATACTGACGAAAGATATGATGTGAATGGATCGTTTTTTGCAGAACTGACATTCCCATTCTTACCTGTGCTTAAAGGGTTGAAATACCATTTAAACTTATCCGAAGATTATAATCCTACTCATTCAGCAACATATACAAGCAGAGATGGCGGAAGCACTGTTGGTGGTTCGGCTTCTGTAATCGATGCGAACACCACTTTATGGGTAATTGAAAATATATTAACCTATAATCGTGATTTTAACAAACATCATGTTGATTTTACAGGATTATACAGCTCCCAAGCTAACTCATATTTTTCCTCGACGGCAAATGCGACCGGTTTTATTAATGACATTCTTACTTACAATAACTTAGGTGGAGGTGCAACCCCTTCAGTTGGTTCTTATGCATCTCAATACTCAATGGAATCTCAAATGGGTCGATTAAATTATTCTTACGATAACCGATATCTGCTCACGATAACAGCTCGTCGCGATGGTTATTCGGCTTTTGGAGCTAATACCGATAAATTTGGGACATTCCCTTCCGTAGCTTTTGGTTGGAATTTAGCAAATGAGGAATTTATGAATAGTACAAGAAATTTTCTTGACATTTTTAAGCTTCGCCTTTCCTACGGAAAAACCGGTAACATGGCTATCGGTGTAAATACAACTGAAACTACTGATGGAACGAACAAATATCCATTCAACGGATTGACTCAAACTGGAGTATTGGCAAGCGTTTTGGGAAATGCAAATTTGCATTGGGAATCGACTACCGGCGGTAATATCGGTGTAGATTTTTCTTTCTTTAATGGACGAATAAATGGATCAATAGATGCGTATGACAAACAAACTACCGATTTATTAATGAGAAGAAATGTGCCCCAGATCACAGGCTATTCATCAGTGTGGGATAATCTTGGAAAATTAAACAATACAGGCATAAATGTAAGTTTAAATACAGTCAATATCTCTACCAACGATTTTAAATGGTCAAGTTCTATCAATTTCAGTACCAATCAAAATAAAATTCTCGATCTTTATGGAGACAAAAAAAGCGATTTAGGCAACAGATGGTTTATTGGTTCTCCAATCGGAGTAATATATGATTATAAAATGATCGGAGTCTGGCAGACAAGCGAAGCTGCAGATGCCGCTAAATTTAATGCCAAACCGGGTTATTTGAAATTTGCCGACATCAATAATGATGGGAAAATTGATGCAAATGATAAAGTAATCTTAGGCCAAACTACCCCAAAATGGTATGGAGGTTTTACGAATATGTTTGAATACAAAAACTTCCATTTAAGCATTTTTATTCAAACATCTCAAGGTTCGTTAAAAAACAATCCTGATTTGAATTATGCCGATGAACAAGGAAGAAGAAACACTCCTGTTGCCGTAGGCTATTGGACTGCTGCTAATATGAGTAATACTCGTCCTTCTCTCGCTTACAATAATACATACGGATATGGTTATCCATCTGATAATAGTTTTACCCGAATTAAAGATGTAACATTGAGCTATACTTTTGCTCCTACTATGTTGCGGAGTACTTTTCTCAAAAATCTAACTTTATATTTTAGCGGAAGAAATCTTTATACTTTCACTAAATGGATTGGTTGGGATCCTGAAGATAATTATTCTACAAGAGGATCGGGCGACTGGACAAACAACTATCCTAACGTACGTTCAATGGTTTTTGGAATGAATGTAACGCTTAAGTAATAACTTCATAAAATTTGAATAATATGAAAAAAATTATAAGTTCAATTATAGGCATATTTATGCTAAGTATGACTTTTATGTCGTGCTCTGATACTTTTCTTTACGAAAAACCATTATCAAGTTATGCCCCTGTAACCCTGACCGATTCTTTAGGATTTCAAGCTTCCTTGGTGGGGTTATACACCCAATTGAGTTATTGGGAAACTTGGACTGATCATCAAGGTTGGCTATGTGTATGGCAATCAGGTACCGACATTGCTTATTCTACTCCAAACCAGGAAGGCATTGAAATACCCTATTATAATTACAACTTATTGATTTCAACCGATGCAGCAGCTGCTAAAGCTTGGTCTCTTGAATATCAGATGATAAACAATGCGAATAATATAATTACATCCGTCGAATCTTCATCAGTAACCGGCATAACACAAAACGGGAAAAATATAATTGATGCCGAAGCAAGATTCTTCAGAGCATATGCTTACAATATTTTATCTACTTTATTTGGAGGAGTCCCTTTGATTACCAAACCGGTAAATGGTCCTCAAACTAATTTTGTAAGAGCATCGGTAGATTCGGTTAATACACTTATTGTTAAGGATTTGCAATATGCCGTTACTTATTTACCAGATGCAGCTCATATTGTCAATCAGGAGCGGGTAAACAAAGCAGCTGCACAGCAATTATTGGCAACTGTCGATTTAAGAGTGGGAAATTACACGGATGCAATTAATCAATGTAACAATATAATTAGCAGCCACTTATTTAATTTGGTTACAGCTCGTTATGGGGTTAATTCTAATAAACCAGGTGATGCCTTTCATGATATGTTTATAGTTGGAAATCAAAGGCGTAGTCAAGGAAACACTGAGGCTATATGGGTTCTTCAACAAGAAAATCCAAGCTCTGTAGTTGGAGGGTCAACCGGTTATCCTCAACATCGAAGAGTATGGGGAGCTGCTT
>JAJYBB010000016.1 GCA_021779195.1 Bacteroidota bacterium | reverse complement strand
CAATGAATTCTGTTATAAATTCAATCGAAGATATTTTGGAGAAAATTTATTTGATAGGCTTATGATAGCCTCGGTTACATACAAAAATCAATTTAGGTAGTACAACGGATAATCATTTAAAAAAATATGAGTATCCATTTTGGTACTTCATTCATTTTTCACAACACTTGCAAACGACCGACCTCGTCCGGTGAACCGAAAAATGAAGAGCTGTAGGCCTAGAAAACTTTTCTGTTTGAGTCTCGACGAATTCCGACGAGACGGGTTTTAACAGTTTTCAGCCTACAAACGACTCATTTTTAGAGTGAAGCTGGCAAACACAATTTTCGGCTGTTCCCTCTCCATTTGAAGAGGGTAGCCGAAGTTCGAGTGAGGTCTTTTGAATTTTTTTGCTTCGTTTGTCGGTTCAAGCCAATTGGAGCGACGCGGAAATCGCCGATGCCAACTAAGTTAAACCTGTTGGAGGCTAAACTTGAAGTAGGGTTTTTGGGATGAAACCCGTGGCATTCAATTTTATATTGACATTTAGAATAGAACAGATCATCATTAAAAAAAATGCCAATATACAGTTTATCAAATAATTAAGTAAATAGGACTCAATTTTGTCGTATAATTCTTTGTGTTTCTTTGAGCCTTTGTGGCATGGAAAAAAATCAATCAGCCTCAAAATTTAAGTTTTAATCAGTAATTTCAAAATCCGGAAAGAATTATCGAACCATTGTAAATACCACATTATATTTATCTTGTCATTAATAAATCAAATTTCTCGATGAAAATGAAATATTTATCAATTCTGCTATTTTTCATTCTGATCGTAAATTGCACCTTTGCCGGCAATTATTATGTAGCTCCAAATGGAAACGATCAAAACCGTGGTACCAAAAAATCACCTTTTAAATCAATTATGAAAGCACAGGAAATGGTTGAACCTGGTGATACCGTTTGGTTAAGGGGCGGCATTTTTCACATCAAACCAAATGAAATAAGTAAAAAGGAGAAAATTTACGCCATTGTTTTCGACCTAAATAAAAGTGGAAAAGAAGGAACTAGAATTTGCTATTTTGCCTATAAAAACGAAAAACCAATTTTCGAATTAAACGAAGTTCGACCTGTACATTATCGTGTAATGGTTTTCGATGTTACCGCCTCATGGATTTACTTGAAAGGGATACAAGTGGTTGGGACACAAGTTACAATTAAAACTCACACACAATCAGAATGTTTTCACAACGAAGGAAACCATAATATCTATGAACTGCTTTCAATGCACGATGGAATGGCGATCGGATTTTATCTTATCAAAGGATCAGACAATTTGATACTTAACTGCGATGCCTATCGAAACTGGGATAATTATTCTGAAAACGGGAAAGGAGGAAATACGGACGGATTCGGTTGCCATCCTCGCTTAGGTGGCAAAGGAAATGTATTCAGAGCTTGTCGGGCATGGTTCAACAGCGATGATGGTTTTGATTGCATTCATGCGTACGAAAGTGTTACCTTCGACCATTGCTGGGCATTTTTCAATGGATTTAACACATCATTTATAAGCGAAGGAGATGGAAATGGATTCAAAGCAGGTGGTTGGGGAAAAACTGCAGCCGACAACCTTCCAAAATCAATTCCTCATCATTTAATCGAATTTTGTGTGGCAGCAGGCAATAAAGCCAACGGATTTTATTCCAACCATCAACCCGGAGGCAGCTTTTGGTACAACAACACAGCCTATGAAAACGGCACCAATTTCAACATGCTCAATCGGCTGCAAGATAATAAAACAGATGTCGCAGGTTATGATCATGTTTTAAAAAACAACCTGTCATACAAACCTCGAACCTACGAAACACAGCATATCGATTCGTCGAAATGCGATATCAGCTTCAATTCATTTTCATTACCCATAAAAATAACCAAAAAAGATTTTATTAGTACAGATATATCCTTGCTCGAAGCCAAAAGAAATCCTGATGGAAGCCTACCGAATACAGGTTTTCTAAAACCAGCACCAACTGCTTCATTTATTGATAAAGGGATGAATATTGGATATCCGTTTTCAGGGAAAGCTCCTGATTTAGGTGCTTTTGAACAAACAAAAAAAATCAATCCCTAATTCTATTATCATTGCTCCAACCCGATCGATAATCCTTTCGGACGGTTTTTTTATATCAATTTACAAAAATGAATAGCTACGAAAAATCAGTATAAATAGAAAATGATTGAATTAATATTTGAGTCTAAAAAAAAATGAACCCATCAATAGTGCACTGTGTCTTGGGCCTTTGTGTTAAATTAATAAATCTATTTTTCAGCTTTCACTCGATAATGAATAATTAAAAGCTTCAAGATAGTAAACAATACCGATGCAACTGTTTAATTTATAATTGAATGATAAAAATTCGAGTGGAGCGCATTGAGAAAATGCTTTGACCAGATATAAATAAAACCATTATTTTAATGATTGCCGGTTAAAGACCCAGCGACGTTGGAGAGTAAAATTAAATACGAGCGAAACAATTAAATCGACAATAATCCTGCTAATTTTATAATCAATTTTTAGATAATTGGTAATCAAATAAGTACCAGTCGATTTCAAAACAATGCTATTAATAACCACCAACGAAAATTTGATTAATTGAGTATATGTTCCATGCTTATAGGGTTTATCTTTGGCACGAAACGTCCAGCCTTTATTGATTCCAAAGTTAACAACTGCCCCAAAAATTCCACCAATGGCAATAGAAATGGTATAATGCACATGAAAAACCTCAGTAAAAAAAACCATGATTGCATAGTCGATACCTCCACCAACTAATGATGAAACCTGAGCCTTCAGAAAAACAACAAGTTCTTCAATCAATTTATTTATTGTTCTCTTCTTCACGTAATTCGCGATCTTTTTCATTGGCCATTTTTAAAAGTCTCACCATCTCGATAATATTCGAAATGAACAAAATAACACAAGCAATACCAATTAACAAAAGAATAGAATGCTTGAAAAGTACTTCTGTAATCAAAAATAACGAAATTACGATTCTTACTTCGGTAGGTCCGAGAATACCTGAATCGATTGAATATTTGTCGCTAATTTTGTAGCGCAACATGGCAGTAAGCATTTCCCAACCATATAGAATCACAAAAAAGAACCCGAGCAATTTTGAAAATCCGGAGACATAAAGAATAAAACCAAAACCGATAACCGCCACTCCAATCCAATCCACCGTAATATCTAATGCAAAGCCGTACCATTTGCGTTGTTTATTCCTGTAATAAGCCAAACGTCCATCCAACGAATCGCCGAACCAACTAATGGCAAACCCCAACACCCCGAACAATAAATAATTGATATTCTGAAAGCGGGCTAAAACAAAACTTGCTAAAATAATTAAATTTCCGGAAAAACCAATGGCTGTAAGCATATCTGATGTCAACCATCCGGGTATGCGTTGAACAAGGAAGGCTATTGTTTTTTGTTCAGCGTTACGCAAAAGATTGGTGCGATGTCGATCTCCGGCAATAATATTAACGACTTCATTTAACTTATGATTGTTTTTATTCTTCATTGATTCTGAATTTTGCGAAATAAAGCACTACATTTGTCAAAGCTGGTAACAAAAAAAAGAACTGTCAACCAACTAAAATTAAATTTACAGGCACTAAACAAGGAAATTATCCATTTTATGACGCGGAATTAAGTTACAAAGTTATAATTAATTTTTAGAATCGTCTAAGTTCTTGACGCTTTTTTCGCTTTCTATTTAGTTTTTTGTATATTTGCACTCCATACCCGTATATTGTCGGGTAAAGAATTGATCCATGTTATTTGCAGAAATTATTGCCCAACACGATATAAAAAAACGACTGATACAAACAGTTACTGACCAGCGGATTCCACATGCACTTCTTTTCAGAGGATCTGAAGGCATTGGGAAACTGGGTTTGGCTATTGCTTTTGCCCAATATATTAGTTGTGAAAACCGTTCCGAAATAGATTCGTGCGGGGTGTGTCCTTCGTGTATAAAATACAACAAATTAGCACATCCCGATTTGCATTTTGTATTTCCGGTTATTAAACCTGCAGGTAAATCTACAGTTGTTTGCGATGATTTCATTGCAGAATTCCGTCAAATGGTTTTACAAAATCCTTACTTTTCAATAAACGACTGGTATATAAAAATTTCCGGAGATGCCAAGCAAGGATTGATTTATTCAAATGAAAGTGATGAAATTATTCGGAAGCTTAGCCTAAAAACCTACGAATCGGAGTACAAAGTAATGATTATATGGCTTCCCGAAAAAATGCATCAGGCTTGTGCCAATAAATTATTGAAGATATTGGAAGAACCACCCGAAAAAACAATTTTTCTATTGGTTTCAGATTCACCCGATGAAGTGCTCGGAACAATCCTTTCGCGCACACAACATTTAAATATTCCCCAACTTGCCGAAAACGATATCGTCATTGCTTTACTGCAAAACCCACGCATCGATATCACGCAAGATGATGCGCTGAATATTGCCCGTACGGCGAATGGAAATTATATTAATGCTTTATCTGCACTTAACGCAGGGGATGAAAGCAAATTGAATTTCGACAGGTTTGTTTCCATCATGCGCATGGCTTGGCAAGTTGGGAACAAAAAAGATTACGCTTCGCTCAAATCACTGCGAAAATGGGCAGATGATATGGCTTTAGCTTCAATTGGACGCGAACGTCAGAAAAATTTTTTAAAATATGCCCAACGGCTGACCCGCGAAAGCTTTATCCGAAACATAGAACAACCAGAGTTAAATTATATGACCTCTTTCGAAACGGACTTTACAAATCGATTCTCGCCTTTTATAAATGAACGAAATGTGGAAGAAATTTCAAGTGAATTTGCTTTAGCCGAACGTCAGATTGAGCAAAATGCAAATGCAAAGATGGTTTTTTTTGATCTCACACTTAAAATCATCATGCTTTTAAAAAAATAAGATATACCTTTGAATCGGCTGTTTTTTCAAAAGCACCAGCTATTTCAAAAGAAAATTTCTCAATTCAAAAATGAATTTTATTCAATATTAATTCAAGCACAAATGGATTTTACATTATATAGGGGCGGCTGTCAAATGAATAAGAAAGGCTGTAATCGTAATTCTGCTCAAAAACTGAGTACTTTCGACTGGATGTGCGATTTACCTGAAACACAAAAAGAAACGGATTTCGTCGAAGTCCAGTTTAAAAACACGCGAAAAGGTTATTTTTTAAACAGCACAAAAATACAATTGGAAAAAGGAGATGTGGTTGCTGTTGAAGCTTCTCCCGGACACGATATCGGCGAAGTAACATTGGTTGGTCGGTTGGTCTTAATGCAAATGCGAAAAAACAACGTGAATCCCGAAAAAATCGAAATTCGAAGAGTTTATCGCAAAGCAAAGGAAACCGATTTAGAAAAATTTCAGGAAGCAAAAGCCAAAGAGCAAACCACCATGATTAAATCCCGTCAGATCGCTGAAAATCTACAGTTAAATATGAAAATCGGCGATGTGGAATATCAGGGCGATGGCAACAAAGCCATTTTTTATTACATTGCCGATGAGCGAGTCGATTTTCGACAATTGATTAAAGTTTTTGCCGAAACATTCAGGGTTCGGATTGAAATGAAACAAATTGGAGCACGGCAGGAAGCTGGACGAATCGGAGGGATTGGACCTTGCGGGCGAGAATTATGTTGCTCGGGATGGATGACCAATTTCAGTTCTGTATCAACCAATGCAGCTCGTTATCAGGATATTTCGCTCAATCCGCAAAAATTAGCCGGACAATGCGCCAAGTTGAAATGTTGTATGAATTTTGAATTAGATACTTACATGGATGCTCTAAAAGATTTTCCATCCAAAGAAATTCAACTTGAAACTTTATACAACACTTATTATCACTTTAAAACGGATGTTTTCAAAGGTCAAATTACTTATTCAACTGCTTTAAATAATTGTGTGAACCCTGCGATTATAAGTCCTGCACGGGCAAAAGAAGTTATTGCCATGAATAAAAACGGAATAAAACCCGAAGTACTCGAAGATTTGACAGAAGAAACCGCAAAACCGATTGTAGTTGATTACGAAAATGGAGTCGGACAAGATAGTCTTACCCGTTTCGATCCACGAAAGAAGGAAAGAAAAAAGAATGGCAATTCATCAAAACACAACAATCAACGCAGTGCTAAACAATCTGAAAACGGGATCAAAGAAAATCGTCCGAAATTTCAAAAACCCATCAAGAAAAATGATTCCCAGAATTAAAAAAATGACACTCAAATTTACCGTTTGGACATTTTTAACAGCCATATTAATGGCTTGTACTAATAACAATGTGTTTTTTGCCTATCATTCCATTCCTTTAAAAGGTTGGAATATGGATAGCGTTTACAATTTTAATATTCCGATAAAAGATACTACAATAGCTTATAATATATATGTCAATGTTCGAAATCGGAGTGAATATCAACATCAAAATCTATGGTTATTTATTCAGAGCACTTCACCTGATCATATTCAGAAAAAAGATACAATTAATTTTTTCTTAGCCGATCAGCGTGGAAAGTGGCTCGGATCAGGGTTGGGTTCCATGTATGAAATGCCGGTACTTTATTTGCAACATTTTCATTTTTCAAAAGTTGGCACGTATCGTTTCGGGATCGTACAAGGGATGCGTGATACGATTTTAGTCGGAATCAACGATATTGGAATGCGGATTGAAAAATGCAGTCGGAAATGACAAATATCTGCATCTAAAGAGATTATCGTCTGTTCATTTGTGCTGTTGAAGTTTATGATGTTGGAATCCTCGTGCTCATCTTCAAAACAACGAATCAACGCAGAGATGCAACTATTGAATTAATTGAAAATTAACTACGACTTACAAACCTCCACTGTTTTAATTTCCAATTATCGCCGGCATAATCAACACCTACCCGTGGAAAAGCATCAAATTTTTCAGTTGTTGGTGTATCTTCAATCCAAATTCGTGAAGAATCCAATAAATCTTCACCATAAAAACTTTTATTTATTTTCAGTTCCCGCCCTACTTTCCCTGAACCGATAATATTATCAATGCCCCGAATCAACACCGCTTCAGGATGATTGAACGACCCGGTTACCACATTAAACATCCAATACATACCATAAATAAGATATACGTACACTTTTCCGCCTTCTGCGTACATTACTTCGGTTCGGGGCGTTCGCCCTTTATTGGCATGACACGCTTCATCTTCTTCACCCAAATAAGCTTCAGTTTCAGTAATGCGATAATGCAATTCACAACCTTCATTGTTTATCTGAACAATGGTTTTTCCTAATAAATTTCGCGCAACCCACAGGGCATCGTGGGTATAAAAATCAGAATTTAATCGGATCATAACAGCTAACATAACATATTTCAAAAACGAACAATAAATTTACTGCAAAGAAAAACAACGTTCAATAATTTTAACCTAATCGAAGGCATTGAAAGTAGTTTGATCTTTCAAAATAAAAAAATAAAATCGACTTCAAAATTAGAACAATTTACAGTTAATTTATCCAATGATTGAAAACAAATTGATTTTTTTGAAATCATAATAAAAATCCGTACTTTTGTACTTTCAACAAAAAATTATGACAGATAAGGGAATGGTGCTCCGCACCGAACATTTATACAAAAAGTATGGCAAACGAACAGTTGTCAGCGATGTATCAATCGAAGTAAAACAAGGTGAAATCGTAGGATTATTAGGTCCGAACGGTGCCGGGAAAACCACCACTTTTTATATGACTACCGGCTTGGTAACGCCAAACTCAGGCAAGATTTTTTTGAACGACCAAAATATCACTAAATTTCCCGTTTATAAAAGAGCACAAAAAGGCATAGGTTATTTAGCACAAGAAGCATCCGTATTTCGCAAAATGACCGTCGAAGATAATATTAAAGCCGTATTGGAAATGACCAAGTTTTCGCGTCAATATCAAAAAGAGAAACTCGAAACGCTAATTACCGAATTCAACCTTGAAAACGTACGCCACAACATTGGCGACCGTCTTTCTGGAGGCGAACGACGACGAACAGAAATTGCACGATGCTTAGCCATTGAACCACGTTTTATCATGCTCGATGAACCTTTTGCCGGTGTCGATCCAATTGCTGTTCAGGATATTCAAGATATCGTATGGAAGCTGAAAGACAAAAATATTGGCATCCTTATTACCGATCATAACGTTGATGAAACCCTGACCATAACTGACCGCGCCTATATGCTTTTCGAAGGTGTCATCATGTTCCAGGGCACGTCATCCGAATTAGCAGAGAATCCTATTGTAAGAGAAAAATATTTAGGTCGCGACTTTGAACTGAAGAAAAAAACACGCTTATAAGATTTGTTTAATCTCATTTTCTCGTTAACCTTTTATGAAAGAATTGCAAGTCAACTCCGACATCCGTTTAAAAGAAATCGAATTTGAAGATGTAAAACCTATTTTTGAAATCATTGATAAAGAGCGAGTTTATCTTTCACAATGGTTACCTTTTGTAGATGAAACACGCGACATATCGTACACCCGCACTTTTGTGGAAAATTACATGGAAATGCCTGCTGACGAGTTTACATTTACCATTTTTTACCAACAAAAATTAGTCGGGTTAGTGGGAATGAAGGATACGGATTTCGAAAACAAAAAAACTGAAATAGGTTACTGGCTTTCAGAATCGTATCAAAACCTTGGCATCATGACACTTTCGGTGCAAAAACTCATTGAATTAATTTTTGAAGAATTGCATCTTAACCGCATTCAAATAAAATCAGCAATCGGCAACTTCAAAAGTCAACAAATAGCACGACGTATTGGATTCATCTTCGAAGGAATTGAACGCCAGGGCGAACTTCATGAACGTGGTTTTGTTGATTTGGAAGTGTACAGCCTACTGGAAAAAGATTACAGACAACTATATATAAACTAATCTTTTATTCACAAAAGATTTGATTACCATTTATGCAAAAAGTTTTGCTTACCATATTAGGATGCGGGTCGGCATTGCCAACCCGAAAAAATTTTCCTTCATCACAAATGATCGAGCTGCGCGATAAACAGTTTCTTATTGATTGTGGTGAAGGCACCCAAATTCGTATGCGACAAATGAATCAAAAAACCAACCGGTTCGGTCACATTTTTATTTCACATTTGCATGGCGACCATTGCTTCGGACTAATCGGACTAATTTCAAGTTTAGGTATGTTAAATCGAACCGCCGATTTACACATTCATGCTCACCCCGATTTGGAAAAAATTTTAGAACCCCAACTTCGCTTCTTTTGTAACGATATTCCGTTTCAAGTAATATTTCATCCCTTAAATCCCCGAAAATACGATTTGATTTATGAAGATAAAGCCCTTCAGGTTTATTCTATTCCACTCAAACATCGCGTTCCGAGTTGTGGCTTCCTTTTTGAAGAAAAACCGCGCGAACGACATATTCTTCGTGAAATGATTGATTTTTATCAAATTCCAGTCTCTAAAATTAATAAAATTAAACAAGGCGATGATTTCATTACCTCTGATGGCGAAATCATTTCAAACGAACTACTTACAAAACCGGCTGAACCTCCAAAACGATATGCTTATTGTTCTGACACGGCTTATAGCGAAAAAATTATTCCTTATATCCAAGGGGTTGATTGTCTTTATCACGAAGCTACTTTTCTTGATGTAGATTCCGTTCGATCGAAAGAAACCTTCCACAGCACAGCACGACAAGCGGCTACCATTGCATTGAAAGCGAATGTAAAAAAACTCATTATTGGGCATTATTCAGCCCGATACAGCAACCAAAACCTATTGCTTGATGAAGCGCGGGGTGTTTTTGAGAACACCCTTCAAGGAGAAGATTTAACCGTTTATGAAATTTAAATACAAAACAATTTAACTATAAAACTTTTTAAACCAGTATCGGTTTATTTTATATATAAAACACATGTCAGTAAATATCAATATATTAGATCAGATAATCGCATCTAAAATTACCGAAGTTGAGCGTGCTAAAAAAGTCCATCCGATCGACGAATTAGAAAAATCGCCGTTGTTTTCACGCTGTTGTTTTTCACTCCGGACAAGCTTAACGAATTCCAAAACAGGTATAATATCAGAATTTAAACGCAAATCGCCATCCTTAGGCTGGATCAGAAAAGATGCAAATGTGGTTGAAATTGCTTCGGGCTATAATGCTGCCGGAGCTTCAGGCATTTCAATATTGACAGACGAACCATTTTTTGGCGGATTACCCGAAGATCTTATTACTGCCCGTGAGTTGGTTTCGATTCCAATCTTACGAAAAGATTTTATTATTGACTCTTATCAGCTGTTCGAAGCCAAAGCTATTGGCTCCGATGTAGTTTTACTGATTGCAGCTGCCCTCACCATTGATAAAACCAAAATACTTGCCCGTGAGGCAAAAAAATTAGGTTTAGAAGTCTTACTCGAAATTCACAACGAAATGGAATTAGTTTATGCCAACGAATATGTTGATTTAATTGGGGTGAATAACAGAAATTTAAAAACCTTTGAACAAAATATTAATACTTCTTTTAATTTAGCAAAACTTATTCCTGAAGAATTTGCAAAAATAAGCGAAAGCGGTATTTCAAACACTGAAACGGTTAAAGCCTTGCGTGATGTTGGTTACAGCGGATTTTTAATGGGTGAGAATTTTATGAAGCAACCGAAACCAGCCGAGACACTTCAGAAATTTATTAATGACTTAATGCACTTAAAATAAAAGTTTTACTTCATATTGACTCATGATGACTTTTCAACCTGACAACGAACAATCCATCAAAAATGAAATATCCTCAACTATTTCAAGTACAAAATTATTGAAAATATGTGGAATGAAATATCTCGAGAACATACCGGAAGTTGCAGCATTGAAACCTAACTTCATGGGATTTATTTTTTATCCAAAATCTCCCCGTTTTGCCGAGCCATTAAATGCAATTGCTTTAGAATCAATTCCAAAATCAATAAAAAAAATAGGGGTATTTGTGAACGGAGATCTTGAGAATATACTCACCACAGTTTACAAATATAAACTCGATGGAGTACAACTGCATGGGGTAGAATTAGTAAAAATGTGCCGTAAACTTCGAGAAACGGGATTACTGGTCATCAAGACATTTCCCATCGCAGCAGCTTACAATTTTAAAGTTACTAAAAAATATGAAGGTGTTTGCGATTACTTTCTTTTTGATACTAAAACCGAATCATTCGGTGGATCGGGAGTAAAATTCAACTGGTCATTATTGCAAGAATATCAAGGTAATACTCGCTTTTTATTAAGCGGTGGGATTACACCCGATGATGCCCCCGCACTTTTAAAGATCGATCATCCCCAATTTGCAGGGATTGATTTGAATAGTAAATTTGAGTTGTCTCCAGGAATGAAAAATATCGAAACGCTTAAAAACTTCCTTCAGATTTTCTATAATTGATTCCTCAACTACAAAATTGTACAAGAAATGGAAAAACCATCAGTTTTATTAGTTCTGCAAACACAGGAATAACTCGCTTTTTTTTAATTAATCGATTAATTTGTAAATTCAGAAACAAAACTGGTATTTAGAAGTGTTGGTGATGTTGAACTGAAATTATTTCAAGTGTGGTATAATGGCAGAGGTTCATTGTTATATTCATTGCTCTACAAAGGAAATCTCATTGAATTCGTCAAAGCAATATATTAGATTGAGTTATCTATTTGAAAATGAATCAGCAATCTGTTAATTTTAAATTTTGTTTGGAATAATCTAAAAAAATATAATACCTCATACCATAACTGACATAACAGTTGCTAATTGTATATTAAAGATAGCTTGCCTGAGAAAGACGCTTACTCAGACAAGCATTTAATGATTGCAAAATATAATCACATTTGTAAACTAAATATTACTTGTGTAGAAAAAAGCAATATTATCTCTTAAATAACCTATTGATTGTATGATGATTTATCCAATTTACAAAAGTTAAATCATAACATTATTCCTCTCCAATCATGTCTCAAAAGAAAATGATCGATTATTTTATAGTTTCCCTGTGATCGCAAATACCATTTTTATTGGCATCAACAAAATTATGTCCATGTCCTTTTCCACAATTATAACATTTGCCGTTCCGATTACCATTCCGATTACCATTGCCTCTACCTTTCATTAACCCTTTTCCGTTTCCACGTGTGCAGGTTTTGTTTTCGTAACGATCACAGATATTGTTGTGATTGGCATCTACATAGCATGATTTATAAACCGTTTTTGCATTGTCATTGGTGGTTGAACTGTTTGGTGTCGAAGTCTGTGCCTTAACAAAGCTTCCCATTGCCAAAAAGGCAATTACTACGAATAAAAAATTAGTTTTCATTTTTGTTGTAATTTAAAATGTTATTATTGAATTAGTTGTTGGTTCTTATGTCCATGCCGATGACGAAATCCGCCTTGTCCAGGCAAAAATGTCGAAGAATTATTAAACAATGGTTGAAAAGTTTTTACAATGAGTGAATCTTGTTCTTTATGGCAAATTTGCCTGAGTTGCAAATAGAAAAATGATGTTTTTTTCTTCAAATCAGCATGAAGTTTGCCTATTTTATCCGAAAGTTCATTAATTTTATTCGGATCAGGTTTTGGTCTATTCAATTCTACGAATAATTCACTTTTCAAACTTTCAATTGAAAAAATAATTTCATTTGCTTTAGGTTGAAACTGTTGCTTTTCCCTGCGGAATTGATTCATTTGCAGATCATCAAACCCAACATTTTGCCGCATAAACCGTCCATTAAGCATAGATTGACCGTCGATATTTAACGGGATATCTTCAAGAATTGCGTTCTCGTGTGCATTATGATAAATAATAGTAGCGATTGTACTCGCGTTCAATACAATCAGAAGTGCAATAATCCATTTAAGTACGGTAATCTTATTCATGATTCGAAACGCTGTAAAGTTGAAAATTCTCAATTTGACTATCATTTATATTTAAAGCTGCATAATCTTTATTATCAGCAACATACAAGCTTCCTAGCCCTATACCTAAAAAAACAACTACGACAACACTAAAAGCGACTAAAGCAATTTGCCACGAAATTTTCATGCGTTCAATTGGTTGTTCAATTTTACGCATTACTTGTAATGTAAAATAGGGATTCACTTTGATCTGCTTTTCTTTTTCGATAAAATCATTTAATAAATCATCTGCGTTCATATCCATTCAATTTAAATAATTAGACAAAGTTTGATTTATTTTCCTACTAAGTGTACTAATTTTTTTTGTAAATTTTGTTTTGCCCTTTGTAAATGCTGTTCAACAGCTCCTTCAGAAATATGCATTACAGAAGCAATATCCTTTTGTGACAATTCATCGTACCTGCTCAAAATAAAAATGCTTCGTTGTTTGTCGCTCAGAGAATCTATCGCCTTTTGAATCAAAAATTCACGTTCAGATTTGAGCATTTGTTCTTCAGGATTCTTGTCTTCCGTGGGTTTGTCAATTTGAGCTTGCCACAACGACAAATACTTATGCAAAATATTTCGCCTATGTTGACGATGTACAAAATTTATAGCCATGTTAACAGTAACACGATAAATCCAGGTAGAAAATTGGGATTCAGCTTTGAACCCACGTAATGAATTATAAACTGAAATGAAGACCTCCTGAGATAAATCTTCAGCATCTTCTTTATTATGAACAAAACCCATCAAAGTATTGAAAACAAGCGGCTGATATTGATCAATCAACAACCTGAATATCGAAGTATCGCCTTTTATGATAGCATTAATGATTTCGCGTTCGTCCATTCTGAAAATACAAATTCACAACTGAAGCAGACCAATTAAATTCGCAAAATGAGTTACTGCTTCACTTTAAGATTTATTTCAACATTATAATTACCCAAAAATTTATTTACTCTGCTAATTTAGACATTTTTCTAATGAAAATCCTATGGGCGGACAAGATGTTTAACAAAAATAATGAGCAATCGAATAATCCCCTTTCATAATCTAATTAGCGAAATGAACATTATCGATGAATGAATGTTTAAAATAAACACTCATTCATTTATATATCATGAGACTGAAAGATGACGAAAAAACGACAAACATTTATCGTGCAGCGATTCAAGTAATCAACAGCGAAGGATTTGAGGGAAGCTCTATGTCTAAAATTGCCAAACTGTCAGACATCTCGCCAGCTACAATATATTTATACTTTGAAAACAAAGATGATTTATTGAAGAAGCTATATATTGAAATGAAATCCCGAATGGGCAATTCATATTTCACAAAAGAAATGAATTTAAGTTCAACAAAAGCAACTTTCAGAGCTTTATGGCTAAATCATTATCAATATATTACCGAAAATATGGACGCATTTATATTTATCGAAAATTTCGCAAACTGCCCTCTCATTAAACGAATAGAAAATGAATATAATTTAGATTATTGCCCTACTTTCGAGCAATTATTTGAACAGGCAAAAACTGAAAAATTGATTATGACATTAGACAACGATATAATTTATAGTCATTTATTTGCACCTATCAACTATTTAGTCAAAAAGGCAAAAGCCAATTCTACAGCAATTTCATTGCCCGATTTAATTCAGATATTTGAATGTTCATGGAAATCGATCAGTTATTAAATTAATTTTCGACTATAAATGAACAATAATTCTGTTTTATATGTTTGACTGAAAATATGAATCATCCACTAAATTAAAAAATATGAATTTAATAGAGAAACTAAATTGGCGTTACGCAACAAAGCGTATGAACGGAACAAAAGTTCCGAAAGAAAAGACAGATCGGATATTAGAAGCCATTCGGTTGGCTCCAACTTCTTTTGGTTTACAGGCATTTAAAGTAATTGCAATTGAGGATAAAGCATTGCGCGAGCAGATTTTCAACGAAGCATGCCCACAACCACAAATTAAAGAAGCCTCTCAGATATTAGTATTTGCAGCAAACAAAAAAGTATCAGCCGAACAGGTAGATGACTATATGGAACGTATAGCCAAAACACGTGGTATGTCGGTAAACGATTTAGCATCGTTCAGAGCAAGTTTTGATGGAATAATAGCTGCAAGTGCTGAGCAAAATTTCGTATGGACTGCACGTCAGGCTTACATTGCTTTTGGAGTAGGTGTAGTAGCTGCTGCTTTCGAAGAAGTTGATGCTACTCCAATGGAAGGATTTAACAATACAATTCTTGATAATATTTTAGGGTTACCTGAACAAAATTTGGGTTCGGTAACCATCCTGACATTGGGTTATCGTGATGTTTCCAATGATTATTTGGCAAATGCCCCTAAAGTTCGTAAAAGCACAGAAAGTTTATTTGATTTCAAATACTGAAAATGATTAGCTGACCGACAGACAAATTGGCGGTCGGTCAGCTTATGATAGAACTGTATTTAAATTTACTCAATAATATTAATTTAAATGTTTATCATTGATAAACATTTACTGTTTAACGAACTTATTTTTAATTACTTATAAATTACACATTAAATAATGGCAAAAATAATTGTCAATTCAAACAAAATAGATTAATTTTGCAGTCGATAAAAATGTGGAAAGATTTGGACTGCTTGCAACCACAGAAAAAAATGCTAAATTGCTAAACACTTCTGCCCTTTCAAAGTCCTTCAAAATATCTTCCCCATCTTTATTTATTATTGATTCTCAATTATTCATTCTCAATTTTTAAAACGTTTATGGGATATTTATTTTCATCCGAATCGGTATCTGAAGGACATCCCGATAAGGTAGCCGATCAAATTTCAGATGCTATATTAGATAATTTTCTGGCACTGGATAAAAATTCAAAAGTTGCCTGTGAAACACTGGTTACAACCGGACAAGTAGTTATTGCTGGTGAGGTTAAATCAAATGCTTACATTGATGTTCAGTCAGTTACCCGTCGTGTAATTAATCGTATCGGATATACTAAAAGCGAATATATGTTCGATGGAAATGCCTGTGGCATTTTCTCTGCATTACACGAACAATCAGGTGATATTAACCGTGGTGTGGAACGCGAAGATCCAATGAATCAGGGGGCAGGCGACCAAGGTATGATGTTTGGTTATGCCACCAACGAAACCAAAAATCTAATGCCAATTGCACTGGATTTAGCACATGCATTAGTCGAAGAGTTGGCTGCCATTCGCAGGGAGGGCAATAAAATGACCTATCTTCGTCCTGATTCCAAATCACAAGTAACCATCGAGTATGACGAAAAAAATCAACCGGTACGTGTTCATACAATTGTAGTTTCTACTCAGCATGACGAATTTATTCAACCCTCTGCAACAAAAACTCAGGCTGAAGCTGACAATGAAATGTTGTCAATTATTCGCGAAGATGTGAAAAACATTTTGATTCCGCGTGTTAAACTTTTAGATACTCAATTTGCTCAACTGTTCAAAGGAGATTACACATTGTACGTCAATCCAACAGGAAAATTTGTAATTGGAGGTCCGCATGGTGATACTGGCTTAACCGGTCGTAAAATCATCGTAGATACTTATGGTGGCAAAGGCGCTCATGGCGGTGGTGCATTTTCAGGCAAAGATCCTTCAAAAGTAGACCGTTCAGCAGCTTATGCAGCACGTCATATTGCTAAAAATATTGTTGCTGCCGGATTAGCAAATGAAGTATTGGTCCAAGTAGCTTATGCCATTGGTGTCGCCAAACCAATGAATATATACATAAACACCTACGGAACTGCAAATGTAAATTTATCTGACAGTGTAATTGCTGAGCGTATCGAAAAAATCTTTGACATGCGCCCAAAAGCCATTGAAAACAGATTGAACTTGCGTGCCCCTATTTATGAAGAAACGGCTTCCTATGGACATGTGGGACGTACTCCGACAACTGTTACAAAAATTTTCAAAGATGGAAACGGAAATGAATTTTCGCAAACCGTTGAACTTTTTACTTGGGAAAAAACTGATAAAGTTGACGAAATTAAAGCTACATTCAGCTTATAATAATGTTTAAGTCTTACAACCTGAAAGCCTTTGTTTATTTTGAATAAACAAAGGCTTTCGTCTTTTTAAAACACACTTTGAATTTAGCTATTCAGATTTCGACTATTCCGATAAAGCAATAATAATCTCAAACAAATATTAAACCAAATTGTTATAAACAGTAAAATTTCTACTATAATATAAATATATTCTTTAGAATCAATCTAAATAAGTATCTTTGCAGAGCATTTAAAAAAGGATAAAAAAACAAGTGAAATTATCGGAATTAAATACAGGTGAAAAAGCCTCGATTGTAAAAGTATTTGGGCATGGAAGTTTTCGCAAACGCATTGTAGAGATGGGTTTTGTAAAAGGAAAAGTCGTTAAAGCAGTATTAAATGCTCCTCTTAACGATCCCATCAAATACAGTGTGATGGGTTATGAAGTTTCATTGCGTCGAAGCGAAGCCTCATTAATTGAGGTAGTTAGTGAAAATGAAGTAAAACAGTTATCATCTCAATCAGAGAAACTTAGTAGCTTTATCGACGACGAAGAAGTTCGAAAAATTGCTTTAAACAAAAGAAAAGAAATCACGGTAGCATTGGTTGGAAACCCCAATTGTGGTAAAACTACCTTGTTTAATTTTGCATCTGGCGGACACGAACACGTAGGTAATTACAGCGGTGTAACGGTTGATTCAAAAGAGGGACATTTTGAATATGGAGGATATTTTTTTACGTTGGTAGATTTACCTGGAACATATTCACTTTCAACTTATTCACCAGAAGAAAAATATGTAAGGAATTACATTTTGGAGAAAATGCCCGATGTGATTTTAAACGTTGTAGACAGTACTAATTTAGAACGAAATCTATATCTTACTACTCAACTTATCGACATGAACGTACGCACAGTGGTAGCACTCAACATGTTCGATGAATTTGAAAACAGTGGAGATCATTTAGATTACAAATTTCTGGGTAAACTATTGGGAATCCCCTTTGTTCCAACAGTCGCAAAAAAGAGAATTGGTTTCGATGATTTATTTCAAACGATCATAAAACTCTATGAAAGTTCTGAAATTGTTGATAATGAAGGATTTTTAATTCCATCAGTTAAAGATGATGCTTTGCTGGATCATTATTTTCATGATATTTCGATTCATCATCAACATGATAAAAAATCCACAACATCTGATTTGGAAGGCATTCATAAAGTTCATGAAACTGCCCGACATATTCACATTAATCATGGCGCTGAAATTGAAAAAAGTATCACTCGAATCAAACTGCCAATTACTTTAAATTCTTCATTAAGAGACATTTATTCAACTCGATTCTTATCCATAAAATTACTTGAAAATGATAAGGAAGTTGAATCAATAATCAAAACATTACCGAATGCCGAGCATATATTAATGATTCGTGATGCTGAACAGAAAAGACTGCGTGCCGAGTTAAATAACGATGCCGAATCGGCAATCACTGACGCAAAGTACGGATTTATTGAAGGAGCTTTAATGGAAACTCTTTCAAACGGACTTCAAAAGCAAAAACATCGAAGAACTGCATTTATCGACAGGGTAGTTACTCACAGGTATTGGGGATATCCTATTTTTTTGTTGCTCCTATTTATCATGTTTCAGGGCACCTTTACGCTTGGTAAATATCCGATGGATTTGATTCAACTTGGCGTATCCTGGTTAGGGCACTTTGTTCAAAATATCATGATGCCAGGCTCACTTCGCGACTTATTAGTGCATGGCATTATTGGAGGTGTTGGAGGTGTAATTATTTTTCTTCCAAATATTTTACTCCTTTATTTATTCATTTCGTTACTCGAAGATAGTGGCTATATGGCTCGTGCAGCATTTATAATGGATAAAATTATGCATAAGATGGGGCTTCACGGAAAGTCATTCATTCCACTAATTATGGGATTTGGATGTAACGTACCTGCGATTTTGGCAACCAGAACCATTGAGAACCGGAACAGCCGCATGATAACAATACTCATTAACCCGCTCATGTCATGTAGCGCTCGACTGCCGGTATATTTATTATTTGCAGGAGCATTCTTTCCCAACCATGCTGGATTGGTTCTTTTTGCAATTTACATGACAGGAATTATTTTAGCTGTTATTTTATCGCGGCTATTTAAACGCTTCATTTTTAAAAAAGATGAAACCCCTTTCGTGATGGAACTTCCCCCCTACCGACTACCTACGATACATTCGATGATGAGTCATACATGGGAAAAGGGAGAACAGTATTTGAGAAAAATGGGAACCGTAATTTTAATTGGTTCAATTATTATCTGGTTTTTAGGGTATTTTCCTAGACCTCATCAAAACGGACCACTAACTTCAAACGAACATATTGAACAACAGGAAAAATCATATATCGGTCAAATCGGACATTTTGTTGAGCCTGTATTAAAGCCTTTAGGCTTTGACTGGAAAATAGGAGTTGCTTTGATGTCGGGAGTTGCTGCAAAGGAAATTGTTGTAAGCACCATGAGCGTTTTGTATACAGGCGATTCAAAAGGAAACATGGTTTCTCTTTCAGAACGGCTTAAAACTGACGTAAAACCCAATGGAAAACCCACGTTTACACCGGTCATCGCATTCGGTCTGATGCTTTTCGTACTGATTTATTTTCCATGCCTGGCGACAATTATTGCAATTAAAAACGAAACAAATAGTTGGGGTTGGGCGTTATTTGCAGTGAGTTACAGTTTGATATTGGCCTGGCTTATGGCTTTTTCAGTTTTTCAACTTTTTGGATAAAAAATAATTGAGTATGATTCAGAATATTATTGTCTATATTATCATCATTGCCGTGGTTGGATATGTTATTTATCAAATTTATACCATTTTAACAAAAAAGAATAATAATGGTGATAGTTGTGGGGGGTGTACTGGTTGTGGTTTGAACAATCATACAAATGATTGTCGGGTAAAATAAATTCTCAATTGAAAAAATATTTTACCTGATTCCAAATAATTAGTAGTTATCATGTGTATTTTAGCATCAAACCTGTTTCAAATTTTGATTATTAATTTCGGAATCCATCTCTTAAATTTTTTTTTAAAAAACAATATTTACAATTTTACCCGGAACTACTATCACTTTTTTAGGTTGAGTTCCGGCTAAATATTTAATAGTTTGCTCGTTCTCCAAAGCTATTCTTTCAATCGCATCTTTATTCATATTCGATTGAAGTTCAAGTATAAAACGGACTTTCCCATTGAATGAAATGGGATATTTTACCGAATTTTCAATTAAAAAAGTTTCGTTACAAACAGGAAATTTTGCATCGCAAACCGATTCAAAATGCCCTAATATGTGATAGAATTCTTCGGCTAAATGAGGAGCAAAAGGTGCCAATAAGATTACCAGCGGTTCTAATATTGACTTTTTACTGCATTTAAGCGTAAACAATTCATTTACACAAATCATAAATGCTGAAACTGATGTATTATACGAAAAGTTTTCAATATCGAAGGTTATTTTTTTTATGGTTTTATGCAGAAGCTTCAATTCTTCGGATGTCGGTTCATCAAGTGTAATCAATAGCTGATTATCCTTGTAAAATAGACTCCATAATTTTTTTAGGAAACGATATACTCCATCAATACCATTTGTATCCCAGGGTTTTGATTGTTCAATCGGTCCGAGAAACATTTCGTATAACCTGAGCGTATCTGCTCCATATTTATCTACAATATCGTCAGGATTTACGACATTGTACATAGATTTCGACATTTTTTCGACCGCCCAACCGCAATGATATTTGCCATCTTCAAGAATAAAATCGGCAGTTTGATATTCCGGATTCCAATTCTTGAATTTATCAATATCTAAAATATCATTCGAAACAATATTTACATCGACATGAATAGGCGTGATTTCATATTGATTTTTAAGATTATAAGAAACAAACGTATTTGAATCTTTGATTCGATACACAAAGTTACTACGTCCCTGAATCATACCTTGATTGATGAGTTTTTTGAATGGTTCATCTTCGCAAATCAGTTCCAGGTCGAACAGAAATTTATTCCAGAATCTGCTGTAAATCAAGTGCCCTGTAGCATGTTCTGTTCCTCCGATATACAAATCCACGTTTCGCCAATACTGATTAGCTTCGTAACTTACCAACGTCTGATCGTTTTTCGGATCCATATAACGTAAATAATATGCCGAAGAACCTGCAAAACCGGGCATAGTATTTAGTTCGAGCGGATAGCCTTCTGTGGTTTGCCAGTGGTGGGCACGTCCCAATGGAGGTTCACCATTTTCTGTTGGCAAAAATTTGTCGACTTCGGGTAATTCTAAGGGCAATTTAGATTCGTCGAGCATATAGGGCATATCATCCTTATAATAAACAGGAAAAGGTTCGCCCCAATATCGTTGGCGACTGAAAATGGCATCACGTAAGCGGAAATTAACTTTTACATGACCAATTTGGTTTTCGGCAACATAATCTTTGGCTTTAGCGATGGCTTCTTTCACAGACAATCCATTCAAAAATCCCGAATTAATCATATAACCCTCTTTCGCATCGATAGACTCTGCCCATTCGTAGGGGTTGCTTGGATTTTCATTCGGCGGAACAACCACTTGCACAATATCCAATCCAAAATGACGTGCAAAAGCAAAGTCGCGGCTGTCATGAGCTGGAACAGCCATGATAGCACCTGTTCCGTAACCTGCCAGTACGTAATCAGAAATCCAGATTTGAATCTTTTTACCGTTCACAGGATTAACGGCGTAGGAACCTGAAAAAACGCCGGTTACTTTTCGATCGGCAATACGTTCGCGTTCAGTTCGTTTTTGGTTGATATACTATAATTTTCGACTTCGAAGGCTTGGTCTGGAGTTGTACAAATCTTCACCAATTCACTTTCGGGTGCTAAAACCATAAACGTGACACCAAAAATTGTGTCGGCACGGGTAGTAAAAACTTCAAACTCAAAATTAGTTGATGTTTTAAATTTAATTTCAGCCCCTTCGCTTCTTCCGATCCAATTTTTCTGTGTCTCTTTCAGAGAATCTGTCCAATCAATTTTATCCAATCCATCGAGTAAGCGTTGTGCATAAGCAGATACACGCAAACTCCACTGGCGCATGACACGTTGTTCAACCGGATGACCACCACGAACGGAAACTCCTTCACTAACTTCGTCATTGGCAAGCACAGTACCTAGTTCAGAACACCAATTTACCTTTAAATCAGCTAAATATGCAATTCTATAATTCAGTAAAATATCTTGCTTTTCCTTTTCATTTTTCGACATCCATTCTTCAGCCGAAAAATATAATTCATTTGTGCACGCAGCTTGGATTCCTGTTGAACCAGATATATTGAACTTTTCGACTAATTTAGAAACAGGCTGGGCACGTTGAAGTTCGATATCAAAATAATGGTTAAACATTTGAATAAACGCCCATTGCGTCCACTTATAATAATCAGGTTCACAGGTACGTATCTCGCGATTCCAATCAAAAGAGAAACCAATTTTATCCAATTGCTCGCGATACCGGGCTATATTTTTGGCGGTGGTAACAGCTGGATGCTGCCCGGTTTGGATGGCATATTGTTCGGCAGGCAGACCATAGGCATCGAATCCCATGGGATGGAGTACATTAAAACCCTGCAATCGCTTGTATCGACTAAAAATATCAGAAGCAATATATCCAAGTGGATGACCAACGTGAAGTCCTGCACCTGAAGGATACGGGAACATATCCAACACATAATATTTTGGACGAGTTAAATTAATATCGGTCTTGTAAGTATTGTTTTCCTTCCAATAAGCTTGCCATTTTTGTTCTATTTCTCTAAAATTGTACTCCATAATATATTATATATAAACAATTTGCAATATGAATTCACGATAGTTTAACCTTAAAAAATCGACTTGCAAAGTTAATCAATTTATACGAAAAACAGATTTATAAAGGGTTTAAAATAAAACGGTCCAAATTTTTAAGATTGTAAAATGTGTGAGATTCAAAAAAATGATTATTTTTGCAAGTTATAAATTTAAAATCAATACAGTATGTCAGAACTTTCAGAAACATTAATGTTTAAAGTCCCTGAACCGGCTTTGCGACGTTTACCTTGGTATTTGGCTTATGCTCAATTGGTTCTAAAAGAAGGAGAAACATTTATTTCATCGACACAAATTGCAAAAAATATTGCCGTTGATGCATCTATGGTGGCAAAAGACCTTTCGTACGTGAATATTTCAGGAAAAACTCGCGTAGGATATGATGTGCAGGAGTTAATAAATGTACTTGAAAGTTTTTTAGGATTTACACAATCTCACAAGGCATTTTTATTCGGGGTGGGAAATTTAGGTGGTGCGCTCATGCACGATAATGGTCTGGAACAATTTGGATTAGAGATCGTTGCAAGTTTTGATGTGAAATATGAATTATCTGGAACCAGCATTAATCACATTCCCATTCATCATCTCGATCGTTTTCCTGAACTTCAAAAACAAACAGGTATCAATATTGGAATTTTAACTGTTCCGATCGATAAAGCCCAGGCTGTATCTGAAATTATGATTCGGGGTGGAATTCAGGCAATATGGAATTTTACGCCATTCAGAATCCGTGTGCCCGAAAAAATTATCGTTCAAAATACTTCAATTTACGCCCATTTAGCGGTTATGTTTAATCGGTTGAATGTTCTAAAAGAATGTGAAGGCTGTATAAAGAACTTTATTTCTTAAAACCTAATTAGAAAATGAGGTGAATTCCTGTTGAGCTGACAAAAGCAGATTAAATTCATTCTCTAGCATAAATAGCTTACAAACAACACTATAAATTTTAAAATTAAATTGAATGAAGATCTTTGCAATAGGACAAAATTATATTGAGCATAACAAGGAATTAAATTCAAAAAACCCTACCGAGCCGGTAGTTTTTATGAAACCTGATACGGCTTTACTCCGAAACAACAAACCTTTTTACATTCCCGATTTTTCGAACGAACTCCATTACGAAACTGAATTACTGCTTAAATTCAATCGATTAGGAAAAAATATTGATCCAAAATTTGCCCATCGTTATTATGCCGAAATTGGATTGGGCGTTGATTTTACTGCCCGTGATTTGCAACGAAAACTTAAAGCCGAAGGAAAACCCTGGGAAGTTTGCAAAGCTTTTGATCATTCGGCGGTCATTGGTAATTTTCTGCCAATAGATGAATTGGGAGATATTCAACAAATTAGATTTCGGTTAGATTTGAACGAAATTACAGTGCAGGAAGGATTTGCAGCGGATATGATTTTTCCAGTCAATACGCTTGTAGCTTACGTGAGTAAGTTTTTCACCATCAAAATTGGCGATATTTTATTTACAGGAACCCCATCCGGCGTAGGCAAAGTGTCTATTGGAGACCATTTAGAAGGTTATATTTTTGATCACAAAATGTTTGATTTTGTGATCAAATAAAGGTTTATTTCAACACAATAAACTTTCTAAATATTCGTTTGTTTAATGTTTTCATTTTTCGCAAGTTCCGTTTCATAACGCCAAAATTATTTTTAATAGGACGATTGATCTTTTTCAAAATTGAATGACTTGTCCCTTTTATTAAATCAACTATTCATTTTTCATGAGATATAGAATTTTCTTTCTTTCTTTTTTAAGCTTTATTTGGTCACAACTTTATGCTCAGGAAATTCAGGATTTTCCAATCAAGCTCAATTGGAATTCTGTTCAAAAATGGACTGCCGACTCATCTTCCATCAATGTATTTTCATTTGATCAGGCTCAATATCCCTCCGATAACTATTTGCCATACGTGGTAAAACGAATCGAGATGAATAAGGCATACAGCTATAGCATTGAAATTAATAATCCGATTTATATTCCACTGACAACCGATGAAAAGCAACTTGCTGTTAATCAGCAACTTCATTTTGATGCCAAAATAAAAGCTGAAACCGTTGAATTAGATCAAAGGGGAAATAGCTATTTACAAATCAGCGTATTACCATTTATAAATAAGAATGATCAATTATTGAAATTAGCTTCATTTGATCTCAAAATCATATCAATACCTGCCCCGCAAAAAGTATCATCGAGCCCGTTACACACATATGCTCCTTCGTCGGTTCTGGCTCAGGGAAAATTTGTAAAAATTCACATTACAAACAGCGGAATATATAAATTGACCTATGAAGATTTAATCAGCATGGGCATAAACCCCGCAAATGTCCGTATTTTCGGTTATGGAGGAGGTGTGTTAGATCAAAATTTTATGAATCCGAAAATCGATGATTTACCTGAAGTCGCTATCTGGATGGAAAAAGGCTCTGACGGAATTTTCAATGCCGGTGATTATATCCTTTTTTACGCTCAGGGGGTTAATCGATGGTCGTACGATTCATCAAAATCTATGTTTACCCATAAACCCAACCCATATTCAAAATACGGCTATTACTTTGTTACTTCAGATGCAGGTTCTGGGAAAAAAATACAGGATAAAACCATTCCTATTCCTCAAGGGGCAACAGTTCATTCAGTTGAAGAATTTACTGATTATCAATTGCATGAATTTGATCAAATAAATCTTTGTCAATCCGGAAAGGAGTTTTACGGTGAAATTTTTAATGAGGTATTGTCGTACGATTTTCCTTTTAATTTCCCAAATCCGATTTCGGTTAAAGTTCAAATGGATGTGGCAGCAGCATCATCGGAAATTTCTAACTTTACTTTAAGTTTGAATGGAGGACAATCAAAAATTCTTTCGGTAGCAAAAAAAACAGATGATAATTACGTACAAGCAATGGCTGCAAATGGGATTTTTTCTTTTATTCCGACTGGAGATAATTTAAATTTCAATGTCTCATATGCAAAATCAACCTCTTTATCAATTGGTTACTTAAATTATTTAGAAGTTAATGTTCGTCGCCAACTAAAAATGTCCGGATCTGCCATGCAATTTCAAAATGTAGATTATCTCGGAAGTAACGATTACTGTCAGTACTTATTAAGTTCTGCCAATTCAAATGTAAAAATTTGGGACATTACAGATCCTTCCAATATAACGAATATTGCTACTTCCAATGTAAATGGCAAAATAGTATTTACGACTCCAGCAAATACATTATCCAACTATATAGCTATTGATCCTTCTGCAGCTTCAGCTTTTCCTAAACCAGAAATAGATGGAGAAATTCCAAACCAAAATTTACACGCATTACCGGAGGCAGAATTAGTCATCATTACACATCCAAATTTCCTGGCGCAAGCTCAAGCATTGGCTCAAGCACACCGTGACAAGGACAACATGACTGTCGATGTGGTTACTACTGATCAGGTTTACAATGAATTTTCATCCGGTACACCCGATGCTACTGCCTACCGTTGGATGGTTAAAATGCTTTATGACAGAGCAATAGCTTCAAACAACAAATCCGATTTACCCCAATACTTATTACTTTTCGGACGAGGATCTTATGACAATCGGGGAGTTTCACTTAATTCAGGAAATAATTTTGTTTTGACGTATCAAGCCGAAAATTCGTTAGTATTAACATCCTCATACGTTACAGATGATTACTTTGGATTGCTCGACGATAACGAAGGTACGCAGGTAACTTCTAATTTACTTGATGTGGGTGTGGGACGATTCACGGTAACAAATGCACAACAAGCTAGCAATGTTGTAAATAAAACCATTAATTACATGAATAACCAGGATAAAGGTCCCTGGAAAAATCAGCTTTGTTTCTTGGCAGATGATGGCGATGCAGCTTTACACATGCGACAAGCTGATAGCGTGGCAGTTTCAGTTGCACGAAAATTTCCGGCTTATCAAGTTAATAAAATTTATTTAGATGCTTTTCTACAGGAAATTACAGCTAGCGGTCAAAGTTATCCGCTTGCTAAAACTAAATTTTTAAACCTATTAAATTCTGGTTTATTGTTGTTAGATTACACCGGACATGCATCACCTACTGCATGGGCAAACGAAGGAATATTAACCATAAACGATGTTAAAGCATTGACAAATAAGCATTTACCATTATTCGTAGGAGCAACATGTGATTTTCTACAATTTGATGGTGAAACGGTTTCGGCCGGCGAAAATGTTCTGCTTAACCCTTTAGGAGGGGGCATTGGAATCTTGTCATCTGCCCGACCGGTATACGCATCCCAAAACCTGACCTTAAATAAATTATTTTGCGAAAATCTTTTCCGAAAAGTTAACGGACAAAATCTCAGAATTGGCGATGTATTGGTTTTAGCTAAAAACAATATAGGTTCGGAAATAAATAAATTATGTTATGTTTATTTGGGCGACCCTGCTTTAAAACTTAATTATCCAACTACTTATCAAGTAATTACAGACACAATTAACCAAAGTACGACATTAGGGAATGATACATTGAGGGCACTTTCAACCGCCACCATACATGGATTTATTGCCGATGACAATAAAAGTAAAATTAGTAATTTTAATGGAAATCTGCATGTTACTATTTACGATAAAGCACAGTGGATAACAACTTTAAATAATGAAGGAGATGGCGCATTAACGTATTCTGACCGACCAAATGTGCTTTTTTCAGGGGATGTAAATGTTAAGGATGGCACCTTCAAATTCACATTTATGCTTCCAAAAGATATAAAATACAATTTCGGCAACGGTCGAATCAATTATTATGCACAAGATGATACAATCAATGCCGAAGCACAGGGATATTTTGAAAACTTTGTTATCGGTGGTATCACGAATGAAATTATTAACGACACGATAGGACCCGATGCAAAACTATATCTAAATTCGACAAACTTTATTTCAGGTGAAAAAGTAAATGAAACTCCATTATTTTTTGCAAATGTAACTGACCCACATGGAATTAACACAGTAGGTAGCGGCATAGGTCATGATGTAATGTTAACAGTTGATAATGACCCAACTCAATCATACATATTAAATGATTATTTCCAAGCTTCGGCGAATAGTTATACAGCAGGGGAAGTGAAATATAAATTACCGGAAATGGTTAATGGCAAACACACGTTAACCTTCAGGGTATGGGATTTATTAAATAACTCAACTACGAAAAGTATTAATTTTGAAGTTGTAAAAGGATTAACACCTCAGATATTCTCGGTTTATAATTTCCCGAATCCAGTAAAATCTCAAACCACGATTGTAGTAAATCATGATCGTCCCGAAACTATTTTAAATACGACAGTAGAAATCTTTGATTTAGCCGGCCGTAAAATTTGGTCTTTTTCTCAGTCTTCAGCGGATAATATCCATTGGGATTTAACAACAAACAACGGTCGACGTGTAAATCCGGGTATTTACCTTTATCGCGTAAGCATAAAAACGAAAGACAGTAACCTAAGTTCTAAAACGAATAAAATGTTGATAACTGAACAATAATTTTAAAATTCTCCGTTTTATTATTCGATTTATTTTTTGTAATATTGCACCTTCAATTATAAAATTTCCGAATGAAAAAAGTATTCCTGGCGCTCATTGCCGCCCTTTCACTCTCAATTTGTGCCTCTGCACAAGTCTACAATCCTATAGTAACGGCAGTACCTTCTCTTTCAATAGCTCCAGACGCACGTGGTGGAGGAATGGGTGATATTGGTGTAGCTACCGATCCGGATGTTAATTCACAATATTGGAATCCTGCCAAATACGTATTTATGCAAAGCGATGCGGGATTATCTTTTTCGTACACACCATGGTTACGTAAATTGGTAACTGACATTAATTTAGCTTATTTGTCAGGATATTGGAAATTTGACCAACGCCAGGCAATTAGTGCTTCGCTACGCTATTTCTCGTTAGGTGATATTACCTTGATGGATCAACTGGGCGAACCTGCAGGATCAGCCCATCCGAATGAATTAGCTGTTGATGCAGCATATTCCCGTATGTTGTCAGAAAAATTATCGGCATCTGCCACTTTACGCTTTATTTATTCTGATTTGAATAATGGAATTAATCTTGCTGGTGGAACCGAAATGTATCCTGGAGCTGCCGTAGCAGCTGATATAGCAGCCTACTACCGAACTCCCGTAACAGTCCAAAATACAGATGGAACTTTAGGGCTCGGTATCAATATTTCAAATATAGGTTCAAAAATTTCTTATGATCAAAATCAAACCAGTAATTTTATCCCAACAAATCTGAGAATCGGGGGTTCTTTTGATTATCCGTTGGATGCCTATAATAAATTGTCAGTCAGTGCAGATTTAAACAAACTATTGGTACCGACTCAAAATAACATGACAGCCGAACAATACAGTGCCATTTCTCCATTGTCGGGAATATTTCGGTCATTTACAGATGCACCGGGTGGTTTCTCAGAAGAATTGAGCGAAATCATGTGGTCAATTGGTGCAGAATATGCTTACAACAATCAATTTTTCGTACGTGGTGGATATTATAATGAAAGCCAGTATAAAGGTAATCGGAAGTACTTTACAGCCGGTGCAGGATTCAAACTAAATGTATTTACGCTCGATGCAGCTTATGTGATTTCAACATCACAATCAAATCCATTGGATCAGACCTTGCGTTTCTCCCTTTCGTTTGATTTATTTGGATTACAGAATTTAGTAAAATAAACCCATAACTTATACTCATCACTAGAGTTGAACTTTTCAAAAATACGGTTGTTATCTTCCAAAAGGATTGATAACAACCGTTTTACATTTAACTTTCAGTTTGATTAATGAATTAAATATTAAGATCATGAATAATTTTCGGGTTGGATTTGGATATGATGTGCACGCTTTTATGCCCCATCGTGAACTTTGGTTAGGAGGTATCCAAATTGAATATGAACTGGGATTACAGGGTCATTCTGATGCTGATGTACTTATTCATGCCCTTTGCGATGCACTGTTAGGTGCCTCTAATCTAAGGGATATTGGATTTCATTTTCCTGATAATGACGATAAATTCAAAAATATAGACAGTAAAATATTACTACGCAAAACCATGTCTTTAGTTCGGGAAAAAGGCTATAAACTCGGTAATATTGATTGCACCGTGTGTGCCGAGCAACCCAAAATAAATCCACACATCCAGTCAATGCAACAAGTACTGAGTTCAATACTTCAAGTTGATACCGATGCCATTTCTATAAAAGCTACTACAACTGAAAAATTAGGCTTTGTAGGAAGAAAAGAAGGCATTGCCGCTTATGCTACCGTGTTAATTTTCAAAGAATAACAAACAACTTCGGCTTTCATTTGTTTTTCCTATCAGTACATTCAAAAACTCTATTAGATTTTTTGATGAAGATTCATTGATTATTGTTATTTTTGCAACATTAAAACGATTACAAAGTAATAACATTTTAAATTATAAAATTATGTCAGTATTAGTAGGAAAAAAAGCGCCGGTATTCAATAGCAAAGCTGTTGTGAATGGAGGCGAAATTATTGAAAATTTCTCATTACTACAATATATTGGTAAACAGTATGTTGTGTTTTATTTTTATCCGGCCGATTTCACATTTGTTTGTCCGACCGAGATCATCGCATTTCAGGAGAGAATTTCCGAATTTCAATCGCGGAATGTAGCCATTGTGGGAGCTTCTACCGATTCGCCCTTCTCACATTGGAAATGGCTGCAAACGGCACAAAACAATGGCGGAATCGAAGGTGTTAAATATCCATTGGTATCTGATCAGAATCTTCAAATTTCGAAAGCCTATGATGTTCTTGCAGGTGCAGAGGAATATGATGAAGAAGGAAATGAAACTTTCGAGGGAGAGCCACAGGCTTATCGCGGATTATTTTTAATTGACAAAAATGGAATTGTTCGTCATCAGGTTGTTAACGATATGCCACTCGGACGAAGCGTTGACGAGACTTTGCGTATTATTGATGCATTACAATTCACCGAAGAATATGGAGAAGTTTGTCCAGCAAACTGGAAAAAAGGCGAAAAAGCAATGAAAGCTACCCAGGAAGGTGTTGCCGATTATTTATCGCACAAACACTGATTTGTACATTTTAACCTAAACATAAGCCGTAATAATTTTTATTGCGGCTTATTTCATTTTTTAAACCATTTTCATGTGGAAAAATACCCATTTAAAATGCTTCTGCAGCAGTAATATAGAACTGCATATTATCGCTATAATTATTTTTAGCAATATCAAAACGCAAATGAACGCGTGCATCGTTCAATTGATACCTCAAACCGCCACCATAAGCCATCTTTAATTTAACAATTTGCAAATTGGTATTCATTACATCGCCGGCTGAACAAAATAAGGCTGCTTTTAATCGTTTGTAAATGGGTAATCGGTATTCTGTTTGAAAAACCATCATTTCCTTGTCACGGTACATTCCTTGTCTGAAACCACGCATAATATCACTTCCGCCAACGGTGGGCAAAAGTTGAAATGGCACTTGATTTTTACTGAAGATACCAGTGTACAAAGCCTGCCACGCAAAAACATGGTTTCGAAAAACAGGAATATATTGCCTGAAGTCGAGCATAAATTGAGTATAACTATAAGAACTGCCTAATTGCTGAGTGGCGGTACTCAAAGTAGATTTCAAATAAATTCCCTTCTCTGGATAAAATTGATTATCTCGCGAATCAAAAGTTGTAACCAACCCTAGATTTAATTCTCTGAATTCATCCCATCCGGCCGAACCATATTTGTCATAAATAAATTCTTTCTCCCGTTCAAAAGTTGAATCTGTCTCAGCTTGTACATTTATAAACGAGAAAACAGCGCCTAAATAAAATCGTTTTGAGAGAGCGAATTGTGGTTGAAGCAAAAGATAAATATTATTAGAAGTAAAATCCTGTTTAAAATTAGTTGGTTGATTTCCAATTCCGTAAAAATAATCATAATAATGTTGAAAGTTAAGATTTGAATAGAGATACCAATGCTTTCCGCCTAAATACAAACGTGGGGATACATTAACAACAAATTGTTTCAAAAGGGTATATCCAGCACTTCCAGTAATAGAACTTATTCGGCTCAAATCGTTGCTTTTAAAATAATACCCATCTGTAAGACCAAATAACCAATTAGTTTCTTGTTGATATGCGGTATAGGGAACAAAAAAATGACTGTTGCGAATATGAATCGAATCAGAAACCGAAGGCTCTGCAACAAGCAATTTACTACTTAAAACGAATAAAAAAATAAAAAAAAATCCTCTCTGCCCCATATATCAACACATCCTTAAAAAAATGAAAATCAATTGAACGTAAATAATTTAAAATCAGAATAAAAAAACATAAAGCATTTTATAATAACATTTTGAAATTAAAAAATGAATTATTTCAGAACATTATTCGTCGATTTTATTCCCTAAAAATTTAGAAGGATAAGGTCTGTTTCCTTGAGTTGCAAACCAAATAATCCGGTTCATAAGGTCATCATTCCCGGTATCGATGCCGGCAAATTGAGGCTCCATGCTTTTCAGTGCGAAATAATGAGCAGTTCCCTTTAACTTTGAAATTGGTTTATTCATCTCGTTAAGCGAAATTTGATTCGGAAGTGCCTGATAAGGAATTAACTCGGGTTTATCGTTGAAACAGTTCCACATAGGAGTAGCTATTGCATCCTGAATATTCATAGGTGGTAACCCCAAAATTTGTTCAATTGTTCTAACCATCGAAGGTTGGTTGTAAGGTGTTGAAATTGTTTTACGAAGCTTTGAATATGGGCTAACTACCAATCCTACCGTCCGGAAAGCAGAAACATGATCCCAACCATCCTGCGAATCGTCTTCAGTGACAAATATGACACTATTTTTATAAAATTTACTATGCGTATAAGCATCAATAATTTGTCCCAAAGCTACATCATTATCTGCAACCATTGCACGAGGTGTTGGAAAACCAGGCGACATTCCAGCTGTATGATCGGCAGGCAAAGCCATTATCATAAGCTGTGGCAATGAATCACCCTGTATTTTATCGTATTTATTCAATTCTTCAATAAAAGTTTTTGCTCGCAACACATCCGGAATTTTATGGCTATCATATCCCGGATAACTACTACATAATACAGGTTCAACGGTATTTAAGGTAGTAATATTCTTAAATTCAAATTTTATATTGTTCAAATACTGAGAATAAATATCAGTCCAATCGAGCGAGGAATCAAATTTAGGAATACAGGCCTCGCCAAATATTTTTACTGAAACCCCATGTTTTCGAGCATTATCCCACAAAAAACCAGTAGGAGCATATACCAAAGCATCAGTTTGCACATGTGGATAACTTCGAAACCATGCCCGCATATTTTTCTCAATATAATCTGTAACAATGGATGCATCTGTCCATTGATGACCCTCGGCAGAACATTTACCAGAAGCCATATAATTATCGAGTAAAAGATAATTTTTTGCCAACTGATGAGCATTAGGAGTTATATTTTCACCAAAAGAACAAAGCAAAGAATCTCCATTACCTTGTTTCATATCACCAAAAACCTGGTCATACGTGCGATTTTCTTTAATAATATATAAAACATGTTTAAAAACAGATGGTTCGCCGATTCGTAATGGCAAAGGACATGGAGCTATTTTTGGTCGTGGAGGTAATTGCGTATTTTTAAGCCTCTGAAGTTGATTTAAAGCAATTACATTTTGTGAATATTGAGCTAACTTTCTTTTCGAAGGGATATCGATAATCGAAACTGATGCAAAGGCATGATGTGCATTGAATGCAGGTGATTTATTTTTATCATACCTAAAAGGAAGATTTGGCCCCATTGCTTCTATATTGGTAATATACAATTGTTTACCATCCTTAATTGAAATGGACGACGGATAGTAACCAGTAGAAATAAAACCTTCAACTTTACTTTTATCTTGATTACTTTTAGTCGCACTCATTCTTCCAAGTTTCACCTGTGCAATGGCATTATCCATACCAGCTGCCACATAAAGCGTTCTGCCATCCTTCGAAATTGTCAATCCATTGGGTGAATCACCAAAAAAATTATTAAATTCAGGTTGCAGTCGAATTGGTATTGTTTCTGAAACCGTATCCATATCAGTACGGATAACGCTCACAGCATCGCTGTTTGAATTGGTAAGAAATACAAACTTCTGATCAGGTGAAGCAATGATTTTGTTTGGATGCAACCCTACAATTATTTCTCTTAATAATTTTCCGGTAGAAGGATCGAAAACACTGACACTGCCTTCTCGAGTACCTGCATTAGCCGGATTTATGCGTACATTTCCCCAAGGTACTCCTGCAATATCCCGGTCATCGCTTTCAGGAACACGTCCACCCCAATTAGTCGTATACAATTTTCCGTTTGAATAAGCAAGGCCATAAGGAGCTACACCCGTAGGTGACTGCCAAATTGTATCTCCAGTTTCTAAATTTTGTTTAAGTAACTGATTATTTCCGTTCAGCACAACATAAAGCACGTAAATTCCGTTTTCTCGACGAATCATTAATTCATTTGGTAACGCTGTTTCGGCTGGTTTCAGTGCATTGTATTTAAAAAGATGGACAACATTAGCACTGTGACCATTCCACTTCACCTGAATAACATACGATTTTTGGGGATTCCCACAAACAAAACTCCAGCTTATACATTCATTTTCATTTATTTTATTCCATTGTATTCCTGAGTATGTGTTCATTGCTCTTTGCATTGACTTCGTCAGTTCTGGAATACGGGTAAGTGGCAAAGTATAAATTACTTTCTTTTGTTTCGTATCAATAATAACCAAACTGTATCGTTCCTCAACTGCCAACCACTTCCCATCTGGAGAAAGCACAGCATCCATTGCATGATTTTCCAGCAACGAATCACCAAAAAACACCTGTGTTCCTTCCGAAAACAAATTTCGGTCATTTGTTAATTTTAAACTACCTTCGATTTTATTATTAATAAGCTCTTTATTAGTTTGACTTTTCAATGAATCTGGAGCAACAAAACTAATCAATAAAATGAAAATCAAAGCAATTTTTAATATTATGGCATTTTCTAAACCCAAGCACAGCCTATTAACCGTTACAATAAAAGTAAAAGTTGACGTACAATGATTTTCAATAATTAGCATCAATTTTGATTTCATACTTTTGAATATCGACATGTGAAAAAATAAATTTCATATACCCGAACTAATAAATTTTGAACCATAAAATAGTTCAACATAATCATAAAAATTTTCGATGGCAAAGGTAAATTATTTATAATGATTTTTCTATACAAATGATCAGAATTTAGAATTTTATCCCTTAATATTGTTGGGATGGAATCAGTAAATACGATAAGTTAACAGTTGGTTTAAAACTGTAAATTATCTATTCAAAAATAGCAATTTTATAAAACAGATAATAGCTTTAAAAAAAATAGAATGACGAATTAGCCATATTCATCCATCATTAAAAATAAACAACATTATAGATATTAACTATTAATTGTGTTATTTTATCATATTAAAAATCAAGTTTTAATTTACTATTTCAATAAATAACTTAAGTATATATCTGTATGCATGGGCATTAAAATTTTATTACAAACAATATGAATAATTATAAAATAAATTAATATTATTTATATTAAAATTTGCTATGCAATAATGAACATATATTAATGTTATAAATTTAATTATAACTTAAATTATACTAAATAAAACAACTAATATATTAATAATATGAATTTATAACGCGTATTTAAAGAATATATGAATTAAAAACTTCTCAATTCAAACAGTATTAATTTTTAAAAATTATTATTATGAAAAAATTATTAATTATTTACATGTTATTCTTAACAAACGGTTCAATTTCATTTAGTCAAATTCTGATGAAGACGTAGGTATTCAACAACAAGAGCCTTAGCTTTCAAAGTTGGTGGTGATTGTCAAATAGCGCTTGCCTGTTTATCGTCGAATGCTACCTCTAACAGAGAAATAATTATTAGTAATGGTGATTCCATTTTGGGCACAATACCTGCCCCAGGAATAAATAATCTTAGAGATAGCAGTAATGTTCCAATAAACATTTATAATTATCATGGTCCAAAAACTTCGCTATATTTATATTCGGTGAATGGAGGAATAAACATGTACTATATAGGAGTTTCAAATGGATTATCAGAATCTCCCTACGAAGAACCCCGTATGACATATACGGTAAAAGTGCCACAAGGAACAAAAGAAGTCTATATTTCAGGAGATTTTAACGGATGGAATTTCTATAATATGCAACAGGTCGATTCAATTACTTTCCAAACAACAATTTGGGGAGCAAATGCACAACAAGGATATAAATTTCTATGTGGTCCAGACTGGCAGTATAGAGAATTGGCAGCCGATAGTAGTGAAATTTCAAATCGCACTTGGAAACAAATTGACAGTGTAGAAAGATGGGCTGATATACCATTAGTTACAAAAATATATTATGATAATATTGAAACTGCTGCCGGAGACAACTTCACTTTAACGCTCAAATCAACATCAAATCATCCACTTCAAGCAATTTCATATCAATTTGAAATCAGTTATGACCCCTATCTAATGGAATATACAGGATATTCAACTGACAGTACCATTTCAAGAAATGGAGAAATAGTCGTGAATTCAACTACTTCTTTGGGACGATTATATGTTAGCTTCATGTCAAGTGATTTACTAAATATGATAGGTGATTTACTAAAATTTAATTTTAAAGCAAAAAATTCGACCTACTATTACGACAACAGATGTTGGATTAACAATTTCTATTTCGATACAAATCAAATTTGGGACACAGAATCAGGAAATATTCACATTAGAGCCTATAAGTACGGAGATGTGGATGGAAATCAGGCGATTCAAGCTTATGATGCTGCTCTCACTTTACAATATTCCGTAGGTAAAGATCCACTTCCTATAATCGATCCACTTCCCTGGGAAAATTGGCGTTTAAAAGCAGCCAATGTAGATGGTATTGAAGGAATTACAGCTAACGATGCTGCTATGATCTTACAATATTCAGCCTATTTGATTAATACGTTTGATGTCGAAAAAGATTCAACAATCTCACGAGCACGGGCATATAATTTAGCTGATGTTACCATTAAACAAGAGGGAAATAATCTCATTTTCAAATCGTTTGGAAATCTTGTAGGGTTAAACGTATATTTGAAAGATCAATTTAATGCGCTGGGCGAACCAGTCATTTCAACAAATATTGATTTGGCGGCTATCAACAAAAGTGATAATACTTATGCAGTGGGGTTGGCTGCTTTAAAATCACCGAATGAAGGAAGCGTTATTATGTCGATACCGATATTGAATAACAATGCAACCAATCTCGCCTTCCACTTAATCATAAACACGGATCAAAAGGATATCGTCGTTGGTTCACAAGTTAGCACTCAGCTAAGTTCAATAGCAAATTCAGGTATTTCACTATATCCTAATCCTGCATTAGATATTTTAAATATATCAAATTTACTACCAAATTCTCAAATAGCTATTTACGATATCAGTGGTAGAACAATTTACAATCAAAAAACAGCATCGGCTTGTATAAAAATCAACATCAGCACTTTCAATTCAGGATTATATACTGTTTCAGTATCGAATGAAAAGGGAAATGTTATATCAAAATTTATTAAAAAATAAACTCCAGCATTAAAACCAACAGCGGGAATGTGAATTAATCACATTCCCGCTTTCAAATTAAATCTATTATATTAAATATCAACCAATTGAATTACTACTTATTTTGAATAGCTTCCACTATTTTAGCTTCAAGTTCAGCTGCTAATTCGGGATTATCTTTAATTAATTGTTTTGAAGCATCGCGTCCTTGTGCCAACTTGGTATCACCATAACTAAACCACGAACCGCTTTTCTTGATAATACCGAATTCTACTCCTAAATCGATAATTTCACCGGTTTTAGAAATTCCTTCGCCATACATAATATCAAATTCAGCTTTGCGGAAAGGCGGTGCGACCTTGTTTTTAACTACTTTTACACGCGTCTGATTACCAATAGCTTCTTCTCCATCTTTAAGTTGTCCAATGCGACGAATGTCAAGTCTGATGGAAGCATAAAATTTAAGTGCATTACCGCCAGTGGTTGTTTCTGGATTTCCAAACATGACACCAATTTTATCACGCAACTGATTGATAAAAATACAAGTTGTATTGGTTTTGTTGATGTTAGCCGTAAGTTTGCGCAACGCTTGAGACATAAGTCGGGCTTGCAAGCCCATTTTAGAATCACCCATATCACCTTCCAATTCCGATTTTGGCGTTAATGCAGCCACAGAGTCAATTACAACGATGTCTACAGCTGACGAACGAATTAATTGATCGGCAACTTCCAACGCCTGTTCGCCATTATCGGGTTGAGAAATAAGTAGTTCATTGATATTAACACCTAATTTTTCGGCATAAAATCGGTCAAAAGCATGCTCAGCATCAATAAATGCGGCTATTCCACCGGCTTTTTGAGCTTCAGCAATAGCATGAATAGCCAACGTTGTTTTTCCGGACGATTCAGGACCAAAAATTTCAATAACCCTTCCACGTGGGTAACCGCCTACTCCCATTGCAATGTTAAGCCCGATTGACCCTGTTGAGATAAATGCAACTTCTTCCACCTTACTATCGCCCATCCGCATAATGGTACCTTTGCCGTGATCTTTTTCAATTTTATCCATTGCTAACTGCAACGCTTTCAGTTTTTCTGAGGTTGGTGTTTTTAATTCTTCTGTTGATTTTGCCATGTTGATGTGTTGTTATGTTGATAAATAAAAATGCAGCATGAATTGAGTTACAAATATAAGAATTATTTAAGGGTTAAACAAAATAATGAATGATTCTTTTTTTTGATGTATCACGAAAAAGAAGTCATATGCAAAACGGTAAGTTTGAAAATAGCAGCGAATTTTGTACCTTTGTGCTCGCAAAATTATCACAATTCGTAATTGAAAAAATCAATTAGGCATTGTGAATTATCAATTATTAATTAATGATTTATGTTTGAATCACTTAGTGAAAGATTAGACCGCTCATTTAAAATTCTTAAAGGAGAAGGAAAAATTACTGAAATTAACGTTGCCGAGACACTTAAAGATGTACGAAAAGCACTTTTAGATGCCGATGTTAATTATAAAATTGCTAAAACATTTACCGATACTGTCAAAGAAATAGCTATTGGACAAAATGTACTTACTTCTTTAAAACCTAACCAATTGATGGTGAAAATTGTTCACGATCAATTGGCTGATTTAATGGGAGGACAAAGTGTAGACGTAAACTTAAAAGGCAATCCGTCCGTAATTTTAATGTCGGGATTACAAGGATCTGGTAAAACTACATTTTCAGGAAAATTAGCAAATCTGCTAAAAACTAAACGAAATAAAATACCTTTATTGGTTGCCTGTGATGTTTATCGTCCAGCTGCCATCGAACAATTAAAAATTTTAGGCGAACAGCTTGGAATTCCGGTATTCTTCGACCTGGAAAATAAAAACCCGGTGTCAATTGCCGAGGCAGCTATTAAATTTGCCAAACAACACGGCAATGATATAGTTATTGTTGATACCGCAGGGCGGTTAGCGGTAGATGAAATGATGATGAATGAAATTGCAGCCATCAAGAAAGCCATTCAACCCCAGGAAATTTTATTTGTGGTGGATGCAATGACTGGTCAGGATGCCGTAAATACAGCCAAAGAATTTAATGAACGATTAAATTTCGATGGAGTTGTATTAACAAAATTAGATGGTGATACCAGAGGCGGTGCAGCTTTATCAATTCGATCAGTTGTCAATAAACCAATCAAATTTGTTGGAACAGGAGAAAAAATGGATGCGCTTGACGTATTTTATCCCGAACGAATGGCCGACCGAATTTTAGGAATGGGCGATATTGTGTCGTTGGTAGAACGTGCTCAGGAACAATATAATGAAGCAGAAGCCCGTAGATTACAAAAGAAAATTGCCAAAAATCAATTTGATTTCGATGATTTCTTATCACAGATAGCCCAAATAAAAAAAATGGGTAATATTAAAGATTTGGCAGCAATGATTCCAGGAATGGGCAAGGCATTAAAAGATGTGGATATTGACGACAATGCTTTTAAAGGAATTGAAGCTATAATTCATTCAATGACAGCCAAAGAAAGAGCTAACCCTTCTTTGCTGAACGGAAGCCGAAAACAACGTATTGCAAATGGAAGCGGAACTTCAATCGTTGATGTAAATAGATTATTGAAACAATTCGAACAGACTAGTAAACTAATGCGAATGGCTACCATGCAAAATGGCAAGTTGAAAATGGGCAAACATTAATCATTTAACACTATTCAGCAATCATAATAATTTATCATTAAACCATACAAATATGTATCAACTAATTGATGGCAAAGCAATTTCAGAACAAGTAAAACTTGAAATTGCAGAAGAAGTGAAACTTATGGTCGACGCAGGTAAACGTCCTCCTCACTTAGCCGTAATTATTGTAGGACACGATGGAGGGAGCGAAACTTACGTTGCACACAAAGTAAAATCGTGTGAACAAGTAGGATTTAAATCTACAAAAATTGCATTTGAAGCAAATGTTACGGAAGCGGAATTACTTTCTAAAATAAATGAATTAAATCGAGATAATGAATTAGATGGTTTTATTGTTCAACTGCCTTTACCAAAACATATTTCCGAACAAAAAGTAATTGAATCTATTGATTATCATAAAGATGTCGATGGATTTCATCCCGTAAATGTTGGTCGCATGTCCATAGGATTACCATGCTATGTTTCTGCAACACCTTATGGAATTTTAGAATTAATTAAACGCTATAATATTCCAACTTCAGGTAAAAATTGCGTGGTTATCGGACGCAGCAACATCGTTGGTAAACCCATTGCATCACTTATGATGCAAAAAGGTTATCCAGGCGATGCCACGGTAACTGTTTGTCATAGTCGAACTAAAAATTTAAAAGAAATTTGCCTTCAAGCCGATATTATTATTGCAGCTCTTGGTCAGCCGGGGTTTCTTTCAGCCGACATGGTAAAAGAAGGTGCATCGGTCATCGATGTGGGAACCACCCGTGTTCCTTCTGAAAAAACAAAAAGTGGTTTTCGCCTGAGTGGAGATGTTAAATTCGATGAGGTTGCACCAAAATGCTCATTCATAACTCCGGTTCCGGGTGGTGTAGGTCCAATGACAATTGTTTCTTTATTAAAAAACACACTTTTGGCTGCCAAAAAGGAAATTTACTAAGCATTTACAATTTATTCATTTACGATAGATGTATAAATAATAAATTATAAATCGAAAAAAATGGCTTTATTCTTCGCTCCAAATCTCGCCAAAACCAATATTCTTCCGGAAGAAGAATCAATTCATGCCATAAAAGTACTCCGTTTGCAAAGCGGTGACGAAATAGAATTAGTCGATGGCTATGGTGGTTATTTTAGAGCTCGAATTACACTTGCCCATCCCCGAAACTGCACATTTAAAATCATCGAATCAATTTTGATTCCCAATCAAAAAAATTATAAACTCCACATTGCCATTGCCCCCACAAAAAATATCGAACGATTGGAATGGTTTATCGAAAAAGCTACTGAAATTGGAATCGACGAAATCACACCCATCATTTGCTGTAATTCCGAACGAAAAGTAATTAAACCGGAACGATTGGAACGGGTGATGATTTCAGCAGCAAAACAATCAAAAAAATCATTATTCCCGCGAATTAATCCAATTTGCAGTTATGATAATTTTTTAAAAGAATATCATGAAAATGCAAAATTTATAGCTCATTGCTATGATGATTCGACTTTTTCGGCAAATGTCTTAAAGAATATTAATTATAAAAAACAATTACTTCAAAATGCTTTACCCAAAGCAAATAGCGGATTGATAATGATTGGACCAGAAGGCGACTTCAGCATTGATGAAGTAGAGCATGCATTTCATACCGGATATATACCTGTTTCGCTGGGCGAAAGCCGGTTGCGAACCGAAACAGCCGGTGTCGTAGCTTGTTGCACAGCAGCATATATAAATGCATAACATATAGATTATTTGAAAGTTAAAATCTGAAGTTAAATAGTATATTGATCTGATTATCAATTAACTGTATCGGTTATCAATTTCAAAACTTGATAACCTTAAAAATATTGGGATTAGCAACAAAACATTCAACTAAATTAACAGATTATCATGCTATAAAATGCAATGAATTAACAAAAGTGTGATCGCTAAAAGCACAATATACTCCATTACCAGCGAAATACAATGAATATCATGAGTACTACACGGTTTAACAACTTACGGAAACCGATTGAGCAAAGTTAATAATAATGCTGAAACTCCGACTATTTAGATCGCTGACAATCATTTATTATTAAAAGGAAAGCGGCAAAATAAAAAAACAATTCTGATTCAATATCAGTATGTATAATGAAATGAAGCCTCTATCGACATTTTTTCGTAACTTTGCACACCTATTTTCACATATAGGATTCAATGATCGATTATACTCAATTTCAAAATAAAAAAGTTGTTTTTCATACATTGGGTTGCAAACTTAACTTTGCTGAAACTTCGGCTATTGCACAACAACTTATCAACAACGGATTTACAAAAGTTCGTCCAGGCGAACAAGCTGATGTTTGCATTGTGAATACCTGCTCTGTAACCGACACTGCCGATCGGAAAGGACGCCAAGCCATTCATCGACTTGTACGCGAATATCCCAATGCCCTAATGGTGGTTACAGGTTGTTATGCTCAATTGAAACCGAATGAAATAGCTCAAATTAAAGGTGTTGACATAGTGTTGGGTGCAAATGAAAAATTTGATTTGCCTCTGTTTATATCTCAGCACGAAAAATTGAAAACTGCTGAAATTCATACCACTAAAATTAATCAAGTCAAAGTTTTTCAACCCACCTGTTCGCGTGATGACCGAACCCGACATTTTCTTAAAGTTCAAGATGGTTGCGATTATTATTGTACCTATTGCACCATTCCTTTTGCCAGGGGACGTAGCCGGAGTGCCACGGTTGCCCAAACTGTGAAAATTGCCGAAGAGGCAATTGAACAGGGCGCTAAAGAAATTGTACTTACAGGCGTTAATATCGGTGATTTTGGCTCCGGCAGCAATGAATCATTTTTTGATTTACTTCGAGCACTCGATACCATCAATCGTGAAGTTCGATTCCGTATTTCATCAATTGAACCTAATTTACTCACTGATGAAATAATTGATTATGTGGCAAATAGCCATCATATTATGCCTCATTTTCATATTCCATTGCAATCAGGCACAAACGAAGTGCTTCAATTAATGCGCCGCAAATATAATCGCGAGCTCTTTACACAAAAAGTTGAAAGAATTAATAAATTAATGCCTGATGCCTTTATCGGGGTTGATATGATTGTCGGAGTCAGGGGAGAAACAAATGAACTGTTTGAACAATCGGTTCAGTTTATTGAATCTCTAAATATCTCCCAACTTCACGTATTTACCTATTCAGAGCGGGCAGGTACAAAGATGTTAGAGATCAATTATTCTGTTAACTTAACAGAACGAAAAAGACGTAGTGATATATTGCATAAGCTGTCTGATAAAAAACTTGAAGCATTTTACGAAAGTCAGATCGGAAAAGAGCAAGTCGTTCTTTGGGAATCCAAACGAAAGGGGGAAAATATGACCGGTTTTACTCGAAACTATATTCATATAGAAAAACTTTTCGACAAAAAATCAGTTAATTCTTTGGAGACAATTCACTTATCCAAATGGAATGTTGATCATTCCGCATTGACAATTAAACAATAAAATTTGAATTTATTTATCATCTAATTTCAGTCAGCAATATATATCAATTGAATACCAATAAATTATGCTAGCGAAACGTATTATTCCATGCCTCGACATCAAAGATGGCAAAACTGTAAAAGGAATTAATTTTTTGAATATCACCGATGTAGGTGATCCGGTAGAATTGGGAGCATTATACGCCCAAATGGGAGCTGATGAATTGGTTTTTTTAGATATCACAGCAACGAATGAAAAGCGCAAAACCCTTTCTGAATTGGTTACTCGCATTGCCAAACATATCAATATTCCCTTTACTGTAGGTGGAGGTATTTCTACCATCGAAGATGTATCAGTATTATTAGCTGCTGGTGCCGATAAAATTTCAGTTAACACTTCGGCAGTTCGAAATCCGCAATTAATCATTGATTTAGCAAAAGAGTTTGGAAGTCAATGCGTTGTATTAGCGATCGACACTAAATTTTCTAATGGAGATTGGTATGTATATCTGAATGGAGGTAGAATTCCTACAGAATTAAAAACACTGGATTGGGCAAAACATGCAGTAGAACTTGGAGCAGGTGAAATTTTATTAACTTCTATGAATCATGACGGAACCAAAGATGGATTTGCATTGGATATTACGCGGACTGTGTCTGCAGCAGTTCATGTACCGGTTATTGCCAGTGGTGGTGCAGGAAATATGCAGCATTTTGTAGATGTCTTTGAAAATGGTAAAGCAGATGCGGCTTTAGCTGCAAGTATTTTTCATTATAAAGAAATCGGGATTCAGGAATTGAAGTTATTTTTAAAAGAACACAATATTGAAGTAAGAATCTGATTATCGGTATTATATGATTAAGAGAATTAAATTATTTTTCTCTTTCGAGATTTTATGAGAGTAATTGCACGCAAATGAAAGAATTTTTAAAACATAAGATTTTTCAACTTATCACACAGGTTGCCGACGAACAAAATTTAGAATGTTACGTGATAGGTGGTTATGTACGTGATATTTTTCTAAAACGACCTTCGAAAGACATAGATATAATGGTCGTTGGGAGTGGAATTAATTTAGCTGAAAATGTAAATCAGAGGATCAAAAATCACGGAAAATTAACTGTTTTCAAAAAATTTGGAACTGCACAAATTAAATATCGCAATATTGATATTGAATTTGTAGGAGCCAGAAAGGAATCCTATCAGCATGACTCGAGAAAACCCATTGTGGAAGATGGCACACTTGAAGATGATTTGAATCGACGCGATTTTACTATTAATGCAATGGCTATATGTCTAAACAGCAATTGTTTAGGCAAGCTAAAAGATCCGTTCGACGGGTTAACTGATTTAAAAAACTTTGTTATCCGTACTCCATTAAATCCTGATATTACTTTTTCTGACGATCCATTACGAATGTTACGAGGCATTCGATTCGCCTCTCAATTAAGATTTTACATAGAAACCAACACCTTCGATGCAATCATCAGAAATAAAGAACGCATAAATATTATTTCGAAAGAAAGAATTGCTGATGAGTTAAATAAAGTCATATTGTCTTCAAAACCATCCGTTGGTTTTATTTTATTGGAAAAAACAGGACTGCTCGAACTGATTTTTCCAGAATTATTGGCCCTCAAAGGTGCTGAAACCAAAGATGGCATTGGACATAAAGATAATTTTTACCACACATTGATGGTGCTCGACAATTTATGCGAACTCACCGACAACTTGTGGTTGCGCTGGGCTGCGTTGCTTCACGATATCGGTAAACCACGAACCAAACGCTTTGATCCACGATTAGGATGGACATTCCATAACCACAATTACGTAGGTGAAAAAATGATACCCGAAATTTTTCATCGAATGAAGTTGCCTATGAATGAAAAAATGAAATACGTTCAAAAATTAGTTACATTGCACATGCGCCCCATTGTGTTAAGTGAAGATGAAGTAACCGATTCAGCCATACGTCGTTTACTTTTTGATTCGGGTGAAGATATTGATGATTTAATGAAATTATGCGAAGCAGATATAACTTCCAAAAATCCGGATAAAGTTCAACGTTATAAATCAAATTTTCTGTTAGTTAGACAAAAATTAAAAGAAATTGAAGAAAAAGATAAATTGCGAAATTTTCAACCTCCAATTGGTGGAGAAGAAATCATGAAAACGTTTCAATTGCCGGCTTCATCCATCGTGGGTGAAATAAAATCGAGAATAAAAGATGCTATTTTGGACGGTATTATTGCAAATGAATATGAAGAAGCTCGAAATTACATGTTTCAAATAGCTAATGAATTGAATATTGCTAAATTTTCAAACAGACAATCAATACTTGATGACAAATCTCTTTAATTATAAAAAAATGATCTAAAACACTTTTTAATATTATGAAACAAGCAATTTTAAAAAAAATCGATTATGAGATCAGCCTTCAATCAAATCAACATTTCTGAATCGAAATCATTAGGATCGGTAAATATTAAACATTTGTTCCGTTTGGACAAACCCGAAACTTCAAAAGGAAAAAATAATTTCAGAAAATTTAATTTTCAATTCGGAATAATCATTTGCTCAACCATGTTTTTATCTGCTTGTCAATCCTCAAAAATTATTTATCCCGAAACACCCGTACGCGACGTTGTGGATCGTTACTTCGGAATAGATGTGCATGATCCGTATCGTTGGCTCGAAAACGACACTTCGGCAGCAACAGCAGCTTGGGTGATCGCTCAGAATAAAGTTACCTTCGATTATTTGAATAAAATTCCCTTCAGAAAAGATTTAAAAGAAAAACTCACTGCCATCACTGATTACGCCCGTTATAGCACTCCATTTAAAAAAAACGGTCAGTATTTTTATTTCAAAAATAATGGACTTCAAAATCAAAGTGTTCTATATTGTCTAAAAAAACTTACAGCCAAACCCGAGATTTTACTCGATCCCAATACCTTTTCGACTGATGGTACAGTGGCTTTGACCGATATTTCATTTTCAAATGATGGTAAATATATGGGTTATTCAATCTCCCGGAGCGGTTCTGATTGGAATGAAATTTTCGTGTTGGATATGCACTCAAAAAAAATATTATCAGACCATATTCAATGGTCAAAATCCAGCCATATTGCCTGGCAAGGAGATGGATTTTATTACAGTGCCTACAATGCTCCCGAAAAAGGGAAAGAATATTCAGTTAAAAACGAGTTCGAAAAAATTTATTTCCATACCTTAGGTGAAAACCAAGCGCAGGATAAATTGATTTATGAAGACAGTCTACATCCTTTGCGAGAATGTTATGCATCAGTAACCGACGATGAACAGTTCTTATTTATTTCCATTACCGAAACTACCACCGGCAATCAGTTGATAATGAAAGATCTTAGAAGTCCAAATGCAAAATTTAAAGATTTTGCTCCTGGATTTAAAAATAATTTCTCCGTAATCGATAATGTGAATGGAAAAATTTACGTTTTAACTAACTGGAAAGCGCCAAAACAACGGTTAATGATGGTATATCCTGCAAAATCCGAACTTAAAAATTGGGTTGAGATTATTCCTGAAAACGAAAATGTACTGGAAAATGTTTCTATTATTGGAGGTAAAATTATTACCGAGTATATGAAAGATGCCTGTCATCATGCGTATGGATTCGATTTAACAGGCAACAAACTGTATGAAGTACCACTACCTGGGTTAGGGACATTAAGCGAATTTTCGGGCAACAAAAAAGATACTGAAGCCTTTTACAGCTTCACATCATATACTTTCCCTCCCACCATTTATCGTTTTAATGCTGAAAAGAATCATTCTGAAGTATTTAAGCGACCCGAATTGAAATTTAATCCGAATGAATATACGAGTGAACAAATTTTCTATCGCAGTAAAGATGGGACAAAAATACCGTTGTGGTTAACCTATAAAAAAGGATTACTTAAAAACGGTAAAAATCCGGTTATGCTTTATGGTTATGGAGGTTTCAATATCAGTATTAATCCATCATTTAGTGTTTGGCGTATTCCCTTTCTTGAAAACGGAGGTATTTATGCAGTGGCAAATATCCGTGGAGGTGGTGAATATGGTGAAGCATGGCACAAAGCAGGCACAAAAATGCTCAAACAAAATGTTTTCGATGATTTTATAGCTGCAGCAGAATATTTAATTCGTGAAAAATATACCAATTCTAAAAAATTAGCGATCAATGGCGGTTCAAACGGAGGTTTGCTCATTGGTGCATGCATGACACAAAGACCAGATCTGTACGCAGTGGCGGTACCGGAAGTGGGTGTACTCGATATGTTACGTTACCATAAATTCACAATCGGATGGTCATGGGCAAGCGACTACGGTACCAGCGACGACAGCAAGGAAATGTTTAAATACCTCAAATCATATTCGCCTTTGCAAAATTTAATCAAAGGCGTTAAATATCCAGCCACTTTAATCATGACAGGTGATCATGACGACCGAGTGATCCCCGCACATTCATATAAATTTGTCGCCACTTTACAAGCCGATAATGGAGATACAAATCCAACATTGATCCGTATTGACTCTAAAGCTGGACACGGAGCCGGAAAACCAATCAGCAAATTCATTGATGTTCAAACTGATATGTGGTCATTTGTGATGTATAATTTAGGAATAAAGCCGAAATTTAAATAAATCATATCCATCCGAATATTTAATAAATAAAGCTGCCCTACAAGAGCAGCTTTATTTATTAAATATTCGGATGGATTACAATAAACAATTAAAAAATTATTTTTTCAGTTTTTCTTCAATTTCGTACACACTTGAACGGAAATTTTTATCGCAATCCATTAAATCAGTAACGATTTTACAGGCATGTAAAACAGTGGCATGATCACGCTGACCAATGGTATTCCCAATCGACGAAAGAGAGCTTTTAGTCAATTGTTTTGATAAATACATTGCTATCTGACGAGCTTGAACGACTTCACGTTTTCTACTTTTGGTAGAGATAGCATCAACCGATAAAGAAAAATACTCACAAACCACATCTCGAATTTTTTCAACTGTGTTTACTCTTTTGGTAATTGAAACAATACGCCCGATAATTTTCTCTGCCAGCAATATATCAATCGGCAAATCTGCCAAAGTAGAATGAGCCATGATTGAAACCAGCACACCTTCTAAATCTCGGACATTATCAACTACATTTTCGGCAATAAAATCTACAACTTCATCCGGTATTTCAAGACCATCGTGATAAATTTTATGCTGCAAAATAGCTTTTCGAAGTTCAAAATCAGGTTTTTCAATTTCAGCCGAAAGCCCCCATTTAAAACGGGTTAATAGGCGCTGTTCGAGACCAACCAATACGATAGGTGATCGATCGGAAGTAAGCACCAACTGTTTACCATTCTGATGTAAATGATTGAAGATATGAAAAAATGTATTTTGAGTACCTGTTTTCCCAGCAAATTCTTGAATGTCATCAACAATCAACACATCGATTGTTTGATAAAAATTCAAAAAATCATTCACGGTATTATTTCGAACAGCATCGGTATACTGAATCTGAAAGGTATTAGCTGAAACATACAACACCCTTTTTTCTGGGTGAAATTGTTTGGTCATTACGCCAATGGCATTTGCCAAATGCGTTTTACCCACACCCGACTGACCATAAACAAAAAGAGGATTGAATATATTTTTCCCAGGATCATTTCCAATGCTAATTCCAGCGGTTCGTGCCAATTTATTGCTTTTTCCTTCAATTAAATTATTAAAATTGTAAGCAGGATTCAATTGAGGATCGAGATCGGGCAGCTGAACTTTATGATATGGATTAGCAAACGCAGGAGCAGCTTTTGGTTTTGAATGATCGCCTGTGCTTGGAATTTGAGTTCCCTTACCCGAAGTTTTATCAATTAAAACCCTGTATTCAAGACGTGTACCTATTCCTACTACACGGTAAAGAGTCATCCGCAACAAATCAATATATTTTTCTTCAATATACTCAACAAAAAATTGACTTGGAACCTGCAATACAAATACGTTGTTTTCAAATTTTAATGCCACGATAGGGGCAAACCATGTATTAAATGAAGTATCGCTAATGTTGTCTTTAATAACGCCTAAACAGCGACTCCATAATTGCTCGTGATTATTCATCTCCTTATATTAAGTTCAAAAAAAATTATTGATACAAGTAATAATATAAATATAAAAAACTGAAATCGAAAATCGGCTAAAATCAGTTCTACAAAATTCTAAAACTTTTTCCAATAAAAAAAATCAATATTTTTTTGGCAGAAACAAATTGAATCAATAATCACATTTTCAGATAAATATGTAACTACAATGATATTCAAAGTGTTATTTGTAACATTTTTGTAATATCCCTGATTTTAAACAATTTAATAGTTTGAAAGCAATTAACTAAAAAATTATTCATAACAAAGCCGAAGTCCTTGTTAACAAAAGAGTTCGGCTCTAAAAAATAATAAATAAATTTATTTTATATTCAATGCTTATTTAGAATTTGTCTAAATAAAGAGTTAGTTCTTACTTCCGAAAAGAGAAAAATGAACGTAACGTTTTGGATTGCTTTTCAAATCGATCAAAAGTTTATTTGAACTAGATGCGGTATTTGTTAGATTGATATACAGGTCTTTATTGTTAATCAACATACCAATAGTACCTTCGGAACTATTTATTTTATCGGTAATCAGATTCAGATTGGCAATTGTATGATTGACACTTGCCATTGTAGCTGCAAAATCAATTTTCTTCAGATTTCCACTGATTTGTTTAAAATCAGAGGTCATAGCATTTACATCACCCAAAATATGGGGTACATCGTGATTCATCATTTTCTTTAATTGCGATGAACTCACGGCTAAATCGGCAGTTGTATGCTGAATTGACGATAAACTTTTAGTCAGGTCTTTATTATCAATTAACAAACGAACTGAGCGGATCAACGAATCTGTTTGTTCAGATATACTTTTAATTTTTGGCATCAAATCACCGGTCAATTGACCCATCAACCCAATTCCAACCTGCGATTCGATTGTATCACCAGGTAAATACATGGTATGTGAAGCTAACATATCGGGTGTGAAAATGAGTTGAATGGCCTTTCCTCCCATGAGTCCATCGTCATATAATTCAATTTTGGTCCCTTTTGGAATTTTAATATTTTTTGAAATGGAAATTCGTATGACAAATGATTGTTTGCGACTAAAATCATATTTTACTTCGTCAACCTGACCGACTTTAAATCCTTTAACATAAACGGGAGATGAAGGTACCAACCCTCCTACATTTTCATATTTAGCATAATAATTTGATACGGAAGAAAAAATATTTATCCCTTTTAAAAAATTCAATCCGAAATACAGTAAAAAAATGGCAATAACAACCATTATTCCAACTTTAACTTCACGTGTAAAAACTTTTCCTTTCATTTTAAAGAGGTTTTATTGTTAAATAATTGTGGAAAAATTAAAAGATTTATCTTTTTCATTAAAGACAATCAATAAAAATTCGAATAGGTAATTTCAAAAATTCACACCCAAAACCAGGATCAATCCAGAATATCTATTTTACTAATTTCTTTGCTTTTGATGCGGGAATTTTTTTATCTCCCAAAAAGGCAATAATAAAAGCTTGTGGGAACATTGAAAGTATACTTTTTCTTAATTTTAATATAACATTATATTCTGTTTCAGCACCAATAGTGTATTTATTCAAGCCATTTTCAACAAACACATCCACATTGGGCAATCCTTTAAAAGCAGATGAATTGAGTTTTAATGCCTTTTTGGAAGCAAACAATTGTACCTTAAAAATAGGTATATCGGTTTTACCCTGATTTGAAACTAATGCAGGTGGTTTTGCCGGTGAAACAACCGGAAGTGGGTTTGTGTTCGAATCAAGTTTTATTGAATTTTCAAAAAGTTTATCCTGATTCTGTGGAGTGTCCCGCTTTAACTTGTCTGTATCATTTTGACGAGAAGGCTGATCAATTTTTGAAACCAATGAAGATTGAATTCCTGATTTTTTATCGTTCAACCGTTTATAATTAACAAAAGCATTGAAAATTGCAGTCGAAAGTTCATTTTGTCCTTGATCTGAGGTTAAATAGCGTTCTTCTGCAGGATTAGATATAAAACCTAACTCGATTAGTACACTTGGACAGGCTGAACGGTGTAACACCCAAAATCCAGCCTGACGCACTCCCCGATCGGCTCGTTGACAATAGTGAGCCAACTGTTTCTGAACTGAAGATGAAAACTCAATACTTCGATCGATATATTTATCCTGCATAAACTCGAACATAATGTATGAATCAATAGAGGCTGGATCAAAACCTTTATATCTTGTCTTATAGTTATTTTCGAGTAAGATAACAGAATTTTCACGCATAGCCACATCTAAATTTGATTTTGTTTTGGCTAAACCTAACGTAAACGTTTCAGCACCAAAGGCATCTGAACTTGGAGATGAATTGGTATGAATACAGATGAATAAATCAGCATGATTCTCATTTACAATATCAGCTCTTTCCTGTAAGGGAATAAAAATGTCCGTTTTTCGGGTAAAAACAACTTTAACATCTTTCATTTTATTTTCGATCAATGACCCTAATTTTAATGCCACCGAAAGATTAATATCTTTTTCACGGGCAAACGAACCAATAGCACCGGGATCATGACCACCATGTCCTGCGTCGATAACAACCGTAAAACGATTTTCCTGCGCATTAATTAGGCTCCAACCTGTAAAAAAATTGACAAGTAAAAGAATAAAAACAAGAAGCACCGAATGTTTACTTAATTTCATACAACAGCCGAGAGAATGGATCAAACAAGTTCTTTAATTTGTTGCAAAAGTAATCATTCTATCGCGTTTGTAATGCGAAATGAAGTAGTAAATTTTAAAATTAATCATAAAAATTGAAGGTAACGAAAAATGTCGACTTTATTTTCACTAAATTTGCAAGCTCATTCAAAAAACCGATTCCTTAGGTAATGCGAATATATATCTATTTATATTTCAAGAAAGTACGATCCTATTTTCTGCTTTTATTTTTTTGTTTGGCAATACCTGTTTTTGGTTTTGACCAATCAAAATTACCATCAATAAAATCGGAAAAAGAAGTTATATCAAAGGATAGCGTTCAAAACGCCAAAACTGATTCGACAACTCTTACCTCAAAACCCAAATCAAACCAGATTGACGCTCAAATTGACTACAGTGCACAGGATTCCATAATATTTTTGGGAAATGGTACCGGTTTTTTACACGGCAAAACCGAGATAAAATACAAAAATATTACCCTTAAATCTGATTTTGTGAGGGTTAAAATGGATAGTAGCATCGTTTTTGCGCATGGCACACTTGACAGTTTAGGACACAAAATTGGCGAACCCATATTTACCGAAGGAAAAACTGATTATTCATCAAAGGAACTGACATACAATTTAAAAACTAAAAAAGGGTATATTCGTCAAGGTGTTACACAACAAGGTGAAGGTTATGTAGTTGCAGACCGTACAAAAAAAATGGCAAATAATATTTTATGCATTACCAATGGAAAATACACCACCTGCGACAATCACGATCATCCTGACTTTTATTTAGATCTCACAAAAGGAAAAGTTAAACCCGGTAGCTATATTGTTACAGGACCTGCTTATCTTGTTGTAGAAGATGTGCCATTGCCTATTGCCATTCCTTTTGGATTTTTCCCATTTACAGATAAATATTCATCAGGGATTATCATGCCTACTTTTCAGGATGAACTCACACGGGGTTTTGGTTTAACAAACGGAGGTTATTATTTCGCTATCAACGACTACGTTGACCTGGAATTAAAAAGCGAAATTTATACCAAAGGTACTTGGGCACTTTCGGCAAGTTCACGGTATGTGAAGAAATATAAATTTAGTGGTAATTTTAGCATATCTTACCGCTCAGATGTAACCGGTGAAAAAGATTTACCCGATTACAGTGTTGCCAATAATTTAAGCATACGTTGGTCGCATACACAGGATCAAAAAGCCAATCCTTATTTTAATTTTTCATCAAGTGTCGATTTTTCTACCAGTGGATATAATCGAAGTAACATCAACAGTTATTATCGACCCGATTTGAATTCTGAAAATACAAAAGGCTCAAGTATTTCATTTTCACAACGTTTCCCAAATAGTCCGTTTAATATTTCGGGAAGTATGTTAATTAACCAACGAACCCAAGATTCGACAATAAACATGACTTTGCCAAATATCAGTATTTCTATGAGTCGAATTTATCCTTTCAAACGGAAAAATCCAGTAGGAAAAGAACGTTGGTACGAAAAAATATCCTTATCTTATTCCGGATCATTAGCCAACAGCATTACAACCAAGGAAAACAAATTACTTACCTCCTCTTTTACCCGTGATTGGAAAAATGGGATGAGGCATAGCATTCCAATCAGTGCGACATTTAATGTTTTAAAATACATCAATGTTTCCCCATCAATTAATTATAATGAACGCTGGTATTTTCAATCCATCAACCAGTCGTGGGATAAAGCAAATCAACGGGTGAAAACCGATACCATAAATGGTTTTCACAGGGTATATGATTTTAACATTGGCGTTTCGGCATCTACCAAATTATATGGATATTATATCCCGATCCGTTCAATCTTCGGCGATAAAATTGATCGAATTCGGCACGTGTTAACTCCCTCAATAGGATTCAGTTATATGCCTGACTTTGGCGATCCGATGTGGGGCTATTACGGTACTTATACTCAATCTGTTGTCGACCGAACCAATCCAGCTGTATTTCACGATCAGGTAGTTCAATATTCTCACTACTTGGGAAGTTTATATGGAGCTCCGGGTGTAGGGAAATCTGGAAGTGTAAATTTTTCAGTTGGGAACAATGTGGAAATGAAAGTTCGAAACGATAAAGATACAACGGGAACAGTTCCTTTCAATAAAATCAGTTTAATTGACAATTTCTCTGTCAACGGTAGTTACAACATGGCTGCAGATTCAATGCAATGGTCACTTCTGAGCACGAATCTACGATTAAAATTAGGAAAAAACTACACCTTAAATTTGAGTGGTTCATTCGATCCATATTTGTATGGACTTAATAGCTCCGGCACTCCCGTAAGGATTAATAAATTGCGATGGGAACACGGTGGATTTCCACGTTTTTTAGGTACCAGTACTTCATACAGCTACACCCTTAGTAACGAAACGTTTAAAAAGAAAGGAAGTACAACAAAAAATGCAAATACAGGATCACAACAGAATCCTGAAAAAAATCCAAATAATAATGACGTAAATTCTACCGGAAATAATGCTAATAACAACGACAATAAGAAAGTTGAAACAACAGACGGTGGCTACGAGAAAGTAACCATACCTTGGAGTATAAGTATTAATTATAGCATTCGATACGGGAACACTAATGTTTTTAACAAAAATACAATGGAATACGAAATGGGGTTTACCCATAATTTAAGTCTTTCGGGGAATATCTCGCTCACCAACAACTGGAAAATTAACGCAAGTACCTCGTTCGATTTCACGGCTAAACAATTTACTTATACTAATGTAAATGTGGTGCGAAATCTTCATTGCTGGACCATGTCGGCTAGCATCGTACCATTTGGGATTTATAAATCGTACAACTTCAAAATTGGTGTGAATGCCAGCATGTTACAAGATTTAAAATATACAAAACAAAGTAATGTCAATCTTGGAGCGAACAATTTTACCTGGTATTGAGTTATTTTACAATCACCTTGAAATAATAATCAATTTATAAAAAGAAAATATATAAAATCATTACAATCATAAAAAACAGAAAAATGAAAATTACAGTAAACAAATCCGTTACAGCAGAGTATGAATTATTTGTTGACGGAGAAAATGAAGGTGAATTGGAACTGATGGAAAAAGCTACTGCTGAACAACCATTGAGTTTTATTTACGGAGTAGGTATGATGCTTCCAAAATTTGAAGAAAATTTATTTGGGCTCGAATCAGGAGAAAATTTTGATTTTACGATTAAAAACGAAGATGCTTATGGAACGTATGATGACGAAAGTGTTATTGATTTAGATCGTGGAATTTTTGAAATTGATGGAAAATTAGATACTGACATGATTTTCGAAGGAAATATAGTTCCTTTGATGGATAATGACGGTAACAAACTTAATGCTCAAGTAGTAAGCGTTTCTGATTCACATGTTCGCGTTGATTTAAACCACCCGTTGGCAGGCGAAAATTTACATTTTAAAGGAAAAGTTCTTGACGTAAAAGATGCCAGCGATGAAGAATTAGCATCGCTAAATTACAGTGGCTGTAGTTGCGGTAGCGGCAGTTGCGGATGTGGTGACGATGCCTGTGGAGATGATGGTTGCAGTACAGGCAGTTGTGGATGTGGCAATTAATTTCTCTTCTTAATATTTTTCAACAATATATCGGGCAATATTTAATTGACCCGATATTTTTTTCACTTTATAAGGTAAAATACCAAACAATTCATGAAGTATTTAAAACTTTTGAATAACTTTGTACATCCATAAAAACTAAATATTAAAAAATAAAATAATGATTCAACATTATAAAACCAAGCTATAATATGTCAAATTCAATTGGTAAACTATTCACATTCACCTCATTTGGAGAATCACACGGAAAAGGAATTGGTGGTATTGTAGATGGTTGCCCTGCTGGAATGGAATTAGATGAAGTTTTTATACAACATGAACTTGACCGCCGTCGTCCAGGGCAATCAGACCTCTCTACACCCCGTAAAGAATCCGATAAAGTAGAATTTCTTTCGGGAATTTTTGAAGGAAAAACGACGGGGACTCCAATCGCATTTGTAATTTGGAATGAAAACCAACACAGCTCTGATTACGATCAATTAAAAGAAATTTATCGCCCATCTCACGCCGATTTCACCTATCAAGAAAAATATGGAATTCGAGATCATCGCGGAGGTGGACGAAGCTCCGCCCGTGAAACTGCCTCGCGTGTTGTAGCAGGAGCCATAGCCAAATTAGCTTTAAAAAAATCAGGAATTGAAATAACAGCATACACTTCTCAGGTTGGTCATATTTCAGTACAAAAAGATTATTCGCTACTCGATCTTTCATTGATCGAAAGCAATGCCGTGCGCTGTCCCGACTTGGAAGCAGCGAACCGTATGTCTCACTATATTAAACAATTGAAAGCAGACGGTGATTCAATCGGCGGTATTATTTCATGCGTAATAAAGGGCGTTCCCATTGGTTGGGGTGAGCCTATTTTCGATAAATTGCAATCTCGTTTAGCTCAATCTATGCTGAGTATCAATGCTACTCATGGATTCGATTATGGCCGTGGATTTAATGGAGTTTCTTTGAAAGGATCTGAAATGAATGATTCATTTATTAAAATTGACGATAAAGTAACTACCAAATCGAATAATTCAGGTGGCATCCAAGGCGGCATCAGCAATGGGCAAGATATATATTTCAGGGTATTATTTAAACCAGTTGCCACAATTTCTAAAAAGCAAGAAACAATTGATATTCATTCAAATAAGGTGGAGTTAGAAGCAAGAGGCCGACATGATCCCTGTGTATTACCACGCGCTGTACCGATTGTCGAAGCAATGGCTGCTTTAACATTAATGGATTTATTTCTGACAAAATCATAAGCCAAATGGTCAAAATGTACAAAAGTTTGGTCAAAAATAATAATTCATGGAAATCACATCACAACATTGGGCTATCATTATCAATCCAAAATCAGGAAAAAAGAAGTTTCGTCAACAACGCAAATATCTGTTTTTGAAGCTTAAACATGCTAATATTGAGTTTGATTACCGAATAACCCGATTTGCAGGTCATGCTTCTAAAGTTGCGCGAAATTTTGTTGAAAAAGGATATAAGAACCTTATAATTCTGGGTGGAGATGGCACTATTAGTGAAGTGATAAATGGCATTTTCAGTGCCGACATCGAGGATACCCGTGAACTTAAAATTGCGTTAATTCCACGTGGTACTGGAAATGATTGGGGACGATTCTGGGGGTTGACTCGCGATTATAAACATTCTATCGAAGTATTTCTGAAGGGTAAATTGCAACCCATTGATATTGGGAAAGTAGAATTCGATATGGAAGGTGTGCGTGAATCACATTATTTTATTAATTCAATCGGATTGGGTTTAGATGCAGCTGTTGTTAATCTCACGCACAGATTAAAAGCAGTGATAGGCAGTCATTCATTTTTATACACCTTTGCGTTGCTGGGTGCAGTATTTTCATATAAAGCACATAAAATCAGAATATTTTCGAACGAAAAAGATTTATCGGAAAGCATGTTCACCATGAACGTGGCTAACGGGTGTTATAGCGGGGGTGGAATGAAACAAAATCCAAATGCCATTCCAACCGATGGAAAACTCGATTTAATGATGGCAAAAAAACCGAAATTTTGGGATATTATCACCGCCATTGCACGATTATTTAACGGAAAATTGCTCGAGCATCCGCTTATCGAGTCATTCCAGACCCAAAAAATTTTGATTCAGTGCGATAAAAGTGCATTGATGGAAGCAGATGGTATTATTGTAAACGGATTTTCACCCTATACCATCAGCATTTTGCCCGAAGCTATTCAAATGATAATTCCCTGATCAATTTTTCAGCTTTAGGTAAGGAATCAATTTTCCCGACATCAATCAGCTTAAGACTAATGGGTTCATATCCAAATATTTTATGGTTATTCATCTCCGAAAGATAAAAATCTATAATCGGGAATTTAGGAGTTTCCTTGCTCATCATCAAATCAATAACCAACGGCGAAAGCACCTGAATACCTGCAAAAGCCAATTTATCATACAGTTGCAGATTACCAAGCATTTCAGGTTTTGTTTCCTGCGTTTTTTCATTTATCCATCCCCGAAGCCGATTATTTTTGTCAAACATTAAATAACGAAAGGTGGCACGCTTACTGACAACCAATGTTGCTATAGAATCAGAATTCAAATGATGTCGATAAAGTGCTTGTAAATCGACATTTGAAATAATATCTACATTATGAACCAAAAAAGGCAATCCATCTTCAAAAAACCAGGCAGCCTTTCGAATGCCACCACCCGTATCGAGCAAAGCATCTCGTTCATCTGAAATTTCAATACGAATGCCAAAATAATGGTTTTCATTCAGAAAATTTATTATCTGATCGGCAAAATGGTGCACGTTCACAATAATTTCAGTAAATCCTTCCTGTTTCAATTTCAAAATTAAATGTTGCAAAAGCGGAATGCCGTTGATGGGAATCAATGCCTTAGGGACAGTATCAGTAAGTGGTTTGAGCCGTGTACCGTAACCGGCTGCAAAAATCATGGCTTTCATTCGTATTCAGTTTTACTAAAAATGCGAAATGCAACAGCATTTCGCATTCAAGAATCATTGTGCGGCTGAAGGGACTCGAACCCCCACGCCTCTCGGCACCAGATCCTAAGTCTGGCGCGGCTACCAATTACGCCACAACCGCAATGTTTTCGGACACAAAGATAAAGCATTTATTTGGATTTTACAAACATTGATTTAACTTTAGAACTCAAAAAAACGGCATTGATTAAAAAATTGAAGCGGTTTTTTATTGGCGAAAAGATTTCTTAGTTCTTAATAACGGATTAATCATTACTGAATCAATCCATTCGGCATCAGTGGATCTGATTGGGTTGATATCAATCCCACCTCGACGTGTATAAGTAGCGGCAACCATCAGCTTCATTGGAGAAAATCGATCCATCAACCGTTTGAAAATCATTTCCACCACTTCTTCGTGAAAATGATTTTCCTGACGAAAAGAAATTAAATATGCGATTATCGATACCAAATCAATTTCAAAATTTGCGACAACTCTGATAAATAATTCACCCCAATCGGGTTGATTAGTTACCCTGCAATTTGATCGTAACAAATTCGTGCGAAAGGCATATTCATTCATGATTGTTGTAGGTATTCCTGCAAGTAAATCAGGAGCTTCCTTAAAAAAAGTAAACTTGCATTGTTGTAATTGCTGTTCAGAGATTAACTGTTGAATATCCTTGTCCTTAAAAAAAACAAACGGTTCATTTTCACAATTATTTTCATTAAGAAATGCAACAGCGACCGAAATTTCCAACAGATCCTCTAAATCTGATTTAATTCGCTGCAAAACAATTTTTTCTGATTTTAATATCGTTAGATCAAACCGTTCCATATTGAAAGAGTTGAGATATAATTTCAAAGATTTTGACTCAACCAAAAAAGTACTATGCGCCGGTACCACAAATTTCAACATGCGTGAAACAGGGAATCCATTGGCAGTTAAAAAAGACACTTCGTAACAATGCCACACATCGAACCCTATAAAAGGAAGGTTCAACGCTTCAATTTCATAGCGTTCTCTGTTTTCGAAGCGGGGAATGCGGAAAAGAAGGGAAGGATCGTATTTTTCGGGGGCAGATGCTTCCTTACCAAGTAAAACGTTGTTCAGATTAAATTCCATATAAAAATAGGTAAATGAATTAGTAAGGACGGATCACATCCTCAAGCATTGCTGTAAAAATGGGTGCATCGGACAAAATAATTATCTGAATTGATATTTATTTAAAAATAGCCATGCATTTATGTCTAAGCCATGCTTTTTCATCTTCATTTAAAAAAGGAGAAATCATGTCAAACACTTTTTCATGATAATCATTTATCCAACGTATTTCGAAATTATCAAGCATTTTTATATCAATTAATTCCAAATCGATCGGACAAAGCGTTAGTGTATCAAAACGCAAGAACTGACCGAATTCAGTCATCTGATGAGGCACTACTAACACCAGATTTTCGGTACGAATACCGTATTCATTGGTTCGATAAAGACCGGGTTCATTGGATGTAAACATTCCCACCTGAAGCACATTCGAATTCTCCTCCATTCGAATACTTTGTGGACCCTCGTGGACATTCAGGAAGTGCCCTACCCCATGGCCTGTACCATGTCCATAATTTAGCCCCACATTCCACATTGCTTTACGAGCCAGTATATCGAGTTGAGAACCACGCGTATTTACAGGAAAGATGACTGAAGCTAATGCAATGTGCCCTTTGAGCACCAATGTAAAGTCAGTCTTTTGCTGAAGTGTGGGGTTACCAAGGGTAATTGTTCGTGTAATATCAGTTGTTCCATCTAAATATTGACCACCCGAGTCGAGCAAGAAAAGATTATCGGGGGTCAACGTAGTTGAACTTTCTTCTGTAGCACTATAATGCACAATTGCTCCATGTGGACCAAATCCGGCGATCGTACCAAAACTTTCGCCCATAAAATTTTCCTGTTTTGCTCGAAATTCAAATAATTTTCTATCTACTGACATTTCAGTGAGTGTGCCTGAACCAACATTTTCCTCCAACCATTTAAAAAAGCAGGTCAGTGCAACACCATCTTTTACCATAGCTTTGCGAAAACCTGCTATTTCAGTTTCGTTTTTAATACTTTTAAGTTTAAATACCGGAGACATAATATTATATATAGTACAAGCAGCAGGAATAAATTCAAATAATGCTTGATTCAATTTTCCACCATCCACTAAGACAGATGCTGATTCATCAATTTTTTGCAATTGATTGTATATGTCGAGATAAGGAACAACAGTAACACCTTCATTATTAAGATAAATCAATTCATCCTTGGTTACTTTCTCAGGTGCAATAAAAAGTGTAGCTTTTTCAGCTTCGATCAAAGCATAAGCTATTACCACAGGGTTGTAATTAACATCGTTGCCTCGGATATTGAATAACCAGGCAATATCGTCCAAAGCAGAGATTACAAAAAAATGAGCATGCGTTTTATTCATTTCGGCCCGAACTGCTGTTAACTTTTCGGTTGTCGATTTTCCGGCATATTGTGTATCGAAAATAAATAACGGATTCATTGGCATTGAAGGTCTGTCTGTCCAAATTTTACTAATCAGGTCAATGGAAACCAATTCAAGATCGTTCTTTTTTAATTCGGACTGCATTGCCGAATAAGCATTGTGTGAAAACATGAGCGCATTTACACCCACTTTTCCACCCGTTTTAAGCTGAGTTGAAAGCCAAGGCAAAATCTCAAGTGTTTCAGAAAGTCCCTGTTTCATTAATTCAAATCCAGTACCTTCAAGTTGTTCGGCAGCATGAAGAAAATAACGTGAATCTGTCCATACTCCAGCATGTTCCAAGGTAACTACTGCAGTTCCGGCAGATCCATCGAATCCTGAAATCCACTGACGTTCTTTCCAGCATTCTGAAATATATTCACCTGCATGTGGATCGGTTCCGGGAATAATGCATGCCGAAATTCCTGATTTTTTCATTACTTTGCGGAGCAATGAAAGTCTCTTAATTATTTGTTCCATTATATTTAATTTTAATTTTTTATTCGTTTTCTCAGTTGCAAAGATAGTTGATACCACCCAAAAATGCAATCAAAAACAGAATTATATTGGTTCGACTTGTTATAATGGACCGTAATAACCAGTGTCGATTTTTTTTACTTTCTTAATCAGAAACTCTGAATATTAACAACACAAACAACAACTTTACTCGTCAAACTATCGACTAAAATTGTATCATTAGGTTGATATACAAATTATTTTACAGAGAAAAAGTTTAAGAACATCTATGCCAAAAAATATACTTAAAAAATTGAAATTTTGAGCTTTCAATAACAACAAATGATCAAAAAATAGTTTCAATGAAGAGATACTGATTCCCTTCCGATTGCTTTTAAATTTAAGTAGATTTGAAACGGGAAATGAGGCATAAATTTTTTCGAACTCTCTATATGCTAGCAGCTTTGAAATGGCATTTTCAGACATAGTGAAAGTTTCGGCACGAAAAAATCAGGTTTGAATGGGCAAGGTATTCAGGTAATTTAAAAGAAACGCAACGGATGCATCGACACCTAATTTACTTGAATCGATGGATATATCATAATTTCGGGCATCTGCCCAATCCTTTCCAGTAAATGCTTTACAATAAGCAGCTCTTTCTTTGTCACTTTTATCAATCATTTTCGAGGCATTTTCGTGAGAAAGATTATATAATTTCTGAATTCTTTCGTTACGGAATTCATTATTGGCATGCATGAAGACACTCACATGATTCGGATAGTTACGAAATACTTCAAAGCCGCAGCGACCAATCAATACTGCAGGACCTTCAGCTGCAATACGTTTAAGAATTTCGGACTCGACAGTAAACATTTCATTATCAGTAAATTCAAGTATTGGAGTAACAGGAGCCATAAAAACACCATGGTTTTGAGGAGATGCCTTTATAAACGAATGCCAAAAAGATAGCATCTTTTCTTCTCGCTGTTCTAGGTTTTCTTCCAGCGTTGAAAGTTGTTTAGCTGCCTTGGTAATAATTTCACGATCGGCAAAAAACATATTTAAATTTTTTGCCAGTTGCTGTCCAATATAGGCACCACCACTACCTAATTGACGGCTGATAGAAATTACAAATGATTTAGTCTTTTCCATTTTTAATACCTCCTATATTTTAATGTATTTAAATCCTGTAATTATCACTATAAATAACAAATAGACGGATACAAATGTTGAAAAATAAATTTCCAGAAAAAAAGTGTGAACGCTTTTATTGTCTTCGATGGATTCTCAAAAACAACTATAATAAACATAAAACATAGCAAATCAATTAATTTTGAAGAAAAAATATAATCGAAGTTTATTAAGAAACCAATTGTCAAACAGACGAAACTTTTGTTTATCGGTAATTTATCCTGCGTATTAGAAGATCGATATAGACAATATACTAAAATTAGAAATAAAATTAACCATCAAAAAAAAGAGTGTCCATTGCGGACACTCTCATAAATTAAAAATTTTAATTTCGTCATGAATTATTTTTTTATAAACCTGAAAGTTGAATTTGAGATATTTAAAACTTTCAATGTATAAACTCCTGAATGAAGTGAAGAAATATCAATCGGTTGATTAAGAACAGATTGATTAAATTGACCCCGAAATACAATCTGACCGGAAATATCATAAATTTCATATGTTTTCACATTTGTATCTTTTAAAATGATGTGATCTGAAGCCGGATTAGGATACACACTAATATTTTCATTTAAATCATTTAAGTTAGTCAAACTAATTGAAGTTACCAAAACCGATATGGTATTTGTATAAGATGTATTATCAGATCCATTTACAGTGAATTTAAAAGAACTCACACCCAAAAAACTAGCGGAAGGAGTGAATCGTACCGTGTGACCATCTTGAAGCAACTGACATACTCCATTAACATTATCAGATATAGAAAATACAGGAGATACTTTGCTAAAACCACCAGTAAATGGGTTTAAATCTATGTCAATCGGCTGATTAATTTCAGTAACCGCATGTAAATCAGCTAACCAGTTGAGATAATGTTCAATGAACGTATAACCGTCCACGCCTATTTGCATGGCATCATCAACTTTCACATTCGATCCGTTGGCTATCTCCCAATAATCGGGCATGCCATCATTGTCAGAATCAAGACTTTCAACTCCACTCCGAATAATTCCATAACCATTATTCGCTAATCCTGTTTGGATTTGATTTGTATAAAGCCCAGAAGAAGGGCCTACTGTTCCAGCTGTAAAACCGGATGTTCCTAAGCCCAACGATTTAACCTGATTAATAAGTAATGAATCCATTTGATCGAAAGGAAGAGTACCGGCATTAGAAGTTGCAATTCGAAAAGCTGATGGCGCACTTACAGTAAGAATTGTAGAGGTTAGAGCAGACCACGGAACGGTTAACAATGTTCCTGTTCCAGAGTACCAGTAAGGAGTAGTTTCAGCACCATTAAGGAGTCCATCTAAATTTGTATCTTTCAGATTACCTGCACAATAAATACTTTGATTGGAATCTATCTGAAACCAGGTATTATCAGTACCGGTTGAAGCCGGTCCGTGAACAAAGTAATTATTTACAATATCATGTTTAAAATTTGTACTGGTATGTGTTGTATATCCTGCTTCATTATTATAATGAACATTGTTGATAAATACATCGTTAATTTTAGCCAATGGATTACGATTGTGCGAGTTAGCAAATATATTCTGGTAAAATGTCCACTGACTGTTAACTGATTCGCAATGAGCTCCGAATTGTTGATATGTGGGATTTGCATCAATGCAGTGCTGGATTGTAATGCCGGTAACAGGATAAACCTGATAATTATCACTTACACCATCAATGTTATTCCAAGGTGCAAATTCAAATGAACAATGATCCAAAATAACATTACGAGCCAAATACAAACTCAAAGCATCATCACTATTACTGGCAGTTTCACTCCCTGGACGAATACGAATATAACGACAAATTATATTTGATTGATTGGCAAATGAAATTTCTCCGCCTCGAAATCCTATACCTTCTCCGGGTGCAGTCTGTCCGGCAATAGTAAGATTACTTTTACATGAAACAGCTGAATTTAATTTGATATAACCACTTACATCAAATACAACAATTCGATTTGAAGCACTAACAGCATCGCGAAATGAACCTGAACCACTATCATTCAGATTAGTTACATGATAAACTGATCCAAATCGTCCTCCGGTAGCATGATCGCCATAACCGACTGCTCCTGGAAAAGAGACCAGAGTTTCAGCTGTTGCCGAAGAAAATATTTTCCCTATTACAGGAACTGAAGACTCAGTGCCATTTGAAGCAATAGCACTAAAACCGTAATTTCCAGTTAGATATGGCATACCGGTTATTGTCAATGTTTTTGCAGCATCATTAGTAGTTACTATGATTCCAGCCGGAGGAGTAGTTTCACTTGAAGTTCCGCTCCACGATATTATTGTCGATGTTGCTGAGCCTCCGTAAGTACAAACAATCGGAGAAATGGGTTGGCAATATCCAACAGTTTGATTTGCACTTTCAACGGAAGATGTTAAGGATAGAATGGGGGGTAGCACAACAAAAAGTGAACCTGTTAATGCCGCACTTAAGGATGTTCCATCAGTGGAAGAAACATTCCAACTATACGAACCTGGAAATTGTGGAGAGCCTGAAATAGTAAGTTTTTTATTAATTGAATCTATAGTTATAATAATACCAGCAGGCTCTGTTCCAGAATTTGAAGTACCTGTCCAACCAATATTGAATGCAGTTGCAGAACCACTCAAAGTATATTGAATGTCGGTGATCGGATTTCCAGTCGTTAAATTCTGAATATTAGTTCCTGCCATCGACGTTAATTGAATAACTGGTACAGGAGTATTTACAACTTTAATACATCCAGTCAAAGGATTTGTAGTAATAAATCCATCAGTTGCCGTAATACTGTAATTATATGTTCCTAAAGTTGTTGGAATACCTGAAATGGTAACCTTTTTCGATACAGTATCTGTTGTTACGATTATTCCATCAGGAGGTGTATGAGCATCGGCAGTACCTGTCCAGGTAATATTTGCATTTTTGGCAATACTTCCCCATGTATATTCAATATTATTAATAGACTCTGCTAATAATGTTGATACAATTTGGTTATCACTGCCAATTGACGAACTTAAAATAATTGATGGACGTTTAGTCATCAAAACATCATAAATATATAAATTACAATTGGAATTACTTCCAGTAGTACAAAGTAATTTAATTTTTACATTGTCATTCCCGAGGTAAGAAAAAACGGTTTTATATATCAATCTATATGTATTTATTGAAAATGAACCCAATAACTTCCAACTCGCTCCTCCATCGAAACTGGAAAGCATATCATATTTCTGTGTGTTCCCAGTATTAGCGCCACAACTCCAAACAGTAATATCAGTAGGTCCCTGTACGTCGGGAAGTATTATATAACCTCCTGAACTTGAGCCAGAACCTGTTTTAAGAAAGCTAAATGCTCCCGCTGTTGAACCATTATCGTCAGCAGTTGCCGACACGTAAGCTGTGGCCGAACTTCCAAATTGATTGGCACTTTGACCGGTATTCATATTGATTCGCTGTCCGTTTGGACCAGCTCCAAAAGTAATTCCATTAATTACTTTCTCTTTGTTCGCATTCGCTGTAGAAACCGTAAAAATATCGCCGGTAGTAAATGCAGCCGGTAAATTTTTAAAATCTACATAAAATAACGTGTCAGTGGAAACTGGTTGGATTACAGATGTAACTCCTTGAGGAATAATAGCTGAACTTATTGAAGTAAAACAAGTCAATAAGACCATTACAATTCCAGAAAAGTAAAATTTTCTCATAATGAATTGTGATTAATTTAGAAATTAGTAGTTAAACTAACCGTGTTAATAGTATTGATTCAGAATTGAGAGCAAACATCAGGTTTTAAATTTCAACAACTTATATCTACTGATAATAACTTCAACTCTATGTGATGTTAAAATAGAAATCGCAAAAATAAATATTTTAGTTTAATTAAAATGATATAAATTGACCTATTAGCTATATTTTTTGACATTACAGCAGCATCACTGTAAGTGCGTTAATTTGAGATGTATGATGTAAGTATCTATTATTAATTAAAATGATTATCCGATATTTCACCTAAAATGATCATCTTTGTAAGAACTAATCAGAAAAGGTATGAATTTACTAAATTTTGTTGCCCAATATCCTGACGAAGCAAGTTGTAGAGTCAAATTTAAAGAGTATCGCGATAATAATGGTGTTATATGTCCTCAT
>JAJYBB010000039.1 GCA_021779195.1 Bacteroidota bacterium | reverse complement strand
CTTCAGTTGCAGTGTATGGCGGAAATGATGCTGCCGCTTGGGATGTTCAACGACGGGGACTTCAGAAAGGCGCAGATGTGGTTATCGCCACTCCCGGGCGTTTGATTTCGCATTTGAATTTGTACGAAATTGATTTTTCACACGTTCGCTATTTTATTCTTGATGAAGCTGATAGAATGCTCGATATGGGATTTTATGATGATATTATGCAAATTGTCCGTCGGTTACCCGAAAATCGGCAAACGATCATGTTCTCGGCTACCATGCCTCCTAAAATCCGGCAATTGGCTAAAACCATTATGCACAATCCTGCAGAAGTGAAAATTGCTGTTTCGCGCCCTCCCGAAAGTATTATGCAGACAGCCTATATTTGTCATGAATTTCAAAAATTAGGACTAATTAGGCATTTATTTGTTGAAAATGAAGCAGATAAGGTTATCATTTTTGCGGGTTCGAAAATAAAAGTAAAAGAGCTTTATAAAACATTTCACCAGTTGGGACTTTCGGTTGGAGAAATGCACTCAGATCTTGATCAAGTACAGCGTGATCACATCATGCATGAGTTTAAAAATAACAGAGTCAACATCTTGGTGGCGACTGATATTGTATCACGCGGAATTGATATTGATGATATTTCGGTGGTATTAAATTACGATGTGCCACACGATGCTGAAGATTACGTGCATCGTATTGGACGAACAGCCCGAGCCAGCGCAAAAGGTATGTCCATTACTTTTGTGTCTGAAGATGAGCAATATAAATTTAAACAGATTGAGAATTTTTTAGAAAAAGTTATTTATAAAATTCCAATGCCTGTTGAGTTGGGCGAAGCTCCTGAATATAATCCAGAAATGCATCGGTACGGTCATAAAAAATTCTCCTCCGGAAAAGGTAAATTTCATCGAAAGAAAGGAAGTAAATAATTATCATTTTTGAATATTTTTGACAGATTATTTTCACCATGTTGCAATATTTTCCATATCCTTTGCTTAATAAATTTTATATTGTAAAGAAAATAAATGAATTAGCATCTAAGAATATCTCTTTTCTTTTTGTAATTGATTTTAAAGGAGAGGAAGGTTATGTCATTTCGTCTGCGGAGTTGGATGAACACTTTGTCAAGTTTGATTTTGGAGATAATCAATCGGAATTGAAGTCAATTTTAAAACCAACTGATAACTTGGAAAATGATAATGAGTTGTTTTATTGGGATATAATACCCGTTTCTTTCGATGCTTATCTTCAAAAATTTAATTTTTTACAAACTCAAATTCGCCTTGGAAATTCATATCTTGTAAACTTAACGCAACCTACAAAATTACATTCAAATCTTTCTCTTTTAGATTTATACAAAAAAGGTCGCGCAAAATATAAACTTTGGTTAAAAGATAAATTCACCGTACTTTCTCCCGAAACGTTTATTCAAATTAAACATGGTAAAATTGCTGCATTTCCTATGAAAGGTACAATTGATGCGTCGATACCTCATGCAGAAGATTTAATTTTAAATGATCCGAAAGAAAAAGCAGAACACGCTACTATTGTCGATTTGATTCGAAATGATTTGAACATGGTGGCTGAGCACGTGGAAGTGAAAAGGTACAGATATCTGGATAGACTGTCTACCAATCGAATCGATTTATTGCAGGTGAGTTCCGAAATTACAGGCGAGTTGCCCGAAGATTACCTTTCATATTTGGGCGATATTATATTTATGTTGTTGCCTGCCGGATCCATTTGCGGTGCACCCAAATCTAAAACCGTTGACATTATTGAATCGGCTGAAAATTATGAGCGTGAATTTTATACCGGTATTTGTGGGTGGTTCGATGGTGAAAATCTTGATTCGGCCGTTATGATTCGATTTGTCGAACAACAAGGCGAAAATCTTATTTTTAAAAGTGGCGGTGGAATTACTGCAATGAGCGATGTTGTAAAGGAGTATAATGAATTGATCCAGAAGGTTTATGCCCCGATTTATTGAATCTATTCGTTTGAATAATGGCGTGTTTGATCGCATAACATTGCATCAGGAACGTGTGAATCGGATTTTCCATGAATTCTTTCCAGAAAATGAGCCTGTAAGTATTGTTAAAGAGCTTTCTTTCTATGATTTTCCGAAACAAGGACTTTTTAAAGTACGTTTTATTTTCGACGATCAATGTAGAAAAGTAGAATTTATTCCTTATTTTCGACGAAATATAGAGTCTTTACGATTATTGGAAACGGATATTGAAAATCGGTTTTACAAATTAGAAAATCGAGCGGAATTCGAGGCAGCTTTTGCAGATCGAAAGGGCTCGGATGACGTGTTATTGGTGAAAAATGGATTATTGACTGATATTTCTTATGCCAACATAGCCCTTTTTGATGGTGAAAAATGGGTTACTCCCCGCTTACCTTTGATTTCCGGAGTGCATCGCTCTGAATTATTGGCTCATGGTAAGATTTTCGAAAATGATATTTATGTTGATGAATTAATTAACTATCAACGGATTATAGTTTTTAATGCTATGATTCTGTGGGGCGAAATCATTCTACATCGATCGCAAATTATCCTTTAAAATTCAACAATAAAAATTGCTTGCAGTTTGGTATAAATTGTAATACAACCCTTTTTTTTCCATTAATTCATGGTGATTTCCAGACTCTTTTACTTCACCCTGATCTAAAAAGTAAATCAAATCAGCCCATTGCACGGTACTTAATCTGTGGCTTACAATGACAGCCGTTTTGTTAGAAGATAAATTTTTTAAGTTATTGATAATCTGCATTTCAGAATCAGCATCCAATGCACTCGATGGTTCGTCCATTAAAATTATGGCAGAATCACGGTACAATGCCCGTGCAATAGCTATTTTTTGCCATTGCCCGATACTCAATTCCTCACCTCCCTGAAAAAGACTGCCCAATAAAGTGTGAAATCCATTGGGCAAATTTTTCAATACATCTTCTATGCCTGCTTTTCGGGCTGCTTCCTCCATTTTTCGTTCATTAAAATCCGCATTGATATTGCCTAACGCGATATTTTGTAATGCGGTAATATTATATAACGCAAAGTCCTGAAAAACTGTCGTAATATTTTGTTGCAATGTTTTCGAATGAAGTTCCCTGATCTCTTTTCCATCAAACAAAATTCGACCGGAATCTGGTAAATAAAAGCCACACAACAGTTTAATTAAGGTAGTTTTGCCTGACCCATTTGTTCCGACAAATGCCACTGTTTTACCTGCGGGAATTACAATGTTTATAGACTTTAACACGTTTCGTCGAGTGGATTCATAGCTGAAATTTACATTTTCAAATCGAATTTCGTGTTGTAACGAGAAGGAGCTAGATTTTTCTCCCAACGTTTGTTTCACAGGCATTTTTAAGAATTGAATAAAATCGTTGAGAAATGCATTATCTTCCAATAATTGTGTGATTGACCGAAAGAAATCGTTGAGCACAGAATAGCCCCGTTGAAAAGCAAAGAAAAATAAAACTACCGTTCCGATGGAAATAATACCTTGAATATTTAGATACGAAATAAAAGCTAAAGTGATAGAAATCAATATAATTGAAAAAATATTCGCGTAGATTCCCCATTTCATTTCAGATCGGCGAAGGGTGATTTTTTCATCAAAAAGGTCATTTTGTATGTTGTGAAATTTTTGACGGAAAAATCGTCCATATCCGAATAATCGCAATTCTTTGGCGAATGGAAATCCAGTGAGTATGCGGTTAAAATAGTACATTTCACGTTCACGGGTGTTTTGAGAATCTTTAAGTTTGTACCGTTTGCGCGAAAATTTAATCCGAATGAGGATTCCGGGAAGAATTGCAACGAATAAAATGATTATTAAATACCAACGGATAAATACGAATAGTCCGAATAAAAATAGAACAGAAGCCACTGATCTAAAGGTAATTAAAAGCTCATTTAAAATTTTTATAGGTCGAAATGAAGCTTCCTGAACAGCCCTGTGAAGTTGATCTTGTTTAGAGGAATTTTCGTAGGTTGATAAATCTAATTCTTCATGTTTTTCATGAAGTTGAAGATATACCCGCTTTGTTACTGATTGCGCTAATTTTTCAGAAAAATATTCTCTCAATTCAGACAATAATCCGCTGATTAAAAAGAATAATGCTGTTAAAACAAGCCACAATATAAATTGCTTTTGTTGATGAATATTTTGTAAAGATCCATGTGTCAGTACATCAATAAATTTTTTGACACATATAAGAATAATAAATGGGATAATCCCTTGAAGAACAGAAATAATGGCATTGATTGAAAATTCTTTTCGGACAGAATCTATTACGATTTCTATGTTTTTTTTTAGATTGGAAAATCTGTTTTTAATAGATGATCCTGTCTGATTCCAACGCAAAATAAAATGATGAATCGGAATCAACAATCTTGAAAAATATAAAGCTTCTGTTTTCCGAACATTCATCATTAAATTGGACATTTTTATGGTGTGTGTTCCCCTGTATATCAAAGTAATTTTTCCAATTAAGGCAGCTACATCGAACGTTTGATCAATAAAGGAATTGTTATCGCCTTTGGTAATAAAAACAATTTTTTTATCTATAGAATGAATTTTAATCAGGCGGTGAGCAATAATTTTCTGAGCCAGACGAAAAACAACTATATCGCCTTTTTTTAATGTTTTAGGGTTGCATTTTTCTATCAATCCACGGTCGCCAGGGCGTAGCGTGGGAAACATGCTGAAGCCTTTCATGTTTATAATCAGAGATATATCATCGTTAATCACTGATTCAACCAAGTCTAAAAGTTCATCGGACTTCATTATTTCAGTTCATTTTCTAAAATGAATTTAACGACATTTTCGTTAGGAACAAACCCCAAGCTATATACGGAAATTTGATCACAAAGTTTACTGAAAAATTCTAACCGTTTTTCTACCCAAAACGGATCAAAATTATTTTGAATGCTGAAAGCCATTACTTTTGTAATTGCTTCAGCACCTTTTAATCGTTTAATTTTATTTTCCGGAGCATGACTAATTAAGAAAATTGAGTTTAAAGATGCTTTTTTTGATCTATCGGAATAATACATGGGTGTGTTATACACATAATAAGCATCTTGCTGGTAACGAATAATCAATCGGTCATCATTGATAATCTGACTGCCCGCATCTGCCCAAATTTTTGAAATAGTACTTTTACCTGATCCCGAAAAGCCACTAAACAAGCGCCCGTTTATTCCGTCAAAAGCACATGAAGCATGCATCATCGCTGCATCAGATTGTAATGTAATGTAGTGTAGCAAAATGGGTCCCATGGGATAAACCATTGGTTGTATTACACCGTTGATTCCTTGTGAAAAGATTTTCCAATGACTAAATGAAGCGTCTAAATATCCAATTTGTTGAACAGTATTAATTTTTTTTTGATTGTAGAGTATGAAGATCAATCTGTCCGATTGCTTGTAAATTGAATAAAATTTTTGTTGATCATTGGTAGCCTCAAAAACCAAATCGTTGCTTTTCAATGATAAACCTTGAGGGAAACCTGCAAAACAAGCAATAAAAATATTAATATAGGGGCTTTGTTTGACGATGAAGTGATCATAACCTTCGTCAAGTTCCAATTTGGACGTTGATGTGAGTTCTATGTTAAATTCGGCAATACGTAGTTGAAGAGTATGTGCTTTCATTTCATCATCGGCGGGTTTGGACCAAATTTGTCATAAATTATCATCTAAATGACTTATTCGTGCTAAAAACATATTTACATCATTGTAAGCCAAGTCTTTATCCACTTCGTACTCATCCATAATTAACTTAACGTAATACTCAATATTTTCTTCTGGACGTAAATTTTCCCAGATCAGTTTCCCTGTTTCATTCATTGTAAACAGGTGGTTCATGTTGGATACATTCCCCGATAATGGCACTATAATCAGTTCATCGCCAACTTCACGCGTAACGAATAAACTTTTTAATTTGTAAAGTTCGTCGATTTTCATTTCAAATTGTAGGATATAAGGTTATTAAGTTTGTTAACCGAAGTTGATAAATTTTCTGAAAAAAATATAGTTACTTCATCAGAATTGATATGCATTTTTCTAAACTTTCTTCCCAATATGGAATGGTCAGTTTGTAAGTTGATTTGATTTTGGCTTTGTTTAAAACACTGTAATGTGGGCGGGGTGTTCGTGTGGGATAATCTTTGGTTTCAATTGGTAATACCTTACAGTTGTTGATACCGGCAATGCGATGAATCGCTTTGGTAAAATCGTACCAGCTGCAGACACCTTCATTTGAAAAATGATAGATTCCGGGTGTAAAAGTTTCGTAATTCAAAATATTCAAAATGGCGATAGCCAAATCGGCAGCATAAGTAGGTGTTCCAATCTGGTCGAAAATAACGGATATCGAATCGCGCTCTTTGCCAAGTTTCAACATGGTTTTCACGAAATTGTTACCAAACGATGAATAAAGCCATGATGTGCGAATAATTAACGATGTGGGATAAGCCTTCAACAAGGCTTCTTCGCCGGCTAATTTTGATTTACCGTAAACGGAAGTAGGACTTACCGGTTCATCTTCGGAATAAGGTTTATAATTTGTGCCATCGAAAACATAGTCTGTCGACACTTGAATCATTTTCAACCCTTTTTCGGCAGCCACTTCGCCCAAATTTTGAACAGCAGTGGCATTTATTTTATAACATAAATCAACATCATCTTCGGCTTTATCGACTGCCGTGAAGGCAGCACAATTAATTATGGCATCAATTTGATTAATCGCAACAAATTCCTCAATTTCAGCTTTATTGGTAATATCCAGTTCCTCAACATCGGTATAAATGAATTGAAAAGAAGGAAAGAGAGGAGCTGCAACCTGCATTTCATTACCCAATTGACCTTTACTTCCAGTGATTAAAATGGTGATCATAGTTGAATTTATTTAATTATTGAGAAATCTAAAAATTCATATCTGCATTCATAAATAATGGGTGCATTAGGTCTTTTTCAGAAATAACGGCTTTGTCTGCGGGAATTTTCCAGTCGATTGCTAATGTTGAATCGTTGTAAATTATGCCGCGTTCGAGTGTCGGACTGTAAAAATTATCACATTTGTACGTGAATAAAGCTGTTTCGCTTAATACCGAAAAACCGTGAGCAAATCCTTGGGGAATTAAAAATTGCAGATGGTTTTCTTCTGTCAGCTCAACGCCATACCATTGTCCGAATGTTGGTGATTCCATACGCAAATCTACAGCAACATCCCAAACACTTCCCAAAACCACTGATACTAACTTGGATTGACTTCGTGGATTAAGCTGATAATGTAAACCCCGAATAACCCCGTAACTAGATTTTGATTGATTATCCTGACAAAATTGAAGGTTTATGCCTGATTCACGGTAAGATGTTTCGTTGTATGATTCGAAAAAGAAACCACGTCTATCAGCAAATACACGGGGTTTAATAATGAGAAGATCTGGAATTGGGGTTTTTATTATTTCCATTCTATTGTATGCTAATTTTACAAATTTAATGTCTATTAGTTCTTAAATAATTAATAATCAATATTTTATTATAAAGCGATAACCACAAACTAATGTATTAATTTATGCCTTCATTTGCGATTTTAATCAGGTATTCACCATAATGATTTTTTTTCAAAGGTTCAGCTAATTGAAGTAATTTTTCACGAGAAATATAATCATTACGAAAGGCAATTTCTTCTAAACATGCAACTTTCAATCCCTGACGGTTTTCAATGGTTGCAATAAAATTAGAAGCTTCGAGCAAGCTGTCATGAGTACCCGTATCCAACCACGCCATACCCCGTCCCATCATTTTAAGGCTCAATCTACCTTCTTCGAGATAAAGTCGGTTTAAATCGGTGATTTCTAATTCACCGCGCTGTGATGGGTTCAAACCTTTAGATTTTTGTACCACATCATTACTGTAGAAATATAATCCTGTAACGGCATAATTCGATTTGGGATGAGTGGGTTTTTCTTCTAAACTCAGCACTTTTCCATTCAAATCAAACTCAGCAACTCCATATCGTTCAGGGTCATTTACATAGTATCCGAAAACCATTGCACCATCTTTTAATTCAGCAGCTTCACGTAAAGTTCTTGTGAAATCGAATCCGTAGAAGATATTATCACCCAAGACCATACAAACATTATCGTTTCCAATGAATTGTTCGCCAATGATAAAAGCCTGTGCCAAGCCATCGGGCGATGGTTGGATAGCATATTCAAGAGAAATACCTAATTCACTGCCATTTCCCAACAAATTTTCATACAAATGAATATCTTGCGGGGTAGAAATAATCAGAATTTCACGAATGCCGGCTAACATTAGAATTGAAAGCGGGTAATAAATCATGGGTTTGTCGTAAACCGGAATGATCTGTTTGGAAATACTTTTAGTTACTGGATACAAACGGGTGCCGGAACCACCGGCGAGTACAATACCTTTCATAATATTAATTTGAAAATGAGATTATTAAATAAAATATGGATTCTAAGACTTACAGGTTTTTTTTGATTGTTCAAAATTAAATAAAAAACCTGATTTTATAGCTTAATATGATTATTATTCATCGAAATCTAATTTTCCGGATTTAAAATTTAGGAAATTTTTTGATAATAGTACCATGAATTTACTTATTTCAGTTTGGGCTTTGGCTGTTTCGACTGAAATTTCTGTTTTTTTCATTCGTAAAAGCATGATTCCATATTGAAAATTGAAGCATAATTCAATATCGGAAATTTCAGTATCGCTTTGTTTTCGAAGTTGCGAAATGACGGGTAGGATATGCCAGAATTTAGCATTATATCCCGGTTCTTTGCCGCTTTTCAACAATGATAGGTGCAATTCTTCCAATTCGATTAGAATGTTTTTGTTTAATTGTAAATGTCCTTTTTTCTGAATATTTTCGCGTCGCATCATATCAATCAGACTTTCGTACCACTCATACAGTTTTTTTTGATCGGTTGCATCAACAGGGTAGGGAGCAATAATGCGTTCATTCAATGTATCAATATCCAGATTGAAAGCACGAATTAAATCTTCTATTTGCCACATGTAAATTAGGTATTCGCAAATATTTTCTTTTTTCAGTTTTTGAGCGATAAACACAATTGATAATTTTATTGACGATTAATAATTTAAAGTAGGGAAATTTGTCCTTTATTATGTGCACAAATAACTTTGAAATCTGTAACTTGAATCTTCAAAATCGGCTCAACTTTCGAAATCCCACTCTTTTTCATCCAAAAAAATCGGATCGGTGAAATCGTCCAACTCGCGGCGGTCTTTTTTCGTGGGTCTGCCGGTTCCTCTTGCTCTGTTTAATTTACCCGCTAATTTGCCCATTTCCAGTAATTCCAATTGGTCAGAAGTTGTAATATTTTCCATAAATTCGGGTACTGTTTTCGCATTCATGCGGTTTTCGGTTAATGCCAACACTTTGAAGGAGAATAGCACCTGATTTTGTTTAATGCAAACCACATCTCCAACTTTCACATTGCGCGATGGTTTTACTGCTACATTTTGAATGAAGACCTTACCTTTTTTACAAGCTTCGGCTGCTATTGTTCTTGTTTTGAATAATCTGACAGACCACAACCATTTATCGATACGAACTTCAGTTTTCATTTTCCATTAAACTGTGTCATGGTTAATTCTAATCCGCAAAGACAGAAACTTTCAATCATTTCAATACAGCGTATAGTGCGTTCAGGTAATGCGGTTTCTTGTTCGGGAGTCCAATTGCCGAGTACGTATTCAATCTGTCGACCGCGTGGAAAATTGTTACCAATACCAAATCGCAATCGAGCATATTCGTCGGTAGCAAGCACTTCTTGTGTATTTTTAAGCCCGTTGTGTCCTGCAGCCGATCCTTTGGGTTTCAGTCTTAATGTACCAAAGGATAATGCTATGTCGTCGACAATAACTAATAGATTTTCAAGTGGAATTTTTTCCTTTTGTAACCAATACCGAATGGCATTTCCACTCAAATTCATAAAAGTTGAAGGTTTGAGCAAAATCAGAGTATGTCCTTTCAGCTTGATTTCGCAAGTTGAACCATAACGGTTTTCTGTAAAAAAAACATTGGACGCTTTTGCAAAAGCGTCCAATACTGTAAAACCAATGTTGTGGCGGGTATGTTGGTATTCGCTTCCTATATTTCCCAGCCCTACAATCAAGTATTTCATTTTAATTTTCAGATAAATTTAAACCGTCTGTTCAAAAGGGTACAGTCGGCTGCTGAAAAATTATTTTCCAGAAGTAGCAGCAGCTCCACGAGCAGCTCTTGTAAGTTTAACTTGGGCAACTACCGCAATTTTAGCATTAAGAATTTCTAATTTTGGGATATTTATTTTTCCAACTTGTATTGATTTTCCTAAATTGAGTGAAGTTACATCAACAACAATATTTTCAGGAATATCAGTGTACAAGCCTTTAACTTTCAATTTGCGCATCTCAAGTGATAGTTTACCACCGGCTTTAACCCCTTCGGCTAAACCTTCTAATTTAACAGGGAGTTCAACTACAACAGGTTTAACTTCGTTAATTTGTAAGAAGTCGATATGCAAAATACGATCGCTAACGGGATGAAATTGCAATTCTTTCATGATGGCTTTTGTTATTTTTCCATCAATATCTAAATTCACTACGAAAACTTCGGGTGTATAAATTAGTTTTCGCAAATCACGTTCTATGGTAGTGAAATGCACATTTTCACTACCTCCATATAAAACACATGGTACGTTTTCTGATGCACGGTCGGCTTTTGTTGCTTTCTTGCCAAGTTCTTTTCTAAGGGTTCCTTTTAATTCAAATGTTTTCATTTGTGAATGATTAATGTGTTACTCAAAACTTAAGCATTTCGTTATTAAGTGATTAGTTGCTTAATTTCCCATCACACTTTCTTTTCCAAAAAAGTGGTACAAAGGTATTACTTTTTTTAGAATTATGCAATATCTCTGATACAATGTACCTAATATCTGTAAATTATCTGTAAATTAAAAATGATACGATGATTTGATTTAATTTAGAGACAAATGCCTACTTTTGTACCTCGATTTTAAAATAAATTTTCTCTAATGAACAGAAACTTAGACCGAATGACACCTTTTATTGTCATGGATGTATTAGAGCGTGCGAATGAATTACAACGCGAGGGAGCAGATATTATTCATCTCGAAGTTGGTGAACCCGATTTTGATGTGCCACCATGCATTTCGAAGGCAGCGATGGATGCTCAACTTGAGGGATCCACTCATTATACACACTCTCTGGGAAATTTTTCTCTCCGTGAATCGATTAGTGAGTTTTATAGCTCGGAATATGGCGTTGTGATCGATCCGAATTGTATTGTAGTTACATCCGGATCATCACCTGCTATTTTAATGGTTCTCATGTTGCTTTGTGAAAAGGGAGATGAAGTAATTATGTCAAATCCGGGTTATCCTTGTTATCGGAATTTTGTTTTAGCTTGTCAGGCTGAGCCTGTAACAGTTCAGTTACATGCCGAATGTGATTTTCAATTTGATGTGAATGAAATTAAGCAAATAATTACGGATAAAACACGGGCAATTATTGTTAATTCGCCCATGAATCCAACCGGAACTTTGATTAATGATTCTGTTTTTGAACAATTGGTTCAACTCGATGTACCTATTATTTCAGATGAAATTTATCATGGATTAGTTTATGATGGAAAAGCTCGTTCGATTCTTGAATTTTCAAATAAAGCTTTTGTAATCAGTGGATTTTCGAAGCGGTTTGCAATGACGGGTTTAAGACTTGGTTACCTTATTGCTCCGAAAGAGTATATGCGTTCGCTTCAGATTTTGCAACAAAATTTGTTTATCTGCGCGCCAAGTACAGCACAGAATGCCGGTATTGCAGCATTAAAATCAGCTCAATTTGATGTTGTGCGGATGCGTGAAATTTATAACGACCGTCGGGTTTACCTGATTAATCGTCTAAAAGCCATTGGTTTTGAGATTTATACTGAACCTCGAGGTGCATTTTATGTGTTTTGCGATGCCCGTAAATTTACCAGTAATTCTTATCAATTTGCTTTTGATGTACTTGAAAAAGCCCATGTTGGTATTACGCCAGGAATAGATTTTGGAAGTGCTGGTGAAGGGTTTATACGATTTTCATATGCAAATTCAATCGAAAATATTCGTATTGCTATGGATCGATTAGAAAAATTCCTGCACTCAAATTCAATTGTAAATGCCGATTGAATATTATGATTTGTATTGTTAATTTTTTAATAAAATCTTGTAAATAGCTAATTCATAATTTGCCATGAATAAGTTTATGTATTTTTTTGGATGAAAAATATTCGTTTGGTTGCTTAATTATATAAAAAATAGTAGTATATTTGCGGGCTCAAATCAGAGACACTTTTTTTATTCACATTTTAAAGTTAGGGAGGAAACAAACAATAGCTAAACAATTATTTATCAAACCTCAAAGAGGGAGAGTAAAAGAGCAACCCAATCGTATTAACGATAAAATTAAAGGGTTAATAGAAGTTCGTTTGGTAGGTGATAATGTTGAACAAGGTATTTATCCATTTGATGAAGCCATTCGTATTGCTGACCAACTCGGGTTAGATTTGGTAGAAATATCGCCCAATGCTGTACCGCCGGTTTGTAGAGTTGTTGATTACCAGAAGTTTTTGTACCAGCAAAAAAAACGTGAAAAGGAAGCCAAAGCTAAAACAGCTAAAGTTGTATTGAAAGAAATTCGTTTCGGACCTCAAACTGATGAGCATGATTATAATTTTAAATTGAAACATGCTCAGGAATTTTTAAAAGAAGGGTCAAAAGTAAAAGCTTATGTCTTTTTCAAAGGTCGTTCTATTCTTTTTAAGGAACAGGGAGAAGTTTTATTACTGCGTTTTGCCAACGATTTGGAAGATTACGCAAAAGTAGATCAGTTGCCTCAACTGGAAGGTAAACGCATGATTATCATGTTTTCACCAAAAAAACAAAAATAAGTTTCTACAAAATCAATCAGGATTTATTTAATTTAAAATAAAAATAAAAATGCCAAAAATGAAAACTAACTCCGGTGCCAAAAAAAGGTTTACCCTTACCGGAACAGGAAAGATCAAAAGAAAACATGCTTTTAAAAGTCACATTTTGACAAAAAAAACAAAAAAGCAAAAACGTAACCTGACTCATTCAACGGTTGTGAATAGTACAGATGTAAATTCTGTAAAAGAAATGCTTTGTTTGAAATAACTTGTCAAGAAGAACTTTTTTTATCGTATTTTTTTAGTCAACAAATCAGAGTGCATTAGCTTCAAGTTCGCCTCGAAAAGCGACGCTAACATTCACTAATCATTTTTAATTATGCCAAGATCAGTAAACCACGTTGCTTCACGTAAAAGAAGAAAGAGAATTTTAAGTCTCACCAGAGGATATTTTGGTGGTCGCCGTAATGTATGGACCGTTGCCAAAAACACTTGGGAAAAAGGGTTGCAATATGCTTATCGCGATCGTAAAAACAACAAACGTAATTTTCGCGCATTGTGGATTCAACGTATTAATGCAGCTGCCCGTTTAGAAGGAATGTCTTATTCCAAATTGATGGGTGCACTTCACAAAGCCGGTATCGAGATGAACCGTAAGGTTTTGGCCGATTTGGCTATGAATCATCCCGAAGCTTTTAAAGCAATTGTTGAAAAAGCCAGAAATCTATAAACCATTCTTTTGTATATTAGAATTATAATATTTAAAAAACCGCTACCCTCTGTGATAGCGGTTTTTTTGTGTTTTATTCTTTCTGTTTCTGCTTATAATGAGAATTCTTTAGAGAAAATTTTTAATTGTCCTGAAAATTTTGTTTCTTTGTCGTGATTATTTTATCATTTATAATTTGGCTTTATGAGATCAAAATTAAAACGTTCAATTAATAAACAGATTGCCGGAGTGTGCGGTGGAATTGCTCTTTTTTTTGATTGGAATCCAACATTAGTACGGGTAATTTACGCTTTGCTGACTATTTTTTCGGCTGCTTTTCCAGGTATCTTGTTATATGTATTGTTGTGGATTGTAATGCCGCAAGGTGACGAGTAATTTGTTTGATGCAGTTGATTTTTTTTACCATTTTATTGTCAATCACCTGTTTGGAATTATTTTGATACGGTAGATTGATTTATTATTTCATTTCTTTAGGCATGTATTTTAAGTTAAGCTCTACTTATCAACCTACCGGAGATCAACCTGAGGCTATAAAGCAACTCGTTGAGGGGTTGAATTTGGAAATTCCATTTCAGACTTTACTTGGAGTTACAGGCTCAGGCAAAACTTTCACAATAGCAAATGTTGTAGAAAAGGTTCAGCGTCCAACTTTAGTATTAAGCCACAACAAAACCTTAGCGGCGCAGCTCTACAGTGAATTTAAATCTTTCTTTCCGGATAGTGCCGTTGAATATTTCGTTTCCTATTACGATTATTATCAGCCGGAAGCCTATCTGCCGATTTCAGATACCTATATCGAGAAAGATTTATCCATTAATCAAGAAATCGAAAAATTAAGATTATCGACAACGTCAGCTTTACTTTCGGGCAGACGTGATGTTTTGGTAGTTTCATCGGTATCATGCCTTTACGGTATTGGAAATCCTGAGGATTTTAGCAGTAATATGATTGAAATTCACAGTGGTAAAACTTTCGTTCGAAATTTATTTTTAAGAAAGTTAGTCGATAGTTTGTATACGCGAAACGAAATAGAATTGAATCGTGGAAATTTTAGAGTGAAAGGCGATACAGTAGATATTTTTCTGGCATACTCTGATGTAATTTTGCGGGTTATTTTCTGGGGAGATGAGATTGAAGACATTCAAACGCTCGATCCGGTTAATTTTTTAGTGATTGATACTTTCGACGTTTATAAAATTTATCCAGCAAGCATATTTGTAACCACTAAAGAACGGATTGACGGTGCTTTGCAGCAAATAGAGATTGATTTGGCAAAACAAGTTGATTTTTTTCGCTCGCAAGGGAAGGGATTAGAGGCAAAACGAATTTACGAGCGGGTAAATTACGATTTGGAAATGATTAAAGAATTGGGATATTGTTCGGGTATTGAAAATTACTCACGTTATTTTGATGGACGATCGCCTGGGAGTCGCCCGTTTTGTTTGCTCGATTTTTTTCCAAAAGATTATTTAATGATAATCGATGAAAGCCATGTTACCATCCCTCAAATTAGGGCAATGTTTGGTGGTGATGCTGCCCGCAAGGAAAATTTAGTGGAATATGGTTTCCGATTGCCGGCAGCCAAGGATAATCGTCCCTTGAAATTCGAAGAATTTGAATCACTGAATCCTCAGACTATATTTGTAAGCGCAACTCCAGCTGATTTTGAATTGATGAAAAGTGAGGGAGTTGTTGTTGATCAGTTAATTCGTCCCACAGGTTTACTTGATCCGATTATTGATGTGCGTCCAAGCCTGAATCAGATTGATGATTTGTTGGAAGAAATTACACTTCGAACTGAACGAAATGAAAGGACGCTTGTAACCACTTTAACCAAGCGAATGGCTGAAGAATTGACGGACTATTTAAGTAAAATGGATGTTCGGTGCAATTACATTCATTCGGACGTAGATACGTTGGATCGTGTAAAAATTCTGGAAGATTTAAGGAGTGGAGTTTATGACGTGTTGGTTGGCGTGAATTTGTTACGTGAAGGGCTCGATTTACCAGAAGTTTCGTTGGTGGCAATCCTCGATGCAGATAAAGAAGGATTTCTTCGATCACACCGTTCGCTCACTCAAACTGCTGGAAGGGCTGCCCGAAATTTGAACGGACGAGTCATCATGTATGCCGATAAAATGACCGAAAGTATGGCTAAAACTATTTCGGAAACAACCCGTCGTAGAGAAAAACAATTGGCTTACAATGAGGCACATGGAATTACTCCGGCTGCTATTATCAAGGGTGAACGAAACTCATTTAATAAAATTGAATCAAATGCATACATTGAGCCTGAATTGAATAATTCAATTGCAGCCGATCCTGTAGTTCAATACATGTCGCAAACGGCTTTGGAAAAAGCAATTGCCAGAACCCGAAAAGCCATGCATGATGCATCGAAAAAATTAGAATTTCTCGAAGCGGCTCAGCTTCGGGATGAATTATTCAAATTAGAAGATCTATTAAAGTCTAAATAGTTTATTTTAAACGAAATATATTTATTATTTCTTAAAATCTATTCAGATGTAATTTGTATTTTGCCTGATTGGAGTCCAGCACTTTTAGCGTCAATTAATATTTTATCTGTACTTGTGCCTGCTTGTAACAATATCGTAGCAATGCCTGCTTCGGCTTTTATTGGATTTTGTCCGATTAATTTTCCATTTCCTTTGATATCGAACATAACCGGTATAGTTGAATCATAAACCGGATTTCCATTCGAA
>JAJYBB010000003.1 GCA_021779195.1 Bacteroidota bacterium | reverse complement strand
TAGGGTCTGCTGAAAAACTCAGACGATGTTTAAATATAAAATTAGACGAGAATCGTCTGTTTGATTACTCAAGGATATTTGTTTTGAAAATATAGAATGATCTTGAAAAAGTATTTTCAGCAAGCGTGCTGAAAAACTCTGATAAAAGTTGATTATTGGGTACAGGAGTGCTACTCCCGCCAATTTGACTAAGTTCAACACCAATACAATGGTGGCAATCCAACTTTCGCTTGTTCCTTGAAGTCTTGCTTTGATACGATTCAAACCGTATCCGGTTTTGGCTTGACCGAACTTGCCTTCTATTGGGTTTCGCTCTCCTGGACTTACATGAATTGACATTGCCGAGGGTCTGCCAAGTGGTTTGGCTAAAAGTTTTATTCCTAATTCTTTTAGCGCAGCCCGGTTGGCTCGGGTACAGTATATTTGATCGGCAAGCACCTCGCGAGGATAACAACCGAAGCGTTTCTTGAACTGATTAACGTAATGCATCATGTGGTTTCCTTCATTAAAGGCATCCCACGAAAGTTCGTCTAAAAATGAGATTCCGTCAATGATTGAAACGTGTATTTTGGCACCAAATTCGACTTTTGCCTGTGCTTTACCTCTTACGATAGGCCTTACATGTGGCTGATGAATGCTTACAATACGGTGTTCAATACTATGAGTTTTGGTATCGTACATTTGTTTTTGTTGGTCGTAGAGCGTTTGTACCACCAAAAGATATTTATACTGACTTGGATTTAATGGGAATTTCAGATTGTTGGTTTGATAAACATCCAACAGGTCATTAATAATGGCGATATCTCGCTTTACAAAGTTTAGTTGACAGCGGTTAGCTTTACGGATAACTTTACGACTCTTGTTCTTCTTTTGAGCGGTTTGAAGATATTTCTTACGGGCAATTTGGCGATAAGTCCTTGGTTTGAGTTCATGTAACTCTTTGGTGTAAACGTAGTCAATCAGTTCTTCTAGTTTCTCTCGGGCATCGTTCAGTAGGTTTAAGTCTGTTGGATAGGCAATGTCCTGTGGACAAGCCGTAGCATCGTAAATTACACGACCTTTGTGCTCAGGTTCACTCGTTGAATCTTGTTCATTGTCGGATTCATCATCATCCTGATTTGAAGATAATATCGGTTTGTTGGTCGTAGCTGTACTTTCAATTTTTGTTTTAATTGCAACTATCTTTTCGTTGATCGCATTGAGATTTTCTAATCCAAGACGCTTGCGAAACTCAACAAAAAGAGAGGCATCGAAGGGTTTTTCGTTCGTAAAACTTGGATAACCCAGAAAGTATTGCATGTAAATATTTTCTGATATTTGATCAACTGTTTCGCGGTCATCCAAGTTGCACATATGTTTTATAATCAGTGAACCAATCACAATGCGTGGATTTAAAGCAGGACGGCCGGTTTGTCCTTTTGGAACAAACTTGAAGTACATATTGCAAATTTCATCCCATGGGATAAGATGAGCTAACACAACCCAACGGTTTGTTGTACTCAGTTTTTGATCAAATGGATGTTCAAATCCAGCCAAAGTCAATTGGTTGGGACTTACATATTCCGGCACTTGTGCACGCTTTTTACGGGGTGATGTCATTTTTCCTTGCAGTTAGTTGCACAAAAATAAGGATATAATATTGACTAACAATCTATTTGCTGTTTTTCAGCAGACCCTATATAAACTCTATCATACAAAATGATAAATATTGAAAAACAAGTTGATTAATGGTTTAACAGTGCATTTGATGATCTTGAGTCAGCAAAAGTTCTGATTAACAACAAGCGATATCTGCAAGGTTTGTTTTTTAGATATTGAGAAGGCAATCAAAGCGATAGTTGTTAAACAAACTTCTGAAATTGCATCGCGCTCACATGATCTTTTGTATCTGTCAGAAATTGCCGGAATCACTTTTGATGAAAAAGATGAGCTATTTCTTGGAATACTTATGAAATATCAGCTTCAGGGACGTTATCCTGATTATCAACCGACAATTCCCGACGAAGAGAAAGTAAACAATTATTTAAGCAAAACTGAAAACCTACTAGTATGGCTAAAGCAGAAGTAATTGAGCTGTTAAAGAAATACATTTTGATATTAAATAGCAATGGAATAGGGGTTTACAAAGCGTTTTTATTTGGTAGTTACAGCACCAATACCGCAACCGATGCAAGCGATATAGATGTATTGATTGTATCCGAAAAATATGATGAACAGGACGATGAGGCTGTGGGGAAAATATGGAAGCTCACCCGATTGGTAAGTACTAAAATTGAACCATTTTTAATTGGGAAAAACAAATTCATCAGCAACGACAATTCGCCTTTAATAGAGCAGATTAAAACGAAAGGCATTGAACTGTCAGTTACAACCCAACATCTTATTGCCAGCGAACCAAAGGCGGATTATGGAAAGGAAAAATAAAAAACAAGCATTTTTTAAATAAATAAATAATCTATCGAATAAAATAATTTTCAACACACTAAAATAGCATTTTGCTGTTGTTCGCAGTACTATAAAAAAAATATGCCAACTATATCCATGTTTTTCGGGATTATAATCCGATGGAAATCCATAAAGATGAGTTGATCGCCAATTGGAAACTTTGTCAGAATGGAGAAAAACCATTTACAATAGAATCATTAAAATGCAATCAATGTATTTAGCCGTAAAAAATGTGCAACCTCTGCCAAACTACCAGTTAATGCTTACCTTTGCAAATGGAGAAAGGAGGCAGTTTGATATGACCCCATACTTAGAAACAGGGATTTTCACGGAATTGAAAGATATATCTCTTTTCAATACCGTCAGGGTTAGTTTTGACACCATAGAGTGGGATAATGAAGCGGATTTAGACCCGGAAATACTGTACAAAAACAGTGTAGCAATGGAGAGCCAGATTGCCAGCGAACCAACCGCCGATTATGGAAAGGATTAATAAAAAAATAAGTTAATCTGTTATTTTATGGAAGGCTCATTTGACAAAGAACGAATAATAAATTATTGGATTGAAAGTGCTGAGAAGGATTTCAAAACGATGATGGATTTATACACAACCAACAATAATAGTTGGTCGTTATTTATGGGGCATTTAGTGATCGAGAAACTCCTTAAAGCTTTATATGTCAAATAAAAAGGAGATTATCCACCATTAATTTATGATTTGCGACGGATTTGTGAAAAAGCTGACATAGAACTTGATATGCCACAACAAATCATCTTCGAAAGTATTTCCCGTTTTAATATCAATGCCCGATATGATGATTATAAACAAAGTTTTTATTTACTTTGTACTGATGATTTTACTTTTGAATGGATTGAAAAAATTAAAAACTGCAGGCTATGGATAAAAGAGATGCTTTAAAAATAAGCCGTGAGTACTTAAAGCGGGTAAGAAAGGCTAAATTGGATTTTACTGAAGCATGGTTGTTTGGATCGTATGCCAGAGGAAGTCAACACGATAACAGTGATATTGATATTGCCATCGTGTTAAATGATAATGAATGCCATACTTTCGAAACGGATGTAAAACTGATGGTTATTCGTAAAGGCGAAGAAACATTGATAGAACCACACGCTTTCAGCAAAGATGAATTTAATAGAAATGTACCCATTGTAAATCAGATTTTACAATATAGTGAACGTATAAAACTCTAAAAAAAAGAATTATCGAATAAAACAATTTTCAAAATATTAATTAAATAGCATTCTGCTATTGTTCGCACGCTCGAAACCTAGGAAATTTCAATAAGCGAAACAAAGAAGAGTCAATAAGCAAAATGCTCATGCCAACCGGCGTGGGCTTTTGACTTATTCTTCTTTGTAGGCTTCCTAGGGCCTCGAGCGTGGATAAGGATTTAGTCCACGCTTTTTTTGTGGGTAAACTTATCGGGATAATAGTGGAGACGTAAGCTGAAACCATGAATAACCAATCTTTTACCACTTCCAGTCCGTTTAAAATTCTTCCTCCCAACGAGCGGTGGGCTCCGACTCAAAACCAGTTAGATGCGTTTCAGAATAAGTATGAAATGCTGTTGCCACCCCTAGTATATAAAATCCGTAAAGCAGTTGCACAATGGCGCGAAGATAATTATCAGGGTGCTTCTGAAACATCAAAATCACTGTTGAATTTTTGGTTTAATCAGGAACATCTTATTGGACAAACACCTTTCAGTTTTTTCTTTTCTCAACGCGAAGCTATTGAATCAATCATTTACCTGTACGAAGTTGTAAAAGCAAAGGACAAATACGAACTAATGAAATTTGATTCATCGGGACGTGTTAGTACTGGAATGTTTGACGAAACATGGACGCGCTATGTGGTGAAAATGGCTACCGGTGCAGGTAAAACCAAAGTACTGGCATTGACGCTGGTTTGGTCATACTTTCATAAATTATACGAAGAAAACAGTCCGTTATCAAAAAACTTTCTGGTGATTGTACCCAATATCATTGTATTAAACAGGATATTGAAAGATTTTAGTGGACTGAAAATGTTTTTTGAAGAACCATTTATTCCTGAAAATGGCTACGATGACAAAGACTGGAAGAATGATTTTCAACTCACCTTACACATTCAGGATGAATTAAAACCAATCACCGAATCAGGCAATATTTTCCTGACCAATATCCACCGTGTTTTTTTCAACGAAGACCCTGAAGAAAGCTTTGAGACCACTTTTCTGGGGGTAAAACCAAAACCTGATGCCGACACTTCGAAAGGCCTGGACTTAGGCAAAATTTTGAGAAGTGATAAGCTGAAAAATTTGGTGATACTGAATGATGAAGCGCACCACATTCATGATAAATCGCTGGCATGGTTTCAAAGCATTGAGGATATCAGCAATAAACTGAAGTTGAAAAACAGTCAGGGTATCAGTTTGCAAACCGACTTCACAGCCACACCAAAACATAACAACGGTGCCATTTTCGTACAAACTATCTGCGATTATCCGCTGGTAGAAGCAATTAAACAAAATGTGGTCAAGTCGCCTGTTTTGCCCGATGAAGCATCACGACAAAAACTAAAAGAAAAAGAGAGCAGCGATTTTGTAGAGCGGTATCGCGATTTTATGGAATTAGGTTATCTGGAATGGGAGCAGCAATACGAGGAAATGAAGAACCACAAAACGCCTATCCTTTTCATAATGACCATGAGCACCAAAGAAGCCGATCAGGCTGCCGCTTTTTTGGAAATGAATTATCCACTGATGAAAAATGCAGTTCTAACCATTCATACCAACAATTCGGGCGAGATAAAGGAAACTAATTCAGGTAAAAAAGATAAAGAAGAGTTGGAGCAATTGCGGAAAGCGGCTGATGATATTGACAAAGCACATTCAAAATACAGAGCGGTAGTATCGGTATTAATGCTTCGTGAAGGCTGGGATGTGCGCAATGTTACCACTATTGTTGGGCTTCGCCCATTTGGGGCTGATTCTAAAATTTTACCCGAACAGACTATTGGTAGAGGATTGCGGAAAATGTATTCACTTGAAACTCCCGAAAATCTGGTCGTAGTAGGTACTACTGCATTTCTCGAATTCGTGGAAGGATTAAAAACCGATGGCGTGGAATTTCAATACAGCCCAATGGGTAAGGGTACAAAGACAAAATCGCCCTTGTTCGTGGAAGTGGATAAAGAAAACCCGAACAAAGATTTGGATGCGCTTGATATTCCTATACCTCAGTTAAGCCCACGAATATACCGTGAATTCAAAAATCTGGAACTGATTGATGCCGGTAATCTGAAAAACAAGAAAGTATCATTCAAAACTTTCAACTCGAATGAATTAAAAGAAATTATTTTCAATGATATTGATGGTGATTTTTCGCATAAAACCATTTTCAAAGACACGAAACCCGATTTCCGTCATGTAATTGGTTTTTTTACCTCAGCCATTCTCAAAGAAAGCCGGTTGGTAAGCGGTTTCAATATTCTCTACCCAAAAGTAGAAAGTTTTATCAAATACTTCCTTTTCAGTAAAGATGGAATTACTGCCATGGAAGTTTCATTGTCCGACCCGCAAACCATGCGGAATTTGTCGGAGTTGAACCCCAAAGAAATTCTGAAAACGTCATTTAAGAAAGCAATAGACGACTTGACCGTAATGGATAAGGGTTCTGTTGAGGTGAAAAACTACATATCGTTGAAGCAAACCAAACCAAAAGTAGCAGAAAATCAAGCTTTTATAATTCCCAAGAAATCAGTATTTACTAAAATCATTGGCGACAATTCGTTTGAATTGGAATTAGCTTCTTACATGGAAAGTCGTTTTGACGATGTGATTTCGTATGCCAAAAATACAATGGGCGATGGAGGCGTGAATTTCAAAATAGAATATCAGGCAGAAGATGGCAACATAAGGGAGTATTATCCTGACTTTTTCGTAAAAACCGGCGAAAATAGCTTCTACATTCTGGAAACCAAAGGACGACAGGATTTAGACGATGTGCGCAAAATCAAGCGATTACAAACCTGGTGCGCCGATATAAATGCAACTCAAAAGAAATACAGCTACAAACCTGTTTATGTGATGCAGGAAAGATGGGAGATGGTAAAAAATGATATAAAATCATTCAAAGATTTATGTGGAATTTTTGAATTGAAATAGATACCTGGTTCAATTGAATTGGGCTTTAGCCCATTCATATTAAAAAAAGAGAATCAGGGCTTTAGCCAAACAGAAAAATAAAAATTTGGCTAAAGCCAATAAAATGGAACAATTTATTTTCATCCTCCTGCTTTAGCAGGAGGCAATTGATAAATAGCAGGAGGCAATTGAAATACAAACATTTTTAAAATATCAAATACAATAATGACCGAACAAGAAAAATCCCAACTTATCGGCCTGATAAAAGCAGGTGAGAAACTACCGAAAGAATTTATCTACAAACTGTTTGCCGACGAAGAAGATGTTTTCTTATTCTGGAACGGACGAAAAGAAGATGTAACAAACATCGCACTTCCATTCCATAGTATTGAGCATATTGACGAACCACGCAAAGAAGCGGCACAACAACAAACTTCAATGTTCGAAACCGATTTGCGTGGCAGACAACTCAAAGGTTGGACGAACAAACTGATTTGGGGCGATAATAAACTCATTCTTTCGTCGCTTGCCAACGGACCTATGCGACAGGAAATTGAAGCTGCCGGAGGTCTGAAACTGATATACATTGATCCACCTTTTGCTGTGGGAGCTGATTTTGGATTTGAAATTCAAATTGGTGACGAAATGGCTGAAAAAAGGCAGTCGATTATTGAAGAAATTGCGTATCGTGATACCTGGGGCAAAGGCATATCCAGTTATTTATCCATGATGTATGAACGGTTGAAGTTGATGCACAGTTTATTGGCGGAAGATGGAAGTATTTATGTTCATATAGATTGGAGGGTTGCATCATATATAAGAATGTTATTGAATGATATTTTTGGAGATGAAAACTTTCGAAATGAAATTATATGGCATTATGATATTGGTACAGCTCCCAAAACTGATTTTAAAAGAAAACATGATAATATTCTTAGATACGTGAAGTCAAACAATATTCTGTTTAATCCAATTATTATTCCTCCAAAGAATTTAGAACGATATGATCAAGTTGATTCAAATGGTAGACAGTATATGGTTAGAGGTGATACCGGAAAAGTTGTTTATGCAGATGAAGGTCAGATTGAAGATGATGTTTGGACTTTTTATAAAGGAGATTTTTTGAGAACTTTAAATTCAATGTCTGATGAAAGAAGACAAATAGCATATCCTACCCAAAAACCCGAAGCCCTTATAGAACGCATAATTAAAGCCAGCAGCAATGAAGGCGATTTAATAGCCGATTTCTTTGGGGGTAGTGGTACTACAGCAGCGGTTGCTGAGAAGTTAGGACGTAAATGGATTAGTACCGACTTAGGGCGTTTTGCCATACACACTCAGCGCAAGCGATTGATTGGTGTACAACGTGAATTACAGGCAACTGGTAAGGATTTTCGGGCTTTCGAAGTATTGAACCTTGGCAAATACGAACGGCAGTTTTTTATGGACGACCTAACCAATGGTGAATTAAAACAAAAGGAGGGATTGTATATAAATCTAATTCTCGAAGCCTACAAAGCCAAACGGATTGATGGTCAAAACACCCTACACGGAATCAAAGCCGGTCGATTTGTACATGTAGGTCCGTTGGATGTTCCCGTTACACAAAGCCGATTGTTAAATATTTTTGACGAATGTTCCCGAAATTTATATACTCAGGTAGACGTGTTGGGCTTTGAGTTTGAAATGGGCTTAACACCACAGTTTATTCAGGAATTAAAAGAAAAAGGTGTATCTATAACGCTCAAATATATCCCCAAAGATGTATTTGATAAACGCGCAGTAGAAAAAGGTCAGGCGAAGTTCTTTGATGTAGCCTACCTCAATACCAAAGAGAGAATAAAGGGGAAAACTATCAGCATTGAACTAACCGATTTTGTAACGCATTATACGCAGGACGATATTGAGGATTTACAACAATCCATGCGTGCCGGAAGTAAAGTAGTGATTGAAGATGGGCAGATTATCAAAGTAGAGAAAGATAAAAATGGTATTATTACGCGTACCTTACTTACCGAAAACTGGTATGACTGGATTGATTATTGGGCAATTGATTTCGATTATCTGAGCAAACCCGAAGTCATAAAAGTGAAAAACGAAACAGGGGAAACAGAAGAAAAATGGACAGGTAATTACGTTTTTGAAAACGAATGGCAAAGTTTCCGCACCAAGAAAAACCCGACACTCGAATTTACAAGTATCAGTCATGAATATGAAAAATCAGGAAAGTATAAAGTGATGGTAAAAGTAGTAGATATATTGGGAATTGATACAAGTAAGATTATAGAGGTGAATGTTTAGTTTCATTATGCTTGTCAGTTCGCCGTAGTCTCCATACTATGGCGAGATAAAATAAAAGCTTTGGCTTTTAGTACGATATTTCAATAAAAATGGCAAAGCCTTGGTTCTAACCTGACGTAGTGTGGAGGCCGCGCCAAACCGGGATTGCATCGGAAAAGATTGCATAGGGTTAAAACCACAACGCAACTGAAATCGTTCGTCGCGATGCGACTGGCAATTTTCAACAAGTGGCATCGCCACGACCGATATGGCGAGCGTGTGAATTTATTCACATGCTCCAAAAGAGCAGTATTTCAAGAGGTTGGTAATTTATTGTCCTGCGAAAAAAGAAAAAGAGACAGAATTGGAATTCTGTCATCCCGACACTTGCTCCTTATTCCGATGCAATATTTTAATTCATGCATCGATTTATCCTAAAAAAGAGTATTTTTGCCTTATTAAAAAATATACAGTTTAAATCCAATACCTGATAATCCTCATCCTGCATGACTTACGAAACCTATAAAATCATTAATTACGCGTGGATAGGGTTGGCGGTACTCGTTTTTATTGTTTTGCTTAGAATTACGGCTCCTTTTGGTCGGCATACTTCCAACAAGTGGGGAGTTCAGGTGAGCAACCGGTTGGGTTGGTTTTTTATGGAAATGCCGGGCATGATGGTAATCGGTTATTTTTTAATTGCGAATCACACTTTTCAGGATTATCTGGTAGTTTTTCCGGTTATCTTCTATATTTTTCATTATGTCAATCGTGCGCTGATTTTTCCGTTTCGGCTTCACACACGGGGGAAAACAATGCCGTTGGTGGTTATGCTGATGGCGGTTGGGTTTAACCTGATGAACGGTTTTCTGATTGGCTATTATTTTGGAAATATTGCCAACTACAATGTTGAAACGCTGATGCAGTTTCATTTTATAGTCGGTACTATTCTGTTTATCGCCGGTGTTTATATCAATTGGAAATACGATAATCGCCTGATTCATCTTCGAAAAACGAATGAAACCGGTTATGTGATTCCTGTCGGTGGGTTGTTCCGGTACATCAGCTGTCCGAACTTGTTGGGCGAAATAGTGGAATGGACGGGTTTTGCCATTCTTTGTATGAATCTTCCGGCTTTTGGATTTCTTATCTGGACGTTTGCCAATCTCGTTCCCCGTGCCATGTCGCATCACAAGTGGTATAAAAGTCATTTCAGTAATTATCCTTCTGAACGAAAAGCTCTTTTTCCGGGGATTCTCTGAAATTTAGTACGCGATATTTGTGTTATATTTGTCCAAATATTTATACTGTGAATCACCTCCATCAAAGCCTGTCCTACTATCGGAAAATACGAACGACCCGTTTTCTGATGATAAGTCTGTCGGCTCTTGTGTTAATTGGGTGCAGCACAGCCCGCCGACTTGAAAAGAAAGAGCACCGTGAAGTGTATGGATTATTGGGAATGGAGGAAAACCGCACCGATAATTTTGCGCTGTATAAAGAGGCTGCTTCGTGGTTACATACGCCTCACGTTGAAGGTGGATTATCCCGCAACGGAATTGATTGTTCCGGCCTTGTTTATGTGATGTATAAAAATGTGTACGGAAAAACGATTGAACGCAATTCAGAAGCCATATTAAAGCGGAATTGCGAAAAAATTGGCAGAGCTCGACTTCGGGCAGGTGATTTGGTTTTCTTTAATACCACAGGTATGCACAGGCTCATTATCAACCATGTGGGGATTTACCTCCGTGATGGCAAATTTATACACACCTCACTCTCAAAAGGCGTGATGATTAGCAGCCTTGACGAGAGCTATTTCCAAAAAACCTGGGTTTGCGGAGGAAGAGTAAAATATTATAAGTAGGTTATTTATACAAACACAGATATGGAGTATCTTCTGAACATTTCACTTTGAATTTTACATCTTTGCTTACCACGAAACTTTCGAATTTTTTGTAGGTTTTCCATTCAGTTTCTCCGGGCTGCTGTATGGTAAGTTCTCCCGAAATTACGGTCATAATTTCGATGGTAGACGTGCCGAATTCGTATTCTCCTGCCTCCATAACGCCCACTGTAGCAGTTCCTTCATTTGATTCCATTCCGATAGAAACTACTTTTCCATCAAAATACTGATTTGTATTAAGCATAAAAAATGTATTATTTGGTTATTAATATTTGGAAATTGCCGGTTAATCCATATTTTATGCAAAGATAGTGGAATTCTAAAGTTTTTACAACAATAAATGTAAACTGGAGTTCCAATTTTTGTTGACAAAAAGAAGAGATTCATTATCTTTGTTGATTCCAACTTATTATTCAAATTGAATTCCAATGAAAAAGTTAATTTTGTTCCTGCTATTCTTTATTTTTTCTTTTTCTATTTCTGCAAGAAATCAGGTTGATACTATTTCTGTTTATTCTCCTAAAATGAGGAAAGAGATTAAAAACGTGGTAATTGTGCCTGAAAATTATTCGGAAAGAAGGCATTATCCTGTTTTGTATCTTTTACATGGTTATAGCGATAATTATGCAAAATGGGTAAAAACCGTTCCATCTATTAAAACCCTTGCCTCCGAATATCAAATGATTCTTGTATGTCCTGATGGCGGTTACAGCAGTTGGTACATGGATAGTCCCATTGATTCTACTTATAAGTACGAAACCTATATTACGAAAGAGCTGTTACCTTTTATCGATGGTCATTATTCGACCCTACCGGATAGGAAAGAACGCGCAATAACCGGACTTAGTATGGGCGGTTTCGGAGCGTTATACATTGCCATTCGCAATTCAAATTTATTTGCCCATGCAGGTAGTATGAGTGGTGGAGTCGATTTGAGATATTCACCCAAAAGTTTCGATATTGCTAAACGAATTGGAGAGATTGACACGCATCAGGCAGAATGGGACAACCGATCCATAATAAATATGATTAATAATTTGAAAAATAAAGAGTTAGATTTAATTATCGACTGTGGTGTTTCCGATTTTTTTTATCAAATTAACGGTGCATTACATCGCCGGCTGTTGGCATTGAATATCGATCATGATTATATTGAGCGCCCTGGATCGCATACATGGGATTATTGGGCAAATTCCATACAATATCAAATGCTATATTTCGATCGTTGTTTTGATAAAACCAAAAGAAAATAATCTGAAATTTTACTTATTTAAAGCTCCTCATCATGGGGAGTTTTTTTATGAATGTAAAATCTGATCCAATTCTTCGGGTGTACGGGCAAACTGCGATGCTCCTATCTTTGCTAATTCCTCCTGCGGACGAAAGCCCCACAGAACGCCTGTAAACTGCACTTTTGCGTTGAAAGCCGTTGCTACATCCACTCCCGAATCGCCTACAAACATAACTTCGTCTTTTAATACATTGGCTAAAGAAATAATTTCATTTAAAATTCCACCATCTGGTTTTATTGGATATCCATCACGCTGACCTAGCACGGCTGAAAATTCTATTTTTGGGAAAAATCGTTTGATAAGCTCTTCGGTGGCTTGATGTACTTTGTTGGATGCCACGCCAAGTTTAAACCCTTCATTGTAGAGTTTATTTAAAAGTTCGGGAATACCGGGATATGGTTTAGTAAACTCTTCGGAATGAGCAAAATAGTAATGAATAAAATCAACCTTTAACATGCTGACATTGTCTGAATTTCGTTGTGATTCAGGTAATGCTCGTTCAAGCATTTTATTCACACCATTGCCTACAAAAAAGTTAAAGGCTTCCACCGGATGAGTTGGATAATGATGTTGTTCGAGCGCATAATTTACGCTATTTGCTAGATCTTCAATGGTATTTAGAAGTGTCCCATCAAGATCAAATATAATAAGTTTAATCATTAAATATTAGTGATGATTTTAATGCAAAGGTAGCTGTTTTTGCGTTTGGGAGCAAATCAAAAAAAGAGCATCGACTTTGATTGTATTATCTTTCTAAAATAATCTTCTTTACTTGTTTTTGTTTACCACTTTCTACATAGATAATGTAAACGCCATTCGATAAGGGTTTACCATCAGAGGTTTTTCCATCCCAGATGACAGTAGAAGCATGATCATTTTCTGTTGTTGAATGATACACAGCTTGTCCTTTTGCATTTATTATAAAAATATTCGTATTTTTATAAGTAGGTGTAAACGAAATTCGAGTAGATTTTGAAAAGGGATTCGGATAAACCGACAATTCAATCTTATTTGAACTTGGATAATTAATACCAGTCAAAGAAGAATAATTTTTTGCAAGTCGATATACTTCACTGCCGGCTAATAAAAAACCCCCTAATCCGAAATCTTCGAAGTCAGGCATTTTTGAATAGGAGAGAGGCTGACCATCTGCCGGTTTACTGCCTGATGATTGCATATAACCCAAACTTCCATCTGGATGAAGCGCATCGTTTACTAATCCATTCCATGCTTTCGCTACGTGAGGATAATAGTTTGTAGAATCAAGTAAGTTATGATTAATTCCCCATGCCAGGCCATAGGTGAAAAATACGGTTCCTGACGTTTCTTTTCCTCCGAAATCGGTTGGATCGCCAAGATTGCAATTCCAAAAACCATCGTTACGTTGAATTCTGATTAGCTTTCCAGCCATTTGCTTGAAAGTAAGCTCATATTCTTCGCGGTGTGGAGCTGATAACGGCATTACATCAAGAGTGCGTGTAAGTGCTGCAAAAACCCATCCGTTTCCGCGAGACCAGTACACAGGCAATCCGTTGGAACTTGATTTTGGGGGCAAATATACACTGTCTCGATACCACAGCGAATCTGCCAAATTATATAAACCAACTCCTTTTACAAGTCTTTTGGTATAGGAGAATAAATCGTACATTTTTTCGTAATACCTATTGTCATTTAAAATTATACCGAACTTTGCAAAGACAGGCATTGCCATTTGCAAAGCATCAATCCACCACCAGTCGTTTATTTTGGTAGAATTTACCATTGAATCAATGCTCTTTTGCATGATGGTAATTTTTTCGGGTTTCGGATCGAGTTGGAATAACTCCAAATAGGTTTGTCCACAGCATTGATTATCTGCGATTCGTGTTATTGCTGTTCCTGTATAGGTTGGTTGCCACTGATGAAAAGTTCCCCAGTCCACAGCATATTTTAGTAAATTGGAATCCTGTGTAAGGTAATATAGCTGCATTAATCCTTCGTAATACGTGCCACGTGTCCACAAATTACTGGGACGTGTTTTATTTGTTACAATGGCTTTGGTAGGATCGGGCCATTTCGAAATGAAGTAGGTGTTTGCCAACTTCATATTGTCTATCACTTTTTGTTTGGTTGGAAGTTGCTGAGCATTCAGCATATTCCAAAAGCAAAAAAAGATGGTAAAATTCAACAAATATTTTTTCATCGTTTCGACGTTCAAATTATTAGGGATAAATTAAGGGATTTAATTCAGAGTCTTCCGTTAAGAGATTCTCGCTGGCATAAGATCGGTATTCAATGGGGGTATAGCCAGTTAACTTTTTGAATAACGCATAGAAATGTTCAGCTGAATTATAATCTAACATATATGAAATAACTTTAATTGAATGAAATGTGCCGATTAATAGATGTTTAACTTTTCGGAGTTTCAGTTCCTGGAAATATTTGGCGGGTGAATAGCCTGTATACTCTTTAAAAACTTTCTGAACCAAGAATAACTGATGTTAAGTTTATTGGCTAATTCCTCCGGATCGATATTTTTATTAATATTCTCATTCATAATGATTTTGGCCAGTTCAATTTTTTGCGTGGTATCACTTGTTTCGAATATTTTATTTTGAGATATTGAAAGTACCAAACCCAAAATGTGAAAAACGATACCTGTCAGATATTGTTGAGAACCAATTTTATCAACTTAGGCAACTTAAAAGCACGACTAAATGAATTAACTAATTCTTCGTTAAACCCAATCTCAAAAACCTGATTGTCTTTTGAAATAACTGATTTTTCAATAATATTTTCGAACACATGACCTTCAAACCCAATATAATATTCATTCCAACCTGTTTCAAGGAGTGGGTGATAGGTATGCCATTGTCCCGGAAAAATAACGAAAAGTAAACTTTCGAGATGGAAATTTCTTTTTCGGATTCGAAAGAGAGAACGCCATTGCCTTTTGTTATATAAACAAATTGATATTCATGTAAAATCATGCTTACCAGTGGATTAATAAAATAACCGGGAGGATTATTAGTTAATGGATAAGGAGTGTTGGGCTGAATAGATTGAAATCCTACAATATTTACTGTAAGTCCAATTTTTTTGTCATTTTCATTTTCAATAAGATATTTGAATTCAACTCCTAAATCCGTATATTTCATAACAATTTGTGATTTTAAAAATAGTGGCTAAAATCAAGAATATTCCTCAATGAAATAGATAAAAATTTAATCTAGAATGGAGATTCTTGGTTACAAAAATACAACTAATTTTGAAGGCAGGAAATTTTTTTAAATTACGTGTGCGAACACGTTAGCTGAATTTTGAATTTAATTTAATTGTAATACTCATATATTCAGATTAATACAAATATAATTTTGATTTGCATCTACAAACAGGCATTAAAATTCATATTCTTTACTATATACTTGAGCAAAAAAATTATCAAACGATTAGCTGCTTTTTTAAAGATATGTTGTATAAAATGAGCCTTAAATATTTATTTTAGAATCTGAAAGCAGATGTTTTTTTCTTGTTCATCAAAATGCACATTCCGGGAATCATCATAGAAGTAACTATGAATTCATCTTTGTAGCAAAAGAACTCCAACTTCGGTTAGGTTATAAATAATTCAAATTCATTTGCTTGAAGCATCCCCCTTTGCGTGATGTTGTTTTAATTTTTTTTCTTACTTTTGTGCTAATATACAGAAGCTAATAATCAACTGCATTAGCTTTAATATGCAAATAATTGAGAAATTGCCCGGATTGATTTTGGTTATCGGGTCTTTTGGTTGTGTAGTATCTGCAGAATGTGAACCGACATAAGTGTAAAATGTTCGATATGATGAGACAAACAGCATTAGCATTCGTTATTTTATTTTCAATAGTATTCAACCTGGAGGCAAGAAATCATTTTTCAGGCACTACACATCACCCCGAAAGTGAAGAGGGAAGGATGGACGCTTCAATCCTTGACCGTATTGACTCAGTTGTAAATAATGGTATTCATGAAAGGGCTTTCCCTGGTTGTCAAGTCTATATACTGAAAAATGGAATACCCGTTTACGATAAGTGTTTCGGGACTTACACCTATGAGACCACACAAAAGGTGAATCCCAATACTATGTATGATTTGGCTTCCCTCACGAAAACGACCGGAACTTTGTTGGCTATCATGAAGCTTTACGACGAAGGGAAACTCAAGCTTACCGATAAAGCTTCCGATTATCTTGATTTCCTGCGAGGAACAGATAAAGAAAACATTACGATCACAGAACTCCTTTTTCACGAATCGGGTTTACCTGGTACACTTCCTTTCCACCGCTTGGTAATCGAGAAAAAAGATAATTCTTCCGCTCTTTCTTCTGATCCAATGCATATTATCCAGTTACACAGTAAAAGGTATAAATACAATGAAAATTTGGTTTCGAAAATTCCTTCAGATGAATATCCGATTCAAGTTTGCGACAGTTTTTATCTGCATAAGCGAATCCATAAAGCAGCGATGGAGATGATTGCACACACACATCTTGGAATGAAAACCTATCTATACAGTTGCGTCAATTTTATTTTATTAAAAGAGATTGTAGAAAAAATTAGTTGCATGCCCTTAGATGTTTTTTTAAACTTGTATTATTATAATCCAATGAAGTTGAATCACATAGCCTTTCTGCCACTTCGATCGCATAAACTTGATGATATTGCACCAACACTCAAAAAAGACTATCTTCGTAACGGTAGAATTCAGGGGTACGTGCACGATCCTGCAGCCGCTTTTTTGGGTGGAATTTCCGGAAATGCGGGCTTATTTGCATCTGCCAAAGATGTGGCAACTGTGTATCAGATGCTGCTCAATAAAGGGGAATTAGATGGGAAGCGCTATTTGAGCCAGGAAACCTGTAACTTGTTTACTGTTACTACTTCGGCAAGCGGAAGACGTGGACTTGGTTTTGATAAACCTGATCCGGCTCATCCAAAATGGAATTCGTGTTGTGTATCAGCTCCACAGGCTGTTTATGGACATACCGGCTATACAGGCACTTGTTGCTGGGTGGATCCGGTGAATAACTTAGTATATGTTTTTCTTAGCAATCGTACATATCCCAACGATGCTGTTAATAAATTAGCAAGGATGAGTATTCGACCAAAAATTCAGGAGCTTATGTATCAATCTATGTTGGGTAAATAAGAAATTTAATGCAAGAAATATGGACAATAATGTAACAGTCGAATTTATTTTAAAATCAGAATGGTTATGAAAAATAAGATTTTTCTATTTAGTGCAATTTTGCTTGGATTAGTCGTTGAGGGTTGCAAAAAGCCTGTTTTACACAATGGAAATTCAGATTCCGCTGTCGAGATGGAAACCCCGGATACAAAAGATAAAATGAATACTGACGCGCAGATATTTGCAAAGCCACAGGTGCCGGTTCTTTGTTATCACCGCATTTCTGAAGGGACTAAAAGCGAGTATAAAGTAAGTCCGACTACCTTTGCCGCACACATGAAAATATTGTCTGATAGTGGTTATCACTCAATTTCGCCTGCACAATTATATAATTATTTAGTATATAACAAGGCATTGCCTGATAAGCCTTTTGTTATCAGTTTTGATGATTCACGTGCCGAACATGCCCTGATAGCTGCTCCTGTGATGGAAAAATACGGGTTTAAAGCTGTGTTTTTTATTATGACCATCACTTATAACAAAAAAAATTATATGACCACTGCCCAAATTTCCGCACTGGCAAATAAAGGAAATACCATTGGGTTGCACAGCTGGGATCACACCATGGTAACAAAATATAAGGAGGCTGCTGATTGGAAAAAACAAGTGGCAGATCCTAAGAAAAAATTAGAAAAAATAATCGGTAAGTCGGTTGATTACTGGGCTTATCCCAATGGGGTGTTTGATCACAGAGGGGCTGCTGAACTAAGTAAATACTTTAAACTCTCATTTTCTCTTTCTACAAAACGCGATTCTTTAGAGCCTTTACAAACTGTCCGAAGGATCATTGTTCCCGAATGCACACCTCAGGGATTGCTAAAAATGATGAAGAGGAGTTTTGGAAAATAATTTTTGAAGAGCCACGAACTTAGTTGTTGTGATCCATCCAATCAAATTTTCGAAATCAACTGATGAAACAATAATTCAATCAACATAATTAACCAATCAACGTATCGACAAAATGAAAAAAGCTCAAATTCTTTCAATTTCACTCGTATTTCTTTTAATCTTCACTGGTTGCAATCAAGAAAAGGGGAAAAGATTAGGGCTAAGCGGAATTTTTCAAAAAAAGGAAAAGGAAATGATCACAACTGATACGTTGGCTTATCAGAAAAAGTTGAAATCTCTTGCAAACGGTGATACTACCGGATTATGGCCTAATCATCTCAGATCGTATCCTTTAGTTGGAGCCATACTGCCTTTCAAAAGGATTGTGGCTTATTATGGCAATCTTTATTCTAAGAAAATGGGAATTTTGGGTGAATATCCTCCGAAAGAATTGTGGCGACGTCTGAATGTAGAAGTGAGAGCTTGGGAAAAAGTCGACCCTTCTACTCCCGTACAACCTGCCATTCATTACATTGCAGCGGTTTCACAAGGAATCCCGATGAAAGATGGAAAATATTGCAAACGGATGCCAAATGTTCAAATTGATTCGGCTTTGGTAATTGCTAAAATGGGAAATGCCATTGTGTTTTTAGATGTTCAGGTTGCTCAGAGTAATGTGCAACATGAGGTTCCGCTCTTGGAAAAGTATTTAAAAATGCCTCAGGTTCATTTAGCTATTGATCCTGAATTTTCAATGAAAGACGGCAGTATACCTGGACATAAAATTGGTACTATGGATGCAGCTGACATTAACTTTTGCTCCAATTATTTAGCTAAATTAGTTAAAAACTATAACTTACCTCCAAAAATCCTTATTGTACACCGTTTTACACAAGGAATGGTTAGGAACTATAAAAATATAAAGTTGCATCCTGAAGTTCAAATTGTTATGAACATGGATGGATGGGGCGAGCCTGTGTTGAAACGAAGTACCTATAAACTTTATATTTATAAAGAACCGGTACAATTTACAGGTTTCAAATTATTTTATAAAAATGACCTGAAAAAACCTCCTCATGTCATGTTAACTCCGGCTGATCTCATGAAACTTAAACCCCAACCCATTTATATACAGTATCAATAGTGAAATTATTGTGAACAAAATACTCCATTCATTTCAATATTAAAACAGCAAAAAAATGCTTCGTTAAAGAAAACCTGATTTTTATTAACAATATATAAATTCATCCTAATGATTAAACGAATTGTCAATAGGATAGTCTATTTAAATATTTTAAAATTCAAATTATCATGAAGAAACTGACTTATTTTTTCGTTCTCATGTTGTCTGTATCCCTTTTGCATGCTCAAACGCAAAAAGGAGGTTGTAAAGTGGTTCATCGTTTCCATTTAGAAGGCGATGGCGGTTGGGATTACATTACTGTAGATAATACGACAAATAAAGCGTATGTATCGCATGGAAATATTGTTCAGATAGTTGATCTTAACGATGGAAAAGTGGCTGCCACAATTTCAGACTTGAGTGGTGTTCACGGCATCGCTGTAGCCAACGATTTGCACAAAGGATTTATAAGTAACGGCAGGGATTCTTCGGTAACTGTTTTTGATCTAAATACTTTTAAAACCTTAGCAAAGATTCAGGTTACGGGCAAAAATCCGGATGCTATTCTCTACGATCCTTATTCAAAACAGGTTTTTACATTTAATGGAAGAACAAGTAACTCCACGGTTATAGATGCCAAGACAAACCGTGTAAAGGCGACAATACCGCTGGATGGAAAACCCGAATTCGCACAAACCGATTTTAAAGGAAATATCTATGTAAATATTGAAAATAAGGGGATGATCAATGTGATCGATTCAAAATCTTTGAAAGTCATCCGACGTTGGTCAATTGCACCAGGCGAAGAACCAAGCGGACTGGCTTTGGATAATGAAAATCATCTATTGTTTTCTGTTTGCAGCAATAAATTGATGGTGGTTAGCGATGCTCAAAACGGGAAAGTGCTTGCCACCTTACCCATTGGTGGCGGGTGCGATGGAGTTGCTTTTGATCCGATTTTGAAACGTGTTTACAGTGCAAATGGCGAAGGAACAATTACCGTAGTACAGGAAGTGAATAAAAATAAGTTCATGGTTTTAGAAAATGCCGTTAGCCAGCGGAGTGCCCGCACAATCGGTGTCAACAGCAACACACACCATTTATATTTGCCTGCAGCCGAGTTTAATCCCACACCCGAGGCTACTGCCGAAAATCATAGAACAAGACCGACTATTAAAGCCGGAAGTTTTATGATATTGGATGTATCAGCTCAATAAACTGCAAATCTTTATTCTAAATTCTTGACATCCAGTATAATAAAAAATGAATATCCGTTTTGATACCTACTTTGTTTTTCACAATACTTGCAAACGACTGACCTAGTCTGGTGAACCGAAAAATGGAGAGTAGTAGGCGTAGAAAACTGTTCTGTTTAAATCTCGGTGTATTCCTACGAGAAGAGTTTATAAGTTTTCAGTCAACAAACGACTCAATTTTTGAGTAAAGCGGGCAAACCCTTTTTTCCGCTGTTCCCTCTTTATTTGGAGAGGTGTACCGAAGGTCGGGTGAGGTCTATTGAACTTTTTTGCTTCGTTTGTTGGTTCAAACCAAAAAAGTGAAGAGGGGTTTTAGGGGCTAAGTTCCTTTTATTCATTTTTATATTGACATAGGTAATAGAACGGATAATCATTTAACATAAATATCTCTTCGACTTTTGTTCGGGGAGATATTTGTGTTAATAATAATTCAATTCATTAATTTATTTCAGGGAGCTAGAAATATTTAAGAAAACATTGATCAAAATTTAATCTTTGCGATACTTCAAGGCATTCTTACTTTGTCAACGGCAAATTTGTGATATTGTTCTTTTTCATTTGTCCACCCGAAAAGTATTTTTATCCTCTTTACACACCAAGAATTGTTTTATTTTTGTTTTGCTTAAAATAGCTCTTATCTATAATTTAGTAAACAACTAAATATCATAATATTATATGAAAAATCAATTCCAATTCTGGGGAAAAAACAGCTCCGATACAAGTCTTTTTATAATCCGATCGGGTAAGAATTTGAAAAATTTCTTAGGAATGATCATGTTATTTATTATTTCGGGGACCATGGCTCAAACCCCAAAAGCAACAGCCGTGATTAATGCCGATCAAGGAGTGTACATTATAAACCGAAATATCTATGGACAGTTTGCCGAACATCTGGGACATGGTATTTATGGCGGTTTGTGGGTAGGCGAAAGCTCTCCAATTCCGAACACGCATGGTGTTCGAAACGATGTAATCGCTGCACTAAAAGAGATTAAAATTCCAAATTTACGTTGGCCTGGAGGTTGTTTTGCCGATGAATATCATTGGATGGATGGTGTCGGGCCCAAAGAAAAACGGCCCAAAATGATCAATACAACTTGGGGTGGTGTAGTAGAAGATAACAGCTTCGGCACGAATGAATTCTTAAATTTATGTGAAGAACTAGGTACAGAGCCTTATATCTGTGGAAATTTAGGTAGCGGATCGGTTGAAGAAATGTCGAAATGGGTTGAGTACATGACTTCTGATGGTGAAAGTCCAATGGCTACCCTTCGTAAACAAAACGGTAGAGAAAAGCCCTGGAAAGTTCATTTCTTTGGTGTAGGAAATGAAAGCTGGGGCTGCGGTGGAAATATGACTCCCGAAGGTTATGCGGAAAACTATCGTCGTTATGCCACTTTTACTAAAAATTATGGAGAAAACCGGCTTTATAAAATTGCCGGAGGTGCCAATTCGAATGATTATCATTGGACTGATGTGTTGATGAAAAACATTCCGAATGGAATGATGCAGGGTATTTCCCTGCATAATTATACTTTCACGGATAGTTGGACCAACAAAGGAAATGCTACCGGTTTTAACGAAGACGATTATTACAAATTGCTCGAGAATGGGCAACGTATGGATGATTTGATTGCCAAACATTCAGCCGTAATGGATATGTATGATCCAACAAAAAAGGTAAGTTTAGTAGTTGACGAATGGGGTGCCTGGTATAATGTACAACCCGGCACAAATCCCGGTTTTCTTTATCAACAAAATTCGTTGCGCGATGCACTATTAGCTGGAGATATTTTAAATATTTTCCACAAGCATTGTGATCGTGTACGTATGGCTAATATTGCCCAGATGGTGAATGTATTGCAATCCATTATCCTTACTGATGGCAATAAAATGTTGCTAACTCCCACTTACTACGTGTTCGATATGTACAAGGTGCATCAAGATGCAACCTTGTTGCCCATGACCATTAATAGTCCTGATTATACACGCTTAGGCAGAAGTATAAAATCAGTTTCAACTACAGCATCGATGGACAAAAACGGAGCAATCCATGTTACCTTTGTAAATGTTGATCCTCATAATGCCATTGAGATAAATTGTGAGTTGAGGGGCTCAAAAGTTTCGAAAGTTACCGACGGACAAATTATTACAGGAAAGGAAATTGATACCTACAACACTTTTGATAATCCTTATCAGGTGCAATTGGAAAATTTCAAAGATTGTAAATTCAAAAACGAAACTTTAACCGTAAAACTTCCATCTAAATCTCTGGTAACCGTTGAATTAAAATAGTTATAGCCTATTTTATGATGTCCATTTTATTTGACAAATTGAAACCGATTGGTTTTGCCTGAAGTTTAGTACGGGATAGAGTTGAATTTTACCATTTTAAAATGTTATGTTAGCAGCCAAAACCCTTCGACTTGTTTTAATATTTGAAATATTTTTCAATGCTTTTTGTGTTTCGGAAACGCTTCCGTTTCATTCCGCTAACCCTTGGATAGATGATTACCGTGCTATTTCTGGGCTCGAAAACTATAAAAGCTGGGGCACTTACAATGTTCATGATCCATCCTGCCTGAAAATTGGCGATACGTATTATATGTATTCTACCGATGCCATTTACTCTTCTGAACATACTGGAGATGTTAACCCCGACGTTAAGACCGGATTTATACAGGTGCGGACATCGAAAGATTTGGTTCATTGGAAATTTATGGGTTGGGCATTTGATAAAATTCCAGAAGATGCCAGAAACTGGGTGCTTGAACATTCAAATAACAAAGGGGCTTCGAATATCTGGGCTCCTTATATTCTGCAATTTAAACACACGTTCAGGTTGTATTTCTGTGTTTCTGCCTTCGGACTGCAAACTTCATATATTGGTATGGCAGTTTCATCGTCGCCTCTTGGTCCTTGGAAACAAAAAGGATGCGTGGTGAAAACGAAAAAGGGAGATCTGATGAATGCCATTGATCCAACTCTTGTTACTGATGTTCAAAATGGAAAAATGTGGATGTATTACGGCTCGTATTTTGGAGGTCTTTATGTCGTTGAAATTAATCCTGAAACAGGATTTACAATGACCCCCAATGATCAGGGACACAATATTGCCCGAAGAGCAAATATGCGCAAGGATAACATTGAAGCAGCTGAAATCGTGTATCAACCTAAATTTAAAAAATACTACCTCTTCATGTCGTACGGGCCATTGATGACTACTTATAATGTTCGTGTGGGACGTGCTGATAAACCAGAGGGACCCTTTTTCGATTTTTTCGGACATAATTTACTTGATACGATCAATCATTTCCCGATTCTTACTCATTCCTATCGTTTTGAGAATCATCCCGGATGGGCAGGTACCGGACATTGTTCGGTTTTTTGCAACGGAGAGGGCGTTTTTTTTATGGCTCATCAAGGAAGGCTTGCCCCTGACAATCAGTTGATGGATTTACATGTTCGCGAAATTAAATGGACTGATGATGGTTGGCCGGTAGTTTCACCCGAACGGTACACGGCTTCGGCACAAACAGCTATTTCTGAGCATAATTTACAAGGAATTTGGGAAGTGATTCGAATTGCAGATGCCAATTCTGACCGAAAATTGGAATACGGACAAATCCTGTGGGGCGAAAACCGACTTCATCAAAATGAAATGAACCGAAGTGTGAAGATTGAACTTTGTGCAAATCACCAGTTTAAAGGTGATTTAGAAGGTAAATGGTTTTTTACTAAAAAAAATGGATTAGATCTGCAGACGCATTCTGAACAGTTAAAAAATATCTTGGTCTTCGTCGGACACGATTGGGAAAATCAAACGGAGACATTCCTTTTTACCGGTCTGGATAAGAATGGCTGCTCTGTCTGGGGAAAAAAAATCCAATAAATGTAGAATTTGAAAGCTTGATTTTGGGTATCATTTACCCAAAATATGCTGGGAAATATAAATTTCTTCCTTGTTTGTTTTGAAGAAATTATTGACAAAAAACGTCAACAAGTAAGGAGTTTGAATTTGACTCGTCTTCAGTTTTACAATCAACTGTTAATCATTTTATTACCACGTCTGATAGAATGGATTGACACCTGTTTTATGTTAAAGTATTTTTGCAAAATCTGTCTTTTCAGGGGATGATTTGAAATTTGTGACAGGTTATCCTGGAAAATATATAGTTCTGGTTCGCTGAATCGGTGATAAATGGTACTTGGCATAGATTAATGCGCAACCAAATGCGCAACGGGTAATTATCAATCTGAAATTATTTAAAACAATTGCTAAATCTTTGATTATTATTACCAATAGTGATATTAACCGGAGTTTTATTGAAAAAAGCACATCGGTTAATGATGATAAATTAGAATTGGAAATAAAGCTCGTCAGCGGGTTTGTAACGATTTTATAATTTTAAATGATGCTACAAAAATGAAAGAAATCAATAATTTCTGATTTTTTTGTGCGGTAGATAAAATTTTCTCCAATTTTACTTCAAACAGGCGATTTTAATTGGTAAGAATGGTAATTTATCAGTCAATGATCATATCTAACAGTTCAGCCATAACCATAGCTGAGGCACCCCAAATTTCGATGCCATCAACATTATAATAGGGTGCTTTTATCGGTATATCTGTGGTTTGCACCTTAAACTCCTTGGTTTGGATCACTTCGGGGAGTAAGAATGCATCAATATCAACAGTGAAAATATCATCTACTTCACGTTCTTGTGCCTTTAGTTCAGGTCTTTCAGAAAGGTAACCCACGAAAACGCTGATAAGGAAGTTACTTGCCTGCGCATACATGTCGGTGAGTTGTCCGACTATTTCGATTTTCCCGGACGGAATGCCGATCTCTTCTTCAATTTCGCGGTAAGCTGTCTTTTCTGTAGTAATATCGTTTTCTTCATAGCTGCCACCGGGGAATGCAATTTGTCCGGCATGTATTCCCACATATGTACTTCGACGGATAAAAATTACTTTAAGTGTATTATTTTCAGGGAAAAGCAATATCATCACGCCGCTTTTGCGAGCTGAATTGCGATAATCTTTTAATTGTTGTAGCTCGTTTACCCGATCTACTGGAGCCATTTTCAGATGAGAAACAATTCCAGGTAAGGGTTTTGCCAGTTTTTGTTTGATGATTTCAGGTGTGAGTCTCATTTTTAACTTATTGACAAATCATACATCCTTCACATTTTGAAATTTCACCGCGAAGCCTGTTTTCAACCATAATTTTAATTCTATCCTGGAGCGCTGGAATACGGATATTGTCAATGATATCGCTTGTAAAAGCAAACATTAGCAATAATCGGGCTTCTGTTTCTGAAATGCCTCGTTGTTGCATATAAAATTTGGCTGATTCGTCCAATTGTCCAATCGTAGCTCCATGCGAACATTTCACATCATCTGCGTAAATTTCCAATTGTGGACGTGTTCTCATTTTAGCTGTTTTGTTGAGAAGAATATTTCGGTTTGTTTGAAAGGCGGATGTTTTTTGGGCATCCTTTGCAACGCGCAACTTTCCGGTAAATCCTCCTTTAGAAACATCATCTAATACGTATTTAAACAGTTCAGAGCTGTGGCAATTGGGCTGATTGTGCAAAATTGTGGTGAAATTATCAACTTGTTGATTTTTATCACCAATGACCATTCCGCAAAGCTCCGTTTCGCAGTGTTCGCCATCCAGATCAATTTCTACCGTATTTCTTGTGAATCCATTGTGCAGCGTGATCAAGTTTGTCAATACAGTCGACGAATCCTTTTGCTGGATCAGCAAGGTGGTTAAATTGGTCATGCGGGTGTGTGTATTTTCGAGTTTATAATGTTCATAAACGGCATTTTCACCCACAAAAACTTCGGTAACACGATTAGCAAAAAAACGTACATTGTCAACCGTGTGGTCGCATACCAGCAGTTGCATTTTGGCACCTTCATCCAGAATAATCAGATTATGGCTATTTGCCATAAAATCAACATCCGAGCGCATGATGTTTACCAACTGAACTGGATGTTCTAAAACAACGTTTTTCGGTACGTACATAAAAAACCCATCCTGAGCAAAAGTGCCATTGAAAGCTACTAAACCATCGCGTTGTTTCGAGCTTAATTTACCATAATAATTTTTGAGCAGGTCGGGTTGTGTTTCGGCAATTTCTTTTAGGCTTCCAACGATTACTCCTTCTGGTAGATCCTTGTTTCGGGGTTCGTTTACGGGGAAAAAAGCATCGTTTACCACGAAAAAGAGGAAGGAATGAATTCCTGGCACATCGCATTTAAAAACCTGGTATGGGTCGACAGGGAAATGAATTCTATTGATATTCAACCCGTAATCAATCGAAAGGGATGCATTCAAGTCGGTATATTTGTAGTTTTCGAGGTCTGAAGTGGGAAATCCCAGCGTTTCGAATAACTCAAACGACTCATCGCGCAAAGCATTTATTACCGGAGCTGAATTGCTTTTGATATTTTCGTGAAATTGTTTGTATAAATCGATATATTGTTGTTCCATATTATTTCAGCGGTAAAAAAATGAAAAGGTTAAAAAGTAAGAAATACGAAAATAATTTGCAAGTTATTCTTCTTCCACTTCTCTTTTAATCCAGTCGTAGCCTTTTTCTTCGAGTTCGAAGGCTAATTCTTTGGTTCCTGATTTCACAATCCGACCGTCGTAAAGAACATGCACGAAATCAGGAATAATATAGTCAAGTAACCGTTGATAATGGGTAATTACGATCGCTGCATTTTCGGGATTTTTCAACCTATTGACGCCATTTGCGACGATACGTAAGGCATCGATATCTAATCCCGAATCGGTTTCATCAAGTATGGCGAGGCGTGGTTCGAGCATAGCCATTTGGAAGATTTCGTTCTTTTTTTTCTCACCACCAGAAAATCCTTCGTTAACCGAACGATTCGTCAGCTTGTTATCCATTTCCACCAATTCTTTTTTCTCACGCATTAAACGTAAAAAGTCTGTAGAAGAAATGGGCGGTAATTTTCGATATTTTCGTTGCTCGTTAATGGCCGTACGCATAAAGTTAACCATGCTTACACCGGGAATCTCAACCGGATATTGAAAGCTCAGGAAAATGCCCTCGTTAGCCCGATGTTCGGGTGTTAATTCTAATAGGTTTTTTCCGTAAAATGTTATTTCTCCATGCGTAACGTCAAAAACCGGATTCCCAGTTAATACTGATGAGAGCGTTGATTTACCTGCACCGTTTGGACCCATGATGGCATGTATTTCACCGGGACGAACCGTAAGGCTCAATCCTTTAAGTATTTCTTTGCCATTAATGCTGGCATGTAAATTTTTAATTTCTAACATAATTTTGTCCTTTAAATCCTCCCGAGCGGGGACTTATTGATATGAAATATTTTATACTATAAATTTTTTGTTTTTCAAAAATTGTGTGTTTCCCTTTCGTCTGAAAATTTATTCAACTTAATGTAACCAATAGGGAAGGTATTGGTTACATTACCCTACACTTCCTTCGAGTGTTATTTGCAGCAACTTTTGTGCTTCTACTGCAAATTCCATCGGCAATTTATTTAAAACTTCTTTGGCGTACCCATTTACGATTAACCCGATCGCATCTTCGGTTGAAATACCTCGTTGATTACAGTAAAATATCTGATCTTCACTGATTTTTGAAGTTGTAGCTTCGTGTTCAACTACTGAAGAATCGTTGTTTACTTCCATGTAAGGAAAAGTATGTGCACCGCATTTATCACTGAGCAGCAAGCTGTCGCATTGCGAGAAGTTGCGTGCATTTTGGGCAGCCGGATTTACTTTTACCAATCCTCTGTAACTGTTTTGGCTGTATCCCGCTGATATTCCTTTGGATAAAATATGGCTTCGCGTGTTTTTACCAATATGTAACATCTTTGTTCCCGTATCGGCTTGCTGGTAGTGATTGGTAACAGCTACTGAATAAAATTCGGCAGATGAATTGTCGCCCAAAAGTATGCAGCTCGGATATTTCCAAGTTATAGCCGAACCGGTTTCGACTTGAGTCCATGAGATTTTTGAATTTTCGCCTTTGCAAATTCCACGTTTTGTTACGAAGTTAAAAATTCCTCCTTTTCCATTCTTGTCACCTGGATACCAGTTTTGAACAGTAGAATATTTTACTTCAGCATTTTTCATAACCACTATTTCAACGATTGCCGCATGTAATTGGTTCTCATCGCGCATCGGAGCAGTGCACCCTTCGAGATACGATACGTAACTATCTTCGTCAGCAATGATCAGCGTGCGTTCAAACTGTCCTGTATTCAGTGAGTTGATACGGAAATAGGTGGATAATTCCATCGGGCAACGCACGCCTTTGGGAATGTACACGAAAGAACCATCTGAAAAAACAGCACAATTAAGCGTAGCAAAGAAATTATCGGTGTAAGGAACTACCGAGCTCATATATTTCTTTACCAAATCGGGATGATGCTCAACGGCTTCGCTGAATGAACAAAATATAATGCCCAATTCAGCCAGATTTTCTTTAAATGTTGTTTTTACGGAAACGCTATCCATAACGGCATCGACCGCCATACCCGACAAGGCTTTTTGTTCTTCAAGCGGAATGCCTAATTTATCAAATGTTTTCAACAATTCAGGATCAACTTCGTCTAAACTTTTTGGTGCATTTTTACGGGGTGCAGCATAATATGCAATGCTTTGATAATCAATTTTGGGTATTTCGAGATGAGCCCATTGAGGTATCTCCTGAGTTAACCAATGGCGGTAAGCCTTCAACCGAAAATCAAGCATCCATTCCGGTTCGTTTTTTTTTGATGAAATCAACCGAATCACTTCTTCATTTAACCCTATTGGAATAATATCGGTTTCAATATCAGAGGTAAAACCGTATTTATATTCGTTTTGTGTTACTTCATGTAATATATCTTCTGCCATAATCTGACTATTTTTCCCTGTTAAAAATCATTGACTAACCCGTTCGATAAAACAGATTAAACATCAAATACGAAATTCAATTTTTTGACTGAGATTCAAACGCATTAATCCATAAGACTTTTTGCAAAGAAATTTCAAGCAAATATGAATTCAATAAAGGTTGCAAAATTACTAAAAATATGCTTTACAGCATGAATTTTTGAGTGCTTTTGCACCTCTTAAACGTTATTTATACCCTTTTTGTTTGAAAGGCGTTTTAAATTGCTTCAGAAACTGATTTTTCATTGGTCATTCATTTTCATAAGATTGATTTATCCCTTTGATTGAAATCATTTTAAAATAAATCTTCGTTTTGAACCGTTTTGTTCATAGTCCTTCGGAGTGTAAGATTCATAGATTATTATTTAATTTTAACTCTCACTTTGGCGACACAATGCCAACCTTTTACATGAAACACCTTTCAGAAGTTTATATAAAATTTATCGGACACCAATGATTGCTAAGGAATATTAGTTGAGATGAAAATAGGATAAAATATTCTACTTAATCGACAATTTTATATATATTATACAGATTATGAGTACCATTGATAGTTTTTAGATTTTAATAATTATTAAATAAATAATAGGTTCGAGTTTCATCTGAGTTTTGTTATTCTCCACAATATAAGCATATAAATCCACATACATGAATCTACGCCTGACTATTTTTGCATTGATGAAATTCAATGATTTGAAATTATTTTAATTATTTGATAGTATGAAAAAAATTATGACAGTAATAGCGTTGGTTTTTTTGTTAATTCAAGTGGCGAACAGTCGGATTTCCAGTTTAGATGCATGGAAATCAATTTACACCATTACGAAGGAAATGAAAGATCCTGTTTTCAAAAACAAAGTTTATAATGTAATTGATTTTGGTGCGAAAGGTGATGGTGTAACAAAAAATACAGCCGCCATCAATGAAGCTATTGAAAGATGTAGCATTGATGGTGGAGGGCATGTGGTAATAAGCAAAGGAACATATCTTACCGGTGCCGTTCACTTGAAAAGTAATGTAGACCTTCACTTAGAAGCTGGTGCTGTATTAAAATTTAGTACCGATTCGAAGGATTATCTGCCTTTAGTGCAAACACGCTGGGAGGGTGACGATTGCTTCAACTACTGCCCGCTGATTTTTGCTGATGGTCAGACCAATTTTGCGCTTACCGGCAAAGGTCTTTTGGATGGACAGGGAAGTGTAACTAACTGGTGGCCTTGGAAAGGCATAGTAAAAATGGGCTTTGTAAAGGGTTCACCCAGTCAGTTGGATCCACTTTGCCGCCCGCTTTTAAAAAAATATAACGATACTCAAGTTCCAGTCGCAATGCGCCAAATGGGCGAAGGGTTTTATTTACGCCCGCAGTTTATCAACTTTATTCATTGTAAAAATTTTAAAATTGAAGATGTAACTATTACAAATTCGCCGTTTTGGGTAATTCATCCTTTATTGTCGCAAAACGTGATTGTACGAAACGTAACCGTCAACAGCGAAGGTCCAAATAATGATGGTTGTGACCCTGAATCGTGTACTAATGTCTTGATTGAAAATTGTATATTCAATACCGGTGATGATTGTATTGCCCTGAAATCAGGTCGTGATTTTGACGGACGACGTGCAAACGCACCCATCGAAAATGTACTTATTAAGAATTGTCACATGCGAAAAGGTCATGGTGGAGTATCGATGGGTAGCGAGATTTCGGGAGGATGTAAAAATATCTTCGTCGAAAACTGCGAAATGAGCAGCCCTGAGTTAGACCGTGCCATTCTTATTAAAACCAATAATAACCGTGGAGGAACGACAGACGGTGTATACGTGAGGAATGTTATAGTCGGCGAGGTTCGTGATGCTATTTTGTCCATAAATACGAGCTATCATGTAGATACTGAAGGTCAAGGTAACTTTATTCCGATGATTCGAAATGTTTACCTGTCGCATGTAAATTCAAAAAAATCGACTTATGCCTTGTGGTTGGATGGATTAAAAGGACAGCATACTGTAAGCAATATTGAGGTAAGAAACTGTATTTTTTCGGGCGTAAAAAAGCCGAATTTTTTTCAATATGTGGATCATGTAATTCTTAATCATGTGATGATTGATGGCAAATTATTGAATGAACAATTGCCTTGATATATGGGAGTTTTATATGAAGCTAATCTACAGATTCAGATAGAAATCTTTTACCAACGTCCGAAATTCATTCGAGTAAATGTGTCTTTCGTTATTTTCAATCGTCAGATATTGAATAGTTTTTAATGTTTGACTATTTGAGAATTCAAGTAAGACACGTTTTGGTTTTGTTTCTGGCTTTGGATATACGAAGGTTTCGTTAGCACATGAAAGTCCATTTTTTAGAGCATATTGTTTGCATTTTTCGGCTTCAATGGTTGGTAAAATCAAACAAATCCGACCAATTGGCTTCAGAAGCTTGGATGCATTGTCAATTAAATCTTCATGACTTAACAAATCGGTATGACGTGCCGAATTCCGTGCGAAATCGGGAGCTTTAATGGCGTTAACAAAATAGGGAGGGTTTGATACAATCAGATCAAATTTGGAGGTTGTGCTATCAGCGAAATCCTGAAAAGGCTGGTTCATGATTTTGATTCGATCTTTCCAGGGAGATTGAAACACATTTTCGATAGCTTGATCAACAGCATTTTTATCAATTTCGATACCAGTTATAGTGGCAGAACAACGTTGAGCCAACATTAAAGCAATCAATCCGGTTCCGGTTCCGACATCCAATATATTATTAGTATTTTCCACCGAAGCCCATGCTCCTAACATCACGCCATCTACGCCAACTTTCATGGCGCAACGATCCTGAAAAACAGTAAATTTCTTAAATGAAAAATATGAATTGCCCATCAATTATTTCCTTTTCGAAGGAGTAGCAGGAATTATCTTTTGTTCGGGTTGAAATCGCTGATTTCGGTGAACTTCTGAATTATTAGTGTTTTGAAGTTGAGGGTTTCGCAATAAGGGAGCAGCGTTTCTGCGAAATTCAGCATTTCGGGACGGCATGGTTTGGCGATGTGTTGATTGGTTATTCACCTTTCGATTTTCGAGTTGATTATTCGGAATTTTATTTGCTTGAATAGGAGTAGACTGTAATATCTGATGATCAAAAGAAGAGCGTTCAAATCGTTTGGATTGCAATTGGTTATTTTGTTCGGAAGTTAAAATTTTTTCAATTTCTGAATTTTTATTTTTCATTCGTTCGACAGATTCACTCCGGGTGTTTGATATTTGTCGCTGTCGGGCATATTTCAAATTAATCTGGTATATGAGTTTAGCTTGATTGGTGTTGAGATTGAGCTCTTGCTGCATTTTTTCGGTTTGTTTCACAGCTTCTTGTTCCGGTGTTCGTTGGGGTAATGAGGATGCATTATCCTGACAATAAATAGCAAGGGAGCAAGACAAGAATAGTAGAACCAAAAGTGTAACTGTTGTTTTCATATTTCACTAAAAAACTGTAATGCAAATAATAAACACAGCAATGACCGTGCCAAGGAATATTAAATCTTTAAGCGTTTCCTGAATTTGAGAATTGGATTGATGGAAGAAGGGAACTTGATGTGATCAATCATCCTATGTTATATGTTAATGAAAAGTTAATATTAAAATTAGCCAATATAAAAATTAAATGAATCAGTGCTCCATGATCAGTTCACCATACATTAAAACGCTTAAATCAAGTGAATGATATATTTAACCGAAATATTTTTGAAATGCTATTTTTACAATATTTTTATTTATTAAAATTACGGAGTTTAATGTTGGTTAGTGTCTTTTTTGTGTGTAGTGGGAAATCGCTGTTCATCATCCATCCGTAATAACCGATATCTGTTTTTAAGACATCGGTTACGCGCTGACCTTTATACTTGCCAAAATTGATAATTTCTTCTCCTTTTTCGTTATAAATCATTCGTCCTGCAAAATCCACATTGTTGTTTTGAGTCGTAAATTTTGATAAAAAATCGATGTCATTCTTTAATTCTGGATATCTATCTAATTGCGCCATAAGGACTTCGTAAGTAGCAAGTGCATCGGCTTCGGCTCCATGGGCACCTTCGAGTTCTTTTTCGCAATAAAATTTATATGCTGCAGAGAGCGTTCGTTGTTCCATCTTGTGAAAAATAACCTGAACATCGATAAACTTACGTTTCATTAAATCTATATCGACATCTGCTCTCAGCAATTCTTCAGCTAACAAAGGAATATCAAAGCGGTTTGAATTGTATCCTGCAAGATCGCAACCTTCGATATCGCGCACGATATCTTTGGCTATAGATTTGAAAATAGGACAATTTTCCACATCCGCATCAGTTATTCCATGAATATCAGTCGATTCTTTAGGAATGGGTATTTCAGGATTTACACGAATTGTTTTAGTTTCTTCACGCCCATTTGGATATACTTTATGATATGAGATTTCTACTATTCTGTCGGAAACAATGTTAGTGCCTGTAGTTTCGAGGTCAAAAATAACCAAAGGGTTTTTTAAATTAAGTTTCATGTAAAGATGGATTTGTAAGTAATTTAGTTGAAAATCCGAAATTACGTTACCGGTTTTGATAAAGGGATGTATTTATTTTAAGAAGAAAAGAGGTCTAAAGTTATTCAACCTTAGACCTCTTTCAATTTGAACCAGGTGAATTGGTTGTATGAGTTTTGTCGAAATTGTACAGACAAATTCACTATCAATCGTTGAGCAACATGGGCATCAGTAGCATGAGAATATCTTCATCGGGTTCGTTTTCGAAAGGTAAAATCAGTCCGGCACGGGAAGGATCAGAAAGTTCCATAATAATATCTGCCGAATCGAGATTGCTTAAAATTTCAATTAAGAATGATGATTTGAATCCAATTTTAATGGGTTCGCCTTCAAATTGGCAGGGAATATTTTCTTCTGCCGAAATCGAAAAATCGATATCCTGAGCCGAAATTTGAATTTGATTATTATTAAAATCTAATTTCACTAAATTGCTTGCCTGATTGGAAAATACCGAAACCCGTTTCAGAGCGTTGAGTAAAGTAATGCGATCGATAATAATTTTATAGGAATTTAATTTCGGAATAACGCCGTTATAATTTGGGAAACGACCTTCAACCTGACGACAAATCATGGTGTAATTGTTCAGTTTGAAATGTGCATTTTTTGAATCGAAATGGATTTCAACTTCGCCACTCTCTTTGGGTAAAATATTTTTTAGCATATTTGCCGGTTTTTTGGGCAAAATGAAACTTGCTGTTTCTTCATCTTGAATTGATGCTGAAGTGTAGGAGGTATTGTAACGAACCAACTTATGGGCATCGGTTGCAACCAACGTGAGGCTATTGAATGCAATGTCGAAATAAATACCGTTCATCACCGGACGCAATTCATCGTCGGCAGTACAGAAAAGGGTTTTCCAGATACCATTTGATAATGTTGAAACAGGCATGATCATCGAACGGACGCTTTCCTCTAACTGGGGAATGTGTGGATATTCATCACCATTTTGTCCAATAAAATTATAAGATCCATTAGATGAAGTGATTACCATCGCAAGATTCGACTCGTTTATTGAAAAAGAAAGAGGTTGTTCGGAAAATTCGCGCAGGGTATCGAGCAGGAGACGCGAAGCAACAGTAACTTTTCCTTCACCATCGGCTGTTTCAACTTCCATCGATGTTATGAGGGTGGTTTCGATGTCGGAGGCAGTCATGGTCAGTATATTTCCTTTTAATTCAAAAAGAAAGTTATCTAAAATCGGGAGAGAATTTTTGCTGTTAATCACGCGGCTTATTGCTTGCAAATGACTTAACAATTGAGTGCTTGAAACAATGAATTTCATACGATTGTAATTTTTTTTAAGTTACGAACCAAACAAGAAGCAAATGTAGTATTTTTTTTGAAAAGTGAGACACAAGAATCGGTTTTTATGCTGAAAAATTATTTTGTTATTTTCCATCCGATTGAAAAACAGAGTATTGTTGAGTGCTAACAAAAAAACACCACAAAATCATAAATGATAATGTGGTGAATAACTTTGTTGTCTCACGAAGATTCGAACTTCGACAGGCAGAACCAAAAACTGCAGTGCTACCATTACACCATGAGACAATCCTCGGGCTTTATTTTCAAAAGCGGTGCAAAGATACGATTGTTTTTTTATCTTTCAAAATGTTTTTACAAATTTTCAGAGCAGGAAGAAATTTTCGATTTACTCAGCAATAAGTAGATAATAATTTTTTTTCCCGCGTTGAACCAATATATATTTGTTATTCAAAAGTTTAGTTGAATCAATTATATCGTCGGCTTGAACTATTTTTTCTTTATTTATGCTCACGCCACCCGATTGAACCAACTTGCGCATTTCGCCTTTTGAAGTAAAAACAGCTGCAAGTTCGGTCAATAAATCAATGCCTTTAACTCCTTGGTCGAGAACTGATTTATTGATTGTAAAACGGGGAACTCCATCGAAAACGGCAAGAAAAGTGTCTTCGTCTAATTTGCGTAATGATTCGGAGGTGGAATTTCCGAAAAGGATATTCGAAGCTTCCACTGCTGCCTGATAGTCATCAACGGAGTGCACCATTGTGGTAATTTCCTGCGCAATGCGTTTTTGCAATATTCTTAAATGAGGAGCTTGGGTGTGATTAGTAATTAAATGTTCAATTTCATTTTTCGGGATAAAAGTGAAAATTTTTATATATTTTTCGGCATCTTCATCGCTTACATTTAGCCAAAACTGATAAAATTTGTAGGGTGAAGTGTATTGGGGGGCGAGCCAAACGTTGCCGCTTTCAGTTTTTCCGAATTTCCCGCCGTCGGCTTTTGTTATCAGGGGACAAACCAAAGCAAATGCTTCACCTCCTGTTTTCCGGCGAATCAGTTCGGTTCCGGTAGTAATATTGCCCCACTGATCAGATCCCCCCATCTGCAATTTGCAATTTTTTTCCTGATATAGATGTAAAAAATCATAGCCTTGCAAAAGCTGATACGAGAATTCAGTGAATGACATGCCCACGTTCGAATCATTGCTCAACCGTTTTTTCACAGAATCTTTAGCCATCATGTAATTCACAGTGATATGTTTCCCAATATCGCGAATGAAGTTAAGGAACGAATAATTTTTCATCCAATCATAATTGTTGACCAATTCAGCAGCATTGGGTTCGTTGCTATTGAAATCTAAAAATTTTTCCAATTGAGCCTTTATACAATCCTGATTATGTCTCAAAGCAGCCTCATCAAGTAAATTTCTTTCAGCGGATTTTCCTGAAGGATCGCCAATCATACCAGTTGCACCCCCTACCAAGGCAATGGGCTTGTGTCCGGCACGCTGAAAATGTTTCAGCATCATTATACTTACTAAATGTCCGATGTGTAGCGAGTCGGCAGTAGGGTCAATGCCTACGTATGCCGCAGTCATTTCTTTGGATAATTGTTCTTCAGTTCCGGGCATCATCGAGTGAATCATACCACGCCATTCTAATTCTTCAATAAAATTCATCGTGTTATTTTTATCTTTTTAGTTTCATTTCTGTGATAAAATGGATTGTAAAGTTCAGTTTTTTTGAAAGTGCAAAGATACAACATTTTAGTTTTTTGAGCTTCATTTTTTAAAAGGAATATAGTCGTCATTTCCCCATTGAAAATTTCCCCATTGTTTTAATTTTTTTATCAGGGAATATCTTCAAAAAATTTAATTATTTCAGCCTTTAAAAACGTACCTTTTCGAAAAAACGTAGATCAACAAAAGAGTTATATAGCTGAAAACAAACTATAAATGGACAAAATATGTTATTAAAAACAGCTGCTGATTGTTTAAAACAACCCTCAATATCCCGAAACGCATTATTACAATAATCAGACTGGAAAAAGATAAATATCGGAATATTTGAGTATTTAGCTGATAAAAAAGGGTTGATTCTTTGCAGTTTTGAAAAAAACATCTATCTTTGCAGTCCCAAATATCAAACAGAAAATAATAACGCCAAATAAAGTAAGCAATGAAAAGGACATTTCAACCTTCGCAAAGAAAAAGAAGAAACAAACACGGGTTTCGTGAAAGAATGGCAACCGCAAACGGACGTCGCGTATTAGCTGCTCGTCGGGCTAAAGGTAGAACAAAACTTACTGTTGCAGACGAAGGTCGTCATAAAGCATAGTAAATTGACTCCAAAACGACATAAAGAAAGTAAAGACTTGTTCAAAGTTTTTACTTTTTTTGTTTCTATGCCCATAAAAACAATAAAATCAGTATTTTTGCAACTGCATTTTGCCGAAGTTTGTGTGCATAATAATTTCGCTGCACTAAATATTGGATTATTTGAGCATAAAATCTAATAAATCATTATGGATATAAAAGAATTTTGGAAAGAATCGTTTGTAGGATTTATCATAAAGAATCTGTTGGTTGCGATTGCAATTTTTGTTGCTTTAGCCTGGGGTACTTTAATAGCGATTGATTTTTATACGCATCACGGGCAGGCTGAAATTATCCCTGATTTGAGAGGAATGTACGTGGAAGAAGCCGAAGTTGCTCTTGCCAAACACGGTTTGTTTCCACAGATAATCGATTCGGTATATGTACGCGATAAAAAGTTGGGAACTATTATCGAACAGATTCCGCCCGCCAATTCATCGGTAAAACGAAATAGGGCTATTTATATTATCATTAACTCCCGTCAGGTTCGTCAGGTTTCAATTCCCGATTTAAGTGATGTTTCTTACCGGCAGGGTGAAGCTATTCTCAAATCTTTAGGATTAAGTATCGGGAGTGTTGAATATTCTCCATCGGAATATAAAGATCTGGTAATTGATGTTAAATACAAAGGACGATCTCTTTACATGGGATCGCGAATTCCTGAAGGCAGTTCGTTGGAATTGGTTGTTGGGAACGGATTGGGAGATAGCAGTGTCGTGGTTCCGGCAATAAAGGGATTAAACCTGGACGATGCACAAAAAAGGATTTTAAATGCAACTTTGGTGATCGGAGCAACAAATTACGATGTTCCTCCTTCTGGAAATGAATCGGACTATGTGATTTACAGACAATTACCAGCTGCGGGAAGTACCTTGTCGGCTGGTTCGCATATCGATGTGTGGTTATCGACTGACAAGACGCTTTTAAACAAAACTTTTGATGAAGATAAAAAACAGGACTCTTCAGATGAACAGTTTTTCTAAATTCAGTTCATCATTTTGTATCCTTTTGCAGGATATAAATTTTATTGATTAAATTAATTTTTATACTACCTTAAATTGAGTTTAATTGATTATCAACCACTTTTAAATGAGAGTGTCTGAATTTTGGATTAATAAAATAGATTGAAATTAACCGTGAAAGAAGAATTTTTTGAAGAACCTGAGGAAGATTACATTGTAGAAAATGTAAGCGAAGAACGTGAACTTTTTGAACATTTCAAATTTATTGTAGATAAAGGGCAATCGTTGGTACGCATTGATAAATATCTGACAAACTGCATGCCCAATATTTCACGAAACCGCATCCAGGACGCTGCTGATTCAGGAAATATTTTAGTAAATGGAATTCCTATCAAGTCAAGCTACAGGGTAAAACCTTTCGATATTATTTCCATTGTTCTTGATTATCCGCCTAATGATTTTGACATTGTTCCGCAGGATATTCCCATAGATATTGTATATGAAGATGATGATATCATGTTGGTAAATAAACAACCCGGCTTAGTTGTTCATCCTGGTTTTGGTAATTACGATGGGACTTTACTGAATGCTATTGCTTGGCACTTGAAGGATCATCCGGAGTTTGATCCTAATGATTCACGTGTCGGACTGGTACATAGAATAGATAAAGACACCTCCGGATTATTGCTGATTGCTAAAACCGAAACTGCAAAATCATATTTAGGAAGACAATTTTTTGAGAAAACGACTCAGCGTAGATATCAAGCTTTGGTTTGGGGAAATGTAAAAGATGATGAAGGTACTATCGTTGGTGCATTAGCCCGTGATCCACAAGACCGGATGCAGTTCAAAGTATTTCCCGAAGGAGAAAATCCTTTTGCTAAATTCGCAGTAACACATTACAAAGTGCTCGAACGGTTTGGATATGTTACACTTTTGGAATGCCGATTGGAAACAGGTCGCACGCATCAAATCAGGGTTCACATGAAGTATATCGGTCATCCGCTTTTCAATGATGAACGTTATGGTGGACATTTAATTTTGCGAGGCAATAATACTGCATTTTATAAAGCTTTCGTAAAAAACTGTTTTTTCACGTGTCCGCGTCAGGCTCTTCATGCTAAAACATTAGGATTTGTTCATCCCCGCACCAACGAGTTTATGTATTTTGATAGTGAGTTGCCCACCGATATGTATCAACTCATTGAGCATTGGCGAGAATATAAATTTAAATGTACCGAAAAATAAATGGTTACTTCTAAAATATTGATTTGCGTTGAATGATTAGTATGTAAAAAAATATTATTCAAAGCTTAAACGTTAGATATTATCAATGGTTAATTTTTTGAATCTCGTTTTTACGCTCTTGAATTAACGGGCTATTCTCTTCACAGCAGAAAACTGTTTGTTCTAATTCATTTAATTATCGATCAATTTGTTATGCTTTTTCAGAAGGCGTTTTCAGTGAGTTTTTTGATTCTATTATAATTTATTTTTAGAGATTTTATGAAAAAAAATATTGCTATCGTAGCCGGCGGCGATTCGTCGGAAGTAGTCGTTTCTCTCAAGAGTGCTGCCGGCATATACTCGTTTATAGATAAAACGCGGTATAATGTTTTTGTTGTAACCATAGTTGGCAAAACTTGGCAGGTCGAATGGTCGGAAAACGAAAAACTTCCCATTGATAAAAATGATTTTAGTTTTGTACATAATGCTGAAAAAGTCATTTTTGATTTTGCATACATAACCATACATGGTACTCCAGGTGAAAATGGCATTTTGCAGGGTTATTTTGAACTTATCGGATTGCCTTATTCGTCTTGCGGGGTGTTGGCTTCATCTATTACCTTCAGTAAATTTACCTGTAATCAATATCTAAAAGGATTCGGAATTAAGGTATCCGATTCGTTAGTTTTGCGTTCTGGGCAGGCAATTTCTAACGAAGAAGCGACTTTGAAAATCGGACTTCCCTGCTTCGTGAAACCCAATGTGGGAGGAAGTAGTTTTGGCGTTACGAAAGTAAAACAGGCAGATGAACTTCAGTCGGCAATTGCTAAGGCATTTGCCGAAGGAGAAGAAGTTATGGTTGAAAAATTTATGTCCGGTATCGAAATAACGTGTGGAATTTTCAAAACCAAAAATTCATCACAGGTTTTGCCTGTAACTGAAGTGGTGAGTCAAAATGAATTTTTTGATTATAATGCCAAGTATAAAGGTCAGGTACAGGAAATTACGCCCGCTCGTATAAGTACATCGCTTACCGAACGCGTACAACGACTTACTTCAATGATCTATGATATTCTCGGATGTAAAGGTATTGTGCGGATTGATTATATAATTACTGAAGGCGAAGTGATTAATTTATTGGAAGTTAATACAACACCAGGAATGACCGCTACCAGCTTTATTCCGCAGCAGGTAGCTGCCGCGGGTCTTTCAATTTCAGATGTTATGACTGAAATTATTGAAAACGAATTATCAAATTAGAATTTTCTGAAAAACGTTATTCTCAAAATATCAGTGGCTTAGATGCTTTAGAATTTTATGAAAACATTCAACGAAATTACTGAAATTTTATCTTTAGAAATTGAAAAACTGAATTGGCAGAAATCGCCTGAAGGTTTATATAAACCAATCAGTTATGTGCTTTCTCACGGAGGGAAACGCATTCGTCCAACGCTGACTTTAATGGCTTGTAACTTATTTACTGATAATTTATTGCCGGCAATACCTGCTGCCTTAGGATTAGAGATATTCCACAATTTCACCTTGTTGCATGATGATATAATGGACAAAGCCGAATTGAGAAGGGGGATGCCAACGGTTCACCAAAAATGGGATGATAATACGGCTATACTTTCGGGTGATGTGATGCAAATTGTTGCTTATCAATTAATATCCGAAACGCCTGAGAAACAATTGAAACATGTTCTCGATTTATTTTCGGGAACTGCTATTGAAATTTGTGAAGGTCAACAATATGACGTTGATTTTGAACATCGAAATAATGTTGAGGCCGACGAATATCTTGAAATGATACGGCTTAAAACTGCCGTGTTGCTGGGTTGTGCGCTTAAAACAGGTGCTTTGATTGGCGGTTCAGATTTTGAAGATGCTCAACTTCTTTATGATTTCGGGTTAAATATCGGTCTTGCATTTCAGTTAAAAGATGATTTGCTTGATGTATATGGAAATGAATCAATTTTTGGGAAAAAAATTGGTGGCGACATACTCTCCAATAAAAAAACCTATCTTTTAATTCAGTCATTAAATAGGGCAGTAGGTGCAGATAGAATGGAATTAGCAGCTTTGTTAAATATTTCGGACGAAAATTTAGCTGAGGAGAAAATTAAAGGTGTTACCGCAATTTATAACCGGCTTGGCGTTAATAAAATTTGCGAAGATAAGATGAACGAATTTTACTGTAAGGCAATCGCAAAACTTGAAAAAGTAGGTGTTCAGGACAATAAAAAACAAGAATTGAGAAAATTAGCCGAAAAATTGATGGTTCGAAATGAATAATTGCATATATTTGCAGATGAAATTTTCGATTTAGAATTTGGACGTAAGTTTTTTATATAATTTAATATGCCTTATCGACGATTACCAAATACTGACCAGGCTCGTTTACGAGCACTTAAAGCAGCTCTGCTACAAGGTGATCAACAAGACTTTGGAGACCAAGCCGTGTCATACAAATCTCTTCGCGAAGCCCAAAACTTTTTGAATATTTTTGAAAAGCAACTTGCGCATTATCAGCAAATGCTCGAAAATCAAGTTTTGGCAAATAAAAAATATCAACTTATTGTTCATAACGCCCGCATTTATATTTCACATTTTATCCAGGTTTTAAATCTTTCGGTGATCAGAGGAGATATCAAGAAAGAGCATAAATTATTTTATCATTTAGACCCTGAGATTAATAACGTGCCCGATTTAAGCACCGAAGCGGCTTTGTTAGATTGGGGGAAATATATTATTGATGGCGAAAATGAGCGAATTCGAAATGGTGGGCTTCCAATTTACAACCCTGCCATTGCCAAAGTAAAAGTGCACTATGAAATTTTTAAAGAGTATAAAGCTACCCAAAAAATACACCAAAACACTACCAATCGGAATTGGGAAGATTTAGTCAGTTTACGAGCGAAGGGAGATGAGATCATTCTCGATATCTGGAATCAGGTAGAAGCTAAGTTTAAAGATGAAAAGCCTTATGCAAGAATGAAAAAATGTCAATCGTATGGGTTGATTTATTACTATCGCAAAGGTGAAAATGAACTTACGCCCATCGATGATTTACGTATTCAATAATTATCGAATAAATTCTGAAGGCGTAATTACTGCATTCATTTTTACGTCCTTATAATTTGCCGGCACAGATTCTATAAGCTGAAAATCATAACATATTCCTATTTTGAACGTATTGATTTTGGTCAAAAATCGATCATAATATCCTTTACCTCTGCCTAATCTGTTCTTTTTAATATCGAAAGCGACACCCGGCACAACCACCAAATCAATTTTTTCTGAAAAACATTCATTCTCATTTGGTTCTAAAATTCCCCACTTTCCTGCTGTCATCTGTTTTTGAGAAATAAATTGTTTTAAAATTATTTCTTCTCCGTCCAATGCAGGAAGTAAAACTTGTTTTGAATTACTCCATTTCTCCACAAAATTATGCGTTGGCATTTCATCCGGAAGCGACCAGTATAATAAAATGGTTTTAGCAATTTTAAATTCTGTCAGCGACTCAATTTTTTTAAAAACGATCTTCGCATTTTCTGTTTTTTGAAAATCAGGAACTTGTTGTTTCAAAATTTTCATTTTATCCCGAATCAAATTTTTATTTTCCATCTCCTTTTTCGATACTGTATAATTTCTTAATTACTTCACTCCAAAATTATTATTTTATTTGTAAAAGTACGTCAGTTTTTAATGAAATATTATTGATAATGGTTGAAATACAACAAATCATGATTTTTTTTGAAAAATATTTCTTTAATATATCGATTGTTTCACGCCTTTTATTTATTTTTGACATTTTAATCGATAAAAGCATTTATTTAGAACTTTAAAATGGAAATATCTAAAATATAGGTTTACTGAACCTAATTTCGAGACGTATTTTATTTTATTAAATTCACGTATCGATCAAATAACCATAGTTTTAAGCTCCCAAATTTGAAAAAGAAACATGAAACATTTTTTGAAAAATTTTCAATCTCATCCGTCAGATCGTTTGTATTGGTCGAAAAGTCATTCAAAATCATCTACTGTTAATCTCAATTATAGAATAAATCATCTAATTGTTCTGCTTTTTATTCAACAATTTGCTTGTGCTCAAATCGCATCCATCCTTCCTGAAGGAAAATCAATTGCTGAAACTTCGGTGGCAGACATAAGAAATTGGACAGCATTCAATAACCCCGCAATGATTGGATATTTTCAACAAACAGAAATCGGTATCAGCATGAGTAACCGATCTCTTTTGACCGAACTATCAACAAAAAGTATTCAGGCTGGCTTTCATAGTTCACTTGTAAATATTGGTGTTTCATTTTCGCATTTTGGATACTCACTTTATCACGAAATGCTTATTGGTTGCGGTTTATCACGAAATTTTATGGATAAATTCAGTATGGGCGTGCAATTTAATTATTACATGGCTTATTTTGATGCGTCCAATACGTATCGCGGAACTTTGCTTCCTCAAGTTGGCTTATCTGTAAAATTATCGCCTTTATTCAATCTGGGATTCAACACTTTTAACCCTTTTCAAACAAATATAAAAACGGAATTCGTTACAAAACGTATCCCGTCAATATTTAGTTTTGGTACTTCTTGCTTATTAAGCCCTGAATTGGTTTGGCTCACGCAAATTGACAAAGAAGTGAGCAGTAATTATCGCTTTGCAACCGGTTTTGATTACCAAATGATCGAGAATGTGTCGGTAAAACTTGGAGCTTATGCCACTGATTATTTAGTGCCTTGTCTTGGTGTGGGTTTCAGAGTTGGCTTTTTTCGATTCGATTTGAATGCTGAATTGCATCCTTTGCTCGGATTAAATACTTTTGCTTCAGTAGATTATCTGTTAAGATGAAAATTTTATTTAATAGAATTTCAAAAGGCGAAGATATGAAATATCGACTTTTATTTATTCTGTGGCTTTCAGTTTCGTTTCACTTAAAGGCGCAAGATGCAGTTTCGACCACCGAGCAATTAATTGCCGATATTTATGAACAATACACGGCAGAGAATGAGACGGAAATGGATTATGAGTCGTTTTACGAAGATTTGATGGATTTAGCCGATGAACCTGTTAATCTGAACAGAGCTACCCGCGAGCGGTTAGAGAAAATGCCTTTTCTGACTGAAAACCAGATTGAAAATATTTTATCATATGTATACCGATTTGGTCCGATGCAAAGCATTTATGAGTTACAATTGATTGATGGATTAGATTTTACGGATATACGTCGGATGTTGCCATTTGTAAGAGTTGGAGATGCGACCGATGAGCGAAAAAAAATTTACTGGCAGGATTTATGGCGTTACGGTAAACATGAGTTGTATTTTCGAGTTGATATAGGAGCTGAGACCAAAGAAGGATATCGATTTTTGCCTCAGGAGGATACTATTCCATCTCAATCAACGCCATCAACCTACCTTGGTGAACCGTTTTATCATTCTTTGAAATATAAATATCATTATAAAGATAGAATTTTACTTGGTTTTACTGCTGAAAAAGATGCAGGAGAATCTTTTTTCGGTAAATCTAATATTGGGTATGATTTTTACTCTTTTAGTTTGCAACTGAATGATTTCTCTAAATTTAAAACAATAGTTGTTGGTGATTTCAGAGCAAACTTCGGTCAGGGATTGGTGCTTCGACCTGAGTTTGGCATGGGTAAATCGTCGTATGTACTGAATATATCTCCGCGTACGTCGGGACTGAAAAAATATAATTCAACCGATGAATATAATTTTTTTAGAGGTGTTGGTGCTACTGTCCGATTCGGGAATTCCGAAATTACCGCTTTTTATTCAAACAAAATGATTGATGGCGATACTTTAAATGGAAGTTTTACAAGTATTTATCGAACAGGATTGCATCGAACAGCCAATGAATTCTCTAAAAAAAATACGGTACTTCAACAGGTGGCAGGTAGTAATATTACGCTTTTATTTCAAAATTTCGAAGTAGGTCTGACTGCTGTGCATACGAATTTTAATCAATCGTTGGAGCCACAAAAAAGTGTTTATAATTTTTTCTATTTTTCAGGAAAAGTACAAACAGTTGGCGGTATTCATTACCGTATGCGATGGAAGAAGCTAAATTTCTTTGGTGAAACCGCCATGAACGATCGGGGTGCACCTGCAACGTTAAATGGAATTGCGTTTACTCCGGCTTCTACGGTGGGTTTGGTGGTACTTTACCGCTATTATTCACCTGAATTTGACACCTTCTTTGCTACTTCGTTTTCCGAAACTTCAAGAATAAATAATGAATCGGGAGTATATCTTGGTGTTGAGATTCGACCATTTAGGTATTGGAAATTTTCGGCTTATGCCGATAGTTATAAATTTCCCTGGTCTAAATTCAGCATCAGCAGCCCTTCAGATGGGATGGACTATTTATTTCAGGCCGATTATGTGCCCAAGAGTAATTTATCCATGTTTTGGCGGTTGAGATATGAAAAGAAATTGACCGATTTTCCGGTTGCGTCATCAATTATGCCGGTTATCGTTCCTGTTCAGAAAGGATCAATTCGTTATACTCTGTCTTATACCGTTGGAAATTTCAGTTTCCGTACGCTCATTGAAAGCAATCTTTTCAAAGAATTTACACTCAATTGGACGTATGGTGCAACGGCATGCCAAGATTTCACCTATCAGCTTTCCAACATTCCAATCAGGTTCAATTTTAGAATGCAGTTTTTTGATGCTCAAAGTTTTGAAAATCGATTTTATACGTATGAAAAGGATGTGCTTTATGCTTTTTCAATTCCGATGGTTTACGGAATTGGAAGCCGGTATTATGTGGTTTTGGACTATGAATTGAATAAGCAACTTTCATGTTGGTTTAAATTAGCTCAAACAGTTTTTGCCGATGATCGTGAAACGGTGAGTAGTGGCAATGAAACCATACGAGGAAATCGAAAAACCGACATTAGATTTCTGTTAAAATGGATATTTTAATAGCCACTTTATCCTTCTTGTTTAATATTTCAAAAAGTATAATATATTGAATGTTAGTTATATGTATTAAGAACTGGTAATACAATAAACTCATTTCAATCAATAATCGACCTAATTAAACTCATTCTTTAGTTTCAATAATTGTATCTTTTCCTATTTTTCTCCATGCCATTTTTTGAAAAAATCATATTTTTCGGTTTTATATCATCGACCTTATCAATAAAAATCGTATTTTTGTGCCTAAGCCTTTCAACCATATTTTGATTTGAATATCCAAATGGTTGATTGTTGTTGAATCAGCCAAAAAGAAATTACATTCATGATCCTCAAAATTTTAAATAACTCAAATCATCCACTTCCGCAATATGCCACGTCATTATCGGCGGGAGTTGATTTACGTGCAAACTTGAATGAGCCCGTTGTGTTGAAACCTTTGGAAAGAAAATTGATTCCAACCGGACTTTTTATTGAATTGCCAGCTGGTTACGAAGCTCAGATTCGCCCTCGCAGTGGTTTGGCATTAAAATATGGAATTACGGTTTTGAATTCACCCGGTACCATCGATGCAGATTATCGGGGTGAAATTGGAATAATTTTGATTAATCTTTCGTCTGAAGAATTTATTATTCAGGACGGAGAGCGAATCTGCCAAATGGTGATTGCTGCGCACGAACAAGCGGAATGGCTCGAAGTTGAAGTGCTTGGAAAAACAGAACGTGGACATGGCGGATTTGGACATACAGGAAAACATTGAATTATACGGTTTATTGCCAGAATTTTTTTTTAAAAATTCCTCATTTACAGGGAATTATCATAATTTTAATTATCAGATATTTATGCATATAATCAGATATTTATTGTTGTATTTTGTACTTGCAGCTGTATCATGTTCTACTGCCAGAACGGCAATTGCTTCTCCGGTTCACTCGGTTCAACGTGAAATTCCTGATTCTATTCAACGTAAATTTTTATATTATTTTTATGAAGGGATCAAACAAAAAGAAAACAATCAACTCGATCAAGCGCTCGAGTCTTTCAGGTTTTGCAATTCGCTCGATTCGCTCGATGCCGGTGTTCAGTCAGAATTGGGGTTGATTTATGCCAATATAGGATTGATTAATAATGCTACAATTTGCTTGGAAAATGCGTTTCGGTTTGCACCTCGAAATTGGTGGTATGCCATGCAACTCATTCAGTTTCAATTGCAGTTGAAGCATTTTGATCGAGCCATTGAAATTGCCAACAGCATTCAGAAAGTTTATCCTGAAAAGCCTGAAATCTACAATTTGCTTGCTTCGCTTTACAAACAAACTAAGAGTTACGATAAAGCCATTGGTGCATATGAAAAATTAGAAAATTTAACTGGAATTGATCAATCCATTTCGTTCGAAAAATTCCGGCTTTATGTTCTTTCAAATCGTCCTAAAAAGGGTATTGCCGAAATAGATAAGTTGATTCATAAATTTCCTGCTGAAGATAAGTTTAAAGTGTTTCGTGGAGATATTTTCATGGAACAAAAAATGCCCGAAAAAGCATATCAGATTTATATGGACGTGCTAAAAGATGATCCTCAAAATGCATTAGCATATGTTTCTCTTTCTGAATATTATAAGCAAAAAAATCAACCCGAAAAGGCTATGGAATGTATCGTTACGGCTTTGAAAAACGATCAGCTCGACATGGACACGAAGATGAATATTTTAGGTCAAACCGTCGAAAAATTAGTGCAAGATTCCAGTAAAATTGCCGAAACAGACTCGCTTTTCAGATTATTAATCGACCGTTATCCACTTGAAGAGCAAGTACATGGGTATTATGCTCAATATCTTCAATTCCGGGGAAGAAATGCCAAAGCGATTTCGGAGCTAGAAACCATGATTAACATTAATCCTAAAAATAATCAAACTTGGTTACGGCTTATTCAAATTTATCTTTCGGAGGAAAAATTTAAACAAGTTGTTGAAATTACTTCCCGAGCTATTGTTAATGTGCCGAAAGTACCGGTTTGGTATTTTTATCGTGGTATTGCCGATTATCAACTGGGAGAATATTTTCAGGCTATAAAAGCATATCAGGATGGTTTGATGTATATTCAGCCTGACCAGGCGGGTATGAAAAGCGATTTTTATGCTCAAATGGGCGACATTTATTTTAAGTTAGAAAAGAAAGATTCCGCTTTTATTAGTTACGAAAATGCATTGGTTGCCAATCCTAAAAATATTTTAGTGATGAACAATTATGCCTACTATCTTTCGTTAAATAAACAAGCATTAAAAAAAGCGGAACGGATGAGTGCAAAAACGGTGGAATTAGAACCAAAAAACAGTACATACTTAGATACTTATGCCTGGATTTTATATCAGGAAGGGAATTATTCACTGGCAAAATTTTACATTGAGCGAGCTATGGATAATTTAGATAAAACTACTGATTCGAGCATTATTTTAGAACATTACGGCGATATACTGTGGGTGAGTGGAAATGACGATGCAAAAGCACTTGAAATGTGGAAAAAATCGTACGATGCAGGTAATAAAACTGACGAACTGAAACAAAAAATTGACAATAAAGGGTGGAAAAGATAATATTATGAAATTGAAAATAAAATACTTAATTGCAATATTTGTCGTAATTCTGGCTGGATGTAAAACTACCCGGAATTTAGTAAAACTACCACTGAAACAAACTCCCGTAAAACAGCTAATCGTTAATATTCAAAAAACCGAAACTAATTTTACGACAGCAAATATCAGCAAAATGGCAGTAGCTGTCGACATGAACGGACGGAAATTTAACGTATCGGCAAGTTGTAAAATCCGCACTGATTCTGCTATTTTCGTGTCGATTCAGCCATTTTTTGGCATCGAATTTTTCAAAGCAGAATTTATGCCCGATAGTATTCGTATTTTCGATAAAATGAATAATCGATTTTATGCCGTTGACTATGTCTTTTTAGCAAAGCGATTCGGACTTAAGGTTGACTTTCACAGTTTGCAAGCCTTGTTGCTTGGACGGTTTTTTTGTGTGGGAAGCTCCGGAATTCAGTCTGATAGTTGTAAATTGACGGGAACAAATACCATTGAATTTCAAAATCATGGCTTGTTACAGTCAACTCTGGTAGCTCCCGATTTCAGTATAACTCAGGTGTTGTTGCAATCAGCAAAATATCAATTATTGACCCGATACGATAGTTACACGAATCAGGATAATGTATTTTTTCCACAAAAAATTAGCCTTGCAGCGAATAACGAAAAATCGAAAGTGAATGTTGATTTTGAAATTTTAAAAGTAGCTTTTAATGTGCCCATTATATTTCAAACCACTAATCCCGATCGATTTAGCAAAGGAGATATAAATCAAATTTTCAAAAAGTAACCCGTAAAATAACTGATTTGAAGCATGTGTTTATTCAATCAACATCGAATTATCATCATCTTTCTTTTATCATTCACTCTGTTTGCTCCAATTTCTGCTCAAACTGTGAAACAATTGGAGCTTCAGCGGAAACAAACGCTGGAAAGACTTCAAACCACCAGCAAAATGCTGAACGAAACAAAGAAATCGCAACGTAGTTCACTCAACAAACTTTCCATAATTAGCAGAAATATAAATGAACGAAAATCCCTTATTAAAAATATAAATTCCGAAATTGTAGGTTTAGACAGTTCGATTCAACAATTGAATCAACAAAAATCTCAACTTGAAAATCGTCTGACCGCATTAAAGAAAGATTATGTGAAATTAGTTCAAGAAGCACATATCAATCGAAGCATATATGCTAAAATTATGTTTGTACTTTCGGCAAAATCGTTTGATCAATCCTATCGCAGACTCCGGTATTTGCAGGAATATACTAATTTCAGGAAGCAGCAGGTTCATGAAATTGACAGGGTTAGATCAGCGATTATTCACAAAAATGACAGCCTTCAGGTTCACAAAAATACGAAAGTTGAAGTTGTTAAACAGAAAGTTTCAGAAACACAACGATTAGCTACTGATCAAAAAAAAGAAAAACTTGTGTTGACCGAATTACATAAGAAAGAAAGAAAATTACGGGTGGATTTGCAAATCCAACAACGAAAGGCAGCCGAGTTAAATAATAAAATCGAACGCATTATAGCCGAAGAAATCCGAAAAGCCGAAGCCAAACGCGCTGCCGAAGCCAAAAGACGTATGGCTGAAGAAAGACGATCCAAAATAACTTCGAAAACATCAAAAATATCGCCATCCGAAAAAACTTCAAAAGCACAAACTCCAAGCGTTTCGGTGTTAACAAAAGAAGAAACCTTGCTGTCTGGTGATTTCGAACGTAACAGAGGCCGCTTGCCTTGGCCTACATCCAACGGGTTTATCAGTGGACATTTCGGAATTCACGAACATCCGGTGCTCAAGCATGTAATGATTAATAATAAAGGTATTTATATTCAAACTCCTGCAGGAAGTACTGCACGCGCCGTTTTCGAAGGAGTGGTAACCCAACGGTTCTCAATTCCGGGTAGTAATAATGGTGTAATCATTCAACATGGAAATTATAGAACGGTGTATGCCAACCTTACTCAAATTTTTGTCCGCGAAGGAGAAAAGGTTTCAGCAAAACAACCTATTGGGAAAATATATACCGACGACGAAAAAGATAACAAGACCGAACTTTATTTTCAGATTTGGAATGGTAAAAATCTCCAAAATCCTGAACTTTGGATTGCCCGTTGAAAGGAATTGTTCTAATATTTTCAATCAACATTTTATCTTATACAGCTAAAAATATGACATTAGATATTTCTTATGGAAGAAAATGATTTTCCCCAGACTGTTGAATATGGCGACAGCAATATTATAACCCTCGAAGGGTTAGAACATGTACGTCGACGCCCTGGAATGTATATTGGTAAGTTGGGCGATGGCACTCATACCGATGATGGCATTTACGTGTTGATGAAAGAAGTCATTGACAATTGTGTTGACGAATACAGGATGGGAGCCGGCAAAACCATCGATGTGCGTGTTGAAAACGGGCATGTTGAAGTGCGCGACTATGGACGTGGAATCCCGCTTGGTAAAATGATAGATGCCGTGTCGATTTTAAATACCGGAGGTAAATATGATTCGAAAGCATTTAAAAAATCAGTCGGTTTAAACGGGATTGGTACCAAAGCTGTAAATGCACTCTCGTCAACATTTATCGTTCACAGTTATCGCGATGGACAAAGTCGGCGTGCCGAATTTGAATGTGGAAAGTTGGTTGCCGACAGTGGCATTGTTCCCGATTCAACTGAACGTGGAACGTACATTTATTTTGTCCCCGATCGCTCGCTTTTTATCGATTATTTGTATCAGGATGAATTTATCGAAACCATGATTCGTAATTATGCTTACCTGAATACAAGTTTAACCATAAATTTTAATGGAAAAAAAATTATTTCGAAAAACGGATTGCTCGATTTGTTAGTTGAAAATATGACTTCCGATCCGCTTTACCCTATCATTCATTTAAAGGATGAAGATATTGAAATTGCATTTACCCATAGTGATCAGTACGGAGAGGAGTATTATTCTTTTGTAAACGGACAACATACTACGCAGGGCGGCACTCATCAAAGTGCTTTCAGAGAAGCTGTGGCACGAACTATTAAAGAATTTTACGGTAAAAATCAAGAATTAACCGACATCCGAAACGGCATAATTGCAGCAGTTGCCATTAGTGTCGAAGAGCCGGTTTTCGAGAGTCAAACCAAAACTAAACTTGGTTCGCGCGATATGTCGCCCACGAGCGGACTTTCAGTAAATAAGTTTATTTCTGATTTTCTGAAGAAAGAATTGGATAATTATTTACACCGCAATAGCGAAACGGCTGCCATCTTGCTTCAAAAAATTCAGGATTCTGAAAAGGAACGCAAAGCGATTGCCGGCGTAACCAAGTTGGCACGCGAAAGAGCCAAAAAAGTGAACCTCCACAATAAAAAACTTCGCGATTGCCGCATCCACTACAACGATTCGCCAACGAAAGATGAAACAAAAAATCAAGTAATGGAAGATTCAAGTATTTTTATTACTGAAGGAGATTCTGCGAGCGGTTCGATTACCAAAAGTCGTGATGTGAATACACAAGCAGTATTTAGCTTGAGAGGTAAACCGCTGAACAGCTATGGATTGACTAAAAAAATTGTGTACGAAAACGAAGAATTTAATTTGCTTCAGGCCGCACTTAATATTGAAGATGGAATTGAAAATCTTCGGTACAACAAAGTAATTGTGGCTACCGATGCTGATGTCGACGGAATGCACATTCGCTTGTTGCTTATAACTTTTTTTCTGCAATTTTTCCCCGACTTGATTAAAAAGGGGCATGTTTATATCCTGCAAACTCCACTTTTTCGTGTTCGGAATAAGAAAGAAACAGTCTATTGTTATTCTGATGAAGAACGAATTACAGCCATTTCACGTCTCGGAGTAAATCCTGAAATAACCCGATTCAAAGGGCTGGGCGAAATTTCACCCGATGAATTTAAACACTTTATCGGGAAAAATATACGTCTCGATCAGGTAAAACTAAAAAAAGAAGATGCCGTTCAGGATTTGCTTTCGTTTTATATGGGAAAAAATACGTCAGAACGTCAAAACTTTATTATAGATAATTTGGTGATTGAGGAAGATGTTGATTAATATTTTGAATAAAGCAACGAATTTTAATTCTTAAAATGTCCGAATTCAACAACTCAATTTTCCAAAATATTAAAACTGAAGGAATAAAATATGCAGGTTCGAAATTAAAAATCATTCCCCATATTCTTGAAATTTTAAGTGATTTAGAAAATGTTCAAACGGTATTGGATGGGTTTAGCGGTTCCACGAGGGTTTCGCAGGCATTTGCTAAAACAGGCTTTCATACTGTTTCCAACGATATTGCAGTGTGGTCAGAAGTTTTTGCTACTTGTTATCTGAAATCTAATGGATTGGATAAATATTACCAGGAAATTATCGATCATTTAAACAACCTAAAAGGTTATGATGGATGGTTTACAGAACGTTACGGTGTAGAAAAAATAAATCAGAAAAATCCGTTTCAACAAAAAAATACTCAAAAATTAGATGCCATCAGGGATGAAATTGACAAACTTAATTTTTCATGGGGAGATAAATGTGTGTTATTAACCAGTTTAATTTATGCCCTCGATTCTGTCGACAACACGCTGGGGCATTATGTTGCTTATTTATCCAAATGGTCTCCAAGGTCTTTCAACGATTTGAAATTAAAACTGCCCAAAAGGTTTGAAATCACAAGCCAAAATACTGTACTACGAGGCGATATTTTTGATACAATTTCCAATCATGAATTTGATTTTGCTTATTTTGATCCTCCTTATGGTTCAAATAATGAAAAAATGCCACCGAGCAGGGTACGTTATGCCTCTTATTATCATATCTGGACTACAGTAATTTTGAATGATAAACCTGAAATATTCGGCAAAGCCAATCGACGTGAAGACACCCGCGATAAAGTTGCAGGATCGGTTTTTGAAGAGTTTCGCAAAACCGACCAAGGTCATTTTGTTGCCATGGAAGCATTGCGAACACTTATTCAGCATACCCGTTCACGCTATATTTTGCTTTCGTACAGTTCGGGAGGGAGAGCTACCCGGCAAGAATTGAATGATATCGTTTCAGAATCCGGAAAACTACTCAAAGTGGTAGAAATTGATTATAAGAAAAATGTGATGGGACAAATGCGCTGGACGAACGAGTGGACTAACAGCGACGGAAAGTATCACGAGTACCTTTTTTTGATGGAAAAGAAATGACAAAAGAATCAGAGTTTGAAAAAATATTTCTTTCATATTTGATAGTGCCTTCCTGCCATTGATTATCACAAATCCATTTGTTTAACCCTACTTACTAAAATATTTCAGAAATTGGCAAGATCCAATGTTCGAATATAAATCCCTTGAATGATATTTATTTGTCAAAATAGGTAAAAATTAAACAAGGCTTAGAAAATTGCAAATCCCGTAAATTTACTATAGGATTCCCATTGCACTTTTCGAAAAATACTCGCTCCTTAGTTGATGTTTTATTTTGGTTTACCTTATCAATAAGGCAAACAACAAAGAACTCAGGGCGCAACTTACCTCAACTTGAGGAGTACTCCAATTCTTATTATTGATCGGGAAATCGGATTGAACCTAAATTTATAAAACAATAAAATCGTTCCGAAAATATAAGGTTTTTTTCATTTTCTCTTCGTGATTCTGTGTTTACTAAGTCAATATTTCAGACCAAAAACCCCGATAAAAGTTAATGAGCTTCTAACCAGTTGGCGCCAACTCCGCAATCGGCAATGAGAGGTACACGAAGTTGAATGGCATGTTCCATTTCGTAAATTACCAATTTTTTCACGGTTTCAAGTTCGTGGGTCGGTACACTGAAATTTAATTCATCATGCACCTGCATGGTCATTTTTGTTTTTAGCTGCGATTCGTCAAATTTATTTTGAATGTGAATCATGGCAATTTTAATAATGTCGGCTGCAGTTCCCTGAATTGGTGCATTGATGGCATTTCTTTCAGCAAATCCCCTGACAATACTGTTTTGAGAGTTTATGTCGGGTAAAGACCGTTTTCGTCCTAGTAATGTTTCTACGTAACCGTTTGATTTTGCCACCTGAATAGCGTGATTCATGTAATTTTTAACATCTGGATAGGTTTCGAAATAACCATCAATAAACGTTTTAGCTTCTGTTTTTGATATTCCCAGCCTGTCCGACAAGCCATAAGCCGAAATACCGTATATTATTCCGAAATTAGCAGTTTTGGCTTTGCGTCGCATATCTGAAGTTACTTCTTCGAGCGAAATATTAAATATTTTTGCTGCCGTGGCTGTATGAATATCTAATCCCTGGTTAAAAGCATCCAACATATTCTTGTCTCCACTGAGGTGAGCCATAATTCGAAGCTCAATTTGAGAGTAATCTACACTCATAAAAAGACATCCTTCCTCAGGGATGAATGCTTTTCGGATTTCCTTGCCCTGAGCATCCCGAATGGGAATATTTTGCAAATTCGGATTGGTGGAACTTAATCGACCGGTTACGGCAACTGTCTGATTGTATGAAGTATGCACTTTGCCTGTAACTGGATTGATTAGTTGAGGCAATGCATCGATATACGTACTTAGCAATTTCTTCAGTCCGCGATAATCGAGAATTTTTCCCACGATTGGGTGTTTTAAACGTAATTTTTCCAAAATATCTTCCGAGGTGGAATATTGACCGGTTTTGGTTTTTTTAGCCTTGTCATCTAATTTTAGTCGATCAAAAAGTATTTCGCCCACTTGCATGGGTGAACTCACATTAAATTCGAATCCAACAATACGATGTATTTCTTTTTCGAGGTGAACCATTTCGTCAGTTAAAATTACGGAACTTTGCACCAGTGCATCGCTGTCGATGCGAACTCCATTTTGTTCCATATGAGCTAAAACACGCATTAGCGGCATCTCGATATCATAAAACAAAGATTCTAATTTGTTGGATTTAAGTTGAGGTTCTAAAATTTGTTTTAGTTGGTACGTGATGTCGGCATCTTCGGCAGCATAATTGCTTAAAGCATTCAGATCTACCGAACGAATGTCCCCTTGATTTTTACCTTTTGAAGCTATTAAATCTTCGTAATGAATGGTACGGTATGTAAGGTAAATTTCAGCCAGATAATCCATTCCGTGTCTCAATTCAGGCTGAAGCAAGTAATGAGCAATCATGGTATCGAACAATTTTCCTTTCAGTTCAATCCCATATTGTGCTAACATTAACATGTCGAATTTAATATTTTGTCCGATTTTTTCAATTTGTTCGTTCGCAAATATTACTTTAAATTCTTGAAGTACTGATTTTGTTTCTGCTTTATCTATCGGTAACGTTACAAAATAAGCCTCACCGGCTTTAAAACAGAATGACATGCCCACGAGCTCAGACGTAAACAGGTTTAATCCAGTAGTTTCAGTATCGAAACAGATTGATTTTTGAGAAAAGAGTTTAGAAATAAGATCTGCCCTTTTTATTTTATTGTCAATCAATATATAATGATGTTGAACTTCATGCATTGAACGCATTCCACCGGTTGTTACAGCTGGCTGAATTTCTTTCGCTTTTTGCAAAGTATAGACAATAGGTGTTTCATTTTCAGATAGGTTTTCAATTTCGTCGAATAGGCTCATTTGATTGCCTGCTTTCGGTTTGATTTTCGTGATGGAAGGTAATTCTTCGTCAGGAGGGATAGAACTAAAAGGTTTCGTCATTTTGGATGAAAGCGTCCTGAATTCCAACTCGTCAAATAAATTGCGAAGAGCCGGTTCGTTTCGGGGTTCAACCAATAATTCTTTTTCATCAAAATGAAGAGGTACATCGGTGCGAATAGTGGCTAAGAATCTTGAGAAAAGAATTTGTTCCTTATTCTCTTCAACTTTAATTTTTAGTGCACCTTTAATTTTGTTGGTGTTTGCCAGCAAGTTGTCGATGTTGTCAAATTCTTGTAGTAATTTGACAGCTGTTTTTTCGCCTACGCCCGGGCAACCCGGGATATTGTCGGATGCATCACCCATTAATCCTAACAAATCAATGACTTGTTCATGACTTTTCAGACTGTACTTGGCTTTCACTTCTTCGGGTCCCATGATTTCGAATCCACCCGAGTGCCGCGGTCGATACATGAAAATATGATCGGAAACCAATTGACCATAATCTTTATCGGGCGTAAGCATAAATACCGTGAATCCTTGTTTTTCAGCAATTTTTGCCATCGTACCTATCACGTCGTCAGCTTCAAAACCTGAAACTTCGAATGCAGGAATGCGGTAAGCTTTTATCAAATTCTTGATAATTGGCACTGCTATCCGGATGTCTTCAGGAGTCGATTCACGTTGCGCTTTATATGCTTCGGATGCTTCGTGTCGAAATGTTTTACCCGAAGGATCAAATGCAACGGCAAGGTGCGATGGATTTTCACGTTTAAGCACATCCTCAAGCGTATTTACAAACCCGAATATGGCTGAAGTATTCAACCCTTTTGAATTGACCCGAGGATTGCGGATAAATGCGTAGTATGAACGATAAATGATAGCATAGGCATCGATCAGAAATAACTTTTTCATGAGAAATGAATTATTTTATAATGAGATTTTGATTGTATAATAATCTAATAAACAATAGAATATCTGACCATAATTTTTAAACTCAGGTAATTTAGACAAAACATTTTGTCCTCGAATTTTGTTTTATGATTAACATTTAAAAAATCAGTACTATCAGTTTCGTATCCAGTTTTTTTAAGTAAACGAAATTTTTGGTAGTGAAAACTCCTTCGATAGTTTTAAAATGCCTGTAAAAGTAATTAAAATTTATACAGAAATGAACAACTTTATGTGTATCAATCGCAAAATTGTTTATTTTTGCAAATCACACCCAAAACGAAGTTCTACATGAACTATATTGAATCGATTAAAAAACCTATAGAGGACGAAATGCAATTGTTTCAAAAAACTTTTGCACTTGCTTTGCATACCGATAATTCATTGCTTTTGAGTGTAAATGAGTATGTTATGCAAAAAACGGGCAAACAACTTCGTCCGATGCTGGTAATTCTTTCCGCTAAATTGTGCGGCGAAGTGAATCAAACTTCACTTGATGGGGCTCTATCGCTCGAATTATTGCACACGGCAAGTTTAATCCACGACGATGTTGTTGATGACACAAACGAAAGGAGGGGAAAGCCTTCAGTTAATGCACGTTTTACAAATAAAATTGCCATACTTTCGGGTGACTACATTTTGTCGAAAGCTCTGGGATGGGCTGCCTTAACCGATAATTTGCCTATTCTGAAAGCCATGGCCAATATTGGGATGCAACTTGCCGATGGAGAATTGCTTCAGTTGATGAATTCTCAACTTTCGAATACCTCCGAGGAGGATTATTACACAATGATTCGAAAAAAAACGGCCCTACTGTTTGCTACTTGTGCCGAAGTTGGAGGACTTTCTGTTGGAACCGATGTTGAAAGCTTAGAACATTTGCGTAATTTTGGTGAAAACTTAGGAATTTGTTTTCAAATTAAAGATGATATTTTTGATTATACTGAAGATGCACATATTGGCAAACCAACTGGAAATGATATCCGTGATGGAAAAGTTACGTTGCCTTTGATATATAGTTTGTTAAATGCTCCAGTAGATGAAAAACAATCTGTATTGGACTGGATTGGTAGTAAAAATTTTAGCCCTGAAAATATTCATGCTATTACGCAGTTTGCTCATCAAAATGGAGGTGTAAATTATGCGCTGAAAAAGATGCAATACTTTAAAAATAAAGCCATTATCGAATTAAATTCCTTTCCAGAAAGCGAAGTCAAAACCGGACTGATTGCTTGTGCTGAATACGCTGCATCGCGTGATTTTTAATAAAACTTTCCACACTTGCCTTTTTAAAAATTGAAGCTAAAAGTATTTGATTTCTTTCTGCTCGATTGAAGTTAAGAGATTGTTAGCCAATCGGCTGGCGCCGAAACGAAATAGTGTATTGGTGAGCCAGTCATTACCCAGAATTTCTTTTACAATTGTGTAATACTCCAGTGCTTCATGGGTTTTAGTAATTCCGCCAGCTGGTTTCAATCCGACAATAGCACCGGTTTTGGCTTTCCATTCCTTAATTGCTTCACACATTACATACACTGCCTCAGGTGTTGCTGCTAAAGGTATTTTTCCAGTAGAAGTTTTAATAAAATTGGCACCAGCTGCCATGGCTAAGATCGATGCTTTTTTAATATTTGAAGCCGAGCCCAATGCACCTGTTTCGAGAATTACTTTCAGGTTGGCATTTCGGCATGAATCTTTTATTTCTGTTAGTTCTTCATAGACTTCTTCATAGTTACCTTCAAGAAATTTTCCAATTGAAATTACCACATCAATTTCGGTGGCGCCTTCGAGTACTGCCATGGCTGTCTCGGCAATTTTTATTTCGACAAATGTTTGTGCGGATGGAAATCCTGCTGATACAGCGGCAATTTCCACTTGTTCGGTCAGATTGTTTTTCACAACTGGCACTAATGAAGGGAAGATGCATATAGCTGCCACATTGTTTAGATGCGGAAATACGGTTTTGAAATTATTTACTTTCTCGACCATTTTTTTGATTTCAACCTGTGTGTCAGTGCTATTTAGCGATGTTAAATCAATCAGGCTTAAACATTGCTTGTATACAGTAGAGTTGTTATTTTCATCAACATGGGTTGTCAGTAGTTTTTCTGTGTTCTGTCTGATTTCTTCATCGTTTAAATTGCAATGATATTGATTGAAAAGGTCGTCAAATTTGCTCATATAACTAAATATTAATAAGAATAAAGTATTGAATATGAAACGCTTCAGGAATAGATTTATTTAATAAGCATCGCTTAATTTCCGATCAATTTTTCGTTGTTTTTATGACGGTCTTTATCGCGTTCGGTTTTTTTCAATAGATTGGTTTCAAAGGCAATAGTCAAATCAATTCCGGTCTGGTTGGCTAAACAAAGAAGAACCCAAAGCACATCTGCCATTTCGTCGGCAAGTTCAGCTTTTTTATCTGAAGGTTTAAACGACTGTTCTCCATAAGTACGAACCATCACTCGCGCCAGCTCGCCAACTTCTTCAACCAGTATACCTAAATTGGTAAGTTCGTTGAAATACCGTATGCCATAAGTTTTAATCCAACTGTCTACCTGTAGCTGCGCCTCTTCGATGGTCATTTAATCTTCATTTAAACGGGCAACTACCGTTTCGTTTCCAACGGTTGACTCACCCACATGTACAAAAATTTCAGTATCTAACGGGAAATAAATATCTACACGTGAACCGAATTTTATAAATCCAAGATGTTCGTTTAGATGACATTCTTTTCCCGGATGAGCATATGTTACAATTCGTCGGGCTAATGCACCTGCAATCTGGCGTACCAGAATTTGGGTGCCTCCAATTGATTGCAAGATCACTGTCGAACGTTCGTTTTCGGTGCTTGATTTAGGTAAAAATGCAGCTAAATGCCGACCGTTATGGTGAGACGATTTCAAAACTTTTCCTTTTATAGGATACCAATTGGCATGAACGTTGAAAATTGACATGAAAATTGAAACCTGAATCCGTTTATCTTCAAAATACTCGGGTTCTTCAACCGGCTCCACCACTACAATTGTTCCATCGGCTGGAGCTATCACTAAACTTGCATCGTCGATATATACTTTACGGGGCGGATTGCGGAAGAAATATGCAAAAAAGAAAAGCAACAATGTGGAAATGATAATATTGGCTGCTGCTGCCGGAAGCGGAAAATGAACATAGACATATAAATTCAAAGCGAGTAAAACTAAAAGTAAAAAGCCTAAAATCAGTCGACCTTCCTTGTGAATTTTAATGTATCTCATTAATAAAATATTAGATAATCTTAATAATAGGTATTTGATTATTACTGAAAGCTTGATCCCCATGTATTGATGTATGCGATTTCCAACGATATAGTTTGATCAGATCTTCAGTAAATACTGAAAACAAAAGTAGATAAAAAGTATCAGCAATGCAAGTAACCCGATCAATCTTTTGTTGTAATCTGATATTGAAATCGAATATAATTATTAATTATTAAACTATTAAAACGTTCTAATATAATATTTTGCTCTTATGTTTTGAATAACAAAAGTTTGATGTGTAATTTCAATAATTTTAAAAATTTTTGAGATCTATCATTATGGTTTTCGAACGATTTTCCTTTGATTTTGTTTTTCACATCGCATCACTTTCTACAGGCAACTTGCATGAATTTTTTCAAACAGAACTATTGAATTATGAAACCCAAGATTTAATTGTATCTTTGTAGCAAAAATTACATTATTGTAGCAAAAATTACAGTGATTAATCAAAAGCCTTGACTATATTCATTAGTGAAACATACATTTAATCTGGATCAATTCAAATTCAATGAAAAAAGCAACACGCTGTTCGGTTAACGAGGCGATATATTTATTTGTTAAAATACCATTTCTTGTTCTCATGCTTCTTATGTTTACAGTTATTCTTAATGCACAAAGTAATGAGTTTTCAAAATGGTCATTTACTGCTGAGGGGGGATTAAATAAATTTGATGGCGATATTAATCAAAGTATAGCTGAAATTATACCTACCTCATTTTTATCTTTAAGTTATGGAGCAACGGTCGAAAGGGCATTAACCCCTATTTTTGGTTTATCACTCGATTATTTCTATTTTCCTCTCAAAGCAAGTACAACTACCACTACGCCAGTCAGCATGTACACTCAATTGTACACCTCGAATATTTGTGGTACCATCAATTTGACTCGGTGGATATTTCCAAAATCACGTTCAAATTTTTATATCAATGCATCTTTTGGGTTGGGATTTGCGTATTATACATATGACGTATCTCCGGCTTCGCAAGCTTTTCCGAACAATAAATACGGACTTGCAGGGTCATTTCCTGCTACTTTGTCATTGGAATATAACTTTTCAAAACCGCTTGCAATAGGGTTTAAAGCAATGTATCGTTTTTTTAATAAGGATGATCTTGAAGGAGTTACCCGTTTGAATTATAAAGGAGTTACCAACGATGGAATAACTGCACTCACGCTTTATTTGCGCTATAAATTTAAAGCTGTTCAAAAGCACCATCTGCGAAATATGACAATGGACTATTTCGATCCGGATGAAGGATTAGCGTATGCTAAAGTGTTAAGAAAAGATTTTGAAGGATTGAAATTGAAAGTTGACAGTCTTGAAAAGAAAGTTAATTCTCTTGAAAGCGACTTAGTTTTGATACGCAAGATGCCAGGAAGTATGAATATTAATCAGAAAGGAATAGCCATTCAACCAATGAACGAGACGAATAGCCCTGAAAGTTTAAATTCATCTTCGAATAATGGTGTAAAATCTACTATTTTTACTCAACCTTCACGCAACCAAATCACCAAAATTGAATTTGATTCCGTTGAATTTGCATCTATCTATTTTGATTCCAATCAATTTTTGTTAGATAAAAGCGCGCTTAGTATTCTTTCCCAACTTGCAAATAAATTGATAGAAAGTCCTCAATTAAAGATTAGAATAAACGGTTATTGTGATGATACAGGCGATATAACGTACAACAATAAATTAAGCAGATTAAGAGCTGATAATGTTAAGGAAAAATTAGTAAAGACTTGGGATATAGCTCCTGATAGAATTATTGCAGTAGGAATGGGAAAGGCATTGTCGAGAAAAGCAAATACGCCCTATCGTCCAAACCGTCGATGTGATTTTTTCCTTAGCAAATAACTGCCACATAATCAATGATATGATGTTAATTTAAGGATCGGGACGAAACTTGCATTTTGCAAAATGTGCCGTTGTCTTAAAAAATTTAATGGCAGTTGAATTTACATCTTTTTCATTAATCCCACTCATCAAGATGGAATTGATCAATAGCCAAATGAATTGAAGAGTAATCGTTACAGGGGTAGGCAAGTTTCCGTTCTTCTCAAATTATACTTCATGAAATTCATTGTTTAGATATTGTTCGACTTAATACATTCATTTTGTTGTGTTTGGCTGTACAGTAAAAGTATAAAAATTAATTTATATCTTTGGTGCTTTAATTCTTATTTTGGAAAAATCATAATAAACCGAAATCGTTCGGTAGTTTCGTGTATCTAAAATCAGCTTGATAAATGCAAACGTTATGAATTTCATACGTTTTTAAGTATGTTGATATGCAAAATAATAAATTAAATCAGGTCATTTGGGGAGTCATTGGTGCAGGCGATGTGTGTGAAGTGAAAAGTGCACCGGCAATGATGCAAATACAACATTCCACCATCAAAATGGTAATGCGGCGTCAAGCCGATAAGGCTGCCGATTATGCTCGCAGGCATGCTATTGCACATTGGACTACCAATGTGGATGAGTTACTTGCTGATCCGGAAATCAATGCCGTATATATTGCCACACCTCCGGCTTCACATGCTGAATTGACGATTCGAGCTGCACGGGCAGGGAAAGCTGTTTATGTCGAAAAACCGATGGCAGTTTCAATATCCGAATGTGTGAATATGATTGAAGCATGCAGGGAGGCAAATGTACCGCTTTTTGTGGCTTATTATCGACGTACCTTACAGGGTTATTTAAAAGTTAAAGAATTGATCGATAAAGGGAAGCTCGGAGAAGTAAGATCGGTGATAATTGATATGAAACAATCGCTTCAATCTGATATTATTGCACGTACAGACCAAAATTGGCGTGTGAATCCTGATATTGCCGGGGGCGGTTATTTTCATGATTTAGCATCGCATCAACTGGATTTTCTGGATTTTTTGCTTGGTGAGATTGTTGATGTAAAAGGAATTGCGTTGAATCAAGCCCGTATTTATCCTGCCGACGATATGGTGGCGGCTGTTTTCCAGTTTCAAAGTGGTTGTGTTGGCTCTGGAAATTGGTGTTTTACTTCATCGGCAATATCCGAAAAGGATAGCATCACTATTATTGGCTCAAAAGGTGAGCTGACGTTCAACTCTTTTGGAAATCCAATGCTTATACACTTTAAAACAGTTGATGGAAGTACTGAAACATTTAGCTTTAACCATCTTCAGCCAATTCAGAAACATTTGATTCAACTTGTTGTAAATGAGCTTAGGGGTGAAGGTCGTTCTCCATCTACCGGCATTTCTGCTGCTCGTACAACGCGTATCATGGAAATTATTACCAACCCTATCCGAAACTAAAATCCTTATTATTTGTTAAATATTTAGTTCTCTGTATTTATTTTAAATCCATTATAGCCATTCGTTTCGTCTAACAATAAAATTATTATTCACATTAAAAAAAATGATTATGAAACGGATAAATTTTATTGCCTTCTTATTGATCATGCTTATGGTTGGTGTTGCTGCACAGCAAAAAGTAAATGTTGATAGTTTGAAACAGGCTGTCGAAAAAGAAACCGGTAGATTAAGCGATATGCAACGCGATTCTATCACTTATTCAAAATTGTCGCCGAGCCAGTTGATGGAATTAAAAAAGGAACAACTTGAGCTTGAAAAAACACGTATTGAAAAAGAAGGAAAAGTCGAAATGCCTATGTCAGGATTTCAGATTTTTCTGATTGCCATGTTACCATTTTTGTTTGCAGGAGTTATCATTGCCCTTTCCATTCGGGCTAAACGTGATGAATCACGTCGAAAATATGATTTGTACACAAAATCGATCGAGATGGGTCAAGCCATCCCCGAACATTTTTTCGATGCTCCAAAAGAACGAAATTCTGCATTGAAGAAAGGGATTTTATGGTTGTTAATTGGATTGGGATTTACAATTTATTTTTTGATCAATCATAATTCCAATGGTTTGATTGTTGGCATTGTTCCCTCCTTCGTAGGAATTGGTTATTTGTTGGTTCATTTTTTGGATAAACCCAAACCCAATTCAAGCGAAAAGAACGATGAGTAGTACGGAGGATATCCGCTTAGTATCGCAAGTTATTTTATTGAATGACAAAAAGGCTTTCGATAACTTAGTGCGAAAGTACCAATCGCCCATTCGCAGATTCTTTCTGAATTTGACGATGGGCGATGCCCCATTGAGCGACGATTTGGCTCAGGAAACTTTTATTAAAGCCTATTTGAATATCAATTCATTTAAGGGACTTTCGGGGTTTTCCACCTGGCTTTACCGGATTGCTTACAATGTGTATTACGACTCGGCAAGAGCACAAAAGCATTATGAAGATATTGAGGAATCAGTGATAGACCGAAAATATTATGCCGAGAATGATTTCTCGCCTGATAAAATGGATATTCAGAAGGCGTTAAAAATACTTCGCAAAGAAGAACAAACAGCTGTTTTGTTGTTTTATATGGAAGATAAAACGCATAAAGAGATTGCTAGGATCATGGATTGCCCTTTAGGTACTGCCAAAACCTATATCTTGAAAGGGAAAGAGAAATTAAGTGTTTACTTCAAACAAGCAGGATATGAAAACTGATAAAACCGACACACTACTGAAAAGTATTTTTCAGGAACATAAAACCGAAATTGCAGATAACGGGTTTTCTAATCGCGTCATTCGCCAGTTGCCTGAAAATAATTCCAGAGAATGGATTGTATGGATTTTTGCCGCAATGGGTTTGTCCATTACTCTTTTTTTGTGCTTAACTTCTGGATGTTTACAATCAGCTCTGTTGGTATTGCATCAAGTTCCCTTGTACTATTTTCTGATTGGGATTTGTGCTTTTCCTATGTTGGGTGCAGTCATGTATTATTATGTAAATTCGATTCGGAATTACCGGTTTGTTTAATTATTTTTAGCTCAACAATCAATCTCCAAATTTTAAAAAAAATCACAAGTTGAGTATGCGTTTTTTATTGTAGGAATTTAGAATTAAATAATAAGATTCCGATGTTCAATCCAAAATTCCATTTACTAACTCCGGTGCTATAATAATTAACATACATGGCTGCCGAAGCCATTTTAAAGTTGAATACTAAAGAAGTTTCGGATAAGAACTCAGATGATTTAAAGGGAGCCGAATAATAAGCAGTATTGTTCGAAGCCCGCTCAATGGTTCGGTATGGCACAAACCAGTATGCTTCGGTTCTGATATGTAAATCTTTGGTAATACGATAAATAGGTTTTAATCCTAAGGCTAAATATTGATTTGCCGCAAATCCTCCGTTGAAAATTGTTTTACTGTGCGGGGTAGGTGTGAAAGCCGGAGCCTGTATGCGACTATCGGTAAAATTCGAGAGCAATCGACGGCTTGTCAAAACCATTTCTCCAAAAGTTCCTATACTCCATTTCGGATTGATCGCAAAGTACTGATCGTATTTTCCTTTAATTTGAGCCCACCAATCCATACGATCAGATATATTGGTCGACGGATGCAGGGGTGATTGAAAACTTTCTTCTCCTCCTATCAATTGTAAAGTTGAAGTTAGATTATGCCCTGATGTGGGATACATTAGATTATTTAAAGTGTAGCTTTCGACATGGGCAAAAAGACTCCCCAGCGAGAAGAGACTCATGTCTTCTTTTTCGGGAGTTGTAGTAGGATTTTGAATATAATGGTCGGTTAAAGCTCCATAGCCCATTCCGAATTCAAATCGTCCTCGTGTTGATAAAGGAATACCGGCACTCAGCTTGCCATAGGCTTCGTATTGGGTGAAATCGGAAGTGCGGTAATCGTTTAAAAACAATTCATCTCCATTGAAATAGTCGAACTTATGAAAAACGAATGCAAGTTTCATATACATATTTTGCTGCGACGGCAAATCGATTCGGGTACCGATTCCCAACCCGTTATACATTTTTCCGAATTGAGCATCTAAATATGCCGTTTGAGCATAATCGGTAAGTTTTTGATACGTTAAACCAAAATAGGCTTGATTGGATGTGGACGAAGATATGTTTCCTCCAAAAAGGAGTTTAAGTCTGTCTTCAATTTTTACATTCAATAATAAATCAAAATTTCCACGTGGTACATTAAACCGTGCATGTGGAAGTACTTCCCTGATTTTATCATCGGCAATTAATTTAAAATAAGCCAGTTTAAAATCGTCCAGTGAGAATATGTTATTCCGGTTATGAAAAGCTTGATCGATGTAAAGTTTTTGAAGACTATCAACCCCTTGAACATCAATATGTTGAAATTTTAATACTGGAAAACGTCCAATAAAAATCTTTCGTCTTTCTGTAATTGAATCAGGCGAAATTCGTCGTCCGATACGGGCTTTAATTTCATCCATGTGTGCCATCGTTGAGTCATAACCCATTTGCACTAATTCATCTACTTTCGAAAAGTCAAATAATTTTATATTGGTCATTTTAAAACGGAGCAAAATGCCTTCCTTTTCGGGTATAGAATAATCAGTACGACCCATAATCATGTTTTCGATCTGCATTACAATGTCATTCGGATCGGGTTTTCGAGGATTATTTGAAACGACGCTTCCAATCATAATATCGGGTTTAAATTCATCGCGCATCACATCAACCGGAAAATTATTGTAAATACCCCCGTCGAAATACAAATGATTATTGATCGTAATGGGTTTAAACATAAAAGGGAAAGTCATTGATGCCCGAATGGCATCCCCGAGATCGCCACGGTGAAACGAGACTGCTTTTTTTTCATAAATATCCGAAGCCACGCATCGAAACGGAACGAATAATTTGTCGAAATCACCTGCGGCAACTGCATTTCCTTGAGCGAAAAGCGGAATGAAAGCAAAATTCATTTGACGGGACGGAACAATATTGGTAGGAAAAATACTGGATTTGATGTTTAAACGCAAAGAATCTAAGCTTGTTATATGAAGAGGAATTTCTAAAAAACTTGGTTTAGGATCCGAATTTTGATACTGGAAATTAAATCGTGCGTCTAAATTACCGGTAGACCAGTGTTTGAAATCGTCCGATTTGAGTAATGTAATCATTTGGTCAGGCGTCATCCCTATGGCATACATTCCCCCGATAATAGCCCCCATTGAAGTCCCTGCAATATAGTCTATCGGTATGCCATTTTCCTCCAAAGCTTTGATAACACCAATATGACTAATGCCTTTGGCTCCGCCACCACTTAAAACTAAACCTACTTTCTGAGCCGGCAGTGGCAGGCAATTGAAAGTTAGAGCCAATCCCATCAAGAAAAACATATTCTTGAAATAAATCAATAGTTTTGGTTTGAAAAAACTGAAAGTAACATCTTGATAAATCGATTGATTCATAGTTAAACAATTAATATAAGGTTTTAAAAAGCTTTTTCAATGAAATAATATTTTGAGTTTCAATTTTATGAAAAAATCTTTTCGGAGAATAAGGCTAATTATTTTTATTCAAGCGCATTGATGTCAGTTTTCTTTTTTACGATAATAGAGAAGATGATAGAAATAGTTAAAAAAGTAACAATAACTCCGAGTGAAGCTAAGTTGCTAATGTGAAAAGAGTAATTCAATTCAGCACTCAGTTCGTTAATTACCATCTTGCTGCCTATAAAAGTCAGAATCCCTGATAAGGCATATTTTAGGTATAAGAAATAATCCATGATGCCACTCAAAGCAAAATAAAGTGAACGAAGACCTAATATGGCAAAAATATTGGAGGTATAAACAACGAAAATATCTTTCGAAACCGACAAAACCGCCGGAATTGAGTCAACCGCGAAAATCAAGTCGGATATTTCAATAAATAGCAACACGACAAAAAAAGGAGTAGCATAAAGGATTTTCTTTTTCTTAACAAAAAAATGAGGTTTCGACATATCGTCGGTAACTGGAAAAACGCTTTTGAAAAGACGAATGAGGATATTCTGATTCGGGTTAAATTCTGCATCTTCTTTTTCAAATAGCATTTTTATACCGGTGAATACCAGAAATGCACCAAATATATACATCACCCAGTCGAATCGTTGGATAATTGCGACGCCTGCAAAAATAAATAGTGCGCGCATGATAATGGCTCCTATGATTCCCCAAAACAAAATTTTATGTTGAAAACGGGGATCTATATTGAAAAATCCAAATATCATGATAAACACGAACAGGTTATCAATACTTAACGATTCTTCGATAAGATATCCTGTTAAAAACTCTAATGCTTTTATTTTGCCCAAGAAACAATAAATCCCTAAATTGAACAATATGGCTAACATAATCCAAAACAAGCTCCAAAGCAGTGCCTGTTTCATCTTCACAACTTCGTTTTGTTTGTGAAAAACAAATAAATCGAGCGAAAGCATGATCGCAACGAATACGATAAAACCAACCCAAAACCAAATACTTATTATCATTATTAATGCCTTTTGTATCAATCGAAATTTTATATCTTTAAGTCATTACAAAGTAAATCAATTAAACTGAAATAAACAAGATCTTCAATTTTGATAGATAAATTTACTTTTCAGCACATTTAAACTATTTTGCAGCGAACCAGCCATAAAATTTTAATTTTGATCGATTTCGATTTTTAGTTTAAAGCCTGGGCGTTACCGATTTTTTAGCTCGATAAAAGAAGAATATTTGTATTTCATCGCATCATAAAAACAGATGAATTTTTCGTTTTCTAATTCAGTATATTCATAAATGTATATTCTTCATTGACTGATGTTTTGAACCAATATGGTAACTCTAATGCCAATTACAGACTTTCAGCCAGTGAAACACAATGGCTCGCTCATGGCAAGCGATGTGTTTTCTTTTCACCGGTACATTGCAATATCATTCCACTGACCAGTAGTATTAATCGGGTTGACGTGATTTAATGCAATATCGATAGGTCTCTTTGAATTAGGAGCTGCAATGTTGATGAACTTCTTGATGGTTATAAACTATCTGCCAGGTGCTACTGGCAATCTAAAAAATGTATTCTTTGAAATTTGGGTACAACTATATTGTTTAAAAACAGCCAATTCTCTCTCGAAAACCGGCTGATTTTAAACAATATCCAACTATTCAGAATCTAAATGGGTGCAAAATGGGTAAAGACGGATAATACCCAACATCCAAATTATTTGTATTGTGTTTGTTACAAAGATTCATTAATAAGCTTTTTCGAGAATTACACGAGCCACATCGGGCGTGATAGCTCCTGTTTCCGAAAGTTTAACCATGCCATGAGCTTCGAGTTGCGTCACCACTTCGTCGACAGCCGTTTTATTCAGTCCGTATTCCGAGATACGGGTTTTGATGCCGAGACTTTCGAAAAATTCGCGGGTTTTGGCAATGGCGGCATCGGCTTTTTCTTCGTCGGTTCCTTCGGAGATATTCCAAACCCGTGCGGCGTATTGCAGCAGTTTGGCGAACTTTTGTTTTTTCATCACGTCAAGCAAAGCAGGATAAATGATAGCCAGTGTTTTACCGTGATCGATACCGTAAAGAGCCGTCAGTTCGTGACCAATCATGTGTGTAGCCCAATCCTGCGGCACTCCCACGCCAATCAGTCCGTTGAGCGCCATAGTAGCTGCCCAAACCATGTTGGCGCGGGCATCGTAATTGTCGGGCTGTTCCACATTGATTTTGCCCACTTCAATGAGTGTTTGTAAAATTCCTTCGGCCATACGGTCCTGAACGCGTGCATCCACCGGAAAAGTCAGGTATTGCTCCATGGTATGTACAAAAGCATCGGCAATGCCATTGGCTACCTGAGTAGGAGGAAGGGTGAATGTAATTTCAGGCTCCAACACGGAAAATTGCGGATAGACGCGTTCACTTTTTACAGGGAATTTTCCTTTTCCATAGCTGATTACACCTCCGTTATTCATTTCCGAACCTGTTGCTGGCAAAGTCAACACGGTACCAATGGGAATCACCTGAGGAACCACATCGGGTGTAATATCCCGGAATCCATAATACAGCAGATCGGTGGCATCTTTCGGATAATAGGTTGCTAATGAAATAAACTTCGTTCCGTCGATCACCGAACCACCGCCAACGGCCATTAGAAAAGTAATCCCTTCAGCACGAATTACTTCCACGGCTTTCATGAGTGTTTCGTAATGCGGATTTGGTTCAATGCCCCCGAATTCGAGGACTTCGCGGTTGCCAAGAGCCGCTTTTACACGGTCGACAACGCCGTTGCGTTTGGCGCTGCCACCTCCGTAGGTAATTAACACTTTTGCGTCAGCAGGTACTAACTGATTGATTTTCTTTATCTGATCTTTCCCGAATAAAATGGTTGTCGGGTTGTGAAATACAAAATTGAACATAATTTGATGGGTTATTAAGTAATTTTTTTTGAATGACACTACAAAGGTAGAACATAAATGAAGGACAAAGGTTTTCTCAGAGGATCATTTTATTTTGTTGTGAAGCTCAAAAAGCGCATTTAATAACTATGTTTCTCTCTGAATTGGTCTAAATAGGTTTTTATGTATCAAAATTGCACGATGATGCAACAAAATTGACAGTTATTAATAGCTTATGCATCTATTTTTGCATCGTGATTTTCTGCAGTTATATCATATCATAATGTTATTGGAAATTTAGTGCAAAAAAAATTATACAACAAATAAATCGAAGAATAAATCATTATTTTTTTAATTCTTTAAAATTAAATCACATGAGAAATTATTACTTAATTTTGTTATATCTTTATTGATATAACTAAACTTCAAATTGTTGGCGAAAAAACGCGCAAGATTTTAATTAAAAGTTATATTGCAGATTATTTAAATTTAAAATTATGAATGAAAAAAGCAAATTTCAAAGCAGTGTGTTGCGAAAAGTATGGAGTTTAGCTCTTTTTTGCAGTTTTAGTATTGCATTAATGGCTCAACAAAAATCAATTTCCGGAATTGTAAGCTCTTCCGACAGTAAAGAAGGGCTAATTGGAGTGACCGTTATGGTCAAAGGAGCCTCTAACGGTACTGTTACCGATATTGATGGTAAATATTCAATTACGGTACCCGGTAACGATGCTGTATTAGTTTTTACCATGCTTGGCATGAAAAAAGAAGAAGTCAAAGTAGGAAACAACTCTACGATTAACATCAAATTAGCATCTGATAGCCAGTTAATGGAAGAAGTAGTTGTAACAGGGTATACGTCTCAGAAGAAGGCTGATTTAACAGGTGCAGTTTCGGTGGTAAAAGTGGCCGATATGAAAGATGCCCCATATGCGAATGTGTTACAAGCCTTAGAAGGACATGCAGCAGGGGTTCAAATCAACACGGATGGAACTCCCGGTGGTGGTGCAACTACAATTACAATACGCGGTGTAGGAACTATCAATGATGTCACTCCGCTATATATCATTGATGGAGTACCAACAAATGATATGAGTGGAATAAACACAAACGATATTGCTTCACTTCAGGTATTGAAAGATGCATCATCTTCATCTATTTATGGAGCCAGAGCTGCTAATGGAGTAATAATTATCACCACCAAAAAAGGTGGAAACAAACCACTTTCAGTTGAAGTAAACGTTTCTTCCGGTCTACAAACAGTTGCAAAAGATTTCAGTGTTTTGAATGCTACGCAATGGGGGCAGGTATATTGGCAGGCTGCTAAAAATACCGGATTGTCACCTAACGTTCCTGCCATATTCGCCTCGGGCGCAACCCCGGTACCTTTGCAATATATCAATGGGAATCAAAATGTTCCGTTTACCAATACAGACTGGCAAAAAGCAATCTATTCATCAGTTTGGATGCAAAATTATGGTGTCACCCTTTCAAATGGCAATGATAAAGGAAACATGATGTTCTCGATGAATTATGTTAATCAGAAGGGTATTATGGACTATACCTATTACAAACGATATACAGCCCGTCTTAACTCTGCCTATAATATTTCGAAATATGTATCCATTGGCGAAAATGTAATGCTGTCGCACTGGAATAATATTGGAGCTAATACACAAAGTGACCGTGGAGAACCCTACACAGCAATGCGTTCGAATCCTGCAATACCAGTCAGAGATTTGAAAGGAAATTTCACTAATCCTTTGGCACTTACAAGCTCAGATATTGGCAACCCTGTTCAAATGTTATATAATGCAAGAAATAATCAAAACCAAAACTGGCGTATCTTGGGTAATACTTATATAGAAATCAAACCTTTAGCAGGATTGTCAATAAAAAGCAATTTGGGGATAGAACATATTCAATACTTCAATCATGACATGAATCTTAAAATGGTAAGTTCCGACGTAAATAGCGTAATAAATAGCTATGGACAAGGTGATACCTGGACTTGGACAAATACTGCCACTTATGAACTGAAAAAAGGACAAAATGAATTAAACCTATTAGCCGGATCCGAAGCTATTAATTATGGATCAGGTCAATTTAGTGCCATGCGCCTGAATTATGCATTTCAAGATCCAAACTATATGGTTTTGGATGCTGGTAGCGGGACTCAAACAAATGGAGGAAATCAATCGGATTGGTCGTTATTCTCCTTGTTCGGGAAAGCAGATTACAATTATAACAACACCTATTTATTGTCTGCAACTGTACGTCGTGATGCAAGTTCCCGTTTGGGTAAAACAAATAACTCAGGTATATTTCCTGCATTTTCAGGAGCATGGAGAATAACTGAAGAACCTTTTATGCCCAAGATTGATGGACTCGATTATTTGAAATTCCGTGCAGGCTGGGGACAAACCGGTAATTCTTCAATTGGTAATTATGCCACCTATAGTAATTATGCTTATAACGTTGGCAATGGTGCTTATCCATTAAATGGAACGAATAGCTCTACTACCGGAATTATTATATCAGGCACAGGTAATACCAATCTGAAGTGGGAAACAACTACTCAGTTGAACTTAGGTTTTGATGCTGCTTTTTTCAAAAATGCATTGAATATAAGTTTTGATTATTACAACAAAAGAACCACTAACATGCTTACTATTCCTCCAACCCTTTCAGTACTGGGCGAAAATGCTTCTACATGGATGAATACCGGTACCATGAGCAATAAAGGATATGAGTTGGTTATGGATTATAATAGCAAGAAAACGGGAGACTTTTCATGGGGTGCATCGTTCAATTTGGCTCATTATAAAAATGAATTAGTAGCTCTCAATTCGTCAGTCACCGAAACGGGTGGTGATCAACGAAATATTGTAGGTCAACCAATCGGAGTATTTTATGGATATGTTGCCGATGGAATTTTCAAAACTGCAGATCAGGTTTTAAATCATGCCACACAACCAGGCGCAGCTCCAGGAAGAATCATGTACAGAGATTTGAATCATGATGGAGTTATTAACTCTTTAGATCAAACTGTAATTGGAGATCCAAATCCTTCGCTTATTATGGGACTAAATCTAAGAGTCTCTTACAAAAACTTCACATTAAGTTCTTTGATAAGCAGCGAATTAGGATTTAACATCTACAATACTACAAAACGAGAATTAGACTTCATGACTTATGATAATGTATATGATAACCGTGGCACAGCTACTTTAAATGCCTGGACTCCGACAAATACAAATGCTTCCGTTCCTGCATTGTCGTTATTAGACAACAATAATGAAATGCGCACTTCAACTTACTTTATGGAAGACGGTTCATATGTACAAATGAAGAATTTAAAATTGAGCTACAAATTTATGCTAATTCCGGCTATACAAAAAATGGGAATCAAATCTTTTGATTTGTTCGGGCAAGTAGACAATGTATTTACTATCACAAAATACTCAGGATTGAGTCCTGTGATTTCTGCTTCAGGAATAGATAATGGAACTTATCCCATCCCTCGTACATTTACGATTGGACTTCACGCAAATTTTTAATTCCTTAATTTTAGGAAAATCACAGACGTATCATTTAAATAAAAAATAAAATGAAAACAAAAAATATTTTTTTCTTTCCAATCTTTGCAGGATTGATGTTGTTTGCATCATGCTCTGACCTGTTGGACAAAGAACCTTATGGCCAGTTTACTGTTAATCAAATGGATACTACAAGCGTTGAGGCGTTAATGGCTTCAGCATATGCCGGACTTCAATGTCATTTTTTCGGGAATAATGAAGCATTTGATGGACCTTCCTCTAACTGGGTATTCGATGTCCGTTCGGATGACGCGTATAAAGGGGGAGGTTCCCTATCCATGGAAGCTTATCTGACACAATTGGAACTTGGTAATGTTACAAGTGATAATCCTGTAGCATTGAACAAATGGAGAAACGATTACTACGGAATTGCCCGCGTGAATAACACACTGAACATATTGAAAACACTTCATCCTGCAAATCTTACAGAATTAACAGCAGAATTAAAGCTTATACGAGGACACTTCTATTTTGATTTAATTCGTATATTTCAGAATATCCCTTATATTGACGAAAATTCGAATTCTGTTACCGCCGCAACAACGGCCAGTCCTACTCAATTTACTAGAGATCAGATTTATGATAAAATTGTAAGTGACTTCACTTTTGCATTAAACAATTTGCCAATAAGTCAAGCAGAGGCAGGTCGCTTCAACAAATATGCTGCTGCAGCTTATTTATGTAAATTAAGCATGGAACGAAAAGATTATGCAGGTGCAATTACCTATGCAAATACAGTAATCGGTTCAAACCAATATGCATTGTATAATAATTATCTGGATATGTCTAAAATTGCTTTCAATAATAAAAAAGAAGCTGTATTCACTATCCAATTCTCAACAAGCAACAATAACGCACAAATTAACTGGGGTGATTTATTAAATACAACATACTCTGCAGGAAACTTATTCGGAAATGGCGATGACTTTTATATAGGAAGTCAAAATTTGGCAAATGCATTCCGAACAGATGCAAATGGATTGCCCTATTTAAACGGTACAGATTTTAACAGCGCAATGGATACTGTGGGTTTTGGTGGAAATGTTGATCCACGGTTAGATTTTACTTTAGGACGTATCGGAATGCCATTCCGCGGATACACTTTTACAACAGTTTGGTGTCGTGATTACGGTGATTACGGTGATCATCCGAACAAAAAAAGAATGATAGATCCAAACTCCCCTGATATGGTAAAAGGATTCCCATGGGGGGCTTCATCGTTAGGCTTTAATGTTATTCGCTACGCTGAAGTGTTATTGTGGAAAGCTGAAGCTGAAATTGAAAGCAACTCCAATTTAGATGATGCTCGCCAATTAATTAATCAAGTGAGAGAAAAGGCAGCACGCAGTGTTGACCCATTTTACAGTCCTGTAGATATTGATATGACAAAAGCAAGTTACAAAGTAGGGGACTATCCTTCCACAGGTTGGACTCAGGCTTATGCCCGCTCGGCTGTACGCATGGAATATCGTCTAGAGTTTGCCATGGAAGGACATCGTTGGTTCGATTTAGTTCGGTGGGGAGTAGCCACTGACGTAATGAATACGTACTATCTACAAGAAAAAGCATTGAGACCATGGCTTAATACGGCACAATTGTCAGCCAGTTCAATTTATTTGCCTATACCAATTTCAGAATCTGATAATTCTGGAGGTATTTATAAATAAACAAAAAAATTCTTAATTAAAAATACTAAAAAATATCAACAATGAAAACAAAATATATATTTTTCTTTCTTGTCATTTTGGGCTTTGTATCTTGTCAGGATATGAAATATGCCGAATTGCCAAGCGCAACTCCTGCAACCAATATTAAAGCGGTGCAAGGAAGTAATAATAACATTATTGTTACTTGGGATGCTCCTAAGGGCGTGAGCACCTACAAAGTCATATTAAACTATGATGGGAATATTGATACGTTGAAAAACAATGCTATATCGGATACAATTATCAACCCAATTGTAAATATTGAACATGCTATCACTGTAAAAGTTAATACACCAGATGGAAAAATATCAGATGGTGTAACAACAAGAATTACTATTGCTGGACCAAATCCAGTAAGTAATTTTTTAGGTGCAAGAGATTTACAAAATTCAAGCATTGTCCTTACTTGGAATTTACCAGCAATTAATACAGCTACCCAGTTAGAAATTTCGTTTGGAGGCCAGGTAGTGACAGTTCCTGCAACTGCAACATCATACACTGTAAGCAATGTTGTAGCAACCCAGAAATACACATTTGGCATTCGCACGAAAACAGCTACAGCTACATCCAATTATGTGTATACATCAGTAAACAGCGTTAAGTATGCATATCTTACCTATTTCAAAAGTCTTACTGACCTCCAACAGAATGGTAATAATGAAGAAATTGCAGCTGCAAATTGGTTTGTGTCAACTTATCCAAGCGGCGATGTAATTTCTACCTATGATATCCAAAACAAAGTAATTAATTTATCTCAATACAGTGTTATTTGGATTAATATAGACAATGCAATGTCTGATGCTGTACCTGCTCAATTGGAGAGCAGTAATGTGTTGAGCCAAATTACATATTATTATCAAACTGGGGGCAATTTATTGTTAACAACCTTTGCTACTCAATACGTTGTTGATTTAGGGCGCACCACCCGAAAACCAGGTATTTTGGGAGCAGGTACTGCTGGATTTAATCCGGATACATGGGCGGCGAATATTATTATTGGTGCAGGTCAGTCAACAAAATACGACTATACGAACAGCCCTCTTTTTGCCGGACTTACTATGGATTATTCTAGTTTCTCTTGGACAACAGTACCTCTCGAAGGTTCTGGATTGAAAGAAAACCATAATAGTATGTGGGATTTAAATTCTTATGGCTACAAGATTCCTGCTGATGGCGACAATGTTGTCAGAGCATTTGAAATTGAAAATAATGCAACTGTGATGGCAACGTGGGGACAAGTTGCTGATTATTGTTGTGGTGGAATCGTTTATTTCCAACCAACTGCAACTTATCCCGGAAAATGTTTAGCTATAGGATTATCAGCGTATGAATTTAATCAAAGTTCTGGGGTTGCTCCCTATACCTGTACAAATGTATATCAGGCAAATATTGAAAAACTGACTCAAAATGCTATTAGTTTTTTGCAGTAAATTGAAAGTTTAGTTGTGTTACTGGGAACAATCTTTAGTGAATAAAGGTTGTTCCCTTAAATCGGTTTAAATCTAAATGCACATGAAATCATCTTTAATTTCTTTGATACTGGGCTTGTATGTTTTTATACTCCCTGCAAATGCAGCTGATCCTTCTCTCGTAGCATATTTTCCTATGGAATTAAACGGGAATCTTATTACAGAAACCATCTCAGGTCAAACATTCTCAGTTCAAAATAATCTCAATCCTCCCGAAAGCAAACCCGGCGCGGTGGGTAATGCTTTACGATTAGATGGTTATTCTACTTATTGCAGCGCTGCAATTAATGCTTCAGCATTAAGTACGACAGCGTTGACTGCTTCAATTTGGTGTGCAATAGAAACTTATCCGGTTATGGATCCAAATAATAATGTTACAACCGAAACATTCATTGCCGGAAACATGAGCGATGTACAGAAAACAGGATTTGCTTTTGTAATTAATGCAACTGGACGTTACGGTTTTGCTGCATATATAAACGGGACAAAAATAACTTGTTATGATCCTTCAATTTTTCCTACTTATGGTTGGGTAAACATATCAGCGGTTATCAATACTCAAACTCAAATGGTTTATCTTTATCGAAATGGAGTATTAATTGCCGAATCTTCATTTCCGGGAACAATAATTAACGTTGGGAGTAATGCCTTTATAATTGGGAAATCTTTTACGGATATGTCCTCGGGTATTTTTCTAACAAGCACAATCAACGGATTGATTGATGAAATCAAAATCTATTCAAGAATTTTAACCAGTGCCGAGTTGGCTTATATAGCCCCACAAAATGCAGCCGATTTATCTATTCCTTCCACTCGGTTTGCAAACGATATTCAACGACCTTCCTTTCATGGATTACCGGCAGCAAACTGGACAAATGAACCGCATGGGCTGGTTTACTATAATGGGTTGTATCATCTTTTCTTTCAGAAAAATGCCAATGGTCCTTATTGGGGAAAATTGCATTGGGGTCATCTTACCAGTAACGATTTACTGAATTGGACTGAACAAAAAATTGCTATATCCAACACCAACATTTACGATATAAAAGGTGCATGGTCAGGTTGTGTATTTACCGATCCTGTGTTGACAGGAGGTAAACCAAATATTTTCTATACAGGAGTAGATTATTCTAAAGCAAGTATCAATCAGGCTGAACCGGTAGCAGATGATTTAATTAACTGGAACAAAGATGCTCGCAATCCGATTATTCCTAATAGTCCGATCGGACTTAGCAGCGATTTCAGAGATCCACATATTTTCACGTCCAACGGCATTTACTACATGATTGTGGGAACTTCAAAAAACAATGTAGGTGCAACAACATTGCAACAATATAATCCAACAACACAAACATGGAGCAACGATGGTCGAATTTTCTATCAGGCTGCAAGTTCCGATTATGGGACATTTTGGGAAATGCCGGTCATTGAACCCATGCCAAATGGAAAGTGGTTGTTTTTAGTAAGTACCATTGGAGGAGTGCAAGGTGTTACGACACTTTATTGGGTTGGAACGATAAATAGTGACGGCACTTTCAATCCATCTTCTTCTGTTCCTAAAAAAGTTGAATTAGGCGCTTTTGGGAGTAATGGCTATGGATTATTATCACCTTCCATTTTGCATCAAAATGGTAAAACAATAGCCATAGGAATTGTGCCTGATTTATTGTCATCACAAAATAACTATAACTTGGGTTGGGCACATCTTTTTAGTTTACCTCGCGAGTGGACAATAGATGCAAACAATAATCTGATCCAACAACCCTATTCGGGGACACAAAATATGCGTGTAATTTCCTCTGCTTATACTATTTCCAATCAGGATATTTCAGGATCACTTTCACTTTCGCCTGTCAGTGGAAAAACAGTTGAAATTGATGGAAATTTTATTGTTTCGAGTGCGCAAAGTTTTGGCTTTCATGTTCGAAAAAACGGGAATAACTTTATCTCAATTTATTATTCTCCTTCTACTAATAATTTTACAGTGGATGCAACAAATATAGCTCGTTTATCTAACGATGCAGGTAGTTTTAATGGGCTTTATCAGTCTGTTTTGCCTCAAGCACCTTCTATAGGTGATACAATCAGAATTCATATTTTTATAGATCATTCTATTATGGATGTGTTTATCAGTAACCAGTATGCATTTTCAATACGAGTATTCCCAACTGATCCAAATGCAAATGATATAGAGGCATTCTCGACGGGTGGCTCTACTCATGCAGCATCCATTCAAGCATGGAATTTGGACTCTTCGCAAACTGCTACTGCAATTACACCACCTACAATTGATAACAATGTAAAACTTTATACTAATGGTAATAATCTGATTTATAAGAATATTCCGTCAAATTCAAATATTTCGATTTATAATCTTTGGGGTCAAAAAATCATATCGCTCACCTCAGCCCCTGTCACTGGTCGAATTCAATTAATCAAAAATAGAGTTTACATAGTGAAGGTAACAGGACAGAATCTGTCTTTCGCAGATAAGATTCTACTATGAAGGAAAAATGGCATTTACTGTATCAAAATTACACGATGATGCAACAAAATTGACATCGAATAGAGTTATTCATATCTATTTTTGCAACGTGAATCGTTAACTACAATTTTTATATCCATGAAAAAACCAATTATTTCAATGCTGATTGCACTTTTCCTAATCAGTATAAGTTGCATTTCCCAAAAAAAATCTACCGGAGAAAATATTCAGGTAGATTATCAGATTCAATCAAGCTACCTGCTGTTGCCAATAGAAGAAAGTGCACCGGAAGTTAAGATACAGGTTTCTTCCTCTGAATCGAAAGATCAACCGGCTTACGATGTTCATCTGGCTAAAAATCACATCGACTATTGGGTTCCGTTGGATGTAAAAAAATGGATGGGTAAAAAAATCACCCTTTCATTCCTCAATACGACTGATAAAATTTCCGGAATTGACAACATCAAACCATCCGATAAATTTGATTTCAACTTCAACGAGACATACCGCCCTCAATTTCATTTCACGCCCGAACATAGCTGGACCAACGACCCGAATGGGATGGTATATCTCGACGGCGAGTACCATCTGTTTTTTCAATACAATCCTTTTGGTTCCATGTGGGGAAACATGTCGTGGGGACATGCTGTAAGCACCGATTTGGTTTCGTGGACTTATTTACCAACGGCTCTTATGCCCGATAGTTTAGGTGCCATTTTTTCGGGTAGTGCGGTAATCGATGTTAACAACACCGCCGGCTTTGGGAAAAATGCTATGATTGCTATTTATACTGCTAACGGTAAAACCCAGCAGGAATGCATTGCTTACAGTACCGACAAAGGACGAACTTTCACCAAATATGCCCACAATCCGGTTTTGCCAAATCCGGGTATCACCGATTTTCGCGATCCCAAAGTTTCGTGGAACGAAGTTTCCAACCAATGGGTCATGGCACTGGCCACCAAACAAACAGTAACATTTTATGGGTCTCCAAATTTAAAACATTGGACACGCCTGAGCGAATTTGGCGACGGAATTGGTTCACATGCGGGAGTTTGGGAGTGTCCCGATTTATTCCCACTCGCTTATCAGGGAAAAACGAAATGGGTGTTGATAGTAAGCATCAATCCCGGCGGACCAAACGGAGGCTCTGCCACGCAATATTTTATCGGCAATTTCGATGGAAAAACATTCAAGGCTGATGCTCTCCCCTACCCGCTCTGGATCGACTACGGACGAGACAATTACGCCGGAGTTACCTGGGGGAATGTACCTAAACAGGATGGCCGCCGATTGTTTTTGGGCTGGATGAGCAACTGGGATTATGCCAACCAGGTTCCGACAGTAAATTTCAGGAGTGCAATGACTATACCGCGTCAACTAACGTTAGTAAACAATGGAGAACATTTGGTTCTGAATAGTTTCCCTGTTGCCGAAATGAATACGCTAAGAACAAATATCTCTGAGAAACCGGATATGGAGATAAATAAGCAAGCGCTGATCTCTCCATTACTAAAAACAAATAATGGCTGTTACGAAATAGAAATGACCATCAAACCGCAGGTTGCTAATGTATTTGGATTTGAACTTCAAAACACGAAAGGAGAATCGCTTAAATTCAATTTCGATCTCAGTACAAAATTCTTCAGCATCGACCGGCGTAAAAGCGGTCGTATCGATTTCAGCGACAAGTTTAAATTCGGAATGAATGCTCCATTGGTAAAAAAAGATATTTATCAGGTTCGTTTATTGGTTGATAAAGCTTCAGCAGAAATATTCATCAACAAAGGTGAAATAGCAATGACTTCGTTGTTTTTCCCTACTGAAGTTATGAATCAACTCAAATTTTACGGTGAAGATGCAGCATGGAAAGTTGAAAATATCAAAGTTAACAACATAAAATAAATCAATACAATGTCGAATAACAAGTATTTATATTGGACTACCTTCGTTGCAATCAACGGCGGTTTACTTTTCGGGCTAAACATGGCGGGAATCTCAGGTGCCGTTGACATGATTAAGGGCCAGTTTTCATTAACCGACAGCGGTTTAGGCACTGTCGCAGCTTTACTCACCATCGGTTGCTTAGTCGGTGCCTTATTTACGGGAAATTTCACCGAAAAGTTTGGACGTAAAAAAGTAATGATAACCACAGCCGTGCTTTACATAATTTCAGCGTTGGGTTGCGCCGTGGCCGAATCGGCAACTATTTTAATTCTATTCCGCTTATTATCCGGTTTGGCAGTTGGAGCCACTTCGGTTGTTGCGCCCATGTATATTTCTGAGATTTCACCGGCAAAAAGCCGTGGGCGGTTGGTTTCATTCAATCAGTTCGCCATCACCATTGGTATTGTATTGGCTTATATTTTCGATTATTTGCTCATTGGTTTTGGCAACAATGCGTGGCGATACATGCTTGCAATTCCGGGCATATTCGGCGTTTTGTATTTAATATTCCTTATTGCAAAATTCCCCGAAAGTCCACGCTGGTTATTGGCTCACGGGCAGAAAGAGGAAGCAATCAACGTGTTGAACAGAACCGGAGGGAAAAGACTGGTTGACGAAGAACTTCCCGAAATGGAAAAGATGCTTTTAGCCGATAAAAGCAAAGATAGGATGAAGTTCAGTGAACTATTTAAAGGGAAAACCGGAAAAATTGTGCTGATAGGGACGTTAATTGCAGCCTTACAGCAAATAACAGGCATAAACGCCGTGATTATGTTTTCACCCGAAATTTTTCATGCTGCCGGTTCGGCCAAAGGCGATTCGATGATGCAAGCTATGATAGTGGGGCTGGTAAACTTTTTGATGACCATCGTGGCTTTGTGGTTGGTGGATAAAAAAGGCAGAAAAACATTATTACTTTGGGGAGCCGTGGGTATGATTGCTTCGTTGGCTTATCTCACATGGGAATTTGCCAAACCGGTTCAAAACGGAATCGGTGTGTTGATTGCCTTGTTGGTTTATATTTCGTTCTTTGCTGCTTCATTTGCACCGGTAATGTGGGTTATTATTTCCGAAATATATCCGAACCGGATTAAAGGGCTGGCTATGTCGTTTTCAACTGCCGTTAGTTGGCTTTGCACTTTCCTAACTGTTTATTTTGCCCCGGTCATACAAGGTTCGCTTGGGTTGGCTTATCTGTTTGGTATTTTTGGATTATTCAGCGTTATTGCCTTCGTTTTTGTAAAAATATGGATTCCCGAAACCAAAGGAAAATCATTGGAACAGATTGAAGAAGAATTGGGATTGTGATCCCAAACTTCTAAAAGGGATTTAAATTAATAAAGATTAACAATACAATTGATATGAAAGATACGCAAGAAAAAACACAAAACCATGGTCTTACAAATTCCTCTTTAGGTACCGGAGGTCAAAGCGTCATAGTAGGAATTGGAGAAATATTGTGGGATGTATTTCCCAACGGAAAAGTACTGGGTGGCGCACCGGCAAATTTCGCCTATCATGTGTCTCAGTTTGGGTTCGAAGGATATGCTGTAAGTGCAATAGGAAATGATGATTTGGGGCATGAGATCATTGAAAATCTAAGTAAAAAAGAGTTGAAATACCAAATTGAAACTACCCCCTTTGAAACAGGAACCGTACAGGTAACACTGGATGAAAAAGGGATTCCACAATATGAAATTTGTGAGAATGTTGCCTGGGATAACATTCCTTTTACGCCCGAAATGGAGGCTCTTGCGCGTAAGACAGAAACTGTTTGTTTTGGTTCACTGGCTCAACGCAGCAGCGTTTCACGTGCCAATATTAATCGTTTTTTAGATTGTGTACCTGAAACTGCACTTAAGATATTCGATATCAATTTACGCCAGCATTTTTATACCTTGGAACTTATAGAACATGCTCTTGACCGGTGTAATATACTGAAAATAAATGATGACGAAATTCTGATTGTTGGGCAACTTTTCGGATGGGAATCAAAAAGCGAGTTAGAAATCTGCAATCAGTTACTTCACAACTGTGCTTTGGAAATCGTTGTACTTACAAAAGGAACTCAGGGAAGTTATGTTGTTACTCAGAATGAAACTTCATTTAAACCAACACCGTTGGTAGAAGTTGCCGATACGGTTGGTGCAGGCGATTCATTTACAGCCGCATTTGTTTCAGCATTACTGCGAAGTCAACGCATTAGCGATGCCCATCAGTTGGCTGTTGATGTTTCGGCATTCGTATGCACACAACATGGAGCAATGCCGAAATTGCCGGAGATATTGCTATCAAGAGTAAAAAAACCAGCATAAAAAAGTATTTAAGAATAAAGCCGGTCGGATTTAATAATTCGATCGGTTTGCTGTTCAATAAAATTACACTACTTTTGAATGTGAATTAAGTGTAGACCTTTCACTTAAATTCATCCATACCATGAATAAAATTCATTTTATAGGCATATTTTTTCTGGTTTTTCTTTTTAGTTCATGTTCAAAGGAAAATTCCAACCACCTAAAAGTAATTGGAGTTTCGCAATGCAGCGACGATGCCTGGCGACGGACAATGAACAACGAGATGACTCGGGAAGCTTCTTTCTATCCCAAAATAGAAGTCAGAATTAAAACCGCATACGACAGTAATCAACAACAAATTCGCGATATCGAAAGCTTTATTGCCGATAAAGTGGATTTGATTATTGTGGCGCCGAATGAAGCGGTTCCGCTCACGCCGGTGATTGAAAAAGCCATGCAGGAAGGCATTCCCGTGATACTGGTCGACCGGAAAATTAACTCAGAAAATTACACGGCTTTTGTAGGAGCCGACAACTATCAGATTGGGCGTGAAGTAGGCGTTTATGCGGTGAATTTGCTTAACGGCAAAGGAAATGTCGTGGAGATTCGCGGATTGAAAGGTTCTACGCCCGATCTCGAACGTCACAACGGATTTAAAAGTATTTTGGCTGGTTATCCGGATATACATATTGTTTATCAGGCAGATGGCGCTTGGTTACGCAAGACTGCCCGTGAAAAAACGACCGGATTTCTTCAGCAAAAAATCCCTGTCGATTTGATTTTTGCACATAACGACGAAATGGCAACCGGAGCTTATGAGGCACTGAAGCAGGTAAGTGGTATTCGGAAACCACTTTTGCTGGGGATCGATGCCCTGCCAGGATCCGATGGTGGAATTCAGAAAGTTATAAACGGAGTACTGGATGCAACTTTTATTTATCCTACCGGAGGCGAAAAGGCGATTCAAACTGCGGTTCATATTCTGAATAAAGAACCATTCCAGAAAGAAAATATGCTGTATACGGCAGTGGTGGATAAAACAAATGCAAGAGTAATTAAGCTTCAAACTGATCAGATTCTGGATCATCAGTACCGTATCAATCAGTTGAACGAAGTACTTAACCGTAATCTTGAAAAATACAGTACACAACGAACCTTGCTGGTAGGCTCTTTTGTTGTTCTGTTTCTTATTCTGGTGATGATGATTTTACTTTTCAGAGCATATCGATCAAAAAATAGAACCAATAAGCTGCTGGAATCCACAAATATCGCCATCAATCGACAGAAAGAAGAACTTTCGCAACAAAAAGATCAGTTGATGGTGCTTTCGAAAAATCTGGAAGAAGCCACTCAGTCCAAGTTGATTTTTTTTACTAACATTTCGCACGAGTTTCGGACACCACTCACTTTGCTTCATGGACCACTCGACTGGTTGACTGAAAATGAAACACTTAGTAATGAAGGACTGAAAATGACCCGTCTGATGCATAGAAATATTCATATTTTGATGAAACTCATTGATCAGATCATCGAATTTAGAAGGTTTGAAAACGGAAAAATGCAGATGTTTTTCACACTGGGCGATCTGAAGTCTTTTCTTTCAGAAATTTATGAATCTTTCCGTGAACTGGCACGAAAGAAACATGTTCATTTCACTTTTTCGGCAATCAATGAGGATTTTACGCTTTGGTTTGATTCGGATAAAATGGAGAAAATCGTTTACAACTTGATCTCCAATGCTTTGAAGTTTACACCTGAGAACGGAACCGTCAAACTTTCGCTGTCCAAATCGAAAATAAACGGGGAAGATGCAGCCTGTATAACAGTTTCAGATACCGGTCCCGGAATTTCCGAACAGCATATTCATCAGGTTTTCGACCGGTTTTATAGGGTTAATAGTCGCGTGGAAGGTTCAGGCATCGGGTTGGCTATAACCAAAATGCTCGTGGAACAACACAACGGAACCATTGAAGTGGAAAGCAGCGAAGGTCGTGGAACCTCCTTTATGGTTACAATGCCGTACAGTCAGAAAAATATCGCCGCCACTGAGCAATATCCTGTGCTCGATAGCAGTCATTTGCGGTCGGATGATGTGCTAGTGACCGAAGGTTCGGAGGAGGATGAGACAAAAGAACCGTCGCCCGAAAGCAAAAAGCCTTTGGTGTTGCTGGTGGAGGATAATTCTGATGTGCGAACTTATGTGCGGAGTTTGCTCGGCGGCGAATATGAAATTCTGGAAGCAATCAATGGTCAGCAAGGGTTGTTGAAAGCTCGAAAATATGTGCCAGATCTGATTATCAGCGATGTAAAGATGGATGGAATGGATGGCTTTGAATTGTGCCGAACACTAAAAGATGAATTAAGTACCAGCCATATTCCGGTCATTTTGCTGACTGCCTTTTCGATGGATGAACAAAAGGTTGTCGGGTTCGAAAGTGGGGCAGATGCCTATGTTACCAAGCCTTTCAACGAAGAAATCCTGAAAATCCGCATCCGCAAGCTGATTGAAAACCGTGAAAAGGTGAAAGAGGCTTTTCGAACTCATTTCTCATTTGGCGAAAAAAAGGAAACCATCAGCGAAATAGATAAAACCTTTATGGGAAAATTCCGTAAAATAGTAGAAAATAACCTGATTGACAGCGATTTGAATGTAGACGATATTGGTAAAAATCTGGGGCTTTCGAGAGTACAACTGTATCGCAAAATTAAATCGCTGACCAATTACGCCCCCAACGAACTGGTCCGGATTATTCGTTTGAAAGCGGCTGAAAAACTGTTGGTTTCATCCGAAAAATCGATTTCTGAAATAGCTTACGAAACCGGATTTTCCTCGCCGTCGTATTTCACCAAATGTTTCAGGGAATATTTCAACGAAAGCCCGACCAACTACGTAAACCGTATGAAAGGATGAGCATCAGGCCCTGTATTCCTGCAATGGTTTCCAGAATTCGCGGTAGGTGTATTCGCCCGGGTAGAAATGCAGTCGTTCGAGCATTCCGGCTGAGGTTTTATATCCGTAGGCCAAAATGGCAGTAACCCCTGTTTCGAGGCAAACACGTTCAAATTCAGAGTAAAGTCTTATCCCGATAAAGCTGTTCTGTTAGTCCTTTTTTACGGCGGTAAACCAAATCATTTATATTCAGTGATTGTATTTTCTTAATAATATATTGGAAATAAGGTGATTAATAGTAATTATTATGGGTTATCTATTTATGTCTGATTTTCATTCCCAATTTATTATTGTCCTATACTTCTTTTGATCAAACTATAATGACCTGCTAATTTTGGATATTATTTTATTGTTGATATGTCAATATTTATCTTTCAACTTATTTTCACAATGCTTCGTTAAACCTAATATTAATTATTTGAATATCAAGAAAATAAGTCTGATATTATTTGTATATTACCTTTATAGGTACTTTAACTTTTATAAATTTATGATTTCCAAGACTCATAATTCTTATTCCTCGCAATGCGAAAAGTTTTTTTAAATTTTTGCCCGAACCTATAAACAAATGGCGTAGGAACTTTAAAAAGACGTTCTTTGGTTTTTTGAGTATGAATGCACCCATCAATTTCTTGCAATTAGGCAGATATGGAAAATATGGCGAACAGCTTTAGCGTCAACACGTTGAAGTTGATTTTGACTTCTTCAACTTTAATGCTTCTCTTGTTCAACAGCACTGTAGTGCAAAACGATTAATAGCCTTTGATCTGAGCTATATACCCAAGTTTGGTCGCAAGACAGATGGAGTTGTGTGGTAACCCTTAAAGTGTTCAAAAATACGTTTTCCTTGATTTATGTACAAGATGTTCAAAGATTGAACTACTTGATTATAAGTATTTTGAAAGCAAATTCGGGTACCCGAAACTTTTTTTCTTTGGGTACCCGAATGGGTCTCCTAAAGATTGGTTTTAATTGAATATTTTGATATTCTTTTAAAATATAAAAGCCTGTAAATCATTTATTTGCAGGCTTTTATTAGTTTTTGATGTTCATTTCGTGGAGCTGTTGGGAGTCGAAACTTCGTCCAATCTATAATAAATATCAGAACGTTATACCTGTTCAATCTGAATGTCCACCTAGCTCTCCACCTTGAAAAACGAGTCTAAAAAATGTGGAATTTTTACATAACAAAGATACGAATTTTATTTAGTATTTCAATGAAAGCGAGACTATTTTTTAGTGTGGTTTAGATGATATTAGATAATTAATATTTTTGATTTATTCTAATAGTTTATTTGTAATACATGATATATCAATTATTATATATACTTTTGTATTGAAATATCAGTTGTTATGAAATCAAAAGGAACAAATTACATTCAGAAACAGAAAAATATCCTTGCCACCTTAGGTGAGAATATTAAGTTAGCCCGTTTACGCCGAAAGCTATCCATTCGCTCTATGGCTGAGCGAGCTGGTATTGCTACATCTACGTTGGGAAGTATAGAAGATGGTTCTCCATCGGTTTCATTGGGTAGCTATTTGCAGGTATTATCTGTTTTACGGCTTGAAGATGATTTATTATTAATAGCAGACAAAGATCCGGTAGGCAGACAGATTCAGGATGCCGGACTGATTGTAAAGAAAAGAGCTCCGAAAAAGAAAAAAATAGAATCAGCTATTGATCATGTTATTGATAAGGGAAATTCTGAGAAACCTAAATTTGACTAATTCGTTATGAAACAGAATAAAGAAAAAGAAATACTTGTGTATGCGGATTGGTATATGCTCGATTCACCTCAATTGATCGGGAAATTGTATTTTGCTTCTCTTCGGGGCAAAGCTGTGTATTCTTTTGAATATGACAATGAATGGATAAAGATCGGTATTTCCATTGATCCGGAATTGCCTCTTTTCTCAGGGTTACATTATGCGTCCTCAAATGATAATTTCGGTATTTTCAAGGATTCCTCACCTGACAGATGGGGACAACTATTAATGAAACGCAGGGAAATTCTTTTGTCTAAAATTGAGAAAACAGAACCTCGCACTTTATTTGGGATTGATTTTTTATTGGGTGTACACGATAGTCATCGCATGGGGGGACTCCGTTTTAAAGAGAGCGAAGAGGATGAATTTCTGAATAATGATCAACGCCTGGCAGCTCCACCTTGGACTTCATTGAGGGATCTTGAATATGCAGTAGAACAATATGAAAAGAATGCAGACGAATTAGATGAAGCTTCCCTGAAATGGATTAATCAACTCATTGCTCCCGGATCATCGTTAGGTGGTGCTCGTCCTAAAGCAGATGTTGTTGATACAAACGGAAAACAATGGATTGCAAAATTTCCAAGCAAAAAGGATGATTCGGATGTAGGGTTGTGGGAAATGGTTGTTCATGAATTAGCCATTCAAGCTAAAATGGCAGTTCCAAATGCCTTTATAAAGAAGTTTGCTTCACCTTATCACACTTATTTATCTCAACGCTTTGACAGAACTGAAGACAAAAAACGGATACATTATGCATCGGCAATGACACTGCTACAACGAACGGACGGAGACGATGCAGACAGTGGCGTGAGTTATTTGGATTTAGTTTCATTTATTAAGTCTGAATGTGCAGATACAACTGCAAATCTGGAAGAACTTTTCCGTAGAGTGCTCTTTTCTGTTTGCGTTTCCAATACTGATGATCATTTGAGGAATCACGGGTTTCTTTATACAGAAAGCGGTTGGACTCTATCTCCTGCATTTGATATTAATGCTAACGAAACAGGAACGGGATTAAAACTAAATATCGATGAAGAAGATAATTCGTTGGATATTGATTTGGTTATGAAAACTGCTCCTTACTATTTGCTATCTGATAACCGTGCTGCAGAAATAAAAGATGACGTAATTCGGGCTGTTTCCAATTGGAGAAAAGTAGCTGCTAAGCACAAAATTTCTCCTTCTGAAATAGAACGGAAAGCAAAAGCGTTTCGCGTTTAATTTCTATCAAACGTTTTTCAAAAGCAAAAAGCCTGCAAATCATATATTTTGCAGGCTTCTAGTCTAAATTGAAATGGTTTTTGTGGAGCTGGAGGGAGTCGAACCCTCGTCCAAACAAGGAAATAATACGCTTTCTACATGTTTATCTTCGCTTAGGTTTTCGTGCGTGGGCAAGACCAAAGCCACCAACCCGCGCCTTATCCTTATTATTTCATCACACTTCCAAGGCTAAGTGTGACTATCTTCGATTTATCCGCATCTCCTAATCATTGGCCTCGAAGCGACGGCCGCCGGGAAATGTCTCGTTCAAGTACCTTGTACCCGAATTAAGCTAATCTACTTTGATTCGATTAAGCAGCAAGAGCGTAGTTATTTTCGCCAGTTAGTTGTTTGAGATCCGAGATTTACGAGCCGCTTTCTCAATGCTCGACATGCTTACATACCCTTTCTACCTGCTGTCAAAACCAAACAGCCCCGGTTGTTGTCGATTGAAAATGAATAGCTACAAATTCCATGCAAAGGTAAAGCTTATTTTTGAATTTTTGTTTGCGGCATGATATTTATAACTTTAAGACATAATAAAGAAGGTTCGTAATGGATTTCAATAATGGCTGATTTCTCAATTTCTTATTTTTTTGAGAATTTGATTTTTTAATACAGCACTTGAAAGTTTGTAAAGTGAACCAATTTATTCTAACTTTGCATCATCGTAATAAAATTTGATACTGAAAAAATATGAAAACTACCATTATCGATTTATTAAATCAAAGTGTTGATAAATTTGCCGAAAATCCATTTTTGTGGGAAAAAACAACGAACGAATTCGAGCCGACTTCCTATATCGAAACGAAACGGTTGACTCATCAACTTGCTGCAGGGCTTATGTCTCTCGGAATTGAAGCAGGTGATAAAGTGGCTTTGCTTTCGGAAGGTCGAAATGCATGGATAATTAGCGAGTTAGCTATTCTACATTCTGGTGCGGTCAATGTTCCCCTCTCAATCAAATTAGAAGAAAGTAATGATCTGATATTCAGGATTAAACATTCCGAATCGAGTTTTATTTTTGTATCCGGAAGTCAATTAAAAAAAATTCGATCCATCATTGCTTCGTTAACAAATATAAAGAAAGTTGTAGTTTTTGATGAGCAAGTTGAATATGAACCAATCGAGATTTCGTTAAATAATATTATGATTGCCGGGGCTGATTTTTTGCTGAAATTTCCTGATGCTGTTGTTCAATGTGCTTCGGCGGTAAAACCTACCGACCTTGCTAATATCAGTTACACTTCGGGTACGACGGCTGATCCCAAAGGTATTATGCTGACTCACAGAAATTATACTGCTAATGTTGAACAGGCTTTGACTTTAATGACCATTCCCACCAACTATCGCACATTATTGATTTTGCCACTCGACCATTGCTTTGCCCATGTTGCCGGGTTTTATAGTTTCATGGCCTCAGGAGCAAGTGTCGGAACAGTGCAGACCGGTAAAACCGGAATGGAAACATTGAAAAATATACCGTTAAATATCAAAGAATTAAAGCCAAATCTACTGTTGAGCGTACCAGCATTAGCAAAAAGTTTTAAAAAAAATATAGAAACAAATATCCGGTCGCAAGGCAAGTTGGTCAGTTGGCTGTTTAGTACCGCACTGAAAATGGCTTATTCGTATAATAAAGAAGGATATAACAAAGGAGAAGGATTTCAAAAATTAAAAAAACCATTGCTCAGCCTTTTCGATAAAATTATCTTTTCAAAAGTACGAGAAGGGTTTGGAGGTAACCTCGATTTTTTCATTGGTGGTGGTGCTCTGCTTGATATTGATTTGCAACGTTTTTTTTATGCTATTGGCATGCCGATGTTTCAGGGCTATGGACTTTCAGAAGCTACGCCGATTATTTCATCCAATGGTTTAAAACGACATAAATTGGGATCTTCCGGATTTTTGGTTACTCCAATGAAATTGAAAATATGTAATTCCGATGGAACAGAATTGCCTTATTTTGAAAAAGGTGAAATTGTTATTCAGGGTGAAAATGTAATGGCGGGCTACTTTAAAAACGAAAAAGCGTCTGCCGAAACCATTAAAGATGGGTGGTTACATACGGGCGACATGGGCTATATGGATAACACCGGTTTTTTATATGTTGTAGGGCGTTTCAAAAGTTTATTGATTTCGAGTGATGGTGAAAAATATAGCCCTGAAGGGATTGAGGAGTCATTGGCTGACAATTCTGCCTTTATCGATCAGGTGGTACTTTACAATAACCAGCATCCCTATACCTCGGCATTAATTGTTCCGAATATAGAAACGTTAAAAAGATATGTTTTACATAAAAACCCTAAAGCCGATTGGACAATGGAAGATTCAAAAATAACTGCACTTAATAAATTGCAAAGCGAAATAAATGAATATCGAAAAGGCGGTAAATTCGAAGGGATGTTTCCAGAACGATGGTTGCCTGCTGCCATTGCGGTTATTAATGAGCCATTTAGTGAACAAAATGGATTGGTAAATAGCACGATGAAGATTATGCGAGGAAAAGTTGAAACCCGATATGCCAACAGAATTACCGCTTTATATGAAACCGGAGCGAAAGATATTGTTAATAAATTAAATTTGGAGGCATTAAGCTAATATGCAAATCATGTAAATATTTAAAGGTCTGCTGATTTAAATTGCTTTTTGCGATTTGCTTGTTTTTTCAGCTTCCAATTGAGCTTTTGATTTACTTTGAGTTACAATGTATACACCTGAAAAAACCAATATGCCCGACAGAGCTTGTTCATATCCAAACGTATCAATGCCAATAAAAACGGCAACAATTGAAGTTACAATGGGTTGAATGTAATTATACATGCTCAATGTTGTAGGACGAAGTAGTTTTTGCCCGATAGGAATCAGTAAATAGCCCACAAATGTTGCGAAAACTACCATATAGCTAATCCGCCAATAAATTCCCGGACTTAATATTGCAAAATTGATATGAATTAAAGAGGAGTAGCAAAACGGAAAACTTACAAAAGTGGCAAATAAAAACATCCACTTCATCACAGTAACAGGCGAATAACGAGAAATTAGATTTTTAAAGAGCGTCAGATAAATGGCAAATGACGTTACACCCAAAATCACAATGAAATCTCCCCAAATATTGCCTTTGCCGGATGAAATAGGCCCATTCAAAACCAGTAATAAAGCTCCCGAAGCACCAACCAGAACTCCTATCGCTTTGAGTAGAGTGATAGGTTCTTTCAAAAATAAAGCAGCTAGCAACATGGTTAAAATTGGCAGCAAGGTTACTACAATTGAAGCATTAATCGATGAAGTCATTGACAATCCAATAAAATAGGGTAATTGATTGAATGTAAGAGAGAAAAAGGATGCAAAGAACAAAAGAAAAATATCTTTTGCCGGTACCTTTTCCGTTTTTACAAATAAAGATACCAACCAAAAAAGGATCATTCCACCTGATAATCGAAAGAAAGTCAATGCAAACGGACTTAGAATTTCTGGCATTAGCGATCGGGAGATCGGTGTGTTGAAACCAAAAATAATATTGGAAAAAAGTAGGGCTATATGCCCGGGCATTTTTTTATATTTCATTTGTAAGGGCTTTATTTTGAATATGTTTCGGTTGAATGATTTATAATTGAACCAAAATTTGCAATAGATCTACAATGAATTTGAGTGCAAAAGTACATAAAATTAAAAAACTTATTTTCAATCGATGTAAATTCACAGTGAAATTCTAATAGCTTCAGTCAAAAAATCGTTTATGGAATTTTATTTAAAAATAAAGTCGATTTGAAAATATTTTATTTTCAAATATTTGTATATCAATGAATATACTTTATATTTTGATGGTTTTGAAAAATATCTTTTGTTGATTACAAAAGTTGTCGTAATTTTGCAAACGCTATATTATTCTACTGATAATGAAAATTATGTCATCGATTTGAATAGATGAATGGTCGCATTGAATACATTTTGTTTAAAACTAAATATTTTAAGTGCTGACATTTCACGAATAATCAAGAATGTTGATGTGTTTAATAACAAGGATAAAATTTAATTGTAAATCAACTATATGGCTTCACAAGAAGATGTTTTTAAAAAATTGATTGCGCACTGCAAGGAATACGGTTTCGTATTCCCTTCAAGCGAAATTTACGACGGTCTGAGTGCTGTTTACGACTATGGTCAAAATGGAGTTGAACTCAAAAATAATATCAAAAAATACTGGTGGGACAGCATGGTGTTGCTCAATGAAAATGTTGTAGGACTTGATGCTGCGATTTTTATGCATCCAACAACATGGAAAGCTTCCGGACATGTCGATGCGTTCAACGATCCGTTGATTGACAACAAAGACAGTAAAAAACGTTATCGTGCGGATGTGCTTATTGAAGAATTATTGGCAAAGTATGACGATAAGATTAACAAAGAAATTGAAAAAGCGGCCAAACGATTTGGTGCCAGTTTTGACGAAGCCGTTTTTCGCTCTACGAATGAACGTGTTCTGGAACATCAGACTAAACGGGATGAAATTCACGGAAGATTTGTTAAAGCTTTGAATGACAATGACCTTGTTGAACTTAAAACCATCATCGAAGATTATGAAGTAGTTTGTCCGGTTAGTGGAACGCGCAATTGGACTGATGTGCGCCAGTTTAATTTAATGTTCTCAACCGAGATGGGCTCAACTGCAGATGGTGCAATGAAAATCTATCTACGTCCTGAAACAGCTCAAGGAATATTTGTTAATTTTCTGAACGTTCAAAAGACTGGACGAATGAAAATTCCCTTTGGTATTTGCCAGATTGGTAAAGCTTTCCGTAACGAAATCGTTGCCCGTCAGTTCATTTTCCGTATGCGTGAGTTTGAACAAATGGAAATGCAGTTCTTTGTTCGTCCTGGTGAAGAAATGAAATGGTTTGAACACTGGAAGGAATTCCGTTTGAAATGGCACAAAGCACTTGGACTCGGCGACCAGAAATACCGCTTTCACGACCATGACAAATTAGCGCATTATGCTAATGCAGCTACTGATATTGAATTTGAAATGCCTTTCGGCTTTAAGGAAGTCGAAGGAATTCACTCGCGTACCGATTTTGATTTAAGCAGCCACGAAAAATTTTCAGGTAAGAATATTAAATATTTCGATCCCGAAATTAATCAATCGTATACGCCGTACGTTATCGAAACTTCGATTGGCGTAGATCGTACCTTCCTGTCGATTATGGCTGCTTCATACAAAGAAGAAGTTCTCGAAGGTGGTGATAGTCGTGTGGTACTTATGTTACCGCCAGTTTTGGCACCGATAAAAGCAGCTATTTTACCATTGGTCAAAAAAGATGGACTTCCAGAAAAAGCAAGGCAAATTATGGACCAACTGAAATTCGATTTTAAATGCGCTTTCGATGAAAAAGATTCAATCGGGAAACGCTATCGCCGCCAGGATGCGATTGGAACGCCATTCTGTATTACTGTGGATCACCTCACGTTGCAAGATGATACAGTTACAATTCGATATCGAGACTCCATGTTACAGGATCGGGTTGCTATTGGCGATTTACATAAAATTATCGGCGATTTAGTGAATATGAAAAATTTGTTTAAAGAAATTGTAGGTTCAGCCTTATCATAATTCAGTTCTAATCTGTTAGACTTCTATAATTAACAAAACGAACTTTCCAATATTGGAAAGTTCGTTTTGTTAATTATAGAACTTATATTTATTGAAATCGGACACAATCTAAATTAGCCGGTTTATTTTCACTTGCATTGGTAGAACCGACAAATCAACATATTTTCCATCAGGCGAAACTTGAGGACACGAAAATCCTTTGTTTTTATCTGATAATAACTCTGTTGCGAATCCTTTATCGATATTAGTCTTCCAGATTTCGCCAAGTGACGTCGTTTTAGAAGTTCAATGATACCAAAATAAAGCAATAATTTTATTGTTTTCAAGGTTCTCTTTTTATAATAAATGTGTTGATAAAATACTGAATCATATAAATTTAGAGTCATGCAACTAAAATCGATTTTTTTCAAAATAGGATTAATATTTTAATTCTGCACATTTTTCAAATAATAGCGGTCTTTTATTCTAAAATTTGTCTTATTTATGTCAAAGTGTGATTCCAGATTAAAATGGGAAGCATTTACTACTTAGGTTTCAATGATTTGAAGTTAAATAATATTTGTGCAGTATTATTTCTGAAATCTCTGAGAAAATAACTGTTTTTTACTCGCATTCAGATCTTTATTATTTTTGGTCGATTGTTTGTTTTAAATTATGCCCATAATTTTATCATCCAATTCGTTATGTAAACAGAAAGAGCCTCAGATTTCTTAAATTGCAGATAATGTTTTTATAAAATGTTGAATTTAAGTTTAAATTATCGGATTGAACAAGTAAAAAATGAGGATATTTCATGATTTACTGTAACTTTGCATCAAATTTTAAATCGAAAGTATGTGGACTAAGATTAAAGCGTTGTTTACCATATTGTTGAAATTTTGCCTCATTTGGTTGAATAAATTTATTAGTTGGCGTAAAAGACGCTATAAACGTTATAAAGAACTGGTTTGGTATCGAAAGATAATCAATCTGTTCTTATCTTTTATCGTTTTATTCTTTCTTTATTTATTTCTTGTCGATATTAATTTCTTGTGGTTATTTGGAAAATCGCCTGGTTTGCATAGTATTAGTAACCCACAACAAAGTGTGGCTTCAGAAATTATTACCTCAGATGGTAAAGTTCTTGGAAAGTATTTTCGTGAGAACCGCACTCCTGTTAAATATGATGAAATTTCACCCATTCTGATTAAAACCTTGATTGCAACCGAAGATGAACGTTTTTATCATCATTTTGGAATTGATATTCAGGGTGTGTTTGCCGCTCTTAAAGATATGACCAAAGGTAAGAGACGGGGTGCCAGCACCATCACACAACAGTTGGTGAAAAATATGTATAAAACACGAAATCAATATTCTACCGGACTTTTTGGCTACATACCAGGTGTACGGCTGATTATTGAAAAAACGAAAGAATGGACAGCCGCAGTAAAGTTGGAAATGTTTTACAGCAAAAAGGATATTTTGACCATGTACCTCAATACAGTTGATTTCGGAAGCAATGCATTCGGTATTCATACAGCTGCACGAACGTACTTTAAAACGACACAGGATAAACTTAATTACGAGCAATCTGCATTGTTAGTTGGATTGCTAAAAGGTACTTCGTACTACAGCCCAATTTTACATCCAAAACGATCGTTTGAACGGAGAAATGTAGTGCTTCAAAATCTTGTAATTCATCATATTATTTCTCAACATCAATGTGATTCACTGAAGCTTATTCCCATTGACCTAAACTTTGGTATTGAACAATCGATGGAAGGCGATGCGCTTTATTTCAGAGCCTATTTGGAAAAATATCTTTCAGAATGGGAAAAAGAAAATGGATATGACTTATTTTCTGATGGCTTGAAAATTTATGTAACCATCGATTCGCGTATGCAAAAATATGCTGAAGAAGCTGTCAGAAAGCAAATGATGCAAGTTCAACAGCGATTTTTTGAACATTGGCGTGGGCAAAATCCTTGGCAGGATGAACAACATCATGATATTCCGAATTTTATTGAAGATATAGCCCGTAAAACTAAAATGTATCAAATGTTAGCCGATAAATACGACAACAATACAGATTCGATATTTAAGTATTTGAATAAACCCCATCGTACGAAGGTATTCGATTACAAACTCGGAGCTAAAGATACTACATTGAGCGTCATGGATTCAATTCGTTATATGAATCATTTTATGCATGCAAGTTTTCTGGCTATGGAGCCCGGAACAGGCAATGTAAAAGCTTGGGTTGGGGATATTGATTTTAAATTCTGGCAATATGACAAGGTTGCACAGTCCAAACGTCAGCCCGGGTCTACGTTTAAACTTTTTGTTTATACAGCAGCCATGATGCACGGTATGTCTCCTTGTGATATGCTTACCGATAGACCTGTAAGCTGGAGCTTTGTTGAAAAAGGCAAACCTAAAGTGTGGAGTCCTCGTAATGCAAATGGAACTTTTCTCGGATTCCCCGTTACACTCAAACTTGCTTTTGCGCGTTCAATAAACTCGATTGCAGTTCAAGTGGCTCAAAAAATAGGAATTCCCGAAATCGTTAAATACGCCCATTTGCTTGGTATTAAAACACCACTTGAGGAACAACCTTCGCTCAGTCTTGGTTCATCAGATGTCTCATTGCTCGAACTTCTCAATTCATATGGCACGGTTGTAAATGAAGGGGTGTATCACGAACCAATTTTGGTGAGCAGAATTGAAGATAAAGACGGGAATGTGATTTATCAACCCAATATCGTGCAGCGTAAGGTTATTCCTTATGAAACAGCCTGGCTAATGACTGAAATGTTGAAGGGTGGAATGACTGAACCCGGTGGAACAACTCAAGCGTTGTGGGCATGGGATTTGTTTCATTACAATACCGATTTCGGAGGTAAAACTGGTACTTCGTCTAATCATTCAGATGCATGGTTCATGGGAGTTACTCCCAAGCTGATTGGCGGTGCATGGGTAGGAGGTGAACAACGATGTGTCCATTTCCGTACCGGTCAGTTGGGTGAAGGAAGCCGTACCGCTTTGCCAATTTTCGCCATGTTTATGGAAAAAGTCCTGAAAGATGAAAGTTTGAAACAATATCGTGGAAAATTTCCTACTAAACCAAAGGAGAAAATTTCGAAGGATTACAATTGCCATACCTATTTCCCTCCCGATACTACAGCTACTGATACTTCGGTGGTTGATGTACAGGAGGGTGTTCAGGATTTACCAACACCAAACACAGAAAAGCCAGCCGAATAATTTGTTCGAGTTTAAAATCCAACATGATTACTCCTTTTTCGCTTTTCAGTTGCTTTTTGGTTTCGAAGGTGTAACGGCTATTTCTAAAAGAGTATTGTATTTGATTTTCTTAATTCTTGTATTTGAACTTTTAACTTCTAAATGATACATTCCAATCAACTATTTAAAAAGAAAATCTATACTTTTGAGCTCTTAATGAGCGATTTAAAATTTCTTTTCAAAAATCGAAGCATCATTAAAAAAGCCATGCATAATCCTAAATTGGGAAAAAAATTCATGGAAAAGGTAATGACGGTGGTTACGGCTGTGAATGGATGCGTTTATTGTTCATGGTTTCATGCCAAACAGGCTGCCTCCACCGGAATTTCTGCCGATGAAGTAAAACGGTTATTGCAATTGCAGTTCAAAACCGATGCTTCTGATTTTGAATTAACCGCTTTGCTTTATGCCCAGCATTATGCTGAAACCGACCGGCATCCAAATCCGGAAATGACTGAAAAATTTGAATTGGTTTATGGAAATGAGACTGCTTTGCACATTTTCATGATGATTCGTATGATTTATTTCGGCAATCTGACCGGTAATACTTTTGATGCTTTTATAAGTAGATTGAAAGGAAAGAAAGCCGAAAATAGCAATTGGTTTTTTGAAACCGTATTCTTTATTCTAAATATCCCTTTCCTGTTGCCTATATTGCCTCTCACGCGCAAATACCGCTCAACTGAAAACGAATGAATTTTAACAGATTAACTTTAACGATAATGATGGAATCTGATTACAAGAATCTTTGTGAAAAAACATGTGAAATTGCCCAGCTTGCAGGGAAATTTATTGCAGGAGAACGATTAATTTTCGACGAAAATAAAATTGAGTACAAAGGAATTCACGATTTAGTAAGTTATGTTGATAAAAATGCTGAAATACAGATTGTTAACGGCTTATCAATATTGCTTCCGGAAGCAGGATTTATTGCCGAAGAGGGTACTTCTTCTAAACAGGGAGATCGATTCAACTGGATTATTGATCCGCTTGATGGGACTACAAATTTTATTCAAGGTGTGCCCGTATATGCAGTTAGTATTGCTCTGAAAGAATATGACGAAATTGTAGTTGGTGTTGTTTACGAAATTTGTCGCGATGAATGCTTTTATGCATGGAAAAGCGGAGGTGCTTTTTTAAATGGACAGCCAATTCATACTTCTCACCGCAATGATCTGCATGAATCATTACTGGCAACCGGTTTCCCATATTCTGATTTTCACGCCATTGATAGTTATCTTGAATTTCTTAAATGGGCAATGATGAGTGCGCGTGGCGTACGCAGACTCGGATCGGCCGCTACGGATATGGCATATGTGGCTTGTGGCAGGTTCGATGCTTTTTGGGAATATGATCTTAAGCCTTGGGATGTTGCCGCTGGAGCAATTATTGTGAGCGAGGCCGGAGGAAAGGTGAAGGACTACAAGGGCGGGGATAATTTTCTTTTCGGTCGGGAAATTGTGGCAACAAATGCTTTTTTACACGAAATGATTTTGATAAAAATTTCCGAATTCTTATAATTTTTTCTTACGTAACTTTTTCTATTTTAAGGTTCAATCAAAATTTAGCTAATTGATTTGAAATTAGAATTTTACACTTTCTCTGTACCGGTTTGATAACACTTTGAATTCGATAGGGTGTAATTACAAAAAAGCATAAAAAACATTTTTATAACAGAATTATCTATTTATGTATTTTTTCAAATCAAAAAATTCCACAGCCATACGAGTTGGATGTAAATCTCGATTTATTAGGTAATTAAGTATATTCTTTCTCTCTTTTTTCTTCATTACCTTTCTGCTATCAAGATGTATTTTTAATATATTATTGAATTATTTATTATAAAAAGTATTAATAAAGAATATTTTCTTTATTTAAACTCTATATTTGCACTTCGAACGTCTGCACTTTAGACAATCATCGGTTTGAATTTGAAATTTACTTTTGGAATGACTTCATTGAAATTTTTCATAATATCAAAGCCATGGACACATCCACTACACTTATCAAAAATCTTGCGGATCAATATGGAAGAAGCCGGAATAATCTGCTACCCATATTGCAAAGCGTTGTAAAACAAGAGAAATACTTATCTGAATTATCGATGATTACCATTGCCAAAGAGTTGGATATTTCGGCTTCTGAAGTATATGGAACTGCAACGTTTTATTCTTTTTTGGAACATCAAAAAATGGGACGCTACATTATTCGTGTCTGTAAAACCATTACATGCTCCATGAAAGGAAAAAATCAGATTTTGCTGGCGATCCAAGACATGTTAAAAATTGACATTGGGGAAACAACCCCCGATGGGACATTCTCTTTATTGCAGACCAATTGCCTTGGTTTTTGCCATAAAGCACCGACTATGCTTATTAACAATGATGTATACACTGAATTAACCCCCGAAAAAGTCAGAGAAGTTTTAAGTGGCTATCTTGCCAAAGCAAAGGAAGGAGAAAATGATGAATAATACTAATCAACTCAAGCGTGCCGATTTTATTTTTAAGAATGAAAACGATTGGAAAGAAATTCTTGCAAAAAACATTAAACGCTCTCAGCAAGTATTGATTAACGAGCTGATCAGTTCCGAATTAAAGGGTAGGGGCGGAGCCGGTTTTCCAACCGGGTTGAAATGGAAATTATCGGCTGAGGCAGAAAGTGAAATAAAATATGTGATTTGCAATGCCGATGAAGGTGAACCTGGAACATTTAAAGATCGTGAAATTTTATCGTTAGTTCCCTTTAAAGTTCTGACAGCGATGGCAATCTGTGGTCATGTAGTGGGAGCGAAAGAGGGCTTTATTTATCTGCGTGGTGAATATTTCTTTCTTAAATCGTCCCTCAATCAGGCAATTTCTGAATTTGAAGAATATTGTAAAACAATTCATCTGGATTTCTCTGTTAAAATTTTTATGGGAAGCGGAGCTTATATTTGTGGTGAAGAAACGGCTCTGTTCGAGTCGATGGAAGGAAAGCGGGGAGAACCCCGTAACAAACCGCCATATCCTGCCATTTCTGGTTATATGAATAAGCCAACGGTTATTAATAACGTGGAAACATTAGCTCATGCCTATACGATTTTTACTTATGGAGCAAAGCGATTTTATGATTTAGGCGTTCAGTATTCTCGTGGAACCAAATTATTTTCAGTATCGGGTGATACTCCTAAACCGGGAATTTATGAATTAGAATTAGGAATGAGTTTGACCGATTTTGTGAATGATTTTGGAGATGGAGATACGAAAGCCGTTCAGGTAGGTGGTGCATCTGGATTTCTTGTTCCTCGAAAACGATTTGCCGAAACGAATATTGGTTATCAAGGTAAATTGACAGGTATTTCTCTCCCAACGGGTGGATCGATGATGCTTTTCAATAGTTCCCGTTCCATGTATAATGTGCTCGATAATTATTTAGAATTCTTCCGCGAGGAATCGTGCGGTCAGTGTACTCCTTGCAGGGTTGGGTGTCAACAATTGTGGATCGGCATTAAAGCTGTGAAAAGCGGAGAAAAAAATGCGCTGTATCTCGAAAAATTATTGAGATTATCCGAAACCATGCAATGGACTTCAAAATGTGGGTTGGGACAATCCGTTGCAAATTCATTTTCGTCAATAGTTGAAAATTTCAGGGAAGAAATGATTTATTAATTCCATTTAATTGAAATGCCATGAACAAAATAAAAATCACCATTAATAATCATCCTGTTGAAATAAAGAAAGATACATCAATTCTGGATGCTGCCCGTCAAATTGGAGTGAATATTCCAACACTTTGTTATCATAAAGATTTATGCATTGCAGGCAATTGTCGGGTTTGCTTAGTTGAATTAGCCGGTCAAAAGCGACTGTCGCCTGCTTGTGCTACACCATGCGAAGATGGAATGGAAATTTTCACAAATTCAGTTAAAGTCAGAAATTCACGCAAACATATTATCGAATTGCTTCTTTCGGAACATAATGCCGACTGCACCCGATGCTATAAAAATGGAAATTGTGAATTACAGAAGTTAGCTTCCGATTATAAGATTATGACATCGGATTTTATTCCTTTAGTCCCTTTTAAACATTACACCATCGATATGTTTTCTCCATCCATTATCAAAGATGACAGTAAATGTATTCGTTGTCAACGTTGTGTTCGAACTTGTGCCGGATTACAGGGGGTAAATGCGTTGACAGTTGCTTACAAAGGCGATCAAATGAAAATTACCTCGTTTTTTGAGAAATCGATGAATGAAGTCAATTGTACAAACTGTGGTCAGTGCGTCATTCATTGTCCTACCGGAGCTTTGACTGAACGAAATTATATTGAAGAAGTGTGGGAAGCTATTACTGATCCTACAAAACACGTCGTTGTTCAAACTGCTCCGGCTGTGCGGGTGGCATTAGGAGAAGAATTAGGATTTGCCGTAGGTACCAGAATAACGGGTAAGATGGTTGCTGCACTGAGAAGTTTAGGCTTCGATTCAGTAATGGATACCGATTTTACGGCTGACTTAACCATAATGGAAGAAGGGACTGAATTACTTTCAAGACTTAAGCGTGCGTTGGTCGATCATGATCCGGACGTGAAATTACCGATGGCTACTTCATGTTCGCCGGGTTGGATTAAATACATCGAACACATGTATCCTGATTATTTGGGTTATTTATCCACTTGTAAATCACCCCAGCAAATGTTTGGCGTTTTAGTTAAGACTTATTACGCACAAGCACGAAATTTACAACCGGATAAAATTGTTTCTGTTTCAATTATGCCGTGCACGGCAAAAAAATTTGAAGCAAATCGACCCGAAATGCATGCCAGTGGCTATCGGGATGTGGATTACGTCTTGACAACCCGGGAACTGGCAATTATGATCAAGCAAGCCGGAATTGATTTCATGAAATTAGAAGATGCTAAATTTGATCGGTTAATGGGAGAGTCGACGGGTGCCGGAGTAATTTTTGGTGCTACGGGTGGTGTCATGGAAGCGGCACTTCGAACGGCTTATGAATTGGTAACAGGACGCGATGTGCCATTTGATAATCTCAATATTTTGCCTGTCAGAGGTATGGAAGGCGTTCGAGAAGCATCCATTTTGATTGAAAATCCACTCAAAGAATGGGCTTTCTTAAACGGAGTTGAATTGAAATGTGCCATTGTTCACGGATTAATTAATGCCAAAAAATTGATGGATGCTATTCAATCAGGTGAAACCCAATATCATTTTATCGAAGTTATGGCTTGCCCGGGCGGATGTCTTGGAGGTGGAGGACAACCAATTCCAACAAGTCCTGAAATTCGCAGAAAACGTGCCGAAGCTATTTATGCCGAAGATGAAGGAATGCCTTTGAGAAAATCACATTTAAATCCTGAAGTGATAAAAATCTATGCTGATTTTCTAATTAAACCGTTGGGAGAGAAGTCACATCTTCTGTTGCATACAAACTATACTGCTCGAAAAAGGTATTAAAAAAAATAAGTCCGGTAGGTGTCGGACTTATTTTTTTTTTAATAAATGATATGAGCAATTCAAACAAAATAATTATATTTGCAAAGATAACAGGCATATCGTATTTTTAATAAATTGCTGATTGACTTTGATATACCTTTAAAACAGAGAACTGATTTATGCTGAAAAACGAAAGAGAGAACCGTACTGAACGACTATTGCAAGTTGCAAATGAAATGATGACAGCCGCGTGCACTGCCCCAAAAGGGAAAGGAATTGATATTATTGAAGTTGCAATGGCAACCGACGAAACCATACTGCAACTTTCGAAAGAAATGCTGATTTTCAGTGAAAAATCAGGGTTGAAATTTTTCATTCGCGATGCTGAAAATATATTAAAAGCCGCAGCTATTGTGCTTATTGGTACAAAACAGAAAATCCAAAACTTAAACTGTGGCTATTGCGGTTTTGAAACTTGTACCGAAAAATTACAATTTCCAGAGGTGCCTTGTTCGCTTAATTCTGTTGATGTTGGTATTGCCATTGGGTCGGCTTGCAGTGTGGCTGCTGATCATCGCGTGGATAGCAGGGTCATGTTTTCGGTTGGGAAAGCAGCACAAGAATTAGGACTGCTGCCGGGATGCAGCAATATCTACGGAATTCCAATCAGTTGTTCATCGAAAAACCCCTTTTTTGACCGAAATTCGACCAAGCCGACCGTTCATCTTTAATTTCTTTTTGAGTGACCGACGAAATACAAACCGTTTACTGATATTTTCGTGTTGCATTTACAAATTCAGTGATTTTTCGGGGATTACTTTCAAATGCATTTCCCACCACAACTATGTCAGCCCCGGCTCGAAATGCATCTATAAGTTGTTCTTCAGTGCCGATACCTCCACCGACCATTATTGGGATAGAAAGTTCTGTGCTCAAGTGTTTTATCATGTCTAAAGGCACAACTTCTTTAGCTCCGCTTCCAGCTTCTAAATATATGAGTCTCATACCCAGTAATTCACCTGCAACAGCGGTAGAAAGGGCTATGTCTTTTTTATCGCGAGGGATGGGTCGTGTGTTGCTAATATACTCTACAGAACTGGTTTTATTCCCTTCGATAAGTAAATACCCGGTGGGAATGACTTCTATCATTGATTTTTTGATCGATACAGAAGAGTTAATGTGCTGACCGATAAGAAATTCAGCATTTCGTCCCGACAAAAGGGATAGATATAATAATGCATCGGCTTTGATACTGAATTGCGATGCATCGCCAGGGAAAAGAATGACGGGGCAATCGGTTTCCTCTTTCAGAATTTCGATAATGGAATTTACGGAATTTACGGCATGACTGCCACCTACAAAAACAAAATCGGGTGTCGCGGTTTTTAATTCGGCAATGGTGGCTGATAATAAACTTCCTTTGCACTGATCCGGATCTAATAATACGGCTATCATTTTTTTATTCAATTCTCTTTTTTCGAGGATAATTCTATAAAGCATGTTCATATCTTATTTTTTTAAGCAATTCCATATACCATTACAAAGTCGGGCGTATTTTGATAATAAAGTTCATAGTTCGTTCCCGTCGGAAGATGTTTTGCATCCATTTTACCTGAAATTTCCATTTCGAAAGGCATTATTTCTAATTGTGAAGCAAAATCAACAGCTGTTTTTCCAATCATTTTAAATAAAACTTCTTTTGCCGACCAAAGCAAAAGTAATTGATCTTTATCGTATTTACTTCCAAAAAAAATTTGTTCTTGAGGGTTCAAAAAACGTTTGTATATTTTCAAAATTTTTTCGGAATGACATTCAATATCAATGCCAACATTTTGAGAAGCATGAAGCATGACTGCCACGAAGTTTCGGCTGTGAGAAATGCTTATTTGCCGGCTTCGATCAGTTAACCACGGTTTTCCATCGGTGTCATATTGAATCTCGGCTTTTCTGCCAAGCAGTTGTTTTAAGGCCAAACGTACAGCCAGATATTCTGATTTTCGGTGTTCTGATTTTAGTTTTTCAAGTTCAATTATTTCATTATCAGTTAGTTCAAATCCTGAAAGCAATATTTCTACCGGTTCATTCACACGACCGATAATAATTTGTGAATCGAGGTAAGTAAATATTCTATTTTCCATTTTTCCATTCGAAGCTCTCCATCATTCGAATGATGTCCTCACGAATATATTCTGACATCGGGGCAATGGAGTCTTTGTTGGGTACATTATTAAAATACAATGCGGCTCTGAAAAAGTTTTTCGTACTGTCAGTAAGTACAAACTGCACAGCCGAAGCAGTGTTCCCTTTTAAATCATAAAGAATTCCATACACTTTTTTCGATGGATTTTCAAATACTTTTTCGTTAATTCCATCGGCTCTGATGCTATGTTTATAAACAATTCTTCGCGTATCTTCAAGCAAATTTATTAAATCCCCTTTGACTGGTTTATAACTGCAATAAATGCTTGCGTTAAGAGCAGGGTACTTTAAATCGATCCAGTACTTTTCTCCTCTGCTTTCTCGGTCAATTAATTGTACACCTTGAGGTAAATCAAACCGATAGGGCAATCCCAATGTGTCGATGGTTCGATAGTGGTGAGGGGGTAAGTTTACTCGAAAATATCCATAGGGACGAGGAATATCAGCTTTGCGGCATGATCCGAATATAAATATTAAGCCTGTGAAAATGATATAAAATTTTAATCGCATTTTTTGTATTGGTTTTTCATAAATTCATCAACCTATTCTTCTTCTTTAAAGTCGTCTTTGAGATAAAGTTTAACTTTTTTTATTCGTCGGTTATCGGCTGCAATAATTTCGAATACATATCGACCAAAGTCAATGCGTTCGTTCCGAACAGGAATTTCGCCCTTAATTTCGAGAATCAAACCTGCCAGAGTTTCAACGTCATCGGTAATAGAGGTGAAATCTTCAGCACGAATTTCAGGAATTTTATAGAAATCGTTTAACAAAATCTTGGCTTCAAATAAAAACGTGTGCGAATCGATTCTGGTATAAAGTAGGTCATCATCATCATATTCATCAATGATATCGCCTACAATTTCCTCTAATATATCTTCGAGTGTAATTAAGCCTGATGTCCCTCCGTATTCGTCGACAACAATGGCTAAATGTATTTTAAACTTTTGAAATTCAATTAATAAATCATCAATTTTCTTGGTCTCGGGAACGTAATAGGCCGGACGAATTAAACTTTGCCACTTGAAATTTACCGGTTTTTCCAAATGAGGAAGTAAATCCTTGCCATATAATAAGCCTTTAATATTATCGCGATTGCCGTCAAAAACGGGAATGCGAGAATAACCCGACTGAATAATCGTTTCGAGCAATTGTTTAAAATTAGTTTTGATGTCAACATCCACTATATCAATCCTTGAAGTCATAATATCCACTACCTGAAGATTACCGAATTTGGTTATGCCTTCTAAAATATCCTGATCTTCATCTTTGTTGTTCGATGTCAGTTGCAAGGCTTGTGATAATTCATCCAACGAAATATTTGAATGGCTGTATTTTGTCAATCGCCTGTTCACGAAAGAAGTTGAACCAACTAATAAACTGACCATGGGTGCAAACAATTTCTCAATGATAGTTATGAAGCTGACTGTGATGGATGCCGTTTTTCTTACTTGTTGAGTAGCATAAATTTTAGGAATAATTTCTCCAAAAAGCAGCAAAGAAAATGTGATGAATAAAGTTTGGAATATAAATCCGAGAGTTGGAGCATTGCTAAAATCAAAAATGGAGCTGATTACATAAGTAAGCAACAATATAATGGTCATGTTAATAAAATTATTGCCTGTTAAAATGGTAGCTAATAATCGTTGCGGCGATTTTAATAAATGAAGGATCTGTTGATCTGACTTTTTTTGGTTTTCTTCTAATTCACTCAAAATCTGAGGATTAAAAGAAAAAAAAGCCACTTCCGAAGCTGAAATAATAGCTGAAATAATCAATAGCAGTATTGTTATGAACAACGCCAAAATGGACGATATGGACATAGCATGCACGGAAATTCCACTAAAAATTGAATCCAATAAGTTCATTGAAAAAAAATTAATAATAAAATCAAATCAACAATTTATCAAAACTAATTAGTAATCAGACTTTTAAATATATATATTTTTTTTAAAAATACTATTATTCAATCATACCTATATGCTGGCAAAATTGTATTAGGAAGATAATCGGTTCGGAATTTTTTTGATTCGGAGCAAAAAAATTAATCATACAAAAATAGATGTTTTTTTTTGCTTTCGAACTAATTTTACAATAAAACAATAACAATCAGATCAAAAAATGGTTATCTTTACTGCCTGAAATTCATAAAAAGGAAAAATTTCATTTTTGTTTCTCTATTCATTAAATCACATAATTACAAAACATTATGGAAGATAAATTAATAACCCTTGCCATTCGTACTTTTTCAAGAGCGCAAATGATTAAATCTGTTTTAGAAGAAAGTGATATCGAAACAGTGATTCAAAGTCTGAGCGATGAAAATCCCGCATTAACTATTGGAGTACGGGTTCGGATTAAAGAAAGCGATTTGCCACGAGCCCTTAAAATTGTTGAAGAGATGGAGCCCCTCTGGGAAAAAGAAATATCAAACGAAAAGAAAACAAAACAGCTTATCCTGATTCCAATTGATTTCGCCGATATGGTATCAAAAGTTTTCGATTTCGGATTCCATTTTGCCGATGTTTTATCGGCTGAAATCGTTTTCCTGAATGTCTATTTCAGCCCCGCATTTACAATTTCGTCAAACAACGATTTTAGTACTTATAGCATTAGCGACAGTGAGTTACTTAGGAAGATCATTGATACGGCTCAAACCGAAATTCAAAATCTGACCAACCAATTGAATGAAAAAATTGATAAAGGCGAACTTCCGAAAATTTCTTTTAGTTTTGAACTGAAAGAAGGAGTCCCCGAAGATCAAATTTTAGATTATTGTAAAAAAACCAAACCTTCATTAGTTGTCATGGGAACACATGGTAAAAAGCAGTCGAACGAACTGATAGGTAGTGTTGCCGCCGAAGTAATGGAAGCTTGTGTATCTCCGGTTTTTGCTGTTCCTGCACATTTTGCACTTCAATCTTCCATTGATATTCATAGAGTTGCTTTCATGACTAACTTCGAACAAAAAGATCTAAAAGCCATTGATCGTGCCATTTCACTATTTTCGTCAGATAAAATGGAACTATTTTTTATTCATACCTCAGACAAAAAACAAACGTGGGACGAGATTGTGCTTGCCGGCATCAAATCCTATTTTGCCGAGCATTACCCAAAATTAAAAATTAATTATGCGCTGTTGGGTGCGAATAATGATTTATCCTTGATCGATGATTTCTTGGTTGATCAAAAGATTGATGTGTTGGCATTTAATACACATCGGAGAAATATTTTCCTCCGACTTTTCAATCCAGGGTTAGCTTATAAACTGGTGATGCATTCAGATACACCGCTTTTTGTTACTCATGATTAATAAATCGTTCGTACACTCTCAAAAAAAAAGACATATTTAGTTATGTCTTTTTTTTTGAGAGTGTACTCAGGCATGAAACGCCACTCAAGTTTAGATATAACCATTTTTGAAGTTTAAATCCCCGATGCTAAAATATCAGCTAAGTGAATGGCGCTGATGGGAAGCTTTTGTTTAGCGCAGTATCCGTTTATGTTCATCATACACGATGCTTCAGTGGTTACAATATACTCAGCACCTGTAGCCAATGAATTTATCACTTTCTGATCGGCCATTGATGTTGATATTGCTTCATTTTTTACCGAAAAAGTACCGCCAAATCCACAACAAGTCTCACTTTCGTTCATTTCAATTAAATCCAATCCTTCCACTTGAGCCAACAAACGGCGAGGTTCATTTCTAATACCATATTCGCGCAAAGCAGAACACGAATCGTGATACGTAACTTTGTGCGGAAAGCGTGCACCTAACTTTTCAATTTTTAAGACATTGACCAAAAAATCAGATAATTCGAAAATCTTTTGTTTCATTTGAACGTGTTGTTCTAATAAATCAGGGGTTTCTGTCAATAACTTATGATAATGATGAATGACAAAACTTGAGCATGAACCGGAAGGAGAAACGATGGGCAAATCGGGGTTAAAATCAGCCATAAATTTTTGGGCCAACGTTGATGCTTCATTCCAATAGCCACTGTTGAAGGCTGGCTGTCCGCAGCAAGTTTGATTTGGATTATAATGAACGTTGCAGCCTGCCTTTTCAAGAATTTTCAGTGTGTTGAATCCGGTTTGCGGATATAGTTGATCGATATAGCAGGGGATAAATAATTGTATTTCCATGAATAAAAAAATTAATCAGTAAAAAGGTTTATATTGGACGAACCACCATGTAACCAGTAATATTTGGAAGTGAAGCTATATATTTTAAAAAAGGTTCAGGGGTAATTTCTACCTTATTATCTATTGCAGAAGCATGGATCATATATAATACCCCTCCCAGCCGAAAAGCTATCCCAACTTGCGAAATCCCTAATGTTGAAACATTTGAAGTTAAACAAAGTATATCTCCATTACGAATTTTATTACCTACGGGTACGGATTTTGGAATGTAAAAATTAACCCGATGTAATAAGTTTTGTTCCACCGTCAGCATTTCCGAACGAATTTCAGGATTGCTCATAGCGGGATAAAGTACTGCATTTCGGGTGATAAAATCGGGCACAAAAACAAACCGTTTACCTCCAAAAGCTGCCGTCAAATTAATTACTTTTCCTTTTGTTTCGTTATTTGAAATCCATTCTGTAAAATAATGAAGTCGTGAACTGAAATCGGTGATTGATCCGTTCCGATAGCGTATATCCCTTAACTCGTTGCAAAAGGCTTCGAAACGTTGATCTTTGCTTTTCAAGGTATGAACCAATGCCATACAATTTTCGACCAGTGTTACAGGGTCGAATTGCCGAAGATTTACCACCAATCGTTCTGTCTTGCCACATTGTTCTAAGGTTCTTGAAACATAAGGAGCATCCATTAAGAAAACGCCGGTTTGTACCATTAAATCACCTACCGAACCATGTTTTTTGGCATTAAAAGTATGAATATAGCGATGAAAAATTATGGTATCCAATCGTTGATATATTACATTCTCATTTTGACCGGATATGGACTGTAAAAAAAAGAATCCTGATAAAAAGATAAAAACCCAACGAAGTAAATATCTAAAATTTTTAATATGAAAATTATCACGTATTTTGTTGTTTTTCATTTCAGTAAAATAAATTCAAGCGGATCAAATAAATTTAGGGAATTGAAATTTATTTTAATCGACAGTTTAAATAACGTTTGTTTCGAATCAAGTTATTTACAAAGATGCAGTATTATTCCCATTTTTCAAATTGAAAGGCATTGATTTTATGTTTTATTCAATATCTATAAAATGTGAATAATTTATATTTTGAATTCCTTGGCAGTGGATATTAAATTTTCATTATGTAGGGCTTTTTTTATGGATTCAGGAGTTAAACGAAAATTAGAATCATTGTGTTAATTGCTTGTTTTAATCACAAACTCAGCGTACACTGGCAAATGATCAGAATAGCCTCCTTGATATTTCATGCCCACATAAGTTCGAAATGGCTGTTTCCCTAAAAAAGTTTTATCGTTTTCAAGTAAAAAAGAAGCATCAAAGAAATGTGCATTTGTCTGAGTTGTAAAAAATGTGTTTTGTTGATTCAGTAAATTTCCTGAAATAATGATCTGATCCAATGCTCCCCATTCGCCGTTATGTTTATTCGACCCTTTTCCTTCAGTATGAAGTTTATACATTAAATTATACAGACTGTCGGGAGCAGGATTATCTGATAATGGGTTGGCTTTTAAAATATTTAAAATGCTTCGGTTGGTTGGATAATCATTAAAATCTCCCATGATCACGATATTTGGTTTCGCTGTCGCAGCAAAAATACTGTCGACTTTGGTTCGCAAAACAGAAGCCACAACAAATCGTTGATCTTCAGATTCCATTTCGCCTCCAAGACGCGAAGGGAAGTGACAAATAAAAAGGTGTAAAGTATCGCCGGTGGCAATTATGCCTGAAGCGAAAAGAATATCGCGTGTTTTTTTGTTTGGTTCATCCTGAAAATGAATCGGAATTGCTTCGTCATGAATTATTTTAAATCGTTGGGGTTGGTACAGAAGTGCCACATCGATGCCGCGCGGGTCAGGCGAATCATGATGTAAATACTTGTATTGTAGGTGGCTTAACCCGGAAAACTTTGTTAAATCGCGCATGCATTTTTCGTTTTCGACCTCACAAATTCCAATTAATTCAGGAGCATTCCAACCGCCGATAGCTGTAATCACCTTGGCGATATTGGCTTGCTTTCGGTAGTATTTTGTTGAATTCCAGGCTCGAATTCCAGTTGGTAAAAACTCATTGTCGTTTTTTAACGAATCGTGCACGCAATCAAAAAAATTCTCGACGTTATAATTCATTATTAGAAAACGATGATTGTTTTCTTCTTGACCATGAACATGTAATATCATGAATAGCAATATAATGATTATACCCCGGTAGTTGGTAGTTTTTATAATCATATTTTTGGTATTTTAAAAAAAGGTTTATTCTTGTACTTTCATTAAAAATCGACCGGTTTTCCGTGTCCGTTGTTGCAATAAAATTAATCTGTTGCGGATGCTCGATTGCTCAATTTCAGGGTTGATTCCCCGGATATTCAACAACTCTAAATTTTCGTTATAACTGATTTTAAAGTCATTAGATAATTCGTCGAGTGCATCAGCTAAGTACCGTGATTGGTCAACACAAACAGAAATGCTGACAGCAGAGCTTTGAATCATGGAAATTTTGAGTCGGTGTTTATTCATCATCATAAACGCTTTAGAAAGACTTTCTTCAAGCACAAATGAGAAATCGCGAGGTCGCATGGTGATTAGTACCTGATTTTTTCGCAATATTAATATTGGAACCTGAATCGGATTTTTTGTTTCAGCTTGGATAACCGAACCTTTGTTCTCGGGTTCGTTGAATGGTCGTACAAATAAAGGTATTTTCTTATTTTCTAACGGTTTAATTGTTTTTGGATGAATGATTTGAGCCCCGCTGAAAGCAAGTTCCACGGCATCTAAATAGGTCAGTTCCGGAATTAAAACCGTGTTTTCGAAAATGCGGGGGTCGGCATTAAGAATACCGGGTACATCCTTCCATATTGTAACGCTCGTGGTTTCAAGTAAATTACCCACAACTGCTGCGGTATAATCTGAACCTTCCCGACCCAATGTTGTGGGATCCCCTTTAAAATTTGCACCAATAAATCCCTGACCAATATAGATAGGATGTTTTTCAAAATCGCACGCTTGTAACAATCGTTTTTGAGATTCGTCCATTCGAACGTTTGCTTCTCTAAAATTACTGTCGGTAACTAAGAGCTTACGCATATCTAACCAGGAATTATCGATGCCAGAATTTATCAAATATTTTGATATGAGTGTTGTAGATAATATTTCACCATATGAAACCAACCGATCATACCATTTGTCATAGTCATCACCAACGCCTCCTGCAATTAATTCCTGTATTTCATTGAATATCTTTTCAAGTACAATTTTTCCACTGTCAATTCCTTTAAATAATTCCATTGAAATGAGTTGATGGTACATTTCAATTTCCGATAATTTGATTAATGCCTCACTTTTTTCGGTTTTCATAAAATGTTCCAATACCTTTTCAAAGGCATTGGTGGTTTTACCCATTGCCGAAATGACAATAAAAAGTGGCTCTTTCTCTACTGAAACGATTCGGGCGATATTTCGGATTCCTTCAGCAGAACGAACGGATGCTCCTCCAAATTTATATACTTTCATAGTGCTGTATCTAAATAAGTAATTATGATAATCTTTTATATTATTGATAATTAACCAAATGATATTGTTTGTAAATTGTGAGGATGGTACAATTAACGAAACACATCAAGTTTACTGACATTTAAGCTACTGAAGATCTTTGATGCCGATGAGTTTATCGTACCGGCCGCCCCAAGGCCGATGATATACATAGATGGTGTATTCATTTCCGGTTTGCCAGAAGCTACCATCCACCCTTTCTGCAGAAGCGGTCGTGCTGCCTTTCTCGCGAAACCAATACTGGTAATTATAACCGCCTTGTTTCAAAAGCAAGGTTTGATAATACAAACCTGCATTTCCATCATAATTCATTTTTACAGTATCGTCCATTAAATTGTAATTAAAAGCACCCCCGATATACAATTGACCGTCAAAAAATGGTTGACTGATCGGCAAATTGAAATGAACGTACATATAATCCGCCTCAACATCAGGATTAGTGGAATTTTGAAGATTTATCACAAAATTACCGTTTACGTCGGGTTCATAAAGATACGATTTTGTTATGGTATTCGGGTATAAATATGCATGATAATAGGGACGAATAAACCGGGTACTTTCAATCCCCACTCCACCAATATATACCGACGAAATATCGAACTGATGATATTCATTTCCACCTTCAAAAATCAACGATTTATTATTAATATAATTCAAAGTGGATCCTGAAAAATATGTCGGTTTCAAATCGGAAACTTGATTGTCTATACGGTTATTTTGTCTTACCACTACTTTTATTTCCGATGTCGGATCCTGAACAGAATATCCGTTCAAATCTACATTAAAATCTAATTGCTGCAACCGGCCGTTAATTTCCGTGTCGGTATTTGCCCGAATGGCACCTGTAATAACAACGCTTGGTTCTACAATAGAAAAACAGGCTTGTGCAACAGGTTTATCTTGTTGGTTATCATCGTAAATGAGCATCACGTAATTGCCTGAAATTTTAAAATTCATTTCATCGTTGGGCAACGAAAATTGATAATGGGTATAGAGAAAAGTCGTATTCACCGATAGGGACTGATTGGTAATATTAGCAGTAGTAAATCCATTAACATATTCGGTTGAGGAGAGATTAGACTTTGTCCAGTCGGCATCGCAATGCAAAACTTTATAGCTGTATGAGTGTGCATTATGTGACATTTCGTCAAAACTTACCTGCAACACATCGGTTCCATTTAACGTTATAATGGGTAGTGAGAATTGTTGATTTTGAACATTGACCTGAAGCGTTTTTACGTTTGAATTAAAAATTTGGGTACGATAAACCGTTTGTGCAGAGAGAGAAACGAAGGATAAAACAATTAGCAGTGTTAATAAATATATCTTTTTCATGGTATTGAAACAATTAATTTATAGAATTCTATTTTACTATCACAAAAGTATGAAAATTAAAATTAATTCATTGATTACTGCCTTAGAATATTGAAAGTTATAATTGATTCAATCGGTTTAGTGGCTTTGAATGCGTTCATTGATCTATTTAGGAATATAAATATCGCCCTGCTTTATCATTCAAAAGCTAATTTTAGTAAAATTCTTTTCGAAAATCACATTCTTCACCATTTTTATCATTCAGCGTCCCCTTCTTTTTGAGAATTTAAATTTTACTTTATCAAATTCCTACATTTACTCTCCGATTCAACAAAATAATCAAGGTTTTTTCAGAAAAGTAAAAGTGACAAAACCACAAATCATACGTTTTTATTTAAGACCTATCCTTACAATCGATCTTTCTTTGTGTGCTAATGTCCTGAATCAGGGCGGAAATAAAGTTAATAAACAGGTAATTAGTAGATATCCGATAGAAAATAAAAAAAAATCTTGGTCATTTCAAAATCATTCTCTATCTTTGCAGTCCAAAATAAAAAACTCAAATATAACGTTTTAAACAATTCATTATTATGATCGTAGTACCCGTAAAAGAAGGCGAAAACATTGAAAAAGCATTGAAAAAATTCAAACGTAAATTCGAAAAAACCGGAGTTGTAAAAGAATTACGTCGCCGCCAATGTTTTGACAAACCTTCTGTCGTAAAGCGTGATCAAAAAATTCATGCTGTTTACGTACAAAAGATGCAATTAGGCGAAGAATAAAAAATAACCGACTAAAAGTTTGTCGGTTTAATTCAATTGTTTTATTTTCGTTGCGGAATTGAACCCTACGGTTATGATAAACGAATTTCTGCAATACTTACAGTATGAGAAGAATTATTCTGCTCATACTGTTTTGTCGTATCATACCGATTTATTGCAATTTTGTGATTTTCTCCAACGCCCTCCCGTGCAATTGAATGTGAATGAAGTTAGTTCAGAGCAAATTCAGCAATGGATACTCGCGTTGATGTCCGCTAATTTATCGGCGAGAAGTTTATCACGAAAAATATCTACTCTCAAATCATTTTGGCATTTTTTATTATTACGGGGTATCACTAATAAAAATCCTACGTTAAAAATCATTTTACCCAAAACAAACAAAGCACTTCCTGCGTTTTTTAAGGAAAGTGAAATGAATGCAGTGATAAACAATCCTTATCAAGCTGAGGGATTTATAAACACGCGTAATCATCTTATTATTAAAGTTTTTTATTTAACAGGGATTCGTCTTTCAGAGTTAATGAATTTGAAAGATACCGATATTGATTTCCTTGCTGGACAAATTAAGGTAACAGGGAAACGAAATAAACAACGAATTTTACCCATTGACAACACCTTATGTTTCGACATAAATAATTATATTGAATTAAGAAAACGTGAAGTAGAATTTACATCCACTTATTTATTTGTTCGCCCGAATGGGATGAAATTGTATCCCAAGCTTATTTACCAAATTGTTCATAATATTATGTCTGAAGTAAGCACCCTGTATAAACGAAGTCCACACGTATTACGTCATACTTTTGCCACAGAATTATTAGATGGAGGGGCAGATTTAAATGCAGTTAAAGAGCTTCTTGGACACAGCAGTCTTGCAGCAACCCAAGTTTACACCCATACCAGTTTTGAGGAATTAGACCATATATATAAACAAGCTCATCCACGAGCAAAATAAAAAAGGAGGCAATTATGAAACTAAGGATTCAATCCATCAATTTTGATGCAACTACAGCTCTTGAATCGTACATTAACAAGAAATCGTCGAAATTGGAAAAGTTTTTTGATGAAATAATGAACGTGGAAGTATATCTTAAAGTAATCAAACCTGAAACCGCGTCAAACAAACAAGCTGAAATGAAAGTTTCGATTCCCAGCGTCGATTTTTTTGCTTCCAAAACATGCGATTCATTTGAAGAAGCAGTAGATTTAGGAGTAGAAGCCATCGAGAAACAAATCCGTAAGCATAAAGAAAAAAGCACTAAAAAGTAAAATATTAGGGGAATTGTTTTGTAATTCAAAATATTTCCGTACATTTGCAAGCCGTTTGAATAAGTGTTTTCAAACGGCTTTTTAAGCTCAAAAAACGCTAATATATAATATGTTGCCTCTTTAGCTCAGTTGGCCAGAGCACGTGATTTGTAATCTCGGGGTCGTTGGTTCAAATCCGACAAGAGGCTCAAATCTAATTAATAATGCAAAATTCATAATGCATAATATTCAAAAGTGAATCCATTATGCATTATAAATCATGAAATATAAATTATAATTGGGCAGTTACCAAAGTGGCCAACTGGGGCTGACTGTAACTCAGCTGTCTTTCGACTTCGGAGGTTCGAATCCTTCACTGCCCACATTACCAGTTTACAGTTTAGAGTTATCAGGTGTCAGTTCGCTTTCAACTATTAATTATCAACTGTCAACTAAATTGCGGAAGTAGCTCAGTCGATAGAGCATTAGCCTTCCAAGCTGAGGGTCGCGGGTTTGAGTCCCGTCTTCCGCTCTTTATGGAGCAGAGTCAGAAATGATAAAAAACCGTTTTTTGCTGTTGTAGCTCAGTGGTAGAGCACTTCCTTGGTAAGGAAGAGGTCGCGAGTTCAATTCTCATCAACAGCTCAACTTTGTAAGCTTTTATAAAACATATTAAATTACTAAATTAAATAATCTTTGAGTTATGGCAAAAGAAAAATTTGACAGGTCAAAACCGCACGTTAACGTGGGTACAATCGGACACGTTGACCACGGCAAAACTACCTTGACCGCTGCAATTACCATGGTACTTGCAAAAAAAGGACTTTCTGAAATGCGTTCTTTCGATTCAATCGATAACGCACCTGAAGAAAAAGAACGTGGAATCACCATCAACACTGCTCACGTAGAATATCAAACAGCTGTACGTCACTATGCACATGTTGACTGCCCGGGACACGCTGACTACGTTAAGAACATGGTTACGGGTGCTGCTCAAATGGACGGTGCTATTATTGTAGTAGCTGCTACTGATGGTCCTATGCCACAAACACGTGAGCACATTTTATTAGCTCGTCAGGTAAATGTACCTCGATTGGTTATATTCATGAACAAATGTGACATGGTTGATGATGAAGAAATGTTGGAGTTAGTAGAAATGGAAATGCGCGAATTGCTTACATTCTATAATTTTGATGGCGACAATACTCCTGTGATCCGTGGTTCTGCATTGGGTGCTTTAAATGGTGTTCCTGAATGGGAAGATAAAGTAATGGAATTAATGGATGCTGTTGATACTTGGATTGAATTACCTCCACGTGCAGTAGATAAACCCTTTTTAATGCCTGTTGAAGATGTGTTTTCGATTACTGGTCGTGGTACGGTTGCTACAGGTCGTATAGAAACAGGGATTATTAAAACCGGTGAAGAAGTTCAGTTGATTGGTTTAGGTTTGGAAGCTAAAAAATCAGTTGTTACTGGTGTTGAAATGTTTCGTAAGATCTTAGATCAAGGTGAAGCTGGCGACAACGTTGGTTTATTGCTTCGCGGTATTGATAAAGATGAAGTTAAACGTGGTATGGTAGTTACCCACCCGGGAAAAGTTACTCCTCATACTAAATTCAAAGCTTCGGCTTATATTCTTAAGAAAGAAGAAGGTGGTCGTCATACGCCATTCCACAATCGCTATCGTCCTCAATTCTATATCCGCACATTGGATGTTACAGGCGAAATCACGTTGCCCGAAGGAGTTGAGATGGTTATGCCCGGCGATAACTTGGAAATTATTGTAACATTAATCTATCCAGTTGCTTGTAGCGTAGGATTGCGCTTTGCAATCCGTGAAGGTGGTCGTACAGTAGGTTCTGGTCAGATAACAGAGATTGTGGAATAATGATAATGCTTCCTTCTTATAAATCAGAAGGACTTGAAAGAAAATAATTTAGCCCGGACATCAGATTTCTTTTCTGAAGAAATCTGAAGGGGCAAACACGGGCGTAGCTCAGTTGGTAGAGCACTGGTCTCCAAAACCAGGTGTCGGGAGTTCGAGCCTCTCTGCCCGTGCAAATTCTATTTGTAATATGAAGATAATTAGCTATATCAAAGAGTCTTATTCAGAACTTGTACATAAGGTTTCGTGGCCTACTCGCGCGGAATTGACGAACAGTGCAATTGTAGTATTGATTGCTTCCATCATACTGGCATTGATAGTCTGGCTTATGGATGTGAGTTTTGAATCTATCATGAATTTTATTTATGGACATCTGTCTTAATTAATCAGAAGGAGGATCTATAAAGTGTCTGAAACAACAAATTTTAAATGGTACGTGATGCGTGCCATCAGCGGAAAAGAGAACAAGGTCAAAGAATATATTGATGCTGAAATCAGGAATTCGGATCTTGGGCTATATGTTGCTCAGGTACTAATTCCTACTGAAAAGGTATATCAGGTGCGAAACGGCAAAAAAACGACGAAAGAACGGAGTTGTATGCCGGGATATGTTTTGGTAGAAGCTAATCTGACCGGTGAAATTCAACATCATTTGCGGAATACACCGAATGTCTTGGGGTTTTTGGGTGAAAAAAATAATATACCTACTCCCATAAGAATGTCAGAAGTAAACCGGATTTTGGGAACTATGGATGAACTTCAGGAATCAGCCGAAGAAATTTTAACGCCATTTTATGTTGGCGAAAACGTGAAAGTGATGTTTGGTCCTTTTAGCGGTTTCAGCGGTACAATTGAAGAAGTGAACACCGAAAAGAAAAAGCTCAAAGTTATGGTTATGATTTTCGGTCGGAAAACCCCTTTGGAATTATCCTTCACACAAGTAGAAAAAGAATAAACGATTCGTGTTACAAATTGTTTGTTCTGCTTTTTAACATCAAAAAATCAAAAAAATTATTATGGCTAAAGAGATTGCTGGACTTATTAAATTACAGATTAAAGGAGGTGCGGCAAACCCATCTCCCCCGGTTGGACCTGCATTAGGTTCGAAAGGGATCAATATTATGGAGTTTTGCAAACAATTTAATGCCAGAACCCAAGACAAACCGGGCAAAATTTTACCCGTTGTTATCACTTATTATAGCGACAAATCATTCGACTTTGTAGTTAAAACTCCGCCTGTAGCCATTCAATTACTGGAAGCTACTAAACTTAAAAGTGGGTCGGCAGAACCAAACCGCAAAAAAATAGCTGAGATTTCCTGGGAACAGGTAAAAACAATTGCTACTGATAAAATGGTCGATTTGAATTGTTTCGAATTAGACGCCGCCATGAAAATGGTTGCCGGTACAGCAAGAAGTATGGGTATAACCGTAAAAGGTGAATTTCCAAGTAATAATTAATTAACACTTCAATTATAATGAGTAAACTGACAAAAAATCAAAGGTTAGCTTTAGAAAAAATTGAAGCAGGAAAAACCTATTCTCTCCATGAAGCAGCTTCGTTAGTGAAAGAAATTTCCAATTCAAAGTTTGATGCTTCTGTAGATATTGATGTACGCTTAGGTGTTGACCCTCGTAAAGCTAACCAGATGGTACGCGGTGTTGTGTCGCTGCCAAACGGAACCGGTAAACAAGTGAAGGTTCTTGCATTATGTACACCTGACCAGGAAGCTGCGGCTAAAGAAGCCGGAGCCGATTATGTTGGTCTCGATGAATATATCGAAAAAATTAAAGGTGGTTGGACTGATGTAGACGTGATTATTACCATGCCTGCAATCATGGGTAAATTAGGTGCTTTGGGACGTGTGTTAGGACCTCGTGGTCTTATGCCTAATCCTAAGAGCGGTACCGTAACAAACGAAGTTGGTAAAGCTGTTAAAGAAGTAAAACAAGGGAAAATCGATTTTAAAGTCGATAAATATGGTATTGTCCATACTTCGGTTGGAAAAGTATCATTTACTCCTGAACAAATCATCGGTAATGTCAGAGAATTTGTTTCTACTTTAATGAAACTGAAACCAACTGCCGCAAAAGGTACTTATGTAAAGAGCATTTATCTTTCGAGCACTATGAGTATGGGTATTAAAATTGATCCTAAATCAATTGAAGAATAAAATTATACAAATATGAAAAAGGAAGATAAAAGCACGATAATAAATCAACTCGAGACCACACTCAATGAGTTTGCTCACTTTTATTTAGCTGATATAGCTGGCTTAAACGCAGCTCAAACCAGTGAATTAAGAAGAGTATGTTTCAAAGAAAACGTGAAACTTGTAGTTGTTAAGAATACATTGCTCCGAAATGTACTTGAGAAATCCTCGATTGATTTCAGTGAATTGTATGGTTCGCTTAAAGGTGATACTTCGCTTATGCTTTGCAACACGGCAAATGTGCCTGCAAAACTTATAAGCGATTTCAGCAAGCAAAAATCAAACAAACTGAAAAAACCGATTTTGAAAGCTGCCTATGTGGAAGAAAGTTTTTATATTGGTGAAAATCAATTAGATACTTTAATTCATGTGAAGAGCAAGAACGAACTTATTGCTGATGTTATTGCCTTGTTGCAATCGCCTGCTAAGAACGTTGTTTCTGCACTCCAATCAGGAGGTACTACTATCCACGGCGTATTAAAAACGTTGTCGGAAAGATAATTTTTACTGACAAACATCAAAATAAAAAACATAAATAAATAAATAAAATGGCAGATTTGAAAGCTTTTGCAGAACAATTGGTTAACCTGACAGTTAAAGAAGTAAATGAGTTAGCCCAAATTTTGAAAGATGAATATGGTATCGAACCAGCTGCTGCAGCTGTTGCAGTTGCTGCAGGTCCTGCTGCTGCTGCTGAAGTAGTAGAAGAAAAGAATTCTTTCGATGTAGTATTAAAAGCAGCCGGTGCTAATAAATTAGCAATCGTTAAATTAGTAAAAGAATTGACTGGTCTTGGCTTAAAAGAAGCTAAAGATTTAGTAGATGCAGCCCCTTCTGTAATTAAAGAAGCTGTAACTAAAGACGAAGCTGAAGCCCTAAAAAAATCGTTGACAGACGGCGGAGCTGAAGTTGAACTTAAATAAAAAACCCTGTTTATCAGGTCTTTGGTTTAGATTCCCTCATACAGAGGGATTCTAAACCTTTTTCTGTCTATAAAATAATTGAGTTCACCGCACCCAAATAACCTCTTTGAAAATGTCGTCATTACAAAAAAATCAAAGAATCAGTTTTGCTTCTATCAAGAATCAGATGGACTATCCTGATTTTTTAGAAGTACAAATAAAATCTTTCCAAGACTTTTTTCAGATGGATACATCGCCTGAAAAAAGAAAAACCGAAGGTTTATATAAGGTTTTTACCGAAAACTTTCCCATCGCTGATACGCGAAATAATTTTGTCCTCGAATTTCTTGATTATTATGTTGATCCTCCCCGTTATTCGATCGAGGAATGCATTGAACGTGGATTAACTTATAGTGTACCGCTTAAAGCAAAATTAAAACTTTATTGTACCGATCCCGATCACGAAGATTTTGATACCGTGATTCAGGATGTCTTTTTAGGTCCAATCCCTTATATGACAGCTAAAGGGACTTTTGTAATTAATGGAGCTGAACGTGTTATTGTATCTCAACTTCACCGTTCACCCGGCGTATTTTTTGGTCAAAGCATTCATGCAAACGGCACCAAACTTTATTCAGCCCGTATCATCCCATTCCGGGGCTCATGGATAGAATTTGCTACCGATATTAACAATGTAATGTATGCTTATATTGATCGTAAAAAGAAGCTCCCGGTTACAACTCTTTTGCGTGCTATCGGATTTGAAAGCGATAAAGATATTCTCGAAATTTTTAACTTAGCTGAAGAAGTCAAAGTTAGCAAAACAAGTTTAAAAAAGGCAGTTGGGCAAAAATTAGCTGCTCGCGTACTGAAAACCTGGATTGAAGATTTTGTTGATGAAGATACCGGTGAAGTTGTTAGTATTGAGCGAAATGAAGTGATTATTGACCGTGAAACTGTGCTCGAAAATCATCATATTGATGAAATTATTGAATCAGGAAGTCAAGCTATCCTTTTACACAAGGCTGATGCTAACCAGAATGATTATGCCATCATATACAATACGTTACAGAAAGACCCAAGCAATTCGGAGAAGGAAGCCGTGTTGTATATTTATCGGCAGTTGCGCAATGCTGTTCCCGCAGATGATTCTACAGCTCGTGAAGTCATTAATAATTTATTTTTCTCCGAAAAAAGATATGATTTAGGTGATGTTGGTCGTTTTCGTATCAATCGGAAGTTGAATTTATCAATTGACCCGGGCATCAAAGTGTTGACCAAAGAAGATATTATTGAAATTATTAAGTATCTGATTGAACTTATAAACTCAAAAGCTGAGGTTGACGATATTGACCACTTAAGTAATCGTCGTGTTCGTACGGTTGGCGAACAATTGTTTAATCAATTCGGTGTTGGTCTTTCGCGTATGGCAAGAACCATACGTGAACGTATGAATGTCCGTGATAATGAAGTGTTTACTCCTATTGATTTAATTAACGCGAAAAGTATATCGTCTGTAATTAATTCTTTTTTCGGCACAAACGCATTATCGCAATTCATGGATCAACAGAATCCTTTAGCTGAGATGACGCACAAACGTCGAATGTCGGCTCTGGGACCAGGAGGATTATCCCGTGAACGTGCAGGATTTGAAGTTCGGGATGTGCATTATACCCATTACGGACGTTTATGTCCTATTGAAACCCCTGAAGGTCCTAACATTGGTTTGATTTCTTCGTTATGTATTTTTGCAAAAATCAATGAACTTGGTTTTATTGAAACTCCTTACCGTAAGACTGTTGATGGACTTGTTGATATGTCGGCTTCAGGTATAGAGTATTATACTGCTGAAGAAGAAGAAAACTTGGTGATTGCCCAAGGAAATGCCCCCTTGAAAGAGAATGGTTCTTTTATTTTAAATAAGGTTAAATCGAGGAAACAAGCAGATTTTCCAATTGTACAACCTTCCGAAGTTAACTTGATGGATGTTTCTCCTTCGCAAATTGCATCCATTGCAGCTGCATTGATTCCGTTTCTTGAACACGATGATGCCAATCGTGCATTAATGGGTTCGAACATGATGCGTCAGGCAGTACCATTATTGCGTTGCGAAGCACCTATTGTTGGTACGGGAATTGAAGGTCAATTAATCAAGGATTCTCGCACACAAATTAGCGCCGAAAGAAATGGAACTGTCGAATATGTTGATGCTACATGTATTCATATTCGTTACGATCGGAGTGAAGAGGAAGAATTTGTAAGTTTTGAATCGGCAGTGAAAGAATATAAGCTGTCTAAATTTTTGAAAACGAATCAAAATACAACTGTAGATTTACGTCCAATCGTACGTAAAGGCGATCGGGTAGCTTCAGGTCAGATTTTAACCGAAGGTTATTCAACCGAAAATGGAGAACTTGCTCTTGGTAAAAATTTGAAGGTTGCCTTCATGCCTTGGAAAGGATATAATTTTGAGGATGCAATAGTTATTAACGAACGCGTTGTCCGTGAAGATATTTTTACCTCAGTTCATGTTGTAGAACAATTATTGGAAGTAAGAGAAACCAAACGTGGTATTGAGGAATTTACAGCCGACATACCCAATGTGAGTGAAGATGCTACCAAAGATTTGGACGAAAACGGTATTATTCGTGTTGGTGCACGCATCGAACCCGGCGATATTATTATCGGTAAAATTACTCCAAAAGGTGAATCTGATCCTTCTCCGGAAGAAAAATTATTACGAGCCATTTTTGGTGATAAAGCAGGAGATGTGAAGGATGCTTCGTTAAAAGCAACTCCATCGTTATCTGGTGTGGTTATTGGGAAGCGATTGTTTTCGAAAGCACAAAAAAATCGGAAATCAAAATTATCTGATAAAGCTGTTTTGCCTAAATTGGATGAAGAATTCGAAAATCAGGCTGCTGTATTACGAAATACATTGGTTGAAAAACTGATGATATTGGTCGGCGATAAAACTTCGGCAGGGGTGAAAGATTTTTTAGGAACTGATGTCATTTCGCGAAATAGTAAATTTACGATTGAACGTCTGCGTGAAATTGATTATACTTCCATTCAATTAAGCAAATGGACTACCGATACGCACAAAAATGAATTGGTAAAGCAATTAATTATGAATTATCTGAGGAAATACAAGGAATTGGATGCTCAGATTAAACGTCAAAAATTTAATATTACCATTGGTGATGAACTTCCTAACGGAATTGTTCAAATTGCAAAAGTTTATATTGCAAAGAAACGCAAAATCCGGGTGGGAGATAAAATGGCAGGACGTCACGGAAACAAAGGTATAGTATCGCGTATCGTTCGTCAAGAAGATATGCCATTTCTTGAAGATGGAACTCCCGTAGATATCGTGTTGAACCCTCTGGGTGTACCTTCGCGTATGAACCTTGGACAGATTTTTGAAACCGTACTTGGTTGGGCTGGAAAAGAATTAGGGGTGCGCTTTGCTACTCCAATCTTCGATGGTGCAAATTTGGATGACCTTAATGCATGGACTGACAAAGCAGGTGTGCCAAATTATGGTAAAACTTATTTGTACGATGGAGGAACAGGAGAGCGTTTTGACCAAACTGCAACTGTAGGTGTAATTTATATGCTGAAGTTGGGTCACATGGTTGAAGATAAAATGCATGCTCGTTCTATAGGTCCATACTCACTCATTACGCAACAACCTTTAGGTGGAAAAGCACAATTTGGTGGTCAACGTTTTGGTGAAATGGAAGTTTGGGCACTCGAGGCATTTGGTGCTGCTCATATTTTACAGGAAATTCTAACAGTCAAATCAGATGATGTTATGGGTCGAGCCCGTACGTACGAGGCTATTGTGAAAGGAGATCCAATGCCTACTCCCGGAATTCCGGAATCGCTGAACGTGTTACTTCACGAGTTGCGCGGATTAGGTTTGAGTATCAATCTTGAATAAATAGAATGATTCCGGTTTGGAACATTTTGGAGTATTCTGATTGTCAATTTCTAAATTGTAAATTGTAAATTCAAAAAAAAATATGGCTTTTAAAAACGATAATAAGCTAAAGACTAATTTTAATAAAATCTCGATCGGTCTTGCATCGCCTGAAGAAATATTAAAATTATCGAGTGGCGAGGTACTCAAACCCGAAACCATAAACTATCGTACCTACAAACCCGAACGCGATGGACTTTTCTGCGAACGAATTTTTGGCCCTACCAAAGATTATGAATGCCATTGCGGAAAATACAAACGTATTCGGTATAAAGGTATTGTATGCGATCGATGCGGAGTTGAAGTAACCGAGAAGAAAGTTCGTCGTGAACGCATGGGACACATTCAATTGGTTGTACCGGTGGCTCATATATGGTATTTTCGTTCATTGCCAAATAAAATTGGCTACCTGCTGGGAATGCCCACAAAAAAATTAGATTCGATTATTTATTACGAAAAATATGTCATTATTCAAGCTGGTATTCTCGAAAACGGTGAAAATATTGCACTGGGCGAGTTGCTTACCGAAGATGAGTATTTGGATATTTTAGAATCGTTACCTCGTGAAAATCAGTTATTGGAAGACAGCGATCCGAATAAATTTATTGCTAAAATGGGCGCTGATGCAATCTACGATATGTTAAGTCGTCTTAATTTAGATGCATTGTCGTATGAACTTCGTCACCGGGCAGATACTGATACTTCGCAACAGCGTAAAAATGAAGCTCTTAAAAGGTTGCAAATCGTTGAATCTTTCCGTGCTTCGCGTCAAAGGAATAAACCTGAATGGATGATTATTAAAATTGTTCCGGTTATTCCGCCTGAATTGCGTCCATTGGTTCCATTAGATGGTGGTCGTTTTGCTACTTCCGATCTTAATGATCTGTATCGTCGCGTGATAATCAGGAACAACCGGTTGAAACGACTGATTGAAATCAAAGCACCTGAGGTAATCCTGCGAAACGAAAAACGTATGCTTCAGGAAGCTGTCGATTCGTTGTTCGACAATTCACGTAAATCGAGTGCCGTTAAAACGGATGCGAACCGTCCGTTAAAATCACTTTCTGATTCGTTGAAAGGCAAACAAGGACGTTTCCGTCAAAATTTGCTCGGTAAACGTGTGGATTATTCAGCACGTTCTGTAATTGTTGTTGGACCCGAATTAAAAATGCATGAATGCGGTTTGCCCAAAGATATGGCTGCCGAATTGTATAAGCCGTTTGTGATCCGCAAACTTATTGAACGCGGAATTGTTAAAACTGTAAAATCAGCAAAGAAGATTGTCGACCGTAAAGACCCTGTTATTTGGGATATTTTAGAGTACGTAATGAAAGGACATCCTGTACTGCTAAACCGTGCTCCAACTCTGCACAGGTTAGGTATTCAGGCATTTCAACCCAAGATGATTGAAGGGAAAGCTATTCAGCTTCACCCTCTATCGTGTACAGCTTTCAATGCTGACTTTGATGGCGACCAAATGGCAGTGCATTTACCACTCGGAAATGAAGCAGTATTGGAAGCTCAATTATTAATGCTGGCTTCACATAATATTTTAAATCCTGCCAATGGTGCACCAATTACCGTGCCTTCACAGGACATGGTTCTTGGTTTGTATTATATTACAAAACCACGTCCGGGTGCATTGGGTGAAGGATTAATTTTTTATTCGCCCGAAGAAGCAGAAATTGCATACAATGAAAAACGGGTGGCACTGCATGCTACCGTTAAAGTTCGTACCAAAGATTTGAACGAAGAAGGAGATTTTGTTGATAAATTGATCGAAACTACAGTAGGACGTATTTTATTTAATAAATGTGTTCCTATTGAAATGGGATATATCAATGAACTGCTTTCTAAAAAATCTTTACGCGACATTATTGGCAATGTGATTGAATCTTGCGGTGTAGCTCGTACAGCACAATTCCTCGACGATATTAAAGATTTGGGATATTATATGGCCTTTAAAGGGGGTCTTTCATTCAATTTGAATGACGTGATTATTCCACCCGAAAAAGAAATTTTAGTTAAGGAAGGAAATGCCGAAGTCGAAGAAATCCTTAATAACTACAATATGGGTTTCATTACCAATAATGAACGTTATAATCAGATTATCGATACATGGACACATGTAAATTCGAAATTGTCAAACATATTGATGAAACAGTTATCCAGTGATAACCAGGGATTTAATTCGGTTTATATGATGTTAGATTCCGGAGCTCGCGGTTCGAAAGAACAAATTCGTCAGCTTTCAGGTATGCGTGGATTGATGGCAAAGCCTCAAAAATCAGGTGCTGAAGGTGGACAAATTATTGAAAATCCGATCTTGTCTAATTTCAAGGAAGGTCTTTCTGTGTTGGAATACTTTATTTCTACTCACGGTGCCCGTAAGGGGTTGGCTGATACTGCATTGAAAACGGCTGATGCCGGTTATCTGACTCGTCGGTTGGTTGATGTATCACACGATGTAATTATCAACGAAGATGATTGCGGAACTTTACGTGGGTTGATTGCAACTGAAATGAAGAACAACGAGGATGTTATCTCATCACTCTACGAGCGAATACTCGGACGCGTTTCAGTGCATGACATTTACCATCCACTCAGTGGAGAACTTATCGTTGCATCGGGTGAAGAAATTACCGAACCGTTGGCAAAAAAGATTCAGGAATCTCCGATTGAACGGGTCGAAATTCGTTCGGTTTTGACTTGTGAATCAAAGAAAGGTGTTTGTGCAAAATGTTACGGAAGAAATTTAGCTACCGGAAAAATGGTCAATATGGGTGAAGCTGTCGGAGTGATTGCAGCTCAGTCAATTGGTGAGCCTGGGACGCAGTTGACTTTACGTACGTTCCACGTCGGTGGTGTGGCTTCAAATGTCGGTGCAGAAAATAAAATCACGTTGCGTTATGATGGTCGTCTTGAATTTGACGAACTTAGAACCGTTGATGTAGTTGAAGAAAACAGTGAATACCAAGTTGTTGTAAGTCGATTGACTGAAATGCGTGTGATTGATTCTAAAACCAGCATTGCATTGACCACTCAAAATATTCCATATGGTTCAAAACTGTATGTCAAAGATGGACAAATGGGAACCAAAGGTCAGTTGATTTGTGAATGGGATCCTTTCAATGCAGTTATTATTTCGGAAAATGAAGGTAAAATTGAATTTGAAGATGTTATCGAAAATGTTACCTTCAAAACTGAAACTGATGATGCAACCGGATTACGTGAAAAAATTATTATTGAATCAAAAGATAGAAATAGAGTGCCAAGTGCACACATTCTTTCGAATGAAGGTTCAATTTTAAGAACCTACAATTTGCCGGTAGGAGCTCACCTTGTACTTGATACCGGTGACAGAATTAAAACCGGACAAATGTTGGTAAAAATACCTCGCGCTGTAGGTAAGGCAGGTGATATCACGGGAGGGTTACCACGTGTTACGGAATTATTTGAAGCACGTAACCCATCAAATCCGGCAGTAGTAGCCGAAATAGATGGCGAAATAACTTTTGGTAAGATTAAACGTGGTAATCGTGAATTGAGCGTAACTTCTAAAACTGGAGAGGTAAAAAAATACATGATCCCGCTTTCGAAACAGATTTTGGTTCAAGAAAACGACTTCGTACGTGCCGGCACACCGCTTTCCGATGGGGCAACTACTCCTTCTGACATTTTGATGATTAAAGGACCAACCGCTGTTCAGGATTATATCGTGAACGAAGTGCAGGATGTGTACCGACTTCAGGGTGTAAAAATCAACGATAAGCATTTTGAAGTCATAGTAAGACAGATGATGCGTAAAGTTGAAATTTTAGAACAAGGTGATACCCGCTTTCTTGAAAAACAGATTGTTGACAAAAATGAGTTCATGGAAGAAAACGATCGGATTTGGGGTAAAAAGGTAATTATTGACGCTGGAGATTCTTCTAATTTGAAGCCCGGACAAATAATTACTGCCCGTAAACTTCGTGATGAAAATAGCGTATTGAAACGCAGGGATTTACGCCTTATCGAAACTCGTGATGCAATTGCTGCTACTTCGAATCAAATTCTTCAGGGTATTACCAGAGCTGCTCTGCAAACCAATAGTTTCATGTCGGCTGCTTCTTTCCAGGAAACAACAAAAGTATTGAACGATGCTGCAATCAATGGAAAAGTAGATCGTTTGGAAGGGATGAAAGAAAATGTAATTTGCGGACACTTGATTCCTGCCGGTACTGGTCAGCGTGAGTTCGAAAAACTTGTGGTGTATTCACGCGACGAATATGAAAAGAAGGTTGATGCTCGTAGAAATGTTATCGATATTGAAGAAAACGATGATGTTGAACACGATTAATTTTTTCAACTTTAATCTCTAAAAAACTCCGGGTTACTAACTTAAGTAATCCGGAGTTTTTTGATAATTAGGAGAATTATTCAAAAAAAAGGGTGCCTATCCAAGACACCCTTCAATTCAAAATAACGATATTTATAAGCTTATAAAACAATCTTATTGATCGTAAATTTACCGTCAATAGAGGTTTTTACCACATAAACACCAGATGAAAGATTCGAATTAAAAGTTCTTTCATTTTTACCAGACTGCCCCATTGATTTAATAGTTTCAATCAATATCCCGTTCACATTGTACAATGAAACGTTAACTTCGGTAGCTACATCAAGATTGAAGTTAGTTACAATCTTATGATCGCGAACAAAATTTGCTACTTTATTCCCTAACATATTGTTTATCCCGGTAGAAACAGTTGCTACTTTATAAAGCTCATAGTTGTCAATAAAACAGGTATCAGTACTTGCTGGTTTTACTGATGTACATGCATTAAAATAAATGCCTTTTTCTACTACTGTTGCACCAGTAGTAAATGTTGTGTCAATTTGTTTCCACCCATTTGTGTTGGCAAGAGGGAAGAAAATGCTTGCGCTTCCATTAACGCCTTCTACCTGGATTTGGAAAGTTGTGCCTGCCGAAGCCTTTGAATTGACCATTGCACGAAGACGATACGTACTATTTGCTACTAATGCATTTCCATTTGCTGTTGAAAGGGCTCTGTCGATCGATCCTGAACAATTTCCGTTAATAAATGCTGAGCCTCTGCCACAATATGCATTTTTATAAGAAATGCTTGTTGCTCCCCAACCTCCAAATCCGCCTGCAGAAAGAGAGGCAGCACTAAAAGTCGGGTCGGCAATCATATTGCCTGTCGCAAAAGCCGGAGTATAGCATGCGTTTGAAGATGATTTTACAGGGATATTTACAACAGTGCTCCCGCTTGATAGCGTAATATTCCCATTTACGTTTGTTGTTCCATCAAAAGTTACAGAAACAGCTACATCGGTTGAAGCTGAAGCTGAAATGGTTGTCGGACTGACGGTTATGCCTGCAGGAGCGGAAATCGTTATATCTTTCGTCAAATTAGCACCATTAACCACAATTGATTCCGAAGTATATTTATCATCGAAATATAAAGCCGACTTACTTGATGCTAATACTGGGGCAACTAAACCATCCGAAACAATAAGGGAGTTTATTTGAGCAGTTGTCAAAGCTCCTGAATAGATTTTCAATTTGTCATATAAAAATGCAGGATCAGGATCATTCCAATTCCATGCTTGGTTTCCACCTAAACAAATGTAGTTTAAAGCAGACCCAATGCTGAATAAACCCGCATCAGAGCCACCGGCATCTGTTCCACTCAGCGTCCATTCATTCATAACAGCTCCATCGATATACACTTTTACACTCGTTGTAGTGAACGTTGCAGCATAAAAGTGCCAATTGCCATCATCTATCCAATTAGTGCTAAGGGTATTTGCTGCTTTTACATTTTGAGCATCTGTATAATCACTCCAAGTTGTTCCAATATTTGACTGTACCACTCCGCGAGTCTGTAGAATCATCATAGGTGTACCATTGGATGGATTGGGTGCGGCTCCATAAGCCGAAAAGATAGGACTCCAATAGTAACCCGTAGCAGTACCTTTATTTACCCAGAATGAAATTGTCAAAGAATTAGTGGCCGCAGTTTTCAAGTCGGCAAAAATAGTTGCTGGTAACGTTAAGTAGTTAGTTCGAACGGCTTGACCTCCCGCTGCATTATGAAAAACCATGCCATGAGCTGTGTTGTTTGAATTTTCTATTATTCCATTACCCACTATGGTTGAACCGTTTAGTCCACTTTCAAAATCATTGGAGTAAAGTAAGGTTTGCGCCTGTACATTTGCAAAGCCTGATAAACAAAGGCTAACGAATAGGATACGCATTTTGGAAAGTAAAGTTTTGTGTTTCATAAAGATTAATTTAAGGTGAATGATGAATTGGTTTAAATTTGAATTTGTTTGTGCAAAAATAACGTTATTTGAAATGCAGACGGTGCACATATTCGTTTATCATGAGCACAAATTCGTCATTATGTTTTTGTTGAAGTTCATAAGTATTGTTTTTAAGAATTTCAAGATCATCTGATTCAGGTGGAAAATATTTCATTCGAATAACGATTTTATAATAACGAAGTTATTCCCCGATCTGATTTTAACAATGCCGACTCCCCGAAAATTTAATTGCATTGAATCGGATTCGGCAGTTTGAGAAATCAATAATTTTCCCGAACTATCAAATACAGATACATCATCTCCTTCTTTTAAATTTTTAAGGTATTGTTTCCCGTCGATAGTTATAATTCTTATCTTTGGATTGTTTGGTATTTCCGATGGAGTTGTTTCGTTTTTCTTCACTTCGATAAGTACTGAATTTCCTGTTTGTGGAGAATAAACCGTATTTCCACTGTACTCTACGCTAAAAGTATGAATACCAACAGCTAAATCACATGCTGTAAAAATAGCATTACCTGAACTATCAACGGGAAGAATACCTACAACTGTATCATTGCTTGATACAACGAAGAAACCATTTGGTCTTGAAATTGCATCGCCTGTTTTTACAACTGAAAGATTTAATAATACCGAATCTCCCAGATTGGCTTGGGGCATTGATGATGTCAATGTAACCGAAGTTTGGGAAGAACGATTTTGGGCAGATATACGATAGAGTTTAGCGCCGTGTAATTTTACTAAAGGGGTAAATTGTGTTCCGGCAAATGTTCCGCTGTCTTTTTTTGCCCATAAATCTCGAATGAGGCAATTGCCTGAAAATCCAAGACTCACTAAATCCACGGGCATAGAAGCAGCAGTGCTGATGCCAGGATCTTGAGTAAACACCATAAACTCAACTGATACTCCGTTTGGTGCTGAAAGAACTTCGTCATCGAAGCCGCAGAAAGCATTGAATTTACTGTAACCCGTTGGTAAATTAAATTGAATGATGGAATATGAGTTTACGCCATATCCATTTGCATAGGTTTTGCCATTCACTGTTAGTGTTCCATTATTTAAACTTTTATTTGTATGAACTACATCCCAACCACTTGTTGCACTTACAGGTGTAAGTGTAGTTAGTCTCACCGAGTCGCCTTTTGTATTGTAAATAGTGGGATTAATCCAGTCAGCGTGATCATAATTGAAGTTGTCACCGGCATCGGTAACCACTAAATATAATTTGGAAGCTCCTGTAATATCGGCGGAAACTGCTTTACCGGCACGTTGACAGGTGCGACTGATTCTACCTGAGTTGATAATTGCTTTGTTAACATCTACATTGCGGAGTGTCGGATCTTGGGTAGCTACCGAAAATTCAACAGTTGCTCCACCTGTTTGGTCAGTTCCACCCTTATCAAGACCTGCAAAGGCTTTGAAGCGGGTATAACCGGAAGGGATAGGGAAGAATATTATCGATTTTGCATGCGTACCGATTCCGTTTGCAAATGTAGTTCCATTTACGTTCAGTGTTCCGCCCGAAATACTTTTGTTTTTAGAAACGGCTCCCCAACCGGCAGTTGCAAATTCCCAGCTCAAATTGGTTAACTTTAACGAATCACCATTGGATTTATAAAGGGTAGGATTAATCCAGTCGGCATGATCATTAGAAAATCCGTCGCCACCATCGTTTACAATTAAATAGAGTGAAGTGCTTTCCTGAGGAATATTAATGTCAATATTAACTCCGAAGTTGTCGGTCAGACGGGAAATAGTTCCGCTGCGGTAAAGCAAATTTTTGGTTGAAATAAATCCATCTCCACCATTATTGAATAGTGCTACAAATTTATCACCGTTATTTGGATCATCTGCTGTCCATGCTATCTGATCATTGGCATTGTACCATTGTTTGCTATTTACTGCCGATTTGTGCATATTGAGCACTTCATCATTCGTAATCAACGCTTTGGTGAAATCAGTATTATCAGGTAGGTTTCCTCCAAACATCAATGGAGATTTGAAAATACTCCAAAGCGTCAAAAGTGTATATTGTTCATCCTTTGTAAAATTAGTTTGACGATCCACTCCTCGTTCACCACGAATGGCAATATGCCCCAGTGGGAGCATGTCAGCGTCGGGCCATGTTCCGGGAGAAATGTAAGGATACCATTTATTACAAACTGTAAACGAATAGTTCAACTGACTCCAGTTATCCCAAAAATCGTCTACTGTTCGCCACATGTTGGCATGATTGCGTGCATGTTCGTAATTTTCAACAGGAGTTTCACCGGGCGACATACTCAATACAATCGGACGTCCAGTTTTATCAATAGCATTTCGAATCATATCAATTTCGTCGGTATGATATGGGCGTGAAAGATCGTCCACCTTGACAAAGTCCACACCCCATGAGGCATAAAGTTCGAAGATAGAATTATAATATTCCTGAGCTCCGGAAACAGGTAAAACTGTGTAATTATCTTGCAACCAAGTACATTTGTTCGTAGTACTGTAAATATCAGCAGCAGTTTTCCCGTTTCCATCTTTAATTGGAAGTTTATTGATTACCGCAACTTGTGGAACCCCACGCATGATGTGAATGCCAAACTTCAGTCCTTTGCTGTGAATGTAGTCAGCTAATGGCTTAAAGCCCGCTCCATTAACTGCTGATGGAAAACGGGATGGAGATGGCATATAACGTCCGTATTTGTCATATATAAAGTTGGAATTATTATAAGCATTGTAGGTTCCCGTTGTCTGATTGTCGACGTACCAACGGATATCAACCACAACATATTCCCAGCCAAACTGCTTAAGATTGGCAGCCATATAGTCGGCATTGGCTTTTACTTCTGACTCTACCACCGAAGGACCGTAGCAATCCCAACTGTTCCAACCCATGGGAGGAGTCAGTGCCCAGGTTTGAAATTTAAGTTCTTTTCCTGTTTGAGCAAAAATCGAAAAGTTAAAAGCCAACAAAAGCGTAATAGCATATATATTTTTCACGGGGAATCATTTTTTTAAAGTTATGAATAAAAGTCAGGGGCAAATCAGAGTCTATTGATAATAAATAAGTCTATAAATATAAATGGCAGCTTTATTATGAATTGATTCCTTTTAATTTAGAGTTAAATATTTGCTCTAAAATAGTTCATTCTTTGATGATGGCTAAATATTGTTTTACAGATGCTAACCGTCAAACAATACTTTAAACTAATTGGCATGTTGTACTTATATAAAGTGATATCATAGGAAATCCCTATTCTACTATCACTTTGTTAACCTGCACGTTCCCTTTTGACACGATCTTTATAATTCTGATTCCCTTTGACTTGGAAGGAATGGTGGTTGAACCTTTACCTGATTCGATGGCGTTTAATAAATGCCCACAGGTATCGTAAACCCTAATAAATGAAGTATGAGTCAATCCATTGATAATAATCTCATTTTTTTGCGTAAATACATTACAACCATTATTTTTTTTTACAATTTGAATATCGGTAGAATTCAAAAGTTGTAGAATTCTCACATAAAATAATCCTCCAGCCATATTGTTTGAATTTATTGCCTGGAATTTTACCGTTATGGTGTCTTTACCGGCAGTCAGCGAATTGGGAATTGCATATTCCACATTCTCAAACTGGTTTAAGTTCCATTTACCCACAATATTTTCGGTTGTAATTATCGTGCCATCCACCATAATGTTGAAGCTGCGGCTACCAGTTTCATTTCCCCAATAACGCGCCATTAACGACAAATTAGATTTACCCTGTGTTAACATATTATAGCTAATATATCCACCGGCTCGTGCATCACGCCAGAATTCATTTTGGAAATTCCCGGTATAAGAGTTGGTACATAATAGGTTATGATCCACTTCGGGTTGTTGTTCGCCGGGTGCAACCTTATCTACGGTTCGTTGTTCGAGTTCGAGTTCCGCTTTTTGAATAGCCGCCAGGCTATCCATTACCGATTGATATTGACTCTGGTTTAGTGCCAACCAGTACATCATGTATCGGGCATCATGTATTTTATAAAATGGTTGCAGCACTAAAATTGAATCGGCTTTGTTGGCAAATAGCGTTGGAGCAGTAAAGTGAAGCGGTTGACCTGGCACGGCTTTTATTTGAGAAAGTATTGCTGATCTGTCGCTTACCATTACTGGAGCTTGGTCAAGCGGTAATAAAGTTCCACCGGCAATATGTCCCCAACGGCTGTCATCAGCGATCAAACCTGCCAGATCTTCAGTTCCTGTTTTTGCCCCAAGTAGAATCGGGCCATGCAAAATGGCAATATAGTTAGGAACGTTGGGCAATTGTTCGTAAGTGTTATGCATTGGCAATAGGATGCTCACTGAATCGCCGTTGTCCCAGATTCGATTAATGGCAATATAGGTTTGTGGCTCCGACTGAACAGCTAATGTATCTTTATTCACAATAATTTTCAATGAACCTGCAGTTACCCATTTAGGTGAACGCACAAACAATTTAAAAGCTGTTGGTGCATTAGCCGTGATTATTAGTTTGGTTTTTTCTTCATCCGGAAAAAAGGTTTCCTGTCGAATTTTTATGCCCTTCTCTTTCCAGTTTAATTCAGAGGCAATGAACAGGTTCAGGTATAAAGAGTCGTTTTGGTGAGTATAAATAAACTCTCCATACTTTCCGTGGTTCTCCATGCTGGTACCTACGCAACACCACATGGCTTCATTTGGGGCTGAATAAACTCGATAGTGCCGTGGACGTATAGGAGTAAAATACACGTATCCCCCATTATCAGGGTTTTGGGAAGATAAAATATGATCGAAAATTGCCCTTTCATAGTAATCGGCATAACAAGCCTGTGGATTTGATCGGAATAAATCTTCGGTAAGTTTCAGCATATTATAGGTATTGCAGGTTTCAGGACCTTCAACATCATTTACGTAATCGTTGCAGGCAGATGCTTGTGGAAAATATTCTTTTCGACTAAAACCACCTGATGCCAAGCTCCGGTTAGTAGTTACGGTTTGCCAGAAAAACTTTGCAGCTTTGGTGTAAATAGTATCTTTCGAAACCTCAGCGATACGTTGAAACCCAACAGCTTTTGCCACTTGTGTATTAGCATGCATGTTGTCCAAATTGTCAGTACTAACAGCCATGTTATTTAATAAAATCTTATGCGAAAAACGTTTAGCAGCAGTCAAATATTTTGAAGCTCCAGTCATTTGATATGCATCGGCAAAAATTTCGTTCATTCCACCTGGTTCGACACCTAGCATTGCTTCCATTTGCGCGTCGGTCAGTGCTGATGTAATATTGATTCCCCAGTCGCAAAAAGCTAAAAAAATGGTTTTTGCTGTTTCATTTCCTCCATAAAGCCATGCATCGCGTAAACCGGCATAAGTTTTATGCACATTATACCATGGTACCCAGGCAGCATAAAAATTAGTAAAGTTGCCTGTTTTAAATGTTGACCAAATGGCATTGCTGCTTGGTACCCCGCCAGCATAACCCACACCCCAGGAAGGATAAAGAATGGCATTAGCATCCTGACAAGATTTTAACTCCGTAACCATATAATCCATTAATCGTTTGCAAGTTGAATCACCCGTTGCTGCATAATTGATAGCCATTGCCGAAAGATAATGACCTCCGATATGACCGTCCAGGCCAATCCAGTTAGGGTAACTGATTGCTTTGGAGGGTAATCCGGCTTCTTTACGGTAAGGAGCGAGTAGACGGTCTACATCATATTTTAACAGTGTTTGTATATTCAGATCGCGGGCATGTTTAAACGGGCCATCGAGCAAAGTTACATCTCTCAGTGGAAAAGTATTGGAATAAAGTTTGTCCTCTTGCGCACCGGCAGAAGGCACGACAACTTTGTAATAAATCGTGTAGGTTTTCGTTGAAATTCCGTCTAAAGCGGTAATTGTAATGGTTGAAGTTCCGGTTTTAGAAGAAACATCCACTGTCCCTGTACCTGATAAAGCAACACCATCAACGGTTGGTGTTACGGTTGGAGTAACTGACGTTACTCCTTCAGGCAAAGTTACCGTATAAGAATAAATTGCCGGATTGAATTGCACATCTAAAGATCCACTGCTTAAGGAAATATTGTCGAGTGTAGCAACATTTGAAACTTCAGTGAGTGTAAAATGGTCGAATTTAAAAAATCCTGCATCGGCACTTGAAGTATAAGAAAAGTTATAACCCAATGCAGAACTTTTTCCGCTGAAACGGAATCCAATTTTTAAAGTGCCATCAATCACTCGATTTACTAAAGATAATTTATTGAATGGTCCGTTTTCAAGTGCTGATTCGGAGTAGCCTCCAAATATATAATTTTCAGTTGTCTTCAGGATTGCCAAGTTCGCTGCATTGTAAGCAGGATTTGAACTTGCGCCGTAGAGCATCGAATTGTTGTTGGCAAATAAGCGTTGATTTGTTGTTCGTCCTGTACTCACGGTTGCCAGAGCCGTTACTTTATAATAGCCAGTCGGAAGCCCGGTAATGGTTTGTGAGCATTCAACATCGCTGATTGAACTATTCCAGTAGCCCGCGATATAGCTCCCATCTTTCGAAGCATCGCCATCTGTGTTTACGTTGGTCCAACCTCCAGAGGCAGCTCGCCCTATCCAAGTCCAGCCGGTGTAATCTCCGGTTTCGAAACTTGGATTGACAATTCGGTTGGTGTAGTCGGTTTGAGCATTTGCTTTAATAAATAAGCATAATATGCTGTAAATAAAGAAGATTGTAATTTTTTTCATGATAGTATTTATAATTTTTTTCATGATTTTTTAGTTCATTGAGATCTATATAAAACGGCTCACTGTCGTGAAAAAATCATCGATACAAATCAAGTGAATTATGCGCAATTATTGTTGCACAAAATCGTATAAAAGGATTATAAATGTCTTTATTTCCGATTGGTTATTTTGGGTCAGCATAGAGTTTCGGTTTTTTAAAGAATATCAAAAAAAAACCGCTTCGAAAAATCAATGAAGTGTAAAATTATAATCTGTATGAATCGAATGAAGAAACCAAACTGAAAAAATTAATTCAGATTGAAATTTAGCCAGAGATAACCGCACTTTTTGTTTAATGAGTTTTTATAGGCTTTGGGTGTTATGCCGTACTCTTTTTTGAAACGACGGGTAAAGTATTTTGGGTCATTAAATCCGGAAGAATAGGCTATTTCTTTTATAGACAAATCTGATTCCTGAAATAACTTGAGAGAAAAATTGAACTTTACATTCTCAATAAACTCGGTAGGAGTTAATCCAGTTGTTGTTTTAACTTTTTTATTCAAACTTGATTTGCTCATAAATAAATCATTTGCAAACATTTCAAGACTGTATTTTTCGAGATGTATTTTTTTTTCAATAATTCTGGTCGCTTGTAATACAAAATCATTTCTCGACGATGTAAGTTGGATGTTTTTCATAATTCTAAAATTGAGTAAAATCATTAAGTTATATAATTAAAAATAAGGTTGTTCGAAACATTACAAAAATACAATTTTGCGGATTTTTGGAATGTATTAAATTCGTCATTTATAACCCACATTTCAATCAAAATTTCATGAAATGAATTCTATCTATTTTTTTTCAGTATTTTTGAAATCAATAAGACGAAAACGCAGTACACTCATGAAAAAATCAATTCTTGTTTTTGTTATTTTTATCCCTCTATTAACGTTTGCTTTCCCTTTTGAAATACAAAAAATAGGGATAGAACAAGGCTTATCCAGTGATTATATTCAGGGAATTACTATGGATAAACAGGGTTTCATGTGGTTTGGTACCAAATCGGGGTTGGATCGATTTGATGGACGTAATTTCAAAATTTATATGAAATCTGGTTTTGAGGAGAACTCAATTAATAGCAATGATCTCAATTATGTGTATGCAGATAAATATCAGGATATTATATGGATTGCTACAGAGCGAAGTGGTTTAAATGCATTTGATTATTCAAAGAATCGTTTTTCAGTTTATAGACCAGGAAATACAGATCCGCGAAGTGTAAATGAAGATGGAATTACGTTTTTGTCAAACGACGCAGTAGGCAATCTATGGATTGCAACCTATCAGAGCGGCATTTACCTTATGAATAAAAACACAAAAAAATTTATTCATTACGATCAGTCGAATGTAAAAGGATTGGGAAGTAATTTTAACTGGTGTATTGCCGACGATAATCAGGGAAATTTGTATGTAGGACATGTGTTTGATGGGTTAAGTATTATCTCGCTTCACGATATGACGGCAGTAAATTTCAAACCTAACACCAAAGATCCTTTCAGTTTGCCTGGAACAGAAGTAATCTATATTTTTATCGATTCAAAAAAACAGGTTTGGATAGCAACAAATAATGGGCTTGCCTTATTTAACAAAGCAACAGGCAGGTTCACCGTATTCAGAAAAAGCAACAAACAAGGGTCGCTTTCGGATAATAATGTAACCACAATAACTGAAATAAATAACGAAATTTGGATTGGAACGGCATCCGGCATTGATATTCTTGAAAATCAAAATGATATAATTGATAATCCCGATAAAGTTCAGTTTAAACATATACCAGCATCCGATAACCAATACGGACTTTCACATCCGCTGATTAACAGTATTATGCAAGATTGTTTTAACAATATCTGGATTGGTACATTAGGCGGAGGTGTAAATTTTTTAAGTGCTAAATCAGATTATTTTCATACAATTACTTTTTCGCCATCAAATAAAACGATCGGTTTAAGTAACAAAATCGTATGGGGATTGACTACCGATTCAAATAATCTTCTCTGGGCAGGTACTGAGGGTGGTGGAGTTGATGTGTTTAAAAATGGTGTAAAAGTTCGAAACTTCAGTTATGAAAATAAATCGATTCCGGATAACAGGATTTTAACTGTATTCAGGGACTCAAAAAACAACATTTGGTTTGGGACGTACAACGGTACCATCTTGTATTTTAATGCTAAAAACCATCGGATTGAACAAATTAAAGGATTTGATACTGATGGAATTCAAATCAGATGTTTCGCTGAGGATATGAATCACAATATTTGGATCGGAACCAATAAAGGATTACATATCTACAATCAATTAACAGGACAAAAGAAATCGTACTACAGTTCAAATTCAAAGCTGCCTGAGAATGTAATTCGAAGTTTATCAACGGATCAGTATGGGAGAATTTGGGTTGGAACACTCGGGGCTGGAATCGCCGTTTTTACATTAAAATTTCAATTGGTCAGACGGTATGATGTAAATAAAGGATTTTACGGAATTAATCAGATTTTTCAAGATTCAAAACATCGAATGTGGGTAGCTGCAAGGGAAAATCTGTCGATGTTTAAAAACTGTAATGATACAAGTTTCACTGTGTTTGGACTGAAAGAAGGACTTCCGAACGGGTATGTCAGAGCAGTTGCTGAAGGAACCCCTGATCATATTTGGATCAGCACGAATTCTGGTTTAAGTTGTATTGATGTTAAAACTTATAAAATAAGCAACTTTAATCACATGGATGGTATTCCATTAGGTGATTTTATGAGTGGAGCAGTCGTTAAAGATCAACACGGAATCATCTATTTCGGTTCACAAAACGGGATTTGTTATTTTAATTCAAATTTACCACAGCCAATATATAAACTTCCACCGGTTGTTGTTACAGAATTTAGAGTGATAAACAAGGAAAGTGCTCATACTGGTAATTTTACTGATTTGCCAATTTCAAAAAGGATTGATCTAAGTTATAATCAAAACACAATTCATATCGCATTTAATGTGCTGGATTATTCCTTGAGTGATAAGGTGGAATTTTCGTATAATTTGGATGGACTTGATAATGCATGGTACAATATTGATGACAGTAAGCAGCTTACATTCCGTAATTTGCGTCAGGGAAAATATATTTTTAATATTAAATCAAGGTTACGAAATCAGGACTGGGAGCCTGAAGTAACCACTTTAATGATTGTTATCCATCCGCCTTTCTGGTTTTCGTGGTGGGCAGAGACAATTTACGGAATTATTTTCCTAGTTTTAATATTGACTATCATTAAATTCTTCAAACATAGGTTGGATTTAGAAAACTCATTGTATCTTGAAAAGAAAAATCACCAACGGGAACTTGAAGTTAACGAAGAAAGGCTTCGGTTTTTCACCAATATTACCCATGAACTTCGTACACCTTTAACGCTTATCATTGGACCGTTAGAAGATCTGATTTCAGATAAATCACTTCAGCCGAATCATTCCAAAAAAATTAATTCGATTCACAGGAGTGCAAATCGGTTGCTCGATTTAATCAATCAGATGCTTGAATTTCGAAAATCGGAGACTCGAAATCGGAAGTTAAGCGTTTCAAAAAATAATCTATCAAACCTTGTCAAGGAAGTCGGTCTGAAGTTTGAAGAATTGAATCGAAATAAAAATGTTACATTAAAAATTCAAGTGGATGAAATGCCCATCGTTTTGTATTTTGATCCCGAAGTAATAACAATAATTCTCGATAATTTAATTTCTAATGCTTTTAAATATACACCGAAAGGGGAAATTGTAATTTCAATGTGCAATAGAATAGAAGAAAATACCCGTTATACTGATCTTGTAGTTTCAGATACGGGATATGGGATTTCGAAAGATGTTTTACCACGTATTTTCGACCGCTATTACCAGGTTAAAAGCGAACATCAAGTGTCGGGTTCCGGAATTGGACTGTCGTTGGTTAAAAATATGGTAGAATTACATCAAGGCAAAATCCATGTTGAAAGTTCTCCCGACAAAGGAACCACTTTTATTTTCACTTTGCTGAGCGATAATTCTTATCCGAATGCCCTCCATGCCGAACATGTCGAAATTATAGAAGCTGAATCGATTCAAAATTCAAAGCAATTGATTCTGGTAGTTGAAGATAATGCTGAAATTCAAGATTATATCCACGAATGTTTCTCAGATTCTTATGATGTTTTGATAGCTGAGAACGGAAAAATCGGACTGGAAATAGCATTCGACAGAATTCCTGATATCATCATCAGCGATATTATGATGCCGGTATTGGACGGAATTAAAATGTGTAAATCATTGAAGGAAGATGTTCGAACCTGCCATATTCCGGTAATTTTACTTACTGCCAAAGATTCAATTCAGGATAAAACGGAAGGGTATTTAATCGGGGCGGATTCTTATATTACCAAACCTTTCAGTGGAAATTTATTAAGAAGCAGGGTTGTAAACCTGATTGAAAATAGAAAGAAAATTATGGCTTTATTTTCATCTTCAAACGCTTCTCACAAACAAATGCTTTTGAAAGATTCCTTGAATAAATTAGATAACGAGTTTATGGAGAAAATCACTGGAATTATTGAGGAAAATCTTGAAAATGAGCAAATCAATATTTACCAGTTAACCGATCAGATGTTCATGAGCCATTCCACATTATACCGAAAAATTAAGGCTCTTACCGGATTGTCGGTGAATGAATTTGTAAGGAAGATAAGAATGAGAAATGCCGAAAGGTTATTGCTGACGGGTAAATATGCCATTTCTGAAATCTCAATTATGGTCGGAATTAATAGTTCATCTTACTTTCGGCAATGTTTCAAAGATGAATTCGGATTGTCTCCTACTGAGTATTTAAATCAAATATTGGATCGTAAAAAAAGTGAGTATTGATTTCACTTTATCAATTTAATGTATGATAATTTATTCTTCGGTTGCCAGCTATTTTTCGATTCTATTGCTTTTGAGCCAATGAAAGTTCGTGTTAAAAAATCAACTATTATAAACATTGGTTCAAAACAATTTGTATTTTTGCAGAGAATTTCGGTTGTTAAAAAATTAATTTTTTTATGAATCAATTCTTTTTCATGAAAGTGATAAAACCGCTGCTCAGCACTACCATTATTGAATTATGTTTATTATTTTTAAAACCAAAATATGATTACTTTCGACTTTAAATTTCGAGTGGCATACCCTGACACTGATCAAATGGGAACCATGCATCATGCCAATTATGTCAAGTATTACGAGGCTGCCCGATGGGAATTGTTTCGAAGCATTGGGGTTTCATATCATTCGGTGGAGGAGGCCGGAGTCATGTGTCCGGTTATTCGCATGAATTTCAAATTTATTAAAACAACTCATTACGATGAATTATTGACTGTTCATACAACTCTTAAAACGATTAAAGGTGTTCGGATTTGGTTTGTTTATGAACTTTTTAATGAAAAAAATGAGCTGATAAATGAAGCTGAAACGGAATTGGCTTTTGTTGGACGCGATAACTGGAAACCCTGTCCTCCACCTTCATTTTTGATTGAAGCCATTCATAACCATTATTCTAAAAATCTATAGTTTAATGATTCCCGAAGAAATTGAAATTAGAAAACAACAAGCCGTTCGGTTTTTTGAGTGTGGATACAATTGTTCACAGTCGGTTTTTATGGCTTTCTCCGATTTGTACGGTATTGACACAAGCACTGCAAGTAAACTCGCTACTTCTTTTGGTGGTGGAATGGGAAGGCTACGCGAAGTGTGCGGTGCGGTAAGTGGCATGTTTATGGTGCTTGGATTGGAATATCCTTTTCTCAACACTGCCGATAAAAACGCTAAAAATATAAATTATAAAGCTGTTCAGGATGTTGCCGGAGAGTTTAAAACAATAATGGGGTCATATATTTGTGCTGACTTATTGAATATTAAGCCTGCTGCTCAACCTCCGATTGCGTCAGAGCGAAACGAATTGTATTTCAAATCACGTCCATGTACCCGATGTGTAATGGTCGCTGCCGCAATCGTTGGAAGAAAAATTTCCAAAGTGAATTTATAATAAATGGCTGTTAACTTTTTAGTTAACAGCCATTTATGAATTATTCGATTGTCTTGATTTTTATTCGTTAAACAAATGTTCTTCGGTAAATTTACCAATCAAATTATATTTTTCATAAAGCGATAAATATAGTTGATGATTTTCAGCGTTGGGTACGTAGACCTTTGCAAAGCCCATGCCCATTGCAGCCTGCGCATCTTCCACTTTAGCATATATGCCAGCAACTACTGCCGCAAACATCGAAGCACCAAATGCACATGCTTGCTCGGCTTTAGCTACTTTTATCGGCATATTCAACACATCAGCAAGGGTTTGCATTACAAAAGGCGATTTTAGAGCAATACCTCCTATACCAATAATTTCATTGATTACCACCCCATTTTCGATAAATCTGTCCACGATGGCTTTTGATCCGTAAGCAGTTGCCTCAACCAATGCTCGGAAAATAAGCGGAGCAGAGCTTGCCAGATTAATGCCGGTGATTGTTCCTTTAACCATTTGATTGGCATCAGGGGTTCGACGACCATTCATCCAGTCAGTTGCAAGTATGGTTGAATCAGAAACCGAAACCTTGGCGGCTTCGATTGACAAAGCAGGAATTATCTGATCTACGGTTTCATCTATTAATTTTTGTTTGGTATCTTCATCAATCAATGTGGTTTTCGAAAGGATATTCACTACCGGCCAAGCCACGACATTTTTGAACCAGGCATATACATCGCCAAAGGCCGATTGACCGGCTTCCAGACCTACCATCCCTGGAATGACAGATCCATCAACCTGTCCGCAAATACCAGGAATAAGTTTGTTGCCCATTTCTTCATAACTCGACACCATAATATCGCAAGTGGACGTGCCAATAATCCGAACCAATGCACCTGGTTTAACTTCTGCACCTACTGCACCCATGTGAGCATCAAAAGCTCCGGCTGCAATCGCCACATTTGCTGTCAAACCCAGACGGGCAGCCCAATCCGCAGTCAGCATTCCCACTTTTTGATTACTAGGACAGGTGTCTGTATACAACCGTTCACGAAATCCGGTGAGAACGGGATCAAGTTCGGTCAGGAATTCTTCGGAAGGAAGCCCGCCCCATTCTTTCAGCCACATAGCTTTGTGTCCCGATGCACAACGACTCCGGTAGATGTTTTTTGCATCGGTTGTTCCTGAAAGTAAGGCAGGTAACCAATCGCAATGTTCTACGATAGAATATGCGGCATTTCGAACTTTTTCATCAGCGCGAAGCACGTGTAATGCTTTTGCCCAAAACCATTCTGAAGAATAGATTCCACCCTCATACGATGTGTAGTCAATATTCCATTTGGCGGATAAATCGTTTATTTCCTGTGCTTCTTTAATTCCGGTGTGGTCTTTCCACAACACGAACATCGCATTTGGATTTTCAGCAAATTCGGGTAACATAGCCAATGGAGTTCCGTTTTTATCTGTAAAAACTGGGGTGCTTCCGGTAGTGTCAAAAGCCATTCCTACAACTTGTGAGGCGGTTCCGTCCGGACATTTTGAAAGGGCGTCTTTTACAGTATATTCCAATGCATCAATATAATCCTGCGGATGTTGGCGATACTGGTTGGCGGCAGGAATACAATATTTTCCTTCCATCCAACGTGGATAATATTTAACTGATGAAGCCATTTCTTCGCCTGTTTCGGCATTTATTACCACCGCACGGGCTGAATCGCTTCCATAATCTAAACCAATAACGTATTTCATATTTATTTGAGTAAATAAGAGGCATGGATAAGAGTTATGAAATTACATCTTATTTATACCTCTTGATTATTTATCTAAGTGCTTTATTCAACATATAATACACTTCGTTATTTCGGATATCTTGTTTGAAATTGCGAATAGTTGTCTGTTTGTCAATCATCAACATTTCGATGTCAGCAATTTCAGCATAGTCTTCCATCATCTCCGTTGTAATTGAAAATGAGAAACTTGAATGGTGTGTTCCGCCTGCAGTGATCCATGCACCTGCGCCAACTTCGAAGTTTGGTTCCGGAATCCATAAGGCACAAGCAACAGGCAATTTGGGTAAAGCCTTGGGTTCAATAACTTTTACTTCGTTCACAATCATGCGAAAGCGGCTGCCCATATCAACAATGGTAGCAGCAATACCTTCTCCTTCGTGAGCTTGGAATATAAGACGAGCACAAACCCCTGCATCTCCAATTCCGAGGAAGTGAACTTCGATTCGTGGTTTTGCTTTTGCAATTTCGGGATTAATTTCTAACATATGTGACTGAAGAATTGCACTGTCAGCACCTGCAAAATTCAGTGTATAATCTTCGAGAAATGATTGACCGCCTTGCAGACCCTTACCCATCACCCACATGGAACGTACTAATGCCGCCGTTTTCCAGTCGCCTTCAGCACCGAAGCCGTAACCTTCAGCCATCAATCGTTGTGATGCAAAACCCATCAGTTGAGACATTCCTTCAAGTTCATCAAAACTGGTTGTAAATGCTTTGGCTCCTTTATCTTCCAAAAAACGACGCAATCCGATTTCTTGAGCTGCGGCTTGACGCACAGAAATGTGTTTTTCGGCTCCTTTTTTGCAATCATCTGCAAAATCGTATAGTCTTTCGTATTCAGCAATCAATGCATCGATTTCAGTATCTGAAACTGCATTCACATAGGGTACTAACTTGGCGATTGGTGCATTGTCCACGTGGTAACCCAGCCGGATTTCGGCTTCTACTTTATCTCCATCCGTTACAGCTACATTATTCATATTGTCTCCAAAACGTATGACACGCATGTTTTGTGCATCAGCCCAAGCTGCACAAACGCGCATCCATGTGGCTATTTTCGCATGAGTGGATTTGTCTTTCCAGTAACCAACCACTACTTTACGTGGTTTGCGAAGGCGACTGGTTATAAATCCAAATTCACGGTCGCCATGAGCCGACTGGTTCAGATTCATAAAGTCCATATTCATTGTAGCCCAAGGAATTTCTTCATTATATTGAGTGTGAAGGTGCAATAATGGTTTTTTGAAGTCCATCAAACCGTGAATCCACATTTTTGCAGGTGAAAAAGTGTGCATCCAAGTTATCATTCCGACACATTTTGTATCTCCGTTAGCGGCACGCATAATTTCAGATATTTCTGCTGACGAATTTGCCGTTCCTTTGTAAACCACTTTTACGGGTAAGTTACCAGAATCGTTAAGACCTTTGACCATCTCGTTTGAGTGTGCATCTACTGCTACGACTGCATCACCACCGTAAAGCAATTGAGCTCCGGTAATGAACCATACTTCTAAATTTTCAAATTTGAATTCCATAATGTTTATTTAATATTTAATTATTTGCTATTTGCTATTTAAGTTACCCTTTAAAGTCTAAGGGTTGTTTTACTTTTGTCCGTAATATGCATCGGGTCCGTGTTTTCGCATAAAATGTTTGGTAATCAGGTGCTGATTCATTTTTAGTTCCGGATTTACCTGAAATGCAATTGATGCCATTTTGGCACATTGTTCCATGACCACGGCATTGTGAACGGCATCGTTTGCATCTTTTCCCCAAGAAAAAGGGCCATGATTTTTAACTAATACTCCAGGGATGAAATCCTGATTTAATTCACGAAAGCGCTCCACGATCACTTTCCCTGTTTCTAATTCGTATTCACCTTCAACCTCTTGGCGAGTCATGTCGCGGGTACATGGGATGGCGGCGCTGAAGTAATCGGCATGAGTAGTTCCGATATTTGGTATGTCGCATCCGGCTTGAGCCCATGATGTAGCATAAGTTGAATGTGTATGTACCACTCCTCCGATATGAGGAAATGATTTGTAAAGTTCAAGGTGAGTTGCCGTGTCTGACGAAGGTTTTAGTGTTCCTTCAATTACTTTCCCGTCTAAATCTACAACTACCATATCTTCAGCTTTCATTTCTTCATATGATACTCCGGAAGGCTTAATCACGACTAATCCTGTCGATCGATCGATGGCACTCACATTTCCCCATGTGAAAATTACCAGCCCGTGCTTAACCAGATCGAGATTAGCTTTGAATACTTTTTCTTTTAAGGTTTTGAGCATACGTTTTTTTGTTTTTTTAAATTTCTGATTATAAGATAAATAAGCTTTAAAATATCAATTAAGTGTGTTCTATACACTTAAATTTTCGTTACAAAAGTAGGGATATTATTGATACATTCAATCGTGTTTCAATATGTTTTACAACATATTTTTTGTTATACATTCATTATCAATGAAACATGTATTGGATGATGAGAATTGGATATGTTTTTCAATAAATTTTTTCTTTAAAATGACCATTTATTTTAGATTAGAACGAACATTCAGTTATTTGAATTTTTCCTATATTTTAATCGATGAAAAATCGAATTAGTTGATTTTGTTTATTGTAACATCCTCATTCGAAAGAACGTTTTAAAGTTCATCTATTTTTACTAATTTTGTTGCCTTAAAAGACGGGTAAATATGTTTTGCATTCGGGTGAAAAATGAGTTTTAATGCAACCAACTCACATTCAACTCTAAATACTTGTAAAAACCGGAGATTTTTTTGCAGATAAATATCTTTCAGAGTTTATAATTTTTAAAATTGCAGCAAAAAAATACTTCATATAATATTTTATTAACATGATAGAAAAATTTTTAGAAAAAACTGAATTTGCTGATTTCGAAGATTTTAAAGCTAATTACAAACTGTTAGTTCCCGAAAATTTTAATTTTGGATATGATATTGTTGATGCATGGGCAGCTAAAGAACCTGATAAGCGCGCTTTGCTTTGGACGAACGACAAAGGCGAATGCCGTGAATTTACTTTTGGCGAAATAAAAAAATATTCTGATCAAACGGCATCTTATTTTCAACGTTTAGGAATTAAAAAAGGCGATATAGTGATGGCCATTTTGAAAAGACGATTTGAATTCTGGTTTACTATTATTGCTTTACATAAAATTGGAGCGATAATTATTCCTGCCACCCATTTATTGACCAAAAAAGATTTGATTTACCGTAATAATGCCGCTGATATTAAGGCAATTGTTGCTGTAGGTGAGGAGCCGATTTTAACCCATATTTCAGATGCGCTTTCAGAATCACCCAGTGTAAAAATGTTGATTTCCGTGGGACCGATCGTACCCGAAGGTTGGCTTGATTTCCATGCCGGAATTGAAAGTGCTCCCCCATTCACCAAGATTGAAAATGTCAATAAGAATGATGATCCTTTGATCATCAGTTTTACATCCGGTACTACCGGAAATCCTAAAATGGTTATGCTCGATTGTATTTATCCGTTGGCTCACATTGTGACGGCAAAGTACTGGCAAAATCTCCACGAAAACAGTATTCATCTCACCATTGCCGATACAGGGTGGCTCAAAGCCGTATGGGGAAAATTGTACGGACAATGGATTGTTGGTGCTTGTGTATTTGTGTACGATCATGATAAATTCACTCCATCGGCTATGCTCGAAATGATTCAACATTACCATATTACATCGCTTTGTGCCCCACCTACTATTTTTCGGTTTCTCATTCGTGAAGACATCAGCAAATATGATTTGTCGTCGTTAGAATATTGCACCATTGCCGGCGAAGCATTGAATCCAGCAGTATATGAACAATTTTTGAAACTCACGGGAATCAAACTAAAAGAGGGTTATGGACAAAGTGAAACCACACTTTCGTTGTTGACTTCACCATGGGTTGAACCAAAACCCGGTTCAATGGGTTTACCTAATCCACATTATGTTGTGGATTTGCTTACTCCTGATGGACGTGCTGCTGAAGTGGGAGAGCAGGGGCAAATTGTTATTCGTACCGATAAACGCTACCCTGAAGGACTTTTCAAGGGTTATTACAGAAACGAACAATTAACAAGCGAAGCCTGGCACAACAATATATATTATACCGGAGATGTTGCTTGGCGCGATGAAGATGGCTATTTCTGGTTCGTTGGACGTGCCGATGATGTGATTAAAAGCTCGGGCTATCGAATTGGTCCGTTTGAAGTGGAAAGTGCGCTGATGACTCATCCCGCCGTTGTAGAGTGTGCTATCACCGGTGTTCCCGACGAAATTCGCGGACAAGTGGTCAAAGCAACCATCATTTTATCAAAAGATTACAAGGATAAAGCCGGTGAAGGATTGATAAAAGAAATACAAGAGCATGTGAAAGCCGTTACTGCTCCCTATAAATATCCCAGAATTATTGAGTTTGTCGATGAATTACCCAAAACCATCAGCGGAAAAATTCGACGGACAGAAATACGCGAAAACGATAAAAATAAAGCGTAATACTTAACTATTTACGGATTGCATTAATATAACCATCTCTATTCTAATAAAACATATCAATGAAAATAATCAATTTGTCTGAACATAACTCAGTACTGAAGCATTACCTGAAAGAAATCCGATCGATAAAAATTCAGAAAGACTCTATGCGTTTTCGTCGAAATATGGAAAGAATAGGCGAAATCATGGCGTATGAAATAAGCAAAACCATGCATTATAAAAATGAAGATGTGAAAACTCCATTGGGAATTTCCAATATCGAACTTATTGATGAAAAAATAGTGATTGCCACTATTTTACGTGCTGGACTGCCCTTTCATCAGGGTTTTCTAAACTATTTCGATTGGGCTGAGAATGGGTTTGTGTCAGCATATAGAAAATACAAGGATGCACTCAAATTCGACATTTTTATTGAATATATTGCCACTCCCAATTTGGATGGGAAAACGGTGATTATTACTGACCCAATGCTTGCTACCGGCGGTTCGATGGAATTAACCTATGGGGCATTGCTTACAAAGGGGAAGCCGGCACATATCCATATTGCTACGGTCATTTCAAGTCAAGTAGCGATTGATTATGTGACTTCACATTTTCCTGACTCTAAAACTACCTTGTGGACTGCTGCTATTGATCCTGAACTCAACCTACATTCATATATCATCCCCGGATTGGGCGATGCCGGAGATTTGGCTTTCGGTGAAAAATTGTAACTTGCAAAGTAAATCGTCTTCAAATAACCTTCAGAAATTCAACAAACTGAAGGTTTTTTTGAAGAGACTAATTATTTCTTTCTTCTTGATCGGATAATGAAATTTTTCAATTTCAATTTTAATATTTCCAATTATTGCTTAACTGCTTTAATTCTCACATTCCCACCTTTCAACCAAGGGGCTGTAAATTTCACTTCAATATCACCTGCTTGTCCTGTTGCTTGAATATACGCCAACAATCGTCCGTGATAAACCCGTTGCACATTATCGGAGTAGTTGCCCATATCGGAATTATTGCTGGCTTCAAGACCCAGCAGTTTTGCCGGTCCGCTGATTGTGCAGGTAACTTCATTTTCTGAAATCATTACCGGAACTCCATTTTTGTCGACCACCTGAACTACTACTTGTGCCAATCCCTTGTCTTTTTTTATCGTGTTTAAATCGGAAGTAGCTGTGAGGGCATACGGCCTGTCCGAAGACTGGATAGCATACAGGCAAATTTGCTTTCCAGCTTTGTCCATACCCACCACTTCAAGTTTTCCTTTTTGATACGGGATATCCCAATAAATTATACCGGTAGTATCATCTAATCCTTTTATCTGGCCAAGTTGTTTCCCATTCAACATCAATTTTGATTGCGGCGCGTTGCTGTAACACACCACACGAATCATTTCGCCATCAGTATAATTCCAGATAGGCCAGGCATCAGTAGAAAGAAAATTTTTATTCTTTGGCTGCGGGTAAGTTCCGATATACGTTACAGGTTTTGTACTCCACAAAGCCTGTCGGAAATATCCACGCGGTTTCATGAATCCTCCAAAATCAAGAAACCCTGAATAAAATCCACGAGAAGGCCATGCACCTGATTCGCCGAGATAGTCAATACCTGTCCAGATAAATTGCCCAAAGATATAATTATTATCCCGAACAGCCTTCCACGATTCCATACTATTTCCGTTTTCACTTCCATAAATAACACGTTTAGGATATTTGGCATGATCCATCGCATATCGATCCTCGGTATAATTATAACCTGTAATATCAAGCACAAAAGGATAATCGGTCTCATTGGACATGACCACACCTGCCAAGGCGGCGGTAACTGGACGTGATGTATCTAAACTTCTTACTATTGCTGCCAACCTTTTTGCAATAACTCCCAACCGTTGGGCTTTGGGATGATCAGGCAAATATCCGCCCTGAACTGGTTGATTGATATTGGCGTGATCAAGAACGGGATCAGAATAAGGGTCGTTCGGATAATCGACTTCATTTCCGATACTCCACATGATAACTGATGCATGGTTTCTATCTCGCAATATCATGTCAGTCAAATCTTTATCTCCCCATTGATTAAAAAATTCAGAAGATCCCTGAAATTCAGGTGTTCCAATATTCCAGCCCGTTATCCATTTTCGTTTGGGAAATTCCCATTCGTCGAAAGCTTCATCCATTACTAATATTCCCAATTCGTCGCACAATTCGTACACTTCGGGAGCTTGTGGATTATGACTCAACCGAATGGCATTGCAACCCAGTTCCTTTAGATTATTAAGTCGCCGTTTCCAAACTTCGCGGGGGACAGCAGAACCCAAGCATCCGGCATCGTGATGAATACAAACTCCTTTTACCTTTGTCCAGATACCATTCAATGCAAATCCTTTATCTGGATCAAATGTCAATGTCCTCAACCCGATTTTCTGTTCGTTTTGGTCTACAATTTTACCATTTTGCTTTACAATGGTTTTCAATGTATAAAGATTGGGTTGTTCCAACGACCAGCGTTTTGGATTAGTAACAGTCGCTGTTTGAGAAACCGTTATCTTTTTCCCTGCTTCAATTCTTTGATTTTTGGATGTTTTAGCTACCGTTTTTCCCGTGGTAGGATCAATTATTTCGTTTAAAATCAAGACATTGGTTTCTGTTGATTTTTCATTTTTCACCGATGTTTCAACTGATATGTCAGCTTTTTTATCACTAATATTTTTGGCTTTAAAATACACTCCCCATAAATCGAGATGAACCGGTGAAGCAACAACCAAATAAACATCTCGGTAAATTCCTGAACCTGAATACCAGCGGGAATCACGTTCTTCCGAATGATTCACACGAACTGCGAGCGTATTTTCCTGTCCGAATTTCAAATAAGGTGTTAAATCATACATAAATGAAATATATCCATAGGGGCGTTTCCCAACGGAAGTGCCATTGATAAAGACTTCACTGTGATCATAAACGCCTTCGAAATAAATAAATATTTTTTTATCTTTCTCTGTTTCAGGAACTGTGAAAGTTTTTCTGTACCAACCAATTCCACCGGGAAGATATCCCTGACAGCTTGCTTTATCGGGGCTGTAAGGACCTTCGATCGACCAATCGTGAGGAAGATCGAGGCTTCGCCATTTCGAATCGTTTAATTGAGGATTACTCCCATCTTTCACATCTGAGAGAATAAACTTCCAATCGTTGTCAAACAGCACAGCTTTTCCAAACTCAGGTTGCGCACATATCGCTAATGAAACAACGGATAATACAAGAATTGACAATAATCTAATTTTCATTTTTAAATTATGATTTATAAGTTTTTATTAATTTTCAAGAGAAATCTCAATGGCAAGAATTGACTTTGCCGGAAGATCAATAATTAATTGTTTATCCTTTTTGATCATTCTGTTAAATTTTGCTGGAACAACCGAGTTGGGATGTTCAAAGGAATTAAACGAATTGATTTTATCGGCTGTCAAAATAGTTCCTGTGGGTTGACCTTTCATTTTGATCGGAAGAGAGATAATTGTTTTTTGATTTTTGTCAGGGAGGATATTCGCAAGCGTGATATGTATAATTCCCTTATTATCTTTTGAGGCCGAAGCACTGACTGAAGGAATTTTACGATTTCCGGTATCAATCGAGTCGCATTGAATGTCTATGGGTATATTGAGGGCATCCTGATGTACTTTATACATATCAAAAACATAATAGGTGGGAGTGAGCACCATCTTATCGCCTTTTGTCAGGATCATGGACTGTAAAACATTAACTACCTGAGCGATATTTGCCATTTTAATTCTTTCGGTATATTCATTGAAAATGTTTAACGTCAGTGCTGCAACGAAAGCATCGCGCAAGGTGTTTTGCTGATACAGAAATCCCGGGTGCGTTCCGGGCTCCTGGTCCCACCAGGTACCCCATTCATCAACCATTAATCCAACATTTTTGTGCGGATCGTATTTATCCATTATAGCCATATGTTTTTTGATAACATCTTTTATCTCTAAGCATTTTTCCATTGTCCAATAGTAATCTTGTAAATCAAAATCCGTGGCTGAGCCTTTGCTTCCATTCCATCCCTTTACGGTATAATAATGAAGTGAGAGCCCGTTCATTCGTGTACCGACATCTTTCATCAGAGTTTCAGTCCAGTTGTAATCGTAATCGCTTGCTCCACTGGCAATTTTAAAAAGATGATTCCCGTTGTATTCCCGGCAATAGGTCGAATAGCGTCGGAATAAATCCGAATAATAGTCGGGGGTCATATTTCCTCCACATCCCCAGCTTTCGTTTCCAACACCAATGTATTTCACTTTCCATGGTTTTTCCCGTCCGTTTTGTCTGCGCAACTGTGCCATAGGATTGTCGCTATCCGAAGTCATATACTCAATCCATTGTGCCAGCTCCTTTACAGTTCCGCTTCCAACATTTCCACTGATATACGGTTCGCAACCAAGCATTTCGCATAAGTTGAGAAATTCGTTCGTTCCAAAACTATTGTCTTCGGTAACTCCTCCCCAGTTTGTATTGACCATTTTAGGGCGTTTATCTGTGGGACCGATTCCATCCATCCAATGATATTCGTCGGCAAAACAGCCTCCTGGCCATCTCAGAACGGGTATGTGTAGTTCTTTAAGAGCTTGCAAAACATCGGCTCTGTATCCGTTTATATTGGGTATATCAGAATGTTGTCCCACCCAGATTCCTCCATAAATACAATTCCCCAAATGCTCGGCAAACTGGCCGTAAATCTCCTTATTGATTTTTGTTTTTGCCTGATCGACATGCAAATTGATAGTGGTTTGTGAGTTAATTCTGAGAATCAACATTGTGATTATCAGAAGTGAAAGTTTGATTTTTCGCATACTATATTGTTATTTTAATTAAAATTATTTCCAACATAAGTGATTACTGATCTCGAAGGTACGGTAATTTCCTGACCGTATTTAATATTCTTCTTTGGCCGAAGGTTGTCCTCTATTACATCATCGGTACAATAGGGTGTCCATTCATTAGGGGCATTTCCTTTCCACTTCAATTCAAAATTTCTATCTTTATCACTGTAATTTATCACTACCACAACCGGTGTTTTATCAATATTCTGGTAAGCCGAAATCATTAATGAATATGGATCGGTATCGCCCTCTGGAACGAGTTTCCCTTTGCTGTTGAATGCCGAGACTCCAAGACGTACAGCTCCCGGACGGATAAAGCGGCTGTAATTTCCCAAGACCCACATCAATTTTGAATCAGTAAAAGTTCCGTCCAGCCTGCTTTTATCGGGTTCAGTGTAAATCAGGCCATCTTTGTAATCGCCAGTTGCAACCGCACGCCACCACTGCCACGCCGAAGCATTGGCATATACCAAATCGTGATGAATAACCCGTGCCACATACAAAGCCGTTTTCATAGTCAGGTCTTTTCCTCCTCCACCTCCGATTTCGGTATCGTTTCCCATGACACACAGTTCCGTTTCCCAGAAGTGTACGTTGTTCTTTCTCAATTCATTATTCAGCTTTATACGAATTTGTCGCAAATCAGCGAGTGGCGTGTCTGTCCAGTAACTGTGTCCCACCATCAATCTTGGAACGTTTGGTACATTCCCGATAAAGGTTGAAATGCTATCCGGATTGAAAAATGACTGAATCTGAAAACCCCGATCTGCCTTTGTATAAGGATGTTTGCGAAACATGCAATTATAATCGGATGACTCTGTAACTAAGATTTTTGTATCCGATTTTCTGTTGGCAAGTTCATTTCCTATTAATCGAACCGTTTTTGCTATTTCCTGATTTGTTGCCGGTGTGCCTTCCTGTTTCGGTCCTGTCCAGTTCCAATGTCCATCAGGCTCATTAAACGGACAAATATAGTTGAGTTTAATTCCATCGTTTTTTTCTAACCCCTGAACGACATTTGCCATAAACCGTGCAAAATCAGGATAATGATTTTCTTTTAAATTAAATGTTGCATCCCTTCCGGTATTGGTTGCTAATCCGTTTTGAGTCCAGTAAACAGGTGCTGAAAGGATAAAACCAAGGAATTGATTTACACCGCGTTCCTTGGCTAATTGTAAAAAATTCCGTTGTCCTTTCTGTTTACTCCAATCGTAAGTTCCATCGGACTTCAGAAAACATTCTGAGCGTGTCCACACACTACCAATCTGACTTGAATCGCCTTGTTCGGCACTACCTGTTCCGATATTAAAACGCCATAACGACAATCCAATACCTTTTGGTTTCCCTTGTGCATCATTTTCGGTACTGAAAAGCCAGTCGGCCATTTTTGTCTGTTTTTCTTTGGGCCATAATCCAATAAACTGTATACTCCAACCATCAGAAGCACTGAAATTGTCGATTGTTTGATATTTCACATTACTTTCTATCACGAATTTGCAAACATCGGGCTTCGAAGGAGCATGTTTCCCAAGTCCAACTTCAGCTGCAAAAACGGAAGTAGCTGAAGCCATTAGTAAAAGCAATAATTTTTGCCGCAATTTATTTTTTATGATTCTCATAATATTTATTATTGTTAATATTTCATCAAACGCAACGGAATCTCTTCTTTTGAACCTGTCAAACTGTAAAATAATTGAAGACTTTCACCATTGATATTATCAAAATAATCTATCCTGATTTCGTGTTTCCCTTTAGCAAGTTGAGTGTTTCCTGATTTTTCCAGGTCTCCATGACAGCCATCATTATCAACGATCGGTTTTCCATCAATATATAATTTACTTCCATCGTCGGAAAGCAGATAAAATGTATAATCACCTGAAGTCGCCAGACTAATTGACCCATAAAATTTTAATCCAAAATGGTCTTCGCGATTCTTTAGTTTTGACGGATCGAGCGTAATTGTTGTCCCCTTTTTTAGAGGTGTCATCTTGTCAAAGTCAGGAATTTTAGTCCATTCGCCCTCAAAATATTCGTAATTTAAGCCGTTCACTTTAGGGTCATAACCATCAATTAACACATTTGCCTCATCACTGCTTTCGAAGTTGTTTTTAAATGCTTTTACAGCAATATTGGCGTAATCGTTGATTTTCAACGGAGTGTTGTAAATTGGCGAATTTTCAGTAGGTGTTGTTCCATTCAATGTATAATGAATTTCAGCATTTTCGGTAGAACAACCGACTGATAACGTAACCGTATCGGGTTTGACAATAAAAGTTTTATCAACTGAAATGATTGGTTTTGAGACATAGGGTTTGTCGTCAATAACTTGTATTGTAACCGGTCCAAGAAGACCGGAACGAACAAGTTTATCTGTTTTTTTAAATGGCATCCATGTACTCCAGGTAAATCTTTTATCTTCTGGCAAGGTCTGGTCTCCAATCAGTCTATTTATCCAGAGATTAACTACTTCTATTTCAACGGTATTATCTCCTTCATTCCAACAGCCTGTAGTCTCAACGCGGTACGGTGAACACCATGCAACACCCAATTCTTTTCCATTTATTTTGACGCGAGCCATCACTTGGACATTCCCTAAATCAATAAATGTTCTTCCCTGAATCTGTTGGGAATTTAATTTGATAGTTGTTTTATATTTTGCTGTCCCACTGTAATATTTAATTCCCAAGTTATCGGATAACGACCAATCTTTCAATGAATCGAACACCACTTCTTCGGGACCTCCCCATTTTTTATCAAAACTAACTGTCCATTTTGAATTAACTTTTAAAATTGATTTCATGTGAAATGGCAGAACAGGCAACCTTTTGGGAAACAATGAAATTCCTTTTTTGAATAATACGAAAACAGAACCATTCCCTTCCAATGGAATTTTAACTGTTGTGGTTTCACCGGTTTGTGTAAGTACTTCAGCCTGATATTCTTTTCCGTCAATGGGATTCAGAAAGCTCACATTGCCTTTGGTACGAAATGTACAGATTCCGTTTTCAGAAGTGTTTTTCGTATTTGAAACAAAATAAATATCACCCTTTTCCAATTTTCGATGTATATACCTGAAAGCATTATCGCATTTGAAGTCTTCTTTAATATTTAATTTCTTTAATACTGCTTCAATTGAACTATATTTCACAAAAGGAGGAATAAAACCTTTGAAAAGATTTTTTCCATCACTTTGAAAGTTAGGCAATAAATTTAATGTGTCGATAGCAGTACAAGGGTAAAGCATTCCTTTCCCAATCTTTTTAGGTAAGGGGTCGTTTCCCCACATTTTTTGGGCAAGATTCCAGACTTCTTCATCACAATGCGGATAATCTGTCAGACTGGGTGAATATTTGGGTGCAAATCCCATTACAGTTGCTCCTTTTTCAATTAAAGTATTGATTTTCTGCAATAAATTTGGAGTCATGTATTCAGTAGTAGGCAAAACGAGTATCCGGTATTCTATGCCTCCCGGAAAAATGATTTTCCCATTTTTTACATCGGCATTTTCGATTAAATTAATTGGATCGCAACCATCAAAACTGTACCCTTTTTTGTCAGGCATCCACGAATTCCCGGTACAAGCCGAAACCGGTGGTTCAAATACGGTTGGGGCACCTTCCGGATTTAAGAAAAGGATATCTGCTACCGGTTTCCCTTGTCGTAAAAGATATTGACAACGGGTAATGTAATCATGCCATTCAATCGTAAAGTTCCACCAAGTTTGGGTTCGTTCATACTGAATGCCGTATTGTCCCATCGTCATTCCTGGAAATTTGTCTTTCCAGGGTTGAAAAGCATAACGGTGAACAATAATTCGATTAATTCCAGCAGCAAAAACCCAGTCGACTTGATCTTTTAAATTAGCAGGAGTTCTTGACCATGGGGTATTACCCCAATTCGTTGTGAAAGCCTCAGCCGCTACAATATTTTTATTACAGGTATGAGCGATAGAAGTGGCTTCGAAACAACTGAAAGTCGTATTAAATCCTTGTTTTTCTGCCCAAAACTCACATTGAGGAACATCAGCTATTGCCCCAAGCGCAAGATCAGAAGTCGGATTCATATCATACGGTTCAATTGATAAACCAAAACCATGTTCATGCGCAATTTTCCGCAAATGAATGGCGTGATTTTCCAGCAAGAGGTCTTGAGCTGTGATTCGCATATCCCACAAAAATCGTTCGCTTATTTTTTTATTAGATACAACAAATCCGCTGTAAACAGGCAAAAAAGGCTCAATATCATATCCTCTGCGTTTCTTAAACTCGGCAGCAAAATTATGACTCCAATTTTGGGATCCCATTTCCCAACTGTCAATATGAAGCATATTCCAACCAACAGAACGTCTTGTATCTGAAATTTTTGTACCCGAATCCTTTATTAGCTTATTGATATAATTATCTAAATGATAATTCAATGCCGAAGTGTCAAGTTTGCTGCATTCGAAACCATAACCCGGTATTGGTGCCGGACGTGTATTAGCGGCTGTAGTAGCCGTTCCAAAACGGAAAATTGTCCACTCACCAGCAGGAGCTGTCCAAACTAAACGGCCATCAGGTTGCATAAATTTAGAAACATCAATCATTTGTTTCATTTGAAGTCCGGTAGTTTTTGATTCATTATCTATAGTTGAAAATTTCAATAAAGGTTTTGATCCATTCGTTGAAGAGTACGGTTTACGAATATAGAGCGCCTTTTCTTTTATATCGGAAATTTGAGGGATGGAATCCATCTTCGGAAATGCCAATACACAAACATCCTGATAATAATCGGCTCGTTCCTTTTTCATTTCCTCATTTAAACTTTCCATACCAAAATAGGGTACTTCGGGAGTTGGTTTTGGAAGTAGAACATCCACCTTTCCTTTTACATTTATTTTCGATGAAATCAACTGTAACATTGACTGATCTGCTTTTATCCAGGGTCCGCCACTACCTGCCCAACCAGGGCCTGACCCAAGAGCCATCTGCAATTTCAACCGTTCAGCTTCATTCAATACATGCTGAAAACAATCACGCCACTCCGGACTCATAAATTTAGTTTTTCCCGGTTTCTCTCCCAGATTTACTTCCATCAAAATAAAGCCACCGATACCAACTTTTGCCATGGCTTCAAGATCAGCAGTAATACCTTCTTTATTTAGATATCCATCCATCACATACCAATAAACCCATGGTTTATAGTCATTACCAGGACATTCGAAATTTGTTTTAATTTGTGAAATCTGGTTTATAGCCTGACTATTAAATGTCAATATTAAAATGAAAAATGAAATTAAAAAATATTTTTTCACACGTAAATTATTTGTTTATAATAAGGCTAAACGCCTCGTTTTTATTAAAAAATCTGTATTTTCTTGTGTACATCAAGTCCGCATCCACGAGATACGACTTGCTTAAAGGATTTTTGAGGCACTTCCAGTATTGTTTTGTTTTATGTTGTGGCTAATTCCGCAAAAAAGAAACTTCTAATTGCTAAAATCCGGTCTGCTTGCGGCAAATTATAATTCTCTCGGGCGTCAATTTATTATCATGTGAATTTCATTTTATCAAATATTTTTTAGGGATATTTCTTTAATACTTTAATGTCCTAACCTCGGTAACCGGAGCTACAAGCCCGTCTCCTTTGGAAACAAATTTAACGGTAATACTCTTTTTCCCATTTGTTAGGCTTTGTGGAATGTCGTATTCCTTGTCAATGAAGGTATTACCCATCCAATGAATTACTTCGGTAGTTATCAGTTGGTTTTCAATAAAAATATCAAACACCCTACTTCCGTTATTTCCATAAAATGAAGCTCTCAAATGGTTAGACCCTTCAGGATTGACATTCAGATTAAATTCCATCCAACCGTCTTTTTTAGTTTCTCGTATTTTCTTGCCCATTCGCTCACCAACTAACAGATTTTCACCTCTAAAATTATGATCTCTCTCGGGCTGCATTTCACCCAAACGAAGCAGATCAATGGTGTTTTTTTCGAGATACTCCTGAATATTATTTTTAAGCAGGAACGATCCTTTTACAACTGCCCAATTATCCTTTGTAAACACTTTAAAATAAACTGCCAGTTTTCCAAAATTTTCACTATATGGTAATAGTTGATAATCGGATGGCTCCCCAATGTTTTGGGTCAAGAATCTCAATGGATGACTTGACTGTTGAACAATATGTTTTTCGATTGAATCATTGCATAACAAAACACCATATTCTTTATTTTTCAATTGTGCTGAAAGAACTATTGGGCCATACATTAATGCTTTCTGATTTTCATCTCCGGGAATAGATTTTGAAGTAATTTGCATTGGAACAACATAACGAACAACATCATTATTTTTCCACAATCTATTAATTGACAGGAATTTTCCTTCACCAATTGTTGTTTTGACCATTTTTCCATTGACAAAGATTTTGCTATTTTGATTTGTCCATGACGGCATTCTGAACAATAAACTCATTCTTTTTGCTGTACGCATGGTTAACTTTAATTCTGTTTCGTCCGACTCGGGGAAAGATGTCTTTTGTTCGACAATAAGGTCTTTCTCTTTCCAGTTTAACTTACTGGGAACAAACAGATTGACTATTAGATCTCCTTTGGGAGTTTTGAAATAAATGGCATCGTTGTATTTACTTTGGCTTTCCCAGCCGGTTCCAACACAGCACCAAAATGAATTGAATTTGGAACTAAATCCGTTATGATCTGTTTTTTGACTGCCGGTTTTCAATGGGGAAAAGTACAGAAACATACCTGTTTCCGGATTTTGAGAAGCATGGATGTGATTGAACAATGCTAATTCGTAGAAGTCACCTAATTCAGATGACGGGTTGATCTCAAACAACAACTTATTTAACTTGAGCATATTGTATGTATTGCAAGTTTCGCAGGTACCATCCGTAATGCGATCCTGTAATTGTCCAGGTATTCCAAAATACTCATAAGAGCTATTCCCTCCTATGCAATAACTGTGTTTATGAACAACCTCATTATAAAAGAAGTTTGCAATTTTCCATAAAGTGTCGTTATTTGTAGCAAGATATTGTTTAGCTACACCAATGATTTTGGGAATCTGAGTATTCGCATGTTTTCCATCTAAGCTATCAATGTTTTTTGATAGTGGATCAAGAATAGCTTTGTGATTAAACCGAAATGACAACTGAAGGAATTTTTTATCGCCGGTAATATCATAAATATCCATGAGCGCATCATTAATTCCACCGGGTTCACAGGTTAATATTGTTTGAATCTGAATGTCGGAAAGGTTTTTATGCACATCGTAAAACCAGTTACTGAATTTCAACAGAACAGATTTAACTTCTGAATTATGCGTGTAATTATAGGCATCAATTAGTCCTGCAAACAATTTATGCAAGTTATAATAAGGTACCCATGCCCCATTAATATCAAATGGCGTGGATTGAATTTCACCCTTCGATATTTGGTTCATCACTTTGTTGGCATTTGGAAAACCAGCTATAAAACCATTTTTATTTGATTTTTGGCATTCGGCAAGCTCTTTTGCAATGTAGATAATCCGGTTTTTATATAAAGTATCGCCAGTAGATGCATACGTGAGTGACAGTGCTGAAAGATAATGACCTAGCGAGTGACCTGACAAACCACTAGACTCCCAACCACCATATTTAGGAGCTTTTGGTGTCAAACCGGCCTCTGTTCTATAACCACTCAGAAGGGCATCCGGGTTGATTTCTTTCAACCACTTTTCGTTTAATTGTTCTGATTTCAGAAAAGCACCTTCAGTAAGCTTTACATCCTTTAATGAAAATGGAATTGCTTTTAAGGCATGACTTTTCCCGGAAGAAGTCTGCAAAATAAAACAGAAAAAAAACAAAATATAAAAGAATTTTAAATTAAAGTTTTTCATACGTAAATTATTTGTTAATATTAAGGCGAAACGCCTGATTTTTATTTAAATATTGTATTTTCTTGTGTACATAAAGTCCGCATCCACGCGATACGACTTGCTTAAAGGATATTTGAGGTGTTTCCATTATTGTTTTGTTTTATGTTGTAGCTTATGCTACAAAAAATACAAAACTTCTAATTACTAAAGTCCGGCCTGTTTGCGCCAAATTTTCATTCTCTCTGGCGTCAATTTATTATCATGTGGGTTTCATTTTATTTATTGAAAAATATCATTAGTGTCCACTAAAAACGAATAAACGTTCTTTGAAATAGCTGATATTCTATATTTTACGAATAAAATTTACAGGTGACGATTTGAAAATATATTTTTGTTCCTTATTAAATTTAGGAACAATGAATAAAGGCAAATATGTGTATGCGCAAATCGTTGAGTTTTTACCACAGTGGCTATTCGATAATCTTGTTATGAAGTACAATGGCAACAAATATGTAAAACATTTTACTTGTTGGAATCAACTTCTGGTGATGATTTTCGGTCAACTGACTAACCGTGATAGTTTGCGTGATCTTATTGTGGCAATTGATGCTCACAGTAAGAAAAGTTACCATCTTGGTTTCGGCAAAAGCGTTACCCGCAGTAATCTTTCAAAAGCAAACGAGAATCGGGATTGCAGAATCTTTGAGGAATTTGCCTATTACCTGATTGATGTTGCCAGACAAAAGCGAAGCCACAATGATTTTGAGATAAAAGGTAAAGTTTACGCTTTCGATTCAACGACAATCGATTTGTGTCTGTCAGTATTTTGGTGGGCTAAATTCAGAAAGCACAAAGGTGGAATAAAGATCCACACGCTTTATGATATTACTACACAAATTCCTGCTTTCTTGCATATTACAACAGCTACGGTGAACGATATGAATGCAATGGATGTAATCCCATACGAGGTGGGTGCTTACTATATCTTCGATAGAGGATACGTTGACTTTACCCGACTTTATAAGATTACGCAACTGGATTCGTACTTTGTGGTGAGAGCCAAAAAGAATCTTCAGTTTGAAGTGACAGCTTCCAACGATGTAGATGAATCTACCGGAGTATTATCTGATCAAACTGGACTCTTGAAAGGGTATTACCCCTCAAAATATTATCCGGATAAACTTCGAAGAATTGCTTATTATGACAAGGATATGAACAGAACATTCATATTCCTGACAAATAACTTTGAACTCTCGGCAGCTCAAATAGCATTGCTTTATAAAAACCGTTGGCAAATAGAACTGTTCTTCAAATGGATCAAACAGCATCTTAAGATCAAATCCTTTTGGGGAACATCTGAAAATGCCGTTAGAATACAAATATATTGTGCAATTATCGCATATTGTCTGGTTGCCATTGTGGGACACGATTTACAAATAGACCGTACAACCTACGAAATTTTACAAATATTAGGAATTTCTCTTTTAGATAAAACTCCTATGAATGAGCTATTTACCAATATAGATACCAGTGATGTCAAAGAACAAAATTATAACCAGCTATCACTCAGCTTATTTTAAGTGGACAGCAATGGAAAAATATAATAACTTTGCCATTATAGCTTTAATTATTCATGAGTGAACCACCGCATGGGAATTTCCTTTTTTGAACCTCTCAAACCATAAAATAATTGAAGACTCTCCCCGTTAATATTATCAAAATAATCTATCCTGATTTCGTGTTTTCCTTCAGCAAGTTGAGTGTTTCCTGATTTTTCCAGGTCTCCATGACAGCCATCATTATCAATGATTAGTTTTCCATCAATATATAACTTGCTTCCATCGTCGGAAAGTAGATAAAACGTATAATCACCTGAAGTCGGCAGACTAATTGACCCATAAAATTTTAATCCAAAATGGTCCTCTCGATTTTTTAGTTTTGAGGGATCGAGCGTAATTGTTGTCCCCTTTTTTAGAGGTGTCATCTTGTCAAAGTTGGGAAGTTTAGTCCATTCGCCCTCAAAGTATTCGTAATTAAAGCTGTTCATTTTAGGGTCAAAAGCTTCCAATTCGAATTGTGATATTTCACTCGACTTTTTCCCTTTTTGAAATGCTCTTGCTTTTATCAGGGAATATTCCGATAAATAAAACGGAGTTGAATATAAAGTCGACTTTTCTGTAGGAATTGAGCCATCGATAGTGTAATATATTTTAGCATTTCGGTTCAAAGTTTCCATCGTTACCAATGCTTTTTCAGGTTTTAAAATGACTGGTTTATTTACCGAAATATCCACTTTTTGAACATAGGGATCAGGGTCGGTAATCTGGAAAACAACCGGACCAATTAAACCGGATGGCATCAAAGGTGCATTGGCATCGGGCGAAGTAGTTGCACTTGTCAACCGTTTGTCAATTGGCAAAGTTGCATCGCCCACCAATCGGTTGTTCCAGGTATTGGTCACATCAATTTCCAATAAATTATTTTTCATTTTCAGGTATTTTGAAATGTCTACAATTCGGGGTTCTGCCCAAACTAATCCAAGCGATTGACCGTTAAGTTTAACCACTGCCAATGAATTTAAAGCGCCCAGATTAAGATAAACAGGCGTCTCAAAATTGCAGGCCGGAGCGTCAAAAACTTTTTTATAACGCGCTGTTCCACTGTAATATTTAATTCCTATTTCAGAACGTTTAGTCCAGTCTTCCAACGTATCGAATACAGCTGAATCGGGCGCTCCCCATTTTTTGTCGAAATAAACTGTCCACGTACCGCTTAGTTCTCCAATTGTCTTCTTTCTTACAAAATTGATAGGATCTTTCCCCGAAGTTGTAACCTTTTTTCTGAAAACAATAAAAAGGGATTGACGAGGAGCAAATTCCAAAGGAACAATGGTTTTCTCGTTTTCAATTCTAAAATTGGGCAAATCACGTTGCTCTTTCGTTACCGGATCCCAAAGTTCGGGTTGCAATCCTTTAACTCTGAATGCTGGAAAACAAGTCGCAGTTTGGTCGGTTTGATTTGAAATGTAATATATTTCGGCATCAGCCGCTGAACGATGAATCCATGGGAATGAATTTGCATCAATATTTCCTATGTCAGGAATAATCTTTAAGTCGTTGAATATTGCTGTCAGGGTTAAACCATTGTAAACTGTACCTTTGCCAAAATGTATCTTTTTTACATTTACTCCATCGCAGGTTTGCCATATTTCCTTTGCCATTTTCTTTACCTGCCTATCGCATTGAGGATAATTTTGGAGGCTTGGAGATTGAGTTGGAGCAGGTCCAACCACAATACCTCCATCGGCAATCAATTGCTTCAATTTTGCAAGAAAAGCAGGACGCATGGTCGTTAGTGGGGGCAATACAAGCACGCGGTACGACATGCCATCGGGCAATACAATCCGACCATCTTTAATAACCATTTTTTCAACAACTTCGGCATTCACAAAATCAAAATCGTACCCATCCGGTAATTTCGGATTACGAATTCCAGTCATTTTAGGAGCATCTTCTCCAATAAAATATGCCACATCAGCTACGTATTTGCCTTGCTGAAGCAGGTAATGTGTTCTTCGCAGGTAATCAATCCATTCTTTCGATTGAAAAAACCAGGTATTAAGACGATTAAATTCCACGCCAAACCAGGCATTGATCCCCGGTATTTTATTGTCGTAAGGTTGATGAATATACACGTGTAAAATGAAATGGTTGATGCCTTGAGTGGCAGCCCAATCACCTCTTTTTTTCAAACTCCAGGGAGACCAGTACCACATTGGACCCGAAGAAGTAAATGATTCGGAGTGAACAATATTTTTTCCATAGCCATGAGCCGCTGACGATGCAGCCCGCAACTCAATACTCCCTAAATCATTTGTATCACCGGTCCAAAACTCACCACTGACTTCATTCGTTTGCCCACCGTATTGTAAAAATTCACCCGGATAACCCCAATGCCCATAATTTTCAAGCCAAAGCTTCAGCCCGTTCTCGTTCGATTTCTCCCGCAAAGTTCCAACGTATTGATACGAGATACGGTCGGCAATCATTCGTCGCAAATCCCACAAAAATCGATCGGATAAGTCGGCATTTCCTACTACGCGTCCATTAATAACCGGTAAATACGGGATGGGGTCGTATCCATATTGCTTTTCAAAATCAGTAGCCAAATTATCCGTCCAGTTTTGAGCGCCCGTTTCGTAACTATCAGCCACAACGGTTTTGAATGCAGTTCTTTCAGAAGCTGGCATTCGTCTGAGTATTTCACCGATATAGGCATCAAAATGTCGGGCGACCCATTTGCTATTCATTTTGTCGACTTCCAATCCGGTAGCCTCAACCGATGCAGGAACATTTTTTTGTCCGGTAGGTGTCATGCCAATTCGCTCAATAATCCATTCACCGGCAGGCACATCCCATTCCATTGTGCCATCGCTTTTCATTTTGGAAGATAGGTTCAGTTCATTTTGAGGATTGATAACCAAAGCATTGTTGTTAATTTCGGTTTGCCTTTTCCACAAATAAGCATCCCATTGAGGAGCAGGCGTAGGCCAGAGCTTTGCCAATTGCTTTTCAATATATCGTTCGGTGCGGGCTGCAGCCGAGAGCGAAATCCCCGTGAAACCGGCTTTTCCGTTAATATCGCTAAAAATCAATCTGAATTGTGTTGACGAAGCGGCTGCAAACGTTTCGCATATGGGTGCAAAAGGCAGAAAACCAACGTTGGTGCTATTATTCGTTCGTTCAATTGTGAAAGTTTTGGCTGTTTTAAAAGAGCCATCGCTTTGTTTGAACTGCAGTTCGCATTTCGCGCTGAAACCGGTATGCGAAGGATATAATGTTAAGCTGCGGGCGGTGTATGGTTGAGTTTGTTTGAAATTTAAACTAAATGAATTTGCAGGAGAAGCAGGTAAATAAATTTCCAAAGACTGCTTTCCGTCAAACCAGGATTTTATGTCGCCTATTTCAGGAGAACAAGTAATGGAGGAATTTGTTGTTGACAAGTAATCTGTATCATCAAGCGGCTTACGATAAGCAATAACGGCCACATCCTGAAACTGATCGGTTGGCTGATGGAGTTTAACTGTAAATTTTTGTGGTCCTTTCACTTTTAGCTCCGACATGGTTAGGTAGCGCATCGAATTATCGGGTTTGTTCCACGGTCCACCCGATTGACTCCAGCCCGGAGAGTTGAAAACGCCGATATTTACACCAGTACGCTTCCCTTCGCGTATGGCAAATTCAATCATCTGCCACCATTCTTCAGTTAATGCTTTAACGGTTCCTTTTTGGGCTATTTGATCAATATTGCCAATCATTGCTTCTCCAATTCCCACTTTGGCCATGGCTTCCAAATCTTTGGTAATACCTTCTTTGGAAATATTGTCACTCATCCAATACCAATACACCCATGGTTTGGTTGTAGCTGGCGGATTTTTGAAGTTGAAGGAAAGAGAATCGGAATTTTGTGCTTTTCCTGTATTAAAACTTCCCCAAAAAATAATTGCAATAAATAATTTTATTGATAATCTGTTCATAATCTATTTTTCTTAATAAAAATACCTAACCAATTTTTATTACTTTCACCCCAATCAAATTTCCGAGTTTTTCAATTTTATGTGCGATATGTCCCAAGCCAATGGCACAGTGATGAGCCGGACCCTGTTTCGACCATTCGTCCATAAACCGTTTGGCTCCAATGGCAAAGCGATAACGGCTATTTGTATTCCCAATTTCGAGTATCGGACCGGCTACCGATTGCCCTTCGGCAACCAATAGAAACACCTCATCCTTGCCCTCAACCACTGAAAGTAGCGTTATATCTCCTTGTTTTACAGTCATTTGAATGGATAATCCCTTGCCTGGTTTCCCGTGATAAATGGGTAATGGCACTAATTTGACCTGGTCTTGCGCGATGGCAAAATGGGCAGGTCCATCATGACCCATCATGACTACATCATCGTTGAAATCCATCAGATAAAACTCTGAAAACGAACCTCCCGCGCCAAATTCGGCCATAATTTTCATGGCTTGTGCATTTTTTACCTCGCACTCTCCCGCCACAGGAATATTTTTCCCCGTCAATAAAGTATTTCCGGCAATTACCGACGTAACTATATTTTCGTAATCGTTCCCCGATTCGCCTTCGTAATAATACGCCATCGAGCCAAGTTGGTGGTGCTTTACTAATCTATCCAATGCCACGGAAGTTTGTGCTGCACGTTCAATTTCACCCTGTTCACACTCAGCAACGACATCGAATGCTGTATTGAATTCTTCAATTTTCGCAGCAATTTCTGTATCAGTTACTTCATCCCTGTATTTTTTCAGTTCGCACATTTCCAGTATTTCGAAATGAGTGCCAAAAACGGCCGATTGCCGGGTTACATCGGTATAAACATCGAGCATGCCGCCGTAGTAATGTCCCAGAATTCCCATGCGGTTGTTGCGCATAGCAGCAGCCACGCGGGCAGCTTCGAGCCAGGACGCAATATCGGTCCATACTTCTTCTTGTTGCAAATATCCGGTTACTAGTTGGTAACCTATGCCTGCGCGGTTAAGCACCGAGGCAAATTCGGGTACAGAACAAGCCTGGCAATGCTCCAACCATACGCCTGTCATTTTACCTCGGTCGTTCAGGTTGTTGAATTTGGCATAATCCAATGCGGCAACAGGCTGAAGATTGAGAATGATAACCGGCACTTTTGCTTTTTGCACAACGGGTAAAATGGTGGACGACAGGGCATAAGTGGATACATACAAAAACAAGATCTCGATATCACTTGTTCTGAAAAGGGTGGCGGCATCGCGTGCCTTAACCGGATTGTCAACCATGCCGCCATCGATCACTTCCACTTCAAAATCTTCGATCCTGCTTTTGATTTGTTGCTGATATTTTTTGAGATTGTCTAACAATCCTTCAAACTGAGCCCAGTATGTATCCAAACCGACTCCAAATAACCCGACTTTTATGCGTTGATTTTTCATTGAATTTTAGTATTGTCTGAATAATAATTCATTTAATCTGTTGCGATTTAAATTCATAATTTATTTCATTCATTCGTTTAAAAGTAAATTTATCTTCTCTGTTTTTTGGATTAATCATCACCGTTGGAGGAAGGAAATAAGTTTGAACAAGTTGAGCGACATGTTGGGCATTCGGGTTTTGTTTTTTCCAAACCAGATTGTATGTAAATTCCATATCTCCGGGGCAATCATCCAGATAATTCACTTCCCACATATTATTATAAACCATTGAATAAATCTGATTCATATTTTGTGGTGGATTCATTGTTTTAACCGCAAGTTGAGGTCGCCCAAAAGCGACCAGTGGCGATTCTCTGCTTGACCAAATCCAACTTCCGGAGCTTGATGGATATTGTATCCAGCCATCAATGGTCATAAAGTCGGTGCAAGTGCCCGGAAGTTGTTCTTTATAAGGTAAGAAGGGAATGTTACCGTTACTCGTCAGTGGAAAGGTATTGCTTTGGGGGAAATTAAATCCAATATAAAATATCTCCGGATTTGTGGAAGATAAACGATAGAACTTTACTTTTAACTTCGCTCTTGGTTCATTTTTCCAAACTTCTAAAATCCGAACTGCATTTTTTAGCCGTGGATGTTCAAAATTTTGCTCATATTCAATCGTATAAGGCGTTTCTGTTACTTTCACTTTCCCTGAATTTGTTGCGTACACCTGACGGGTATTTTCAGTTACTTTTTTCTGTCTTGCCACACTGTCTTTTTCTCCGATTGGAGACCACGCATTTATATTTCTTCCAACAGTGGATTCCAACGACACAAAATCTCCTGTTCCTTTCGAGAAAAGTGGCTTTTCCATGCCGGGCCACTGTATTGCAACAGGCCAACCGTTGGCATCCGTTTCAATGGTCGGTTTTGATATTCCGGGATTGGAATTCACAGAGTCTTGCGAAAACAACCATCTTTCGGAGTGAAGTTTGGGCATATTTTGTGCCCAGAAACGGCATTTCCCCTGATTATAATAGAGTGGAATTTTTTGGTTGCTCTCGGGATTAGTTAACGATGAATATTTCACGCCACGAAGTGCAACCTGATCCATATCAATCCATCCGGTAAATGTTGTTTCTGAAGTATTAACCACAAAAACACCTTCGGGCTGGTTCGTAAATTTTCGTCTCATTTCTCTTGCTAATAACCATTTGGCTTCTTCGTAAGGACGATAGGCGTAAATGGACTTTTCGGCGAGAGAACCCTGATTAAACAAACTAAATGGTTTTGATAACGATTCGTTTGATGCGAATGTGTGTTCATTAAACCGGCACAATTGTTTTTCTATTTTATTGATGTTTTCTATTTTATTTTCGTCGGGAATGCCCCAGAATGGAGAGCTTGCAGCCTCCAGATAATTAGTTGCCATTCTTGCCGCAGCAGCTTCGCGTGGGGTTGCAGCCAGTCCAAACGCCCACCAGTCAAGCCATTCTCCTTCATAAGTTTTAATTTTATTCCCAACGCGTTTTTCAACCAAATCGAGTGCTTTTGAAGCTGTTGTCAGGTGCAATTCCGGTTTTAAACCGAGTTCATTCCATTTTTTTACAAAATCAAGAAGAGGTGGAAATGGTCCATCCACATCAATGCGCCATTGATTGGTGAACGAAATAGCTAAAAAATCGTAAGGATAGCCTTCGTCAACCATTTTCTTAAGACGTTCCACGCAAACCCTGTGCGCTTCACGAACCGATTTTTCATCGGCAGCCAAAATATCATTTATTCTGGGAGTTCTGAATTGAGTGTCGCTGGCTTCGCGTTGATCGAACCGCCAACTGTTTTCGGCAAAAAGATCATATCCCATCCAGTACGATTGCGCTAACCAAACCAATAATTTACGACCATCGGGTTGTTTCCACCAAAAAGCATAAGGTTGCCTGAATGGTGCACCGCCCCAACCTTCGTTTATTCCCGACCAAATATGTGTTATCCCTTTGTCTAATAGTACTTTTGCCAATATTCTCGGGAATCCGTTCACATCGTCCTGAATGCCAACGGTTGGATGTAATTCTTTCCACAAAGCATCCGGAATCCAGCTTTCAATCGTTTTTGACTGGCGTTGGGTAACGAAAGGTTGTAAATTATAGGGAAGTGCATTTACGGTCAACTGCCCTGATTTTATAGCTTTAAGCAATTCCGCTCTTCTTTCGGGCGAAGCATCGAGCCACCATCGGTAAACTGGTTCGAGTACTTCGGCAGTCCAGTAAAATCTTTTTTCGGGCACGCTATCAGCCGTGGCAATAATGGCATCAAGAGCGATATCTAAATACCGTTGTTGTAAATCTTCAGTAATTATAGGATGATCGGTAAAGCCGTAATCGGTGTGCGAACAATGCACTAATTCAATTGATTTGATGGGGAGATCATCTGTTGATTGAATAGCAAAGACGGATAACGAAAAAAATATTTCAACTACAGCGAAAAATAATCTTTGCATAGACTTTAATTAAATTGAAGGTAACCTGATTTTTTTTGCAAATTTCGAAACAAGTTGATAATTTCGCTTTCTGTATAAGATAATTTCCTTTTGATATTGTAACATTTTATTGATATTTTCTCAAATCATTGAATTTATCAGTTTCAATATTGGTAGATTAATACTAAATTCTTTACTTTGTATAATATTTTTATCCTATGAAAACAATACCTATTTTCAAAATCGGAATCGTTTTATTTATTTCACTTTTTGGAATAACGACACAGTTGCCGTCTCAAAAAATTGAGTCGAATCAAATTAATAAATTTTCTACAGAGCAGGGTCTTTCCAGTAATACGGTACACACTATTTTACAAGACCGAAAGGGATTTATCTGGGTAGCGACCGAAGAGGGGTTGAATAAATTTGACGGCAAAAATTTCACTCATTTTTCGGTTAACTCAGGTAGATACAGTCTTTCTCATAATCGAACTCAAGCACTACTTTTAACCCCCGATGGAAATATTTGGGCAGGAACATCGGATGGATTAAATATTTATGATTATAAAGCAGACAGTATTGTTAAAGTCAGAACCAATACCAGTCCTTTACGATTGGTTTACAACGATATAACATCATTGACGTTAAGTGCCGACCAATTAAAAACATGGATTGGAACTTATGGGAATGGCATTAATTATTTCGACTGGAAGCAACAAAAGTTTTTTGCTTTACGTCTGCCTAAAATTGGTCATGCTGCACCTTTGTTAGTCATGAGTTTGTTAGAAGATGACAACAAACGTCTCTGGATTGGCACACAAAATGACGGTGTGTTTATGTACGAGTTATCAACGAAGAGATTAACACATTATCCTTTACCCGATAATGCGCTTTTTATTCGAACAATTTTTCAGGATAGTTTCCACAGAATTTGGTTTGGTACTTCAAAAGGTATTTATTTATACAACGAAACAACCAATAGTTTGGAATTAGTTAATTATCCGACACCACTTTCAACTATTTCGATTGGAGCCATTGCTGAAGACCATTCGGGAAATTTATGGATAGGGACTGAAGGCTTTTTAATGCATTTTTCGGTACGTTCGTTTTCCATGAATGTGAAATTTCCGTATCAAATTAACTCTTATGGCGAATCATCGGAACAACTAAATTGCCCATCGATCAACTCGCTATTTACCGATCAGGACAATAACGTATGGATTGGAACGGCTTGGGGAGGTGTAAATATGTTGAAAGGGACACCCAATAAGTTTAAACTTTTAAAACATGATTCCGGTTCACGCAACACCTTACCCGCTTCACCCATTACAGCTCTTTGTTCTGATGGGGGTGAAAATCTGTATATCGGGACAATGGGAACAGATAAAATAGGTAGTTGCAGTTTAAATGTGATAACGGGAAAAATAAATGCTTTCCCGTTCGAAAAGAAAATTCCAGGGCTAATTTATCAAGCTATTTTTCTTGACTCCAATCAAAATTTATGGTTTGGTACGTATAATAGCGGATTAATTAAAACCAACAAGGAAGGTTCGGGATTTATTCATTTTGTTTCTGACCCAACGAATCAGAATTCACTTCAGGAAAACGATGTTCGATGCATTTACCAAACAAGGGATGGTAATATTTGGGTCGGAACCAGCGGTGGACTCTATAAAATCGGACAAAGTAAACTGTTAGTTACCAGTATAAACCGAATAAATACTCGTTCTATTAAAGAATCGAAAGATGGAACATTGTGGTTAGGAACTTATGGTTCAGGGGTCATTACTTATTCCCAAAAGAATAACCAGATAAACTATCATCCAACCATTTTTTCGCCACATATTATTTCAGATATTTTAATCGTTGGCGATACGATATGGTTGGCAACACCGGGTGAAGGACTGATGGTTTACAATCAACGGAATAAGACCGGAAAGATTTATACGACCTCTAATGGGCTTATCAGTAATTATATCAATTCTTTAGAAAATGATAATCGTGGACGTATTTGGCTTGGAACTCCAAAGGGAATCTCGAAACTTAATCCCAAAACCAATGAAATTGAAAATTTCAACACCCAGGATGGCATACAGGCTCGAGAATTTTCAGACAGGTCGTCGACCAAATTAGCAGGCGGATTATTGGCATTTGGCGGGTTTGGCGGATTGAATATCTTTGACCCGACAAATGTGACTAAAAACGACAAATGTCCTCCTGTCATTTTCACTAAATTAATGGTATTTAATGAGTTAATTACGCCATCTGAATCGAGACATAAATTTTCGCCCTTGAAAGAGAATATATCATTGGCAACTAAAATTGTGTTAAATTACAATCAATCCGTTTTTACAATAGAATTTATAGGTATAAATTACAACGCCAATCAGAAAATTCAGTATGCCTATTTTCTGGAAGGATCGGATCAGCGGTGGAATCATTTAGGCGTTCAAAATAATGTAACATTCAGAAACTTACCTCCCGGGAGATATGTTTTCAAAGTAAAAGCGTCAAGTCCCGATGCCGTATGGAGCGATGCCAATATTGCTTCCATAATTATCGTTATCCGTCCTCCGTGGTGGGCAACTTGGTGGGCGTATTTAATTTACGTTAGTATCGCTGGCGTTATTATCTATTTTGTGTGGGTCTTTCTGACAATACGAATTCGGACTTCAAATGATCTAAAAATTGAACGGGCAAAACGTGAAAAAGACGAAGAATTGCATCAGGAAAAATTACAATTTTTCACCAATATCTCGCATGAATTTCGCACTCCATTGACATTAATTATCGGACCGCTCGAAATTATGCACAAAGAGGAAACCCAAGTTGAAAAGAAAGCCCACATAAACTTAATTCTTCGCAATGCCAAAAGGTTATTGGAAATGGTAAATCAATTGCTCGATTTTAGGAAAGCGGAACGGGGACAACTCAAACTAAAAGTTCAATGGCGGGATATGATAGAAAATTTGAATGAAATTGTAACTTCATTTAATGAATTAAAAATCCAGAAGAATATCCTCTTTGAATTTTTTCATCACGAACCAGTATTGATGGCTTGGTACGATGTAGATTTTTTAAACAAATCCTTATTCAATTTACTTTCAAATGCGTTTAAATTTACGCCAAATAATGGTCGCATTACACTTTCGCTTTCCTTAACAAACGATTTGATGAACAATAGAATCGTCGAAATTCTTGTAACTGATAACGGAAAAGGAATTCCGGCATTGGAAATAGAAAGTATTTTTGAACGATTTTTTCAAGGGAAAGATCAAGGTTCCATTCAACAAGGTTCAGGAATTGGGCTGCATCTCACAAAAAAATTGATTGAATTACATCATGGAACCATTGAGGTTGAAAGCACTCCAAATGTTGAAACTAACTTTAAAATAACACTCCCAATCGAGAAAAATGCGTATTTAAATGGTGAATTTATGGATGAATCGGAAATAAGTTCGAATCAGGATGGAATCGAGCATTCGATTGAAATCGATGCAATTGCAATTGAAAATGATTCAATACGAAAGGCCCCAAATCAAAATAAAAAAAGGATATTGATTGTTGAGGACAATGCAGACATTCGAAGTTATATCAATAGTATTTTGTCCATAGATTATAAAACCGAAGAAGCCGAAAATGGAATTATTGCACTCGAGATGATAGCGTTGAATGAGTACGATTTGATTATAAGCGATATTATGATGCCCGAAATGGATGGAATAGAACTGTGCCGTCGACTTAAAAGCTCCGTAGAAACAGATCACATTCCCATTATCTTGCTAACCGCCAAATCGGAAATAGAAAACAAAATTGAGGGTTTGAAAATTGGTGCTGATTCTTATATTACGAAACCCTTTCATCCTGAGCACTTGTTTGTCAGGGTTTCGAAACTCATTGAACTGCGTGAATTGCTAAAAGACAGATACAGCCGTAAAATCTCGTTGGGCGATTTGCACAAACCCGACTTATCTTCAGCTTCGCCTGATGAGTTATTTTTGCAAAAAATGATTTCAATTATTTTAGATAGAATGATGGAGACTGAATTCAATGGAGATTCACTTGCTTATGAATTAGGAATCAGCCGGATGGGATTACACCGTAAAATCAAAGCCCTTGCTGGACAAAGTACCGGAGAATTTATACGCAATATCCGGCTTAAAAAGGCTTGCGAGTTATTAAGTATTCAAGGCAAAAACATTTCGGAAGTTTGTTATGATGTTGGATTTAATTCTCCATCCTATTTTACCACTTGTTTTACAGAAACATATAAAATGACTCCAAGTGAGTATGTTAGAAGCATTAAAACAGAATGATGGCAATATTTCAAGCTGATAACGTGCAACAAAAAACAGAATATTATTTTAATATTCTGTTTTTTGTTGAATGGAGCTTTTGTGCCCCATTATTCTCATTGCACCTTTACAAATATCGGAATTATGCGCTGATTCATATTCACATCTATAACCGTCAACACTAATTTATGGTACGATTGGGTTATTTTCATTGAAGAACCATCATTAAAATAATAATCTTCAAGCCATGGAGTTGTAACGGCTGTCGCCGGAACACCTACCTTGACTGTAAAAGTAAAACTTTTCGGTGTTTTAGGTATATCTCCCTGTGGATTTGCAAAATTAATATACTTATCGTACAACCAGGGTGTATAGCTCAAATCAGCCGTTTTAAGAGCCACATTATCACTAATCACAACACTAACATTAAGTGTATCACCTTTTGAAACTGTTAAGGTTGGAAGTATTATGGTTTGCAGATTAGTTTGTGGAATCACCCCCCACAACAATAAAGAGGATATTGAATCAGGAATCACTACGGTTTTTCCATTTGCACTAAGGGTAAGCGATTTACAATCCGGAACCTGATGATCAAGACTGTTGCTAATATCATTAGCTGATTGGCATGAAAACAGTCCAAGTACACTAATCAAAATGGCTATATTTAGTATTTGTTTCATATTGTTCTATTTTAAGTAATTATGAATTGTGGATTCCAGCTTATTCCCAACCCGGATTTTGTACAATCGTTTTACCGGCACTTCTGTATTTCAATATCTCTGCTCGTGGAATAGGATACCAATACATTTTAGTTTCAAAGATACGTGTTTGAGCAGTGAACACGGTATAAACATAGTTTCCCTGAGCATCCTTAGTTATCCGCATGCCCTGAACAGGTTGATTCAACACTGTTTCGGCATCTTTCCAACGTCGCAAGTCCCAAAAACGTTGTTCTTCAAAAGCAAATTCCAGTCTTCGTTCTAGTTTAATATATTTGCGCATTTCATTCTGATCCTGCAGTAATGCCTTGTCGGCAGTATCAAAAGGTCTCAAATTTGCCCTATTTCGAATTAAATTCAGTGCATTAATAATTGCCGTAAAATTTGCACCGGTATTGTTATATTCGTTGAGTGCTTCGGCATAATTCAGGAGAATCTCTGCATAACGCATATATACCCAAGCCCTGTAACTCGTAGTACCTTTGCTCAAATCAATTGATGAATTGATAAATTTACTCATATAATAACCTGTTTTGGTGGCTGTTGGTGTGGAAAACAACCCATCTTTTCCTCCAACATAAGTAGCTACAATGGTATCTTTTTTATTACTCAAATTCACTAACCTGCTGGTATTGTAAAAAATTGAGTATTTAAATCTGTCCTCTCGCTTCTTTATGCTATTTAAACAATATGGATCATTTGGATTATAATTAAGATACCGGTTTTTATAAGTGGTTACTCCCATACCAAAAGCTTCAACCAAATCTTCGGTAGGATTCATTAAACCTTCCCCCTGATAACTTACGGGATAGTTAAAAGTTTCAATGTCATTCCTGTTTGTTGCTTTTGTTGCAAAGATAATTTCAGAATTATAAAGCGATGAAAATATCGTGTTAAATGATACCAATGAATATTTTTTTGAATCAATTATTACCTTTGAAGCATCAGCGGCGCGTTTCCACTTTGATAAATCATTTGTTGGATTATTTAGAGGACTTGCTGCGTAGAGGAACAACCTTGATTTCAGTGCTAATGCAGTCCAACTTACTGGCCTGCCTCCGTAACTAACATCGGGATAGCTCGCAGGCATATAACTGGCAGCTGAATCACAATCATTGGCAATTGAATCTACTACCTGATCATAAGGCAATTGTGTTCCTGAAAACAATTCATTTTCGTTAAACGGATCAAGAACCTTACTTACATAAAATATATTTCCATATCTTTTCAACAATTCAAAATGAAACAGAGCTCTTAAAAATAATGCTTGCCCTTTATAATAATTTCGGGTATTCACAGAAGTATTCCCAATATTTTCGACCATCGGAATACTATTTGTTTTTGTAATAATACCATCAGGTCCCAATTCTTTTAAGAACATATTGCATTTACGAATTCCACGATACATATTACTCCACTGATCATCAGGGTTTGTAGTTGAATTAATGGCATTCGTGTTAAACAATTGAATTGGAGAACCGGCATCCGAACAAACTGCTTCATCACAAGCCGCAGCCAACATAGCCCCTCCAAAACGTGAATATCCATCTGGAATATTGTTATAAATATTATCTAAAAATCCGGGGGCATAATGAACATCAGCGAATATTTGTTGATAACTCAATGTAGTGTTAACATTGGCATCTTTTGTAAGATAATCGGAACACGACTGTGTTATAAATGCCGTTCCGACAGCTACTAAAATTAGAATACGTTTTTTCATATTTTTCAATATATTTAGAATTTGAGGCTTGTACCGATATTGATTACTCTGGTTTCGGGATAAAGCGTTACACCTGCATTTGGTATTTCGGCACTCAGGTTATATTTCCCCAAACTATCAAACGAAAAAAGATTATATCCATTCACAAAGAATCTTACTTCAGTGATATTGGCTTTGCTCAACAATTTTTTTGGTAAGCTATACCCAATTTCCATCGTTTGAATCCTTAAAAAATCAGCATTTTTCAACCATAATGATGAAGGCTGATAATTATTCAGATTGAGTAGTGTTGTCAATCGTGGATAGAGCGGGTTTGAACTTACTCCCCACGAATTTTCTGCAACCTGAGCTGTAATATTATTATTATTCTGCATTCCCCAGAAAACATTGTTATTCATAAATACACTACGATTTGCAATGCCAGTAAATAAAACATTAAAATCAAATCCTTTGTATTCACATCCCAATGTCAGACCAAGATTCCATTCAGGAATAGAAGGATTCCCAAGTGGAACATAATCCTGACTATCAATCACTCCATCGTGATTTTGATCAACGTATTTCACATCGCCCGGTTGAACAGTACCATAGGATGATTTTGCTGAATTATTGATGTCCGCCTGATCTTTAAAGAATTTATCGGGAGCTACTTGCAATCCCCATTGTTGCATGACCGCTTGCCCAGTCCGGTACTCCCATGGATTCATTCCGGCTACTTCTTGTTTGGCGGTTATTTTATTTTTTGCAAATGAAAGATTTCCCTGAATGGTGTACGAGAAATCACCGATTCTATCGTTGTGTTTTAGGCTAATTTCAAAACCCTGACTAAGCACCGAACCATTATTGACATAAGGCAAATCCTGTCCGATAAAACTTGGCAGAATATTGGATGGGTCAGTAATAATTTGAGTTCGATTATTGCTAAATACATCAATGTCAATATCCAATTTTTTAAACAGTCCAATTTCTGCCCCGATATTAGCATCCAAAGCTTCTTCCCATGATATATTAGGGTTCGCAATTCTACCTTCATATGATCCATCGGTCGATGCTGTTCCAAAATAGTAACCACCACCACCATAGAATTTTGTTTCAAAAGGGAAACGATACCCGACTCCAATGTTGGAATTTCCCACTTTCCCATACGAACCTCTTAATTTCAAAAAGCTCAATACATTGTTGTTCCTAAGAAAATCTTCATTGGAAATAACCCATGCACCAGAAATTGTTGGAAAGAAACCGAATCGTTTCCCTTTTGCAAAATCTTCCGAACCGTTATATGCAAATCCAAATTCAGCAGTATACCTTTTGTCAAAAGTGTAAGTAGCTCTACCAAAAGTACCTTGATTACGATAATCGGGATTGTCTCCATCTGTTGACATGCTCGATTGCATATATTTCACATCCGCAGCAAAATGGTTTTTCCCAACGCTTCGATCGTACGACAGCCCAAACATGTAATTTAGCATCAAACCAAAACTGCTATCCCAGCCCGAATAATTCAAATCGATACTGGTACTTTGTCCAAATTGAGTATAGGTGTTATCGGCATTCTGTTGAAAAACAGCATAACTTTGACTTTTTGAGCGACCGTAAAGTTTTGAGGCATCAAATCCAAATAAACCATTGGCTGAAAGTCCTTTCAGAATGACATTCAACTTCAAATCTGCTGTAACTGTACCTTGTAAATAACGTGCAAACCGATCCTGAAAGCCTGATTGTGCAATCATTCCGTACGGGTTGTAATTGTAAACCGATGAACCTGCAACTGAATTATCCTGATTAAAAATGGGCATTGTAGGCGGTAATTTGGAAAGTGCAGATATAATCGTACCGGCTCCAGGGCCAGGAGTGTGTCTGTTTTCAACACGACCACCCAAATTTACGCCCACTTTCAACTCTTTAGTTAGGTTCACATCCACCACCGATCTGAAATTATAGCGCGAAAAATCATTCTGGGTAGAAAATCCCGGATTTACATTGGTAAAATTATACAAACCCTTTTGATCAACAGCACCCAACATTACAAAGTATTGTGCCGTTTCCGAACCTCCTCGGAATGATAAATTATACGATTGCTGTGGGGCAGTATTACTTAAAAATGAATCATACCAATTGGTATTCGGATATAAATAGGGATTTGTTCCATTGTAATTTGCCGGATTATTTTGAGGATTATTCAAGAACAATGTACTAAAATCAGCATCAGACAATTTGTTGTAGTCATTCCTTAATGCGAGATTTCTATATCTTACATAGTCTTGAGAACCAACATACTGTGGTAGACGTGTAGGTGATTGCATTCCATATTGTGCAGTTAATGAAATGACCGATTTGCCTATGTACCCTTTTTTAGTTGTTACTAAAATTACACCATTTGCACCGCGCATTCCGTACATGGCTGTTGCGGCAGCGTCCTTTAGCACTGTGAATGACTCAATTTCCTGTGGGTCTAACTGGGAAAAGTCGCGTTCCACATTATCAACCATTACCAACGGTGTGGAACCACTTCCAAATGTTTGAACACCGCGAATGTAAATGTTAGGTTGATCCCATCCCGGTTCTGCTCCAACGGTATGCAAAACGGTTAAACCTGATCCAAGTCCCTGAATGGCATTTCCTAAGGTTGAAACTGGTGCTTTTGATAAATCCTCTGCTGAAATAGTAGAGATAGCTCCAGTAAGTGATGATTTTGTTCTCATTCCATAGGCTACCTGATATTCCTGCTCCTGAGTTTGACGCTCAAGTTGAATTTCATTGCCTGTTCGGTTTTTAACCTCATATCTTAAGCTCTTAAATCCTATTTTACTAAATAACAGTACTTTTCCCGGTGCGGAAGTTATTGAGAAATTTCCTACATTATCCGAAGAAACCTGCGTAAAATCATCCAAAACGGATACGACAACATTGCCGATAGGATTACCCGATTTATCGGTAATTCTACCTTTTACAGTAGTGTTATCCTGCGCGTGAGTAACAATTGAGAACAGGAAAAATATTGACAAGAGTAGTATTTCCGGTTTTTTCTTTATGGTCATCATAATAAATTTTATTTTCGATGTGACTGAATAGATTTAATAACCCGGATTTTGTACAAATAATGGATTCTTGTACATCTCTCCGGTTGGTATTTCGTACAAATTATTGTGAGGCTGATAAATACGTGTAAAGTATGTATCTTCATTATAGGAAACATTATTGCCCGTCTTCGTTATGGTAACACGATAAAACGGGCACCCAAACCATTTAGAAGCTAGTTCGCCCTGATCTCCGGTGCTCCACCTGCGGGCATCCCACCATCGTTGCTCTTCGAAACTGAGTTCAATTGCCCTTTCGCGTTGAATTCTTATCCGCATGCTTGGCTTATCACTTGTTAAATCAACTGGTAAATCAACGACGCCTGAACGACTTCTAACCGTGTTAACAGCTTGACGGGCTGTTAAACCTAATCCTCCGTTATTATCAGGTCCGTACACTTCGTTGAGCGCTTCGGCATAATCCAGATACATTTCGGCTAACCGGAAATAAATCCAATTGTGATACGAGGTCGTGGTGGTATTTTTTTTCACTTCTTCTGGCAAATATTTACGTACAAAATAGCCTGTTAAAAAAGTTCCTGCAGGGAATTGAGTGGTAGTTGTCGACATGTCCACCTTTGCTCCCTGCCAAGTACATCCCTGATAAATGATTGTTTTATAGAATCTTGGATCTCTGTTTATGTATGGATTTGCAGGGTCGTAGCCCGAACCGGGCTCATCGATATATTTTCCATTCGACATTTCGAAAAGCTTCACAAAATTATTGGTAGGTTCTACCGCGCCACTACCTCCAAAATCCCCATTGGGCATCCAGACATTAATTTGTGGGTCGCCAAATCCTACAGGTGCTTCGTGTTTGTAAAAAATAATCTCGTTATTGCCTTGTTCCCTCCGTTTAAAAAATAAATTTTGATAATCATCTGCTTTATTCGCTGCTCCGGTCTGGTAAAGTGCATAAACAGGAGTCCCATTTGCATCTTTCAGATCGATCACTGCTTTAGCTGCTTCAGCTGCCTTCAGCCACCATGTTTTTCCATCTTTCTCGTACCAGTCATCTATCGTTCCACCCATTCCCCATATCCCAGATGGTTTGCTGAAGAGCGGGCTTGCAGCATACAATAATACGCGAGCTTTTAATGCCATGGCGGCTCCTTTGGTAGCCCGTCCATAGTCGTTGGTATTCAATGTAACCGGTAATGAATCTATGGCCATTTTTAAATCATTCATGATAAAAGCAAAGCATTCGCGATAGGTGTTTCGGGGGCGCATTAAATTATCTCCCGGAACAAACAATCCATCCTTTTCAGTGAGGATAGGCATTCCACCAAATCGCTTTAGCATTTCATTAAAATAAAAGGCGCGCAAGAAATATACTTCACCAACCATCTTCTGTCTTGTCAGCGCATCGGGATAAGGTATCCGATTTGCATTTTTCAAAAATAAATTGGCTTTCCGAATTGCTGTATAATAAAAGCTAATATTGGCATCAACGCCATCGTAATTTCCCATATTGAATGGTTTTGTACCGAAATATCCGGCATTTGACTCAGATTCATCCGAGGCAGATGACATGGGAACAGGTAAATAGGACCCAATTGCATTGAACCGTTGGGTTAACCCGCTGTAAATATCTGCCTGAAAAGCCTGAGCATTAACAAAATTGGTAAAGACTTTGTCCTCATTCAGGTTTACATCGGGTGCAACATTTAGAAAATTATCGCAGGCAGTAATTCCCAATACCAGCAAAAAGAAAATATATTTAATAGTCTTCATGTTGTGTTTCATTTAAAAATTAAGATTTAACCCTATATTAAAGGCTCTGGTTGCAGGCATTTGGCCCCCACGTGTGTTTCTGTTATCGGGATCAAGATATTTTTCAACCGACCACATATAAGTATTAATAGACGAAAGATACAGTCGGGCACTTGTCATTCCAACTTTTCTAATAAGTGGTGAGGGTAATGTATATCCTATTTCGACATTTTTAATCCGCAGGTAATTACCCGAACCGGCTTCATAAGTCGAATAATAACGTTCGTTATTTACCCATGATTTTCCATAAAAGCGTGTAAATTGAGCTGAGCTTGCAATTTCGGGTGCCCAATAATAATTATGTTTTTCGAATACATTGTCGTTGTTTGAAAATGCCCACATAATTTCCCACTGTTTCATAAATAATGCATTGGCAGATCCTTGAAAAAGAATAGAAAAATCAAATGAATTCCAGTTGCATCCCAATGTTACACCATATTGAATTTGAGGTACAGTGCCATAACCCTGACGATACGCATCAGCCTGATTGATGACACCATCATGGTTAAAATCAAGAAACTTCAAGTCACCCGGGATTATTTCAATATTCCCAGGTATTCCATTGTTAACGCCTAATTGCGTTGGGCTATTTTGAATCTCTTGATAACTATTGAAGTATCCAGTATTTGTCCACATTAAGGGTGTTCCAATTGGATACCCTTCTTCTTTTTGATAAGGCAATAAACCTAGCGGGTCAGCTTTTTTCAGCACCTTATTTACATTGTATGTAAAATTACCAGTCACGAAGTAATTGAAATTCTTATTTACTCTCAGATTATGTTTCAATTCAATTTCAATTCCTTGGTTATTCGTTTCTCCAATATTTGCAGCATAAAATGATGCTCCTACATATTGTGGCATAACTGCTGAGATGTCTGTTAAAATATTATTTCTGTACTCGTAAAAATAATCAAAAGTAAGTCCAAGTAATCCTTTGAAAAATTCGGCATCCAACCCAATATTTTCTTTGCGAGCTACTTCCCATTGTACATTTGGATTTGCAATTGTTCCTTGTTGAATCCCCGGGTAATAATTATCTCCGGTACCAAAAGTATATCCTCCTCCGTTATTAAATTGTTGCAAATAAATAAATCGTTGAGGTACACCATTAACTGATAATTTGTCGTTACCAACCCAACCCAATGATGCTCTGAGCTTTAAATTGGTAATAATATTTGAAAGTGAACCATTGGCAATAAAATCTTCATTACTGATAAGCCAACCGGCTGCAAAAGCAGGAAAAAGTCCGTACCGATTGTTACTTGGAAAATTTTCGGAACCATTATACCCTACGTTAAATTCCCCAAAATAACGTTTATCGTAATCATACGTAATACGACCCACTAATCCCTGATCGCGATAGGGGACTTCTGCATTATTAACCAATTCGTTTCTATCAGCCAAAAGCAGCCCAGTAACGGAATGTTTACCAAAAGTGCGGTTATAATTCAATCCGGCTTCCATGTAAAACTTGTACCAACTGTTGTTTTGTTGAACACCGTTATAAGACAGCGGACGGTTTTCACCAAATTGTTGATAAGAATCTGTGCTTTGGGTATAGACATATTGAGCAACCGATTTTGTCCATGAACGACCATTCTCTCCCTGTGTATCGAATGAAACTTGTGCTTTAGCCGAAAGCCCTTTTGTGATAAAATCAAGTTTATAATTTAAGCTAATACTTGATTCAAGTGTACTTTTCACATCTTTGTATATACCTGATTCCAATAAGCTTGCTTCGAGGTTGCTCCCGTTTCCTGCATAAGAACCATCAGGATTATATATGGGATATATACGTCCCGATGTAGCAAATGCACCTCGATAAATGCCCCAACTATTCCAAATGGTGCTGGTAGGTGAATTAAGATTTTCCACGCGTGAACCTATATTTATTGAGGCTGAAAACTCTTTAGTTACATCAACATCTAAATTACTCCGGAAATTGAAACGGGAATAATCCGTCATATTATCGTTTTTGTAAAACCCGTTTTGATTAATAAATCCACCGGATACAAAATATCGAACCGTTTTAGTGCCTCCCGAAATATTAATATTGTATTGTTGCTGAGTTGAAGCAGGTTTCATAATGGCATTCACCCAATTTATATCAGGATGTGTCCAAGGAGAAGCTCCAGTGCGATACAACAATAAATCATAAGCCAATGTACCACCTTTAGTCTGTGGAGTTCTAGCTCTGTATTGCCCCCAATCTTGTAAATACAAAAGACTTGTAGCATCGTAAGCTCCAAGTGGCTGGGGAATATTGATTGGTTGCGTAATGGCGGTTTGAGCAGTGATTGAAATTTTTGGTTTCCCTAATTCACCTCTTTTGGTAGTAATTATTATTACGCCGTTTGCTCCTTTTACGCCATAAACTGCTGTGGCTGAAGCATCTTTAAGTATATTAATGGATCCTATTTCGTTTGGATCAATTTTATCAAACGAAGCTCTGACAATGCCATCCACAACTATCAACGGAGAGGCATCATTCCAGGTTGCCATACCACGAATATATATGCTGGCTGCATCACTACCAACTTCACCTGAAGGTTGAACAATCTGTACGCCTGCTAATTTACCCGCTAATGACTGAGATATATTGGATACAGGCGAGCTTACAAGTGTTTTGTTGCTGATAGATGAAATGGAACCTACTACTGATTCCTTCTTTTGCGAACCATAACCAACGACAACAAGTTCGTTTAATTGTTTACTTTCATCACTCATTTGAACGTTGATAGTCGCTTTGCTTTTTATAGGAATTTCTAATTCTTCATAACCTACATATGAAAAAACTAAAATATCAGTGGCAGGATTTTTTACTTCAATCGAAAAATTTCCTGACAAATCTGTGATAGTTACCGTACTCGTTCCTTTAATTTTCACATTGACTCCAATTAATTCATCTCCGGTTTTTATGTCAGTTACTTTGCCGGTAACTTTTTGTAACTGCTGAGCCTGAACCGAGCTTATGAAAAGAAGGCTAATTAGTGAAAGAAATATGATTTTCTTCATAAATATGATCTTTTGCATTTTTGTCAATAGGTTTCTTTCTTGAACTTGAAAACATACGTTTTCAAGGTCTGTAATTCATTTTTGATCATCCAATAATTCTGGTCTGTAACTAATTTTGGAATATAAATAGCTTTACCTGCCGGAGCCGGTTTTAATTCAATAAAATCAGCAGGATCAGGAGCAAAGAGTAGCGCATATTTCTTTTCTCCAACAAACGTTTTCAATCGTATTTCCATATCTGTATTTGATAATTGCAGGATGGTGAAACGGGATTGAATATGATATTGCGCCCATTGTTTTTGAACCGTTGTTAACGTATCAATGACTCCATTTTTATAGGTTAGTATCACTTTATCGCTGTCAGTTCTTAAAGGAGCGATTAATTGCCATTTATCGGTGCTGAAATTGATCCATTTCCCATCAAGCACGCTCCAGGTGCCGTAAAACGAAGTGGGTCCGTTGCCATTATTATACGATTTGAAGGATTGATGGTAACAACGATATGCTCCATTCGCATCAATTAATAATTCACATACGGATTGCTCCGGTTTTAGGGTCATTTCAACTCCATCTTCGGTAACTGAAACCTGTTTCCACAAGCCTGAAACGAGATTTTGATTAAAATTATCCTGCTTACACGCTGAAAAGATGAATGGTACGGAAAGAATCAAAAGTTTAAATACTGTTTTCATGTATATTATTTTGATTAATTGAAAAGGATATTTGGTACTCGTTGAAAGGTGAGTGAGGTTTTAATAATGGAGCCGGTTGTGCTAAAGTCGGTTCGTTCTAAAATTAGGGTGTTGCTGTTGAAAGTCGGTTTCCAAGATGCGGGTAAATCGACAGCTAAGTTAAATAAACCTCCGCTAAAACTCCATCCTGAACGTGAAACAATTGTTTTGTTCTTGACTGCTAAAGCAGAAGAATCACAAAGCACGCAAATTTGATTTGCATTGATTTGCATTAACAGGCGGGTGCTATCTATTGTTGCCGAAGTACCGCCAACTAAACGGGCAGTTTGATGCCAAGTTCCAATAAGCTTAGTAGTGGTGTCATTTACAGGGTCTTTTTGGCATGAAGTTCCCGAAAATATAAAAAAAAAGGAGGAAAAGGCAAAAAGAAAAACCTGAAAGAAATTTCTTTCGTGTGCAATTTTCATAAGTATCTAAAATTTAATGAAATAATACTACAGAGAACTCAAATATTCAATATACTTTTAAATTAGGGAGAGTCTGAAAACTCTCCCTAATAAAAAGCCAACCATCTTTTTTATTCTACTAAAACTTTTGAAGTTGATATTTCTCCATTGTTGGTAGTAGTTTTAACTAAATAAATACCGCCATGAACAACAGGTAATTGCGATTTGAGTTGATTTACTTGTATTTGTGCTACGAATTTTCCTAAAACATCGAAGACTGTAATTGAAGATAGATTTGGACCTTCAACGTAAATGTTCCGTTGAGCAGCATATACTTTAATCGGATTGTTGAGTGGATTTTTTACTGCAGTTGGAGCCGTTACTACTGTTCGCTGATTTGGATCAGTATTAATTGACGCCGCATCCATATAGAATGTACCAGCCGGAGAATTTATAAGATTTGCCGAAGCATCGCGTCGTAAATCAAACCGAACCGTAAATTCCTGAATATAACCGAGCGAGGTAACATCCAACACCATGTCAACCCAATTGCCTGCATCTGTGCTATAATACTTCAGAAAGTCTCCACTATCTATTTGATTTCCGGAAAAATCCTTAGCATTTAATTGAACTACATAAGGATCTTGAAGCGGATCCATTGTCGGAATATTGACCATCACGTGCAAATAATTGGTTGCTCCATTAACACCAACAGGTAAAACTCCAGGTAACACAGTTCGCAGACCTTGCCACCAAGCTGCATTTGCACTTTTATTGAATCTCAATACTTTAGGAGAATTCAGAACAGCAGTCTGAGTTGTAAATGGATTGGCTATTATTGTATCAGTATTCTCAGCATTCTGAGTATCCAATGCTTTTACCCATTTATTGTACGAACTGGTATTCCCATAAAATAGAGACATAGTGCTGTCGGGTAAAATATTAATTCCACGTGGTAGTTTACTGTCGTTCAATACTACTTCGTCAAAATAATAGTTTGTTACAGGTTCTGCTGCTGCACCCCAGTTTGTATCCATCAAAATACAAATCGATGAAAGCGGAACATTATTGGTTAAAAACCAGTTTAAATCTACAACCACATCTTCCCATTTTCCTGCAGTTGTAAGTTGCATATCAAAACGTTTAGTACCTTTGTCTGCATCTTGTAACGGCTCTGTAACATTTATATTTACACTAAAACCTGCATTCAGGTTTTCGCGGTAATGATAAAAGTGCAAATACCGGTTGCTTGCGGTAATAGTAATTGGTGCGGTCAACGTGAATTCTAAAAAATCAGGCCACCAACTGTGTCCTTTTAGTGAAGTCAAATGCAGAGCTTTGTCTGTTGCATCCAATCCGGTTTTGTCTGGATTTGTTGCTATTTCTGTAAAAGCGGGAGCAGCATCTGTTCCGAAATTAACATAGTCACCTTCGGTCTTCATTTGGGTTAACGACCATGGATCTAAATCCATATATGAGAATTGACTGGGAGTTGTATCTCCAGTAAAGAGTTTAGTCTCAGTTTGAGCTGAGAGTACACCAAGGCAAGAAATTGCCATCGAAAGTAGAATTAGTTTTTTCATAAAATGTAGAATTTTAAATTAATAGTTCTGTTTATTTAATTTCGAATCTTTATTGATAAAATGTTATACAAAGTTATGATATCCATATGTATTCCGATTTCAGTATTGTATCAAAAGATATTAGAATTGTATCAAAGTCTTGTATTTAACCTAATAATCAAAATACTTGAATTTTTTTTGAAATGAATTCATTTCCAATCTTTAAATTAAGGATATAAAATCCGTTTTTTAAATTTAAGGGCATGTTTCCCATTGGCGGCACTTGATTCAATTTGGTTACCATCTGTCCTAAACTATTGTATATGGAGAAATTTACTGGTTCACTTGTCTGAAAGTTCGTATATAAAACTCGGTTTGAATAATAAAAATTCCCAATGTCATTTTTTACGTCAGTTATTGCCTGTGGGGTTTGATTTATGGGGACTACAAAGGTTGTTACTGATTCGGACGAGGCATCATAATCAAAAGAATTTCCAGTGAGATTAAAAAGTGTCAAGTAATTCTTAACGTTCAATGTTTCCTGAACAAACGTGCGAATTTCTTGCACTTTTCCAAAGTTGGAAAAGTTAGATAAATCAATCGCATATTTTTGTGTGTACGTATTTTGATTGCTCACAACGATTACCAAAGTTTTTTCATCAGGACTCATTGCCGTTAAAACATTACTTAGATTATTAGAAATAACTGTATAACCAGGTTTAAGATAGCGGCTAAACTGCGAACGGATATAGAATGCAATTCCTTTTGTTATTGGGTTTAAATTATTACTATACGTGCTCACAATCAGTGCCCAAGGATTATTCGTAGCTCCATCTCCCCCTATTTGCCAATCATTCCAAGTCGTGCATTTTAAGTCGCGCATATCGGTTATTATTCGATCGGACATAACCATAATTTGGTGTTCGTTGGTTCCACCCACCCAAATAGGTCCAGATTCCGATTGCCAAAGTTTTTTATTATTTGTTTTTGCCCAACTTGCTAATAACTGTCTATTGTTACCTCCATAAGTGTGAACAGATACTAGTCCAAATTTTGACAAAATATCACCGGCTGAATTATATACTCCGAGTGTATTATAGCAATTATCTATATTGTTTGCATCATTGGCTGTAATCTGACAATAGGACAACATATTTTTGTCAGAAAGTTTAGTATATAGATTACGAATTATTGCTAATTGGTCAGTATTTGATATATAACAACCCTCTTGACCTCCAAATGCTTTCCAATTTACATCAGGTTCGTTAAAAGGCTCAATATAATTAAAGGTAATTCCCAGACTATCATGGTAATGTTTTACAACTTCAGTTAAGTAATCAGCAAACTCCCCAAACATATCCGACCTTAGATTGGTCGAATTATCAGCCGTGTTTCCTGCTGAACAGCCACTTACGGTCATCCAGTAAGGAGGTGAATTCGAGAAACCAATAATCTGAATATCGTTTACACCTGCCTTGGCAATGCGAGATGCAATAAGTTGTTGCAAAATCTTTCGCTGATTAGCATCCTGTGTCCAATCATATGGTGCCGTCAATGAAGCTTTATAACCGGGCATGGCGCCACCATCGGTACGCATGTGATTATGGGTAGGATCATCACCACCACCAATATTAAATCTAAAAATATTCATATTCAATCCGTTCACCGGATCGGTAACCCAATCGCAAATAGTTTTAATCTTTGAATCAGAAAATCCGCCCATGATATTCGCCCACCAACAGAGTGATGCTCCCCAACCTTCTATGACCTGACTTTTTATAGTCGGATCAATGCTGAGTGGTGTTTTTGTCAATGATGCCGGATTATCGGAAAGCATGATTTGATCGAAATAATACACACCCGGATCATCGGCAATTTTAATGGCAAATGTTTTTAAATTCGTTCCAACGGGAATGCTTAACACGTAATCTATCCAAGAACCGGCGGTGCTGTTCGAAACCCATGTATCAGCGCTTTGTGTCCCTCCAACAGGAGTGTAGGTAAGTGCAATTCGCGATGTTGAATTTTTAAAAACCAATACATGAAGATATTGATTGGTAGATGTTATAGCTATGGGTGTCGTTAAATTTACCTCCAATCCTGTCCAGTAAGGATCATTGACTTGTTTAGTAATTTGATAACAGTTTGCCGTAGAATTTACAGGATCGGTCGGTGCAGGATTTGGAGCAGACCAAACCGAAGCAGCTGTCCCGAGATTTGAATAATTTAACCACGATGAAACACTTGGTGGGACTGTACTTGATTCAAAATCAAGTAAAACGGTATTAACAGCCCACAAAGGAGATATTAGGGTCAAAGAAAAGAAAAAAAGTGATAATTTCTTCATTTTTTTTGTTTTTAGTTGTAACACTTATATGGTTTTTTGATATACTAAAGATAATGACTCAAAAATAGATGATATTTCTATCATATGGAATATCTTTCAAAAAATAAGCGGCACCCAATAAATACTAACTTCATATTGTTTATTTTAAAATAAATGTAAAACGACTATTTAAGAATTTTTCTCGAAACAATGCCTGTATCAGTTTGAACAGAGACTAAATAAACCCCCTTTTTTAAAGCTGAAGTATTTATTTTCCAACCATTATTTACCGAAGAAATCTTAATCGGTTGTTCAACTCCTTTTTCATCGAGAAGTTTGACTGTTTTCATAGCTAATCCTGATATTGAAATACTATCGGTGAATGGATTGGGAAAAACATGTATTTTTTCTTCTTGTGTGAGAGGGAGTGCATTTGGCGAAAGCACTGCTAATTTTGACCTTAACCATTGCCATGAGTACGTGGTAAAATCCGAAGACACAGCATGTCCGTTTAATGGATATGAAATGTAACTTTTATCGGTTTTCACCTGATTATATGCCGCAAAATTGATATGATCGGGACAAGTTTCGTCTTGCACCCCTGTACACATAAGTAACGGACACTTAATCATTCCTGCTAAATTCTTAATATCGAAATAGCTTAATACCGAAAAGATTTTATCCCACGAAGATTCAGGATGTTGACTCAGATAGGTGCTGAAATTACTTGCAGGCCAGGGCACGATATTAAAATAATCACGCCAATCGGAGAGAAATGGAATCTGAGGAACGCAAGCTTTGATACGTTTATCGAGTGCCGAAACAGCAAAAGTATATCCACCACCTTGACTGATTCCCTGAGCAACAATTTGTGTTGTATCAACCTCGGCTCTGGTACAAACAAAATCAACCGCCCGGATCAAATCCATAAATGCACCACGATAAAAATAATTTTCTTTTGAATCAAGGCCATAGGTCAGATAATCACCATACTTACCTTGCCAGTAATTTTGCCCTGAAGGTACATTTAGCCCCTGACCTCTGGCTGAAACAATAAATTCGGCAAAACCATTATCAACATTTGAGGGTGCAAAAGCGGCTACACCGTAGCCCATAAAAACCATATTTACCGGATATTTACCCGGTTTCGTGGGTTCTGCATAATATCCTTTTATACGCTCGTTATTGAATGAAGTCATTTCAACAACATAGATATTCCGTTGTGCGCTGGACAAAGTTGCATCTTTGGTTACAACATAATTGGGGGCAATGGCATCAAGTTGTTTCCGTGTATCATCCCAAAATGCGGTAAAACCAGGCAAAGTGTCAACCGGCGAAATAATTTTTTCAGGTTCAAATCCCACATTCATTTTCCTCGAATCGCCTTTGTAACCGTCTTTTTCGAGATAAGCTGTATAACGATAAAAACCAGGATTGGTGGCCTTGTAACTGAAATTAAACGTATTATTTCCAGGATTGACAACCACCAATGAACTGTCCACCCTGATGGGCTTGTAATCATCGGTAGTAATCATTTCTTTCAAAACAACTGAAACCGGCTGGGATAAAATACTATAAACTGAAACAGTTGTGCTTATCGGATTCGGTGACAGGAAAATATAATCCGCATCATTTGCTTTTAAATTGACTGTCAGTTTTACAAAATCCAAGGGACCAATCGGTGCCGGAATGGGTTGCCCTTTGAAAAGTGCTTTTATCTGATTCCCAAGCAAAACCTGATGAAATATTTTTATATCATCAAAACGGGCAGTTTGTGGTATTTTATTCAAATCAGGATCGGCACCAAAATAGTATTTCTCAGCTCCCACGTTAACAGGAGTAGCCGTTATAGTTCCCGTAGCTGTTAATTCACCATCAATGTAGGTACTTACTGTACTTCCTTGAACTGTAACGGCAATGTGATACCAATGGTTGGTCTGAAGATGATATGAAGTTGCATTTAACGATTGCCATACATTGGCTGAAGCTTTACTGCCCACTACCATGGATACTCCGGTAGTATTCCAAGCACAGGGAGTTAAATAAAAATGAGTATTTGTTATCGCTTGTTTAGTAAATATAAAAATGCTTTGCCACTGTGTGTCATTGTTTTCCTGATCCCAATAGTACCAAAAAGCAACCGTAAAAGTATCAACTAATAAAGGTGTTTTTTCGTATTCCAAATAGCCCATATTCGATTTGCTGATCGAAACCACTTTCCCCCGTTGCGGATCATCTATAATGGTGGCATTTTTAATCAATAAATTATCATTCCCCAACGAATCAGTGCCATCGGTATTGAACGAACAGGACGAAAACAATTTATACGGACCGTAATTAATTGCTTGTGCTGTTGCTTTCGTGAGACTGAAAAAAACAAATGCAAGAAGTATGAGGAAACGGTAGTGTTTTTTCACATTTTTACAGTATTAGTTGTTGCAAAAATAGATGTATTACCCTGACGAAATTTTCGTTATTCTACCAATTGATATAAATGTTGTAACACTGATTAGGATAATTCTTTTTTCAAGACTATCTTATTGCTTCCTTTCGACCCATTTGCTTTCCATAAAAATCTAAAACAAGAATTCAATCTATTTAATTTCAAGTATTTAGTTTTTTTTGTTAGCCCAAGATGGACAGCGTCAACGGGTTCGCTTTTGTCGAGATCTAAATTCTCGATTTGTACATGATGCATTACTGATACGCTTTATTCTCACTTGAATCCGGAAAATAACAATGAGAAGCGAACCAAGCAATATTATTATTTTTCAGAATGATAACCTGCAAATTTTCCTAATAAATATCCGTTGCCTGCGTTTTTTTATCCAAACTCACTTCGGATTCAAATTGAAGTAGTTCTGAAAATGGGACTTTGCCGGAAGGATGGAAAGCCGGACTATTCATGTAATCTAAAAGACTGATCAGCATTTGTTTGGCTTGCGGGCGATGATCTAAATTTGTATTCAAATCGATTGTAGAATACAGCAGTTTCCCATTGCCGACTTTTGCTTCGAAAACCGATGCCAAACGGCGATTATTCACCCAGTTATCAATCATTTCGACGATGGGATGTACCTGTGGAATGCTGTCAATAACCAAAGTAGTAGAATTTGTGTTCAAATCCCACCATTGCCAATCGGAATGCATATCGGTTGGGAACTCTGCCAAAGCCGGATCATTCGGATTACAAAGTACACCCATAGTTGCCGCTTGTTTTGGAAAGTGAACCGGACTCCAAAATACCGGAAGAAATTTGCCTTCAATGCCTTTCAACTTTTTCCAATCGGGATTATAAAGCACGGTTTTGCCTTGTGCCAATGCCTTTTCGGCTTCGGAAGCAACACGTGTGTAAACCACGTTCCCCAATTCGGGTTTTGCATCAACGGGATAAACCCACAATTTCCAACTGTTCTGATAAGCTGTATCCTCTATTTTTAGACTAAATTTCAGCTGTTTAGCTTCAATTGCAAATGATAACGGACATGAAACATCCCCAATTTTGTTCACGTTACCCAATCCTGAATTATGAATGATCAAAAAACCTGTTTTTAAAACTTTACCGGATTTATCAGTCAATTCCCAAACTGCTTTTTTCCCTTTAAATTCTTCGTTAGAATAATTTGCCAACTCAAGTTCAGCATGAAATGTTTCGTTATTCAGAAAAACCGCCTTTGGAAAACGAGCCAAAGGCACAACCGAAGCGCAAAATTCACGAAATTCAGTTGGTGAAATTATTCCTTTACTATCCCAAAATGCATCCACTAATCCAACCAAAGCCGTTCCCTGCCCGGGATAATCCTGCAAATCGAGCAACTGGAATCCGCTCAATCCTTTCGTTTTTAAGGCACGTTCAATTTCTTCTTTATAAAGGATGGCTGCAAATTGTCCTGATGCCATCAAATAATCAGTTGCTTTGTTCAGAAGATTTTTATGTTGGAGGTCGGCTTTGACTGCTTTGAAATTGAGAGGATCAAGTACTCCGGTATATTTGTCTATTTCTTTGACATTTGGATATACCGAATACTGACCAATTTCGTGCGTGATAATGGGTACCGGAATACTGTCGATGGCGGTCGAATAATCTTTATCAAACCGCGGTGATTCACTGCCAAAGATACCCTGACCCCGAACCCAACCTTTTTTGGTATATTGAGTTATAAAATAATCATCATTGTGTTCAGGCCAATCGCCATGTCCTTTTTCAAAAGTGTAACTTGTACAGGTATATAAATGTCTCGAATCCTGTGATTTTAGTTTATCGACGAATGCATTCAGAAACTTAAAATCAGGCTGTAGTTCATTTCCTAAACTCCAGAAACAAAATGATGGATGGTTGCCATATGCCGTGCTGATCCGATTGGCTTCGGCATACAAAAATTCATTGGTGGCCTTGTCTTTGTTTACGGTTAAAGACCAAAGTGGCAATTCGATTTGTAAATAAAAACCCATTTCGTCAGCTACTTCAAAGGCAGCCTCAGGCGGACACCACGAATGAAAACGCAGGTGATTTAATCCCCATTCACGAGCTGTTCCAAAAACCTTTTGCCAACCTTGTTTATCCATTGGCGGATGACCGGTCAAAGGAAAAATAGAACATTCCAACGTGCCACGTAAAAAAATGTCGTGTCCATTTACTTGAATGTGTGCATTTTTATTCGTTAATGATCGCATTCCAAAAGTTGCGGTTTTGGTCGATTGATAGCCTTTCCCTTTTATTTCTGCTGAAAGCGTATATAAATTAGGATTGAATTCGTCCCACAACAACGGGTTTTTGCCCATCGGATAAGTCATTTCAACAATTGAAGTTGATTTATTGGTATGAAATGGAAATGAAAGTGAAGTTAATTTTATTTTCTTCGATGCAACAAATAGCTTCATTACACCATTTGATGGCAAATCAGTGGAATTTGAAATGGAAACTTTAACCCTGACAAGTTTTTTATCAATATCAGGATAAATCTGAATATCTGAAATATGGATTTTATCCGCCGAGGTACAGCTTATTTCACCTATAATTCCATTCCACATAATCTGTGTTTCATTGGTATAGGCATGCGCCATGTCATTCACCGAAATGTCGTATTTTTTGCGATTATCAACTCGAATGGTAATCTTGTGATTTCCTGCCGGCAAATATTTTGACAAGTCAAAATAATGAGGTGTGGTAAGGCTTTCCTGCATTGTTGGCACTTCTTTCCCATCTATCCAGACGCGGGTTTGCCAAATTACCCGTTCAAGTTTTAGTGTAATTTGCTTGTTTTTCCAATCGGCAGGAATAGAAAAGCTTCGACTATACCAAGCTACACCCACATAGCTATTTTTACGGGTAAGATGCAATATTTGAGGCTTCTCCAATTTGGGAAGAAGCGTGTTTGGAATTCCCATTTGGGCGTCATCGGTTGTTCCCGGAAGATCCATTTTTTCAGAAAAAGTAGTCAAAAACCACTTCTGTGAAATTCCAATATCAGCTGAATCGAGCTTTACTGACCATTTTCCACTTAGATCAATTTTTTTTTCGGCGGCAAATCCCGAAAATATTATGCAAAATGAGAGGACGGAAAGGAGAATAAACCGAATGGATATTTTTTTAGCGTTTGATTTTAAAAATTCGTGATTCATTGTTGCTTGTAATAGAATTTAAGATGCTTCAAATGTAGTGCATTGCCTCTAAATGGTAGGTTTCTTTTTTACCAAATACTTTTGTTATTGTAACAAAAATATCGGTTTGTTTGTCATTTCTGATAACTGACCGAATATTTTTAAAATCGGCAAACTTAAGTTGTTCCTTTAGTTTGTCAGAGTTGATCTCATACAAAACATCACTTTAGTGAACTATTTTGTAATGATTTAAAAAATTAATATGTTTATTTGAAAACAACTTGCAAAATTTCAGGAAAGATACGGGAAAAATTGCAGGAAATAGGTGTAAAAATATTTGTATAATACTTTGAAATCTTCGTCCCCTCGGATTTATTCACAACTATTCGCATGGGTTCCTACCAACCAGCGCCACTTTTTGCTCATTGAATAAACATATCCGTAAGGACAAGGTTTACTAAGACGTTTCAAATAATATGCATTGTAATTCAAGGTTTTGCGACTTTAGGTCTTAGCATCCAAAATAAATAAATTGATGTTTCGAAGGAGACTAGATAATTGAAATTTGCTTTTTTCTTCAAAAGTATAAAATAAAATTTAATTGCCATTAGACGAAAATGATGATGCGTTTAAAACTTCACCGACCAGCTAAATGAAGGTAATATCGGGAACAAAGACATTGATTTCAATACCGGGGTATAGGTTTTGTCTGGGTTTTGAACATTGTCTATATAGTATATGAATGGATTTGCCTGATTATATACGTTGTAAATACCTAATGAGATGCTTGCATCCAAATGTTTCTTTCGGGTTTTGTAATTGTGATTAAACGAAACATCCAACCGATGAAAGGGTTTTGTCCGGTAATTGTTTCGCTCGGTTATGACTTGCTGAAAATTAATATCCGTGTAATCATAAAAGTGCGGATTGGTCGTCGGATTAGCAAAAATATAAGTTGGTACTGTTATTGGTTTTCCTGAATTATATTGCCAAGTGGCACAAAATGACCACGAGTCGGAAAGCTTAATTTCCGAAGTAAGCGAAAGTGAATTCCTTATATCTGTTGAAGCGTCAAATGGTCGTCCATAGTTTGACTGGTCAAACTGGCATATTGCTCTCATCAACGTATAATCGGCAGTCAGTTTCAGTTTTTTGATAGTATAATTTGCAGAGAAATCAATTCCGTACGCTTTTCCATTACCCTGCGCGAGAAATTTATCTGTACTCAGGGTAGTATTTGCTTGCATAGCATAATTAGTTACATAATTCATATCGTAACCATCCTGAAATTCAACTATGTTTTCCATGGTTTTGTACCATGCATCTACTTTTATTGACAACTGTCTGTTATTCCACGAAAAATCCTTCGCACCTCCAAGTGAAAAGTTCCAGGAACTTTCAGGCGAAAGAATAGCACTCGATGGATAAAACATTTCGAAAGGGAAACCTAATCCTGAATTGGCAACCCGATGAACAGGCTGGGTCATTCTCCCAACGGATGCACTGATGGAAAAGTCATTGGCAAATATGCCATGATAACCAATCCGGGGTTCAAGGTTGGTAAAGGTTTTATCCTTATTTCCAATAGCACTTAAGCGTAATCCAACTGTAAGTTGCTGTTGTTTTGCCAATTGATAATTACCTTCTGTAAAAACAACTTCTTCGTTTAACATGACTTGGTCTGAAGGTTTCACCGCATTTACCGTTGAATCATTAACATTTACTTGAATAGGTGAAAAGCCATAGGATTTAAAGGATGCACCGGCATTCAGATTCAATTTGTCAGAGATATGATAATTAAATTTATCAACTAATCCCATAGAGTTTATACCCGTCAGCACTTGTCCAATCAGATTTTGGTTAGTTGAAATATACTGTACTGAATTACCTGTATCATATCCATAATTATCGGCATAAACCAGTAAATGGTTGTCCGCTTTTTCGGAAATTGTTTTGTACCAGTTTAATCCAAGATTTTGTTGATTATTTTTGGTCCAAAACTTGTTTTTTTCATTATCATACTTATTTTGCACTTCAATACCATCCGTATTGCTCAGAAAAGTCAGTTTTAGTTTATCCGTATTCGACAATTTCCAAACCAGATTCGCATTAATATCCCCAAAGTGAACTGCAAACCGAGTTCCGGCAGATTCAGGAAGAAGCGGGGAAACCAGATCGATAATACTATAATTTGAAATACGTCCGGCAACTGATAATGCCAGTTTATCAGATACCAGTGGGATATTCAACGCCAGTTTGCTGGTAAGCATACCTACTTCAACTTCTCCCTTGAATTTCTTTAAATTGGCATCTTCTGTCTGAACATTGACCACCGAAGATATTTTACCACCATATTCTGCCGGGAAATCAGATTTATACAATTTGGCACTTTTAATAATGGTAGGGTTATAGACCGAAACCATTCCGAAAAAGTGTTCGGTAGAATACAACGGAATACCATCCAACAGATACAGGTTTTGTCCATGCAAGCCACCTCTTACCTGCATATCGGCAGATCCTTCACTGCTTGAAGTAACACCGGCTGTAAGTCCGAATGCTTTCAGAATATCACGTTCACCTATTATGGCGGGTAGAGTTTTAAGTTGCCTACCTTCAATTTGTTCCAATGATGCAGGTTTTTCAGTGGCCGGTTTGGAGCTGAGAACTTCTACCTCGCTCAGGTAGTTTACACCCTGAATGGTATGAAGTTCAATTAAAATAGTAGTATCCGACTGTAAATTAAGTTTTACTTCCTGTTTTACAAATGGGTAATAATCCGTTACAAACGAATACTTGCCTTTTGGCATATTAAACAGAAACGCCCCGTTATCATCGGTTTCAACTACCCGGTTGAAAGGAAGTACTTTCATCGGAATTTTCTTTATTCCTTTTTTGGTTTTGGCATCGATGATTTTTCCAAGAACTTTATAACGGAGTTCTGTTTCTTGCGCATTCAGTATTGTAAAGCAACTAACCCAAAGCAACAACCAACCAAATGATTTTAAAAGAACAACTTTTTTCTTCATCTTATTTTGCTAAGGGCTTAATTGTTATTCGTTTTCTATCCGTCACCGTATTTCCAAATAGCCCTACGCCATTCACGATATTGGAGAATTGTGGCAATACTCCTCCAAATGACTGAATCAATGCCAAAATGGGAGAATTATTACTATAATTATTTGAAAGTGAATTAATAGATTCTGCGTCCAAATACTTTTTATAATAAGGATCTACAGTGGTTAATTCTAATGTAAAGGAAGTAGAATCTTTTGGTGTTCCGAAATCAGTTGACTGAAAACTCCCTTGATTCGGAAACCTTGTTCCATAAATTTGTTCAGAATTGGCAGAGAATAAGTATTCACAGTCCTTATTTCCCGGAGGTGAGTATTTAATAGATAGATTATTGACTAATAAAGTATCATACCGTTGAGAATCAAATATATTTCTGATATCGCTATCACCTGTCAGGATACAATTGGCGTCGATAATAAGCGCGGGTTCAGGAACAACCGTGGTTTGAGCATAAACAGTCCGGTCGCTCAATTCAACCTTTAACGAGTAGGTTTTCCCTTTTTCAACGATCAACTGTTTCTGACTATCTTCAAAAATACAGGTATCAGGCGATAAACGGGTCAGTTTTATCCAGTTATTATCGGGTCCGCACATATATACCTGTGCCTCTGGGTATGGATTTTTGACAGCCGGAGAGTTCTGGCTATACGTTTTGTTTAAATACACCTGAACAGGTTCATTCGGCGAAATAACAGAAAAAACCACCGGAACCGGCGTGTTATTCCAGGGCGCATTTTCAATCATCGAGTTAGCACACGAAGACAGTAAAATAATCAACAATAAAAAAAAGGTGAGTTTTTCGGATTTAATAATCATTGAATTATTATTTAAATGTGTAGGCTGCTTTAATATTTATTCCCTGAAAAAGGTTTGGAGAAACCGGCGATAGATATAATTGTTTTTTATAACTAAACAGACCTGATTCTATCCCCAAAATCGCAACATCACCTTCCAAAAACCATTGTTTGGAGATAGCCTGACGATAGCCTAAATGGCCGTAAAGTCCGAAAGAACAATAGCTTTTATAGTCTTGATAATAGGTGGTATATCCAGGTGGAACTTCGGGTTTATAGGTGTTTATAAGTAATGTGGAGACTGAAAGCGGAAATGATAAAAACCAACCGGAATTAAGTTTTGTTTTCCCACTCTGATACCGGTTTTTATAACCAAAATACCAACGCGGTTCAATACTAATACCTAAATTAAGCTGATATTCAAATTTATAATAATCAACTTTTGTAGTATTGTAATAATATATTGGGCCATTCATTTGCATTGAATCTTTAACAAGAACATAATGGGCACTATTCATAAAATTATTACTCAATCCAATCCGGGCAATTAATGTCCAGCTTGGAGCAATGCGTTTCTCATTGAAATAACCCATATATAAAGGAATAGTAAACGATTTATCATGAGAGGATGTATTAAACAATTTAGAGGTATTCATCCCTGATTCAATTTCGACTCCACGTATTGATTCAACTTTAATAGAATCTTTAGGAGTAGAGGAAAAATAAATTTCTTTTTGAGCAGAGATGCGCAAAGCTATTGTAAATAACAATAATAATAGAATTGCAAGGATATGTTTAGTCATACATTTATTATAATGTGTAAGCGGCTTTAAGACTTAAATATGGAGTTAATGTAGAAAGAGATCTAAAATTGTATAAACCAATGCCTAAATTAGCTGCGGGTTCAATGAAGAAATTTTTTGTAAGTGCATAACGAAATCCGAATGATGCCGCAGTCGATAAATTAAGCTGAAATGGATAAACCTTCGTTAATGGATTAGTGGATATTTCACAAGGCAAACTCAAAAAGAAACCTGAATTTAGTTTGATATTATTACCTTTCATATATCGGTTTTTATAATTAAAATACCATCTTGGTTCTGCTTTTATATCTAATTTTAAAGCTGTTTCATAAACAATATTTGAAACAGGATAAGTGCCATAATCATTGGTTATATAGGTAATAGTAACACTCTTCGTGGCTTTTACCATGCTAATATCGCCCGATAAAATAAGACTTGTTGTACTACCTAACTTTAATTCATTAAAATATCCAATACTTACAGGCACATTTAAACCATTAAAACCAGATGACAATGTAGCACCAACCTGAATGCCCTGAACAGCTGATATAGCGATTGAATCACGGGATTTATCTGCAAAATAGACTTCTTTTTGGGCAGAAGTGTGCAAGATAACTGCAAATAATATTAGAGTTGAGACGATGTGTTTTGTCATATATTTATTTAAATGTGTAAGCGGCTTTGAAATTTATTCCAGAAAAAATATTCGGAGAAACCGGCGATATATAGTTAATTTTTGCATTATAAGCAGTATCTGTTGAAATATCGTCCCATTTAACATGTAAGTTATCCACTTGAATATCAGAATAAGAAAAGGATCTTTTGGTTGTCCCATCATCAAACTTTCCTTTCTCCAAACTAAGCTCAAATTTTAAAGGCTCAGTCCGCTTCTTCGTCCAAGTCTGTACAGTTGCAGTGGGTGTCTAGCTCCGGTACGACAGGGTATGATTTTATTTGCAAATATAATTAAGTTAATGACATAATTATACCTTCGTTAATTATTTTACTGTTTTTTAACGAGAGTTCTATATGAAAATAGTCCAGTTCAATATCAATTGAAAATATATTGTATTTTTATTAATTCTCCATTTATTCCAAGCATTCACTTGCTGCATAGTTCAGGATTAACGAAGTGTATTTTGAACTGGAAACCCAAATAATCTATAATTATCCGCTTCTTCGTCCAAGTCTGTACAGTTGCAGTGGGTGTCTAGCGCAAGTCTGAGTGAAACGGAGACTTGTGCTGGAAATCAGAAAAGTTTATAACTTTTATAATCAGTTGCAAACTGCTTTGGTTTCCAGTCCAAGTTACGCTTCGCTAAACTTGAACTAGGCGCATTGGCGCATTTAATAGACTTGGGCGAAGAGGGGCGATTTTACTTTTATCAACATGCTCAAAAATAGTGTTTATGGTTTCATTATACGTTTGAGCAGTAACAGACCCAAATAGTAAAAACAAGCAAAAAACTAAAAATTCAATCTTATATTTATTTCTCATATTTTAGTTGTTAGAAATTTGAGATATTTTTAAATCAAACCTGCCTTCGGCAATTGTTATTGAATCACTACCAGTAAAATTATTTATATCAACAGCACCTTTACCAATCATGCTAAATCTGCCGCTTACAATCTTATTGATAGTATCCAATTTAGTTATTATTACCTCTCCACCGTCAGATACTCCAAATTCTGTGAATACAGAACTTGCTCCTGGAAAGATTCGAGGATAATATTCGAATATAGCTCTTTGCATTTTGATAGTTACACCAACTTTAGGATTAAATATTTGTATACCCATACTACCTTGTTTGTTATCTTCGAACTTACCGTCAGCGTTTATATTTAAAAGTTCCTGTTTGCTATGATAAACCGCAGACAAAGGAGGAATGCCGAAATGAATAAGATAACCTCCAAAAAATCTCTTTCCTTCAACATAACACCCAAAAGTGTTATTGCCTGATTGAGTTTCAGCAGGTAAAACTGAAAAATCCTCAGTTTTATCACACGAAGAAAAAGAAGATAATACCAGCACTAAAAACGAGCATAATATTATATATTTGTTACGTTTCATAATTTGTTTGGTTATTTAGTTAAAATCATCCTTTTTGTGTCAATTACTTTATTATCAGTAATTAATGCATATAAATACATGCCAGCATTTAATTCAGAACCTTGGATAATGATACTTCCTTTACCGCGTTGAGAAATTGAATAACTTCTTAATTGAGTTCCGTTCATGTCGTAAATATAAATGCTTGCAGATGAAACAGTAGAAGGTAAGAAGTAGTTTATAGTAGTTGTTGTATTGAAAGGATTCGGAACGTTTTGGTCGAGTACCGGATAAGTTAACAGGTCTGTTGAGTTTTCGGCTATTGGTTTCGTTGCCCCTATTTTCTTAGGTCCAGACGAAGAATTTGAACCATTTATTTTAGATGATAATTCATCAATAGTAATCTTTTGTTCTTTAATTGCCTCAACTAAAACCGGAATTAATCCAATGTAATCAACTAAATAATAACCAGCAGAATCCTGACTTACTAAATCAGGGTAAACATCTTTCAGTTCTTGTGCTAGAAAACCATATTCAGTTGTTTCTTTTTGCTTATTCTTGTTTTTACTGAAATTTTTAGCTGGATTAATATTCCCATTTTTATCTTTTGAAACTATTTCTGTTGTTTCTTCTGGTTGATGTTTTTGGTATGATTTTCCATTTAACATATAAAGCTTACTTGTCTCGTTTTCAGTCAACTGAGTTATATTTGTTTTTAATCTTTCATCAGATGAAACTTTCACTGTTCCATAAATTGCGATAGAACCAGCAACATCTAGTTTTGAGCTAGGTACTCTACCTATTCCCACATTACCATCTTGAGCTAAGTATAACATATAATTTCCAGCATTGGGGCTTGGCCATGGCTTCCAAAAATTTAGCCCTCCATTTAAAACTTCAATACCCCAATGTCCATTATCATATCCTCCGCTGGAATATGTTCCTAACCAAAAGTTTGCATACCCAGAATAACCTTGCCATACTGAGCCATCTGTTCTAACTTGTAATTGAGCGTTAGTACTTATTGAACTAACAAGAATAAGAGCTAAAAATGTAATCTTAATTGTCTTCATAATTTTATTTTTTTTGTTTTATATGATTATCTTCAATTCTTTAACATAATACTGTTCAGAAGTTTATCCCAGCATAGGGCAATAAAAAACACAAAATATAGAAATGCAAATGTTTAAACACAAAGGCTTGAAAGTACAATTACTTTATTTCAAGAGTAGAACCTAATGTAACTTCAAATAGTCCATTGATAGTTGTACCATAGATTGCATCAATTACCACAGATGAATTATTCACAATGGATGAATTACTAATATTTATTTTACAATCCGTAATCAATATACTATTAGAAAATACTTCATTGCTAATTGTTCTTGTCTGGCAAGGAATAACTGTATTACTTAACAGGGAAGAATTGGCTATTGTGCTTAACATTCTAGAAACTTGACCTTGAGTATGGTGATTCATACAATTTGGAAACGTATATGCCATAAATAAATGTGTGTCTGGATTATATTGCTGTCCATTAGCATCAACATATGAACCTGAGCAATTCCAGGTACATGTACCCTGTGAACCGCAATCAAAAATACGTGCCGGATCAGCAGGTGTATCAGCAACGAAATCACCACATGTCGCACCATTACTACCATTAGCTAACTCAGGACAAGAACCAAATGCTTCATAAATCCAAGTGCCATGAAAAGTATGAAAAAGACCTAAGCAATGGCCTACTTCGTGAGACAGTACATGCGAACTTGCAAGGTTAATACCAAAAGCATTCCCACCTATAACCAATGCGGTTCCAGGTATATTTGATGCTAACCCAAAATTCAATTTGTCATTTCCAAATAAATAAATATCAATGGCATTTGAATGTGAGTTGACTGTAAAATTATCAAATTTTCCATCCCCATTATTATCTGTTGTGAAATTTGTTTGATTGTTGTACGTGTTATCATTGATTTCATCTGTACCTAATAATTCAAAAGTAATATTGTATGGTCGATAGTCAGACACCAACGTGTTGAACGCTGTGTTTACTTCTGTCTGAGTTTGTCCACCTGTACCATCGCTATTGCGCATCACATGTAAATATATTCCAATAATATAACTATTCTGAGCTGCCTGAAATCGACCACTTAAGTTGGTTAAAAAATCTGGAATATTCGCTGGAGTACCACAGAAGCCCGGCGATTGAGAAGAAGCACTCAGCCAATTAGCTAAAAGCAGTAAAACAATCTTACATTTAACATATTTCATAATTCTACGATATTAAGTTTTGCCGAATAATCTGATGAATTAACAGGTGTATTGCCATCAGGGTATGGATCTAATCTTAAAAGACAGAATCTGAATCCTAATGTATCCTTACGGTAATACAATTGATCATTGCAATCATATTCATCCCTACAACCTAAAATAGTTAAAGATATATCTGATGTATCTTTTTGATTAATCAACACAACATTAATGTTGGCTGTACTGCCGTAGCATGAATAACACATCGATTTGGGGCATCTGGAATCAAAATTAATTTTTTTGAAATATATTTTGATATTCCTAATATCACTTGTTGCAGATGAAATAGAGACACTTTCGTTTGACTTCAATGTGAACGATTCGCCAAAATGAATATTGTTTTGTGCAATTTCGTTATTTTTACATCCTAAATTTGTAATTAAAACGAAGAATAGAATTATTGTTTGTTTCATGTCTTTTAGAAATTATACTAGATGAATTTATTATTCTGTCGATTCTATTTTGTCAATATCATTCTTTGCCATTAATTACTTCTACTGCTTAAATACTGAATATAGAATGGTTAAATTTCCTCTACCACGTTCTTTTTATTGAAAAATTATTTGTATGTTATTCATGTATGATGATAATTAACTATACTTTGTTGCAAATTATAAGAAATGAGTTTAGCAGCACATTCATTTGAGGAATACTCAATATCACTATACCCTAACTAAATGAGTGTGCTGCCTTTTTTCAAGATATGTCGAATACGCCTCTTAAAATAGTATTCCCATATGAAATAGTTATTGTATAATTTCCATTAGCCAATAAATAAACAGGAATATATACGTCAGTTGTATTATTAGTATTCACAACTTCCTGATCTACTATTTGATTTGATGCATTATAAACAGTGATTATCGCTGTACCAACCGACTCTTCAAAATAGACAGACAAATCAGTTTCACTTATAGTTGCGCTTACAGGAATGTATGTAAGAGATAAGGGTCTTGGACCAGGAGGTTTTGGGTCTTCAGATAAATGAATTTCTGTTGTTGCTGCTCCAATACTACTTGTAAGTAGTACAAGCAAAAATGCAATAAAGGCAAATCGTTTCATAATGATTGTTTTTTAAATGTTTGGATATATTTTACTATTTTTGTATTTCAAAGTTATTTTGTTTGATTCATTTTACCAAAAAAAAGTGTTGTAAGGATGGCTAATATTGCTAAGTGCAAGTGCTTGAATTACAGTCATATTCGAGACAACTCATAAAATATTTTTGTAAGGCTTATTTTTTGAGCCCAAATACCATGATATTTGGCAAACTGAAATGAACAATTAGGGCATTAAAATTTAATTGAATACAAATATGAACTACATAAAATTCTTTTCATTATTTATTTTTGTTGGATTGTTTAGCTCTTGTTTATCCAACTATACAGAAAATAGAACCATCTTAAAAGCAGAGAAATTGCTAAACACTTCTCCAGATAGTGCATATTCTCTTTTGATAGGCATCAAAAACCCTGAAAAATTATCTAAAGCTGATTATGCGGCTTGGTGTCTGCATTATACCCATGCCATGTATAAATTACAAAAGAAGATTGAGTCGGATAACTTGATACAGATTTCAATAAAATATTATTCAAATGGTAGCTTGCCTAAATACAGCGGAACTGCTTGGTATTTGTTGGGCTGTATGAATAGTTTGCATAATAAAAAACCGGAGGCAGTATCAGCCTTTAAAAGAGCTGAAGATATTTTGAAAAATTCAAACGAGAATAAACTTAATGGATTGGTAGCTTTCAATATAGGATATACATCTATGCAAGATGAATTGTATAGCCATTCCCTAAGCTATTTCCGAAAATCATTAAAATATTTTGAAAAAGCGAACGATGATAAATACAGAGCTTATGCATATCGGGAAATTGCAAATATGTATAATCAAATGAATTATCCTTTTGATAGTGTATTTCATTACCTCAATTTAGCGTCGAATCTATCTCAAGGAGTTGGTGATACTATAAACTATTATAATATATTGATAAGCGAAGGTGAATTATTATTAGAAAAAGATTCTTACCGTTCCAAAGAATGTTTACTTAAAGGTTATAAACACTTTCCAGAATATAAACCCTACTATGCCGCCTATTTGGCAGATGCTTATTCCAATTTAGGTAAATCGGATTCAGCCGTATATTATCTTAACATATCACTTGCTGATACAACTAAATCTCCTTATAAAATTATTGGTTTACATGCTGCTGCATTAATTGCAAAAAGCAAAAATGATTATAAAAAAGCGTATGATTATTTGGAAAAATCATATATCCTACGCGATTCAACTTATGAACAGAATATGCGAAGTAATTTATACCGCATTGACAAACAGTATGATTCAGCTAAAAAGGAAGAAGAAAACGCCAGATTGAAAATCGACAATCGAAATAAAGTAATTTGGATTACCTTATTGATTATAGCCGGACTTTCAATATTAGTAGTATTTTTATTGATAAATAACAAACATAAAAGAACACATGCTATCAATGAGATTGAAAAACAAAGGTTTAAACATGAAGCTGAAACAACCCAGATAAAAAATACACAGAAGCGGGAACTATTAGGTATAAGACTTCAGAATAAAATAGATAATACTTTGCAATTCAATAAACTTAAAGGAGGGTATTTGCAAAAAGAAAAAATGGAAACATTTATTCAGGAGGTAGCTAAACAATCAATTATTACAGAAAAAGAATGGCCTGATTATGTCAATGAGGTAGATAGCCTTTTTGAAAATAAAATAACAGGTTTACAAAATGAATACGCTGAACTGACCATTGCAGACCTAATTGTTATTGTATTGATTCGTTTGAAGGTTAGCATTTCAGATGCTTGTAATTTATTAGATATGACTAAAAATACTATGTATGCTCGAAGAAGAACGATTAAGATGCGGCTAAGGATTGATGATGAAGTTAATTTAGAGACATGGATCAATACCTATTTATCGCAAGAGACATTGAATCCGCGCACTAGATCCCAATAGGTTTCCCGAAATTGGTGGCTTCTTTGAGAGGTGGCAGCAACTTTAAATCAAGACAACATCCAGTAATGTTTCTACTCCCTCCAAATGAATGACTGAGCTATGGCGATCTTCTTCCGGACGATTTTCATATTTGATTTTTACGGACAGAATAAACTTATCCAGTTATCATACGCTCTTTATTCAAGCTTCAATTTTAATGACTCGAAAAGATAAAAATAAATTGGCTAATAATAACGTTTCAGACCGTATTCAGGGTTTGAATTCAGCGGAAACGCCTCAAGTTGCCAATGAGTTAATTTCAGGAAAAATGGTGGATTTCTTTTCGGATTGGACAGCCTTTCAAGTGATCGTTTACCATGCCTGCAGCTTGCATAAAGGCATAACAGATCGTAGAACCGACAAATTTAAACCCCCTTTTTTGCAAATCGTGACTCATGGCATCCGATTCCGGTGTTTTTGCAGGTATCTGGGAGATGTTTTCAGGCTGATGGTCAATTGTTTGCCCGCCTGAAAATTGCCATATATATCGGTCGAACGTTCCAAATTCATCCTTTATTTTCAAAAATGCCTGAGCATTGACCACAGTGGCTCTTATTTTGGCTTTGTTACGGATAATGGAAGCATCCTCAATAAGCGAGTTGATTTTTTGTTCGTCGTACTGCGCAATTTTCTGTTCGTCAAATTGGTCGAAGACTTTTCTGAAATTTTCTCTTTTATGCAAAATGGTTCGCCAGCTTAAGCCGGCCTGAAAAGCATCGAGTACCAGAAATTCAAATAGTTTTCGGTCATCGTGAAGCGGGAATCCCCATTCTGTATCGTGATAGTGTTGCATGAGTAGATCTTCGCCCGGCCAGGGGCATACTTGTTGTGAAGTCATGTTATTTCAGTTGAAGTGTTTTTTATTCGTAGATTATAACGATGCTGAGGCGGAATTGTTGAAATTAATTATTATTGAGTATGGATGGTTAAACTAAAATCAAATTTAATTTTTGAATTGTTTTATATGACAATAGTTTGTTATAAAAAACAAATTTGGAACGCAAAGTCGCAAAGTCGCAAAGTCGCAAAGTTACCAAGTCGCCAAGTCGCCAAGAAAAACTGTTGAGTTTTTCTCTTTGCGTCCATTGTAAATTTATTTTGACTATCTATCAGATAGATATTTAAAAGCTGCGTCTTTGCGTTATTTTTTTTAAAATTAGTCTTTGTTTTGATAGTAAATTTTTATAATTTATTTGTTCGATTATCAATCGATAATACTATTTTATAACGAAATATTCCAGATACAAGGATATTAAAAAACAGCAGGTTGATTAATAAATGCTTTTTCATATTCAACAATTTATTACAGATTACTTATAATATCCAACATTGCCAAATGTACCTGCACTCCCTGATGATTCACATCCATTTGGGAGGCTTTTTGTAAATGGAAATTTGCTTTTTCAAAATTTCCGTATCCTAAATATCCCAGGCCCAGCATGTAATGACAATGAATTTTATTACGAAAAGTCAGGTCGTCATCCCAAATTAATAAATCGGGCAGCGACACCGCAAAATAATCGAGTTTGATTTCTTCATTCAAATGTTTTTCGCCAAAAGCAATCAGTTTATCGAAACATGTTTTGGCTTCGCCGTTTTTGCCTAATTTTGACATCGCCAATCCCTGATAGAAAATCTTGTCCGGTTTTTGATCGTTGTAGAAAATAGCTGCTGCGGGTTCGGTATTTCCAGCGTTTGCCAATTCCCAGTTTCTATATGCTTCATCCGGTTGCTCCATTCCTTCGTAAGCACAACCTAACCAGTAATGGAAATCATTTTCCTGAGCTCCATGCAACTTCCCTTCACCCAAATTATGAGGATAAACCAAACATTCTTCGAGCAATTGAATCGCTGAAACGAAGTCATTTTTTGCAATAGATTGTTTTGCCAATTCTACGCGTGCCAACTGATATTGAGCTGGAACCTTACCTTCACCACCTTCCCAGGGATGAAATTTTCTTTTGTCAATTAATTCTTTTGCCTTGCTGTAATTGCCTGTTTGATTGTATAATGTTGCAAATTCAAGATATACATCATCCCGTTTTTCAACCAAATCAACATGTTTTTCCAAAAAAGTCAATCTTTCGGAATGGGGGCGACAAATTCGTTTATACAATTGATCTAATTCCATTAAAATACGTGCATCGGCTGAATCGAGTGCAAAGGCTCTTTCGAGATATTCAACGGCTTTATTTTCTTCATGTAATTTATTGAAATAAGCCAATGAGAGGTTTCTCAGCACGGTTGGAAAAGTGTTGTCAATCTGAGCTGATTTTTCCCAGCACTCAATTGCCTCCGAATATTGCCGTTTGTCGTACCAAAGATTTCCCAGATAATAGGGTGCTTTTGAATCCATTGAATTAACTTTTTGAGCACATTCCAATGCTAAAATGGCTTCCAATCGGTTGGGAAAACAATATTCCGGTGCATGGGCAGCTGCTTTTGCAAATGCACTACCACAGGATTTTTCTTCAAGATTTAACGCCCAACCCATGTAATAATAGGTCATTGGCGTGGTTTGACAGACTTTAATGCCTTCGTCCAGAAGCACAACTGCTTCGTCGTACATTCCGGCAGCAATGTAATCCAATGCAAGTACTTCATAATTATGAATTTCGCCATGCATCAATTCGTTCATTTTCGCCAAAACTTCAACATTATTTGTCAGCAGATATTTTTCAAACCGACAGCCGAAATTAAACAAATCAATTTTCAAAGAATCTTCAATCAATGTTAACGCTTCTTGAGCACGCCCCGATTTCCTTAAAATAGCAGTTTTCAAACAACGTGCTTTGTGATTGTGCCAATTACGAATCAATGATTTGTCAATTTCGTAAAGAGCATCCGTCAGATTATCATTTATACATGAAATTTGTGCACAACCAAAATAACCGGCATCCTGCATGGCAGCATTCCAGCATGATTTGTAAAATGCATCGTAAGCCTCTTTATTTTTCCCTTGAAATTTGAGCGATAAACCAAGATTATAATGCGGTTCACCATCATACGGATTTGGATTGCGTTGTAATTGTGTTTCTATGGCTTTTCGGAAAAAATTTTCTGCTTCGGCAAATTTTCCACGTCGTAACAACCACAATCCCATAGCATTATTATTTCGAACATCTGTAGGATCGCGTTTCAATGCTTCCTTGTAATAATCGGTGGCTACGTAAGTGGCGTGACGGTATTGTTCCAAATGTAAACCGGTAAGGTACAATTGCTCACAGGTTGGCGTTTTTTCTGGCGATAAAGCAACTTTGGCAGGCTCAGCTGCAGGTCGTTCATTCAGCTCAGATCTTACCGATAGGATTTCTTTGCCTGATTGTGCTGAAACGGACAAAATTAACTCTTCCAAAGGCAGGTTTCCAACATGGATTTGTTGAGAATAAACTCTTTCCGGATTTAAATCTGAGATTTCAGAAAAAAGAATGCTGCTATCTTTGTGCATCAGTTCAATCTTTGCCTGAGTGATTTTTGAAGTTGCAAATGCTTTTATAAAAACATCTTCTTGTTTTTTATCCATATTCAGCAACAAATCCTGCGAAGCATTCTTCACCACACCCAACTCTCGATAGGGTAGAAAATACTGTGTAAACGTTTTTTCTTCATATGGTTGCATCCAACTGAAATCGGGTTGATTATCTGTAAAGACACCAGCCATCAATTCAATGTAAGGGCCATCTTCATCTGTCAGGTTTCGGTCCCACGCTTTCCCGAAATCACCATTTCCCCATGTCCATTGCTTTTTACCGGGCGACACGTGATGATTTGCCACGTGTAGAACTCCGGCTTTTGAATCATTTTCATAGCCTCCAACGAAGTTAAACTCCGAATTAATAGCCATATACGAAGTTGGAACCGGAATGTTTCTGTAATTCGAAATATCAACTCCAGCCGAATAATCTATTTTATAGTACGTTCCGGTGGCAATAGGGAAAGTCGAAACGTCACGCTTGCCATGATCAAAAACGGCATGCACATCAGGCGGAAAAACCGACTGATAATGGTCATTTACCGCCACGGCAGGGTTAGCCCACCACAGAAAAGTCTGCGGAACCGGCGTCGGATTATACAATTTTCCTTTTATTTCTAAATATGCTTTCCCCGGATAAAGTGTAAAACCAGCCATTCCTTTTTGGTGGAACATTTTTTCATTTTCACTCACCCAGACGGTAATACTTCCATCCCTATTGTTTTCGATTGTATAATCAACCGGCAAAAAAGTACTTGGACGATGGTGCTGAGGCCAGTTAAACTCAATTCCACCCGAAATCCAGGGTCCGGTAAGTCCAACTAAAGCTGGTTTAATTACCTGATTATAATAAATAAAATGACGTTGTTTTATTTTATCGTAAGCCATTTGTACCCGACCGCCCAATTCGGGCAAAATCATTATTTTGATATACTCATTTTCGAGAAAAACGGCACGATATAGTTTATCAGTTTTTTCATCTTCAATTTTTTCTACAACCGGATATGGATAAACCACGCCGCTACTTCCCTGATAAACACGTTTTTCGAGAAAAATCGGATTCTTTTCCGGTTTGCCTATTTCGTATGTGGGGATGATTACATCTTCTGTCCATGCACGCACTTCACTTTTTTCCACTGTACTTTTAATCAGATATTTTGAAATTTCTTCCATTGATAATTTTGTTGTTTCAAATTTAATAAATGTCTTAGCCTATTCCTTTACCAATTCATTTTCAATTTCTTCCAGACTTTTTCCTTTAGTTTCGGGCAATTTTTTCATCACAAATAAAAATCCGATCACACAAATAACGGCATATACCCAGAATGTTCCGGCTGCTCCAAGTCCTTTGTTAAGAAGTGGAAAAGTGTAGGTGAGAATAAAACAAGCAATCCATAACGAAAATGTAGCCAATGCCATAGCAGCTCCACGAATTCTGTTGGGGAAAATTTCGGATAAAATAACCCAGACAATCGGTGCCAACGACATGGCATAAATCCCAATGGCAATTACTACCAACGATAGTACGGCAATTCCTTTAAGCTGAAAATAAAAGGCACTTCCAAGCAAAATATAGGTTGTTGCCAAACCCACCGAACCAAAAAGCATGAGTTTTTTTCGTCCCCATTTATCGACTGTAAACATAGCCACTAAGGTGAATATCAAATTTACACTACCGGTAATCACAATGTTGAAAAGCGTATCGCTCACACCATATCCGGCAGCTGTGAAAATTTCTTCGGCATAGTTAAACACCGTATTAATGCCACACCATTGCTGAAAAACAGCTAAAACTATCCCGATAATTAATACCGTTCTGAATTTGGGGCTTAATATGGATTTAAAATCTACTTTCTCCGATACATCGTCTAAAGTGGCTTGAATATTAACCATTTCTTCACGGGCATACGTTTCACCACCAATTTTCCTTAAAGTAGGAAAAGCTTTCTCCGTTTTTCCTGCTTTCATCAGCCAGCGCGGACTTTCAGGTAATAAAAATGTGAGGATTAAAAAGACTCCGGCAGGTACGGCACAAGCAAAAAACATCCAACGCCAACCCATTTGTCCATTCCACGAGGTGCGAATGAACTCATCGGTGGCGCCAACCGGTACTTTTTGAGCAATCAGTAAATTAATAACCTGAGCTGCCAAAATCCCGATTACGATGGTCATTTGATTCAACGAAACGAATCGTCCACGCATTGACGATGGAGCTACTTCGGCAATATACATGGGTGAAAGAGCTGATGCTAATCCAATTCCAATACCACCAATTATTCTGAAAACTACAAACATAGTATAATTGGCGGCCATTCCGGTTCCCAGCGATGCGATGGTGAAAAGAAACGCCGAAACCAACAAAGGCCATTTTCTGCCAAACCGGTCGCTTACAACTCCCGAAATCACAGCACCGATTACACAACCAATCAGAGCGCAACTCATTGCCCATGCCTGTAAATTAGCTGATTGAGCAATATCGAAAAAACGCTCGTAAAATGGTTTTGCACCTCCGATAACAACCCAGTCGTACCCAAAAAGCAATCCGCCCATGGCTGACACCAACGAAATACCGAGGATATACGATTTATTGAATTTATTCATAAAATTGATGTTTGATGATTAACGGTACAAAGAAAGTCTATATTATTAGATAATTGAATAGAAAATCTAACGAAATACATGGATTATTTTATGAAAATATTGAAATAGCGTTTTTTTGAATTATTTTTGAACCTTGAATTAAATCACAATCAAAATGGCAAAACTTAAAAGTGGGTTTCGGGGAGAAAGAGCAATTGTCATCCCTGCTCCAATCATTGAAGAATTAAAAAATGATGCGCTGGGAAGTTTGTTACATATCACTGATATTGGGTATTATCCGAAGGCGACATTTCATTTCAGAGAGAGAACCAAAGAGGAAGCAAAGCAATATATATTAATTTATTGCATCGAAGGTTCCGGTTGGTTCGAGATTGAAGGTGTTCGGCAAAAGGTCAGTCCTGAGCATTTCTTCATTCTTCCGAAAGGAAAAGCTCACGCATATGGATGCAGCACCACGAATCCATGGACAATCTATTGGTTGCATTTCGATGGTGATAAAGCGGGTTTTTTCTCCGAAGGACTTGACAAACCAACCCCGGTGACTCCTCAAAAGAATTCGAGAATAGAAGACAGGTTGCAGTTATTTGAAGAGATTTTTGCAACGTTGAAAAATGGGTATAGTAAAAACAACCTGGATTACAGCATTTCAGGCCTTTTCCATTTTTTAGGTTCGTTGAAATTCCTTGGTGCTTACCGCGAAAGTATTTTTACAAATCAAACGGAGGATATTTCGGCTGATGCGATTCATTTTATGCGTGAAAATATTCACAAGCGGCTCACATTGAAAGAAATAGCCGACCACGTTGGATTTTCACCCTCTCATTTTTCCACACTTTTTCAAAATAAAACAGGTTTTTCGCCGCTCAATTATCTTTCGCAGCTTAAAATTCAACAGGCTTGTCACTGGTTGGATTTCTCCGATATGAAAATTAATCAGATTGCCATGACCATTGGTTTCGATGACCCATTTTATTTTAGTCGCGTTTTCACTAAAACAATGGGCGTTTCTCCAACCGAATACAGAAGTAAAAAGAAAGGGTGATGGGTGTTGAGATTTGCAGTTGATTTTTATGCAAAAAATAATGATCGTCCTGTCCTTTTTTGCTTGGTGAGAGTGTAAGTGCCGGAATCTGGCGCAACGAAAAGAAAAATGGATTTAAAGGAGATACGACCATTCAAATTGAAGTCGGTGTAGAACGGCTGCCTTATTTCGAAAAAATTTAAAAAACCGATTCTTCATAAAATTTCAACCGAAACCATTAAAATAGATGGTTATTTCTGAATAATATCACCTGATTATCAATGGTTTTATGTGTTTCTTTATCTACAGAATATTGATTATCGATAATGGTTTTATCCGAAATGGTTTTAAAAAACCACTGTACGCGTTTTGAATTTAAATAATTGAAATTCAAAGAATCAGGGATATTGTATGTTAAAATATAATCAGCAATCCGAATTTGCCTGTAATGCAACTTTTCAGTCATTGTCAACCCAAATGTATATCGCATACCAGCCGGTTTCACATTAAGGGGATAATACAAATCTACCAATCGTGTGTCGGCAATGTACAGTGTTTTTCCGGGATCCATATTTTGCTTGATTTTCTCAGCCAACTGAATTTGTCTGGTTCTCAATTTATGATCGTAGGCGAAGGCTCGGTAGTAATTTTTAAAAACCGCTGCACCGAAAACAAGTATCAAAAGGGCAATATAACTTTTATAAACCCATTTCTCGGATGGTATATATGTGAGTATTAAAAAAATAAATAACGATACAAAAGGAATAATATACAGTCCATAATGATTAAAAATGGCGAAAACAAACTGTATCATGAACCCAGCAATTCCGAGTAATAAAAACCATACGTTTTTACGACGCTCCGGTGGAACAAGCTTTATGAATACGATGGCAAACAAAAAAATGGGTACCCTCAATAAAAAATAACCGCTTGCCTCTAACATTCGTTTCAATATGTTATATGAAAAAATACCCATTGTTTGTTCGGCTCCTTTCAAACCATAACCATTCCCAAAAAAAACGATTGACATTTCAGGAAATCGAAGTTTGAAAAATATTATCGGAATAAAATATCCAATGATAAAGAAAAATAGTTGTTTCCACCGATTCGAGTTAAAATCAATCTGATATAAAATCAGGAAAAAGAATCCAAGCCCATACTGTTTCGTTAAAAAAGAAAGGGAGGCAATCATCCCAACAAGTATAAATACTACGGATTTATGTTGATAACGAAGTGCCAGATAAATTGCCCACAAACCCCACAGCAGGGAAGGTATTTCCAATATAAATTCGTACTCTGTAATCCAGTACGAAA
>JAJYBB010000038.1 GCA_021779195.1 Bacteroidota bacterium | reverse complement strand
AACCCTTCAAAAAATTCTTAGTTTTGCGGCCGCATATCGACCGTTACCCATCGGGCAAAATCAGTTTATTGACTTGTATTTAAATTAAAAAAAAGACTTCCAGTATGAATTGGAAGTCTTTTTTTTTACTATTTTTGTCAAGTATTCCATGCCATTTTTTTTAAACATTTTAATAATGAATTCGGATCGATTCTGTTACAGATTTTAATTTTAGATATATGATTAGAATAATTTCACCATCAATGTTATCAGCTGATTTTGGTAATTTGCAGTCAATGAGCGAAATGATAAATTCAAGCCAAGCCGATTGGTTGCATTTTGATGTGATGGACGGCGTTTTTGTTCCGAATATTTCTTTTGGATTTCCTGTGTTGGAAGGGGTCAGAAAACACTGCAGGAAAATGTTGGATGTTCATATAATGATTGTTCATCCTGAAAAATATATTGAGCGTTTTGCCAAAGCAGGTGCAGGTATGTTAACTTTTCATTATGAAACCGCTGAAGATCCGCAACAAGTTATCAATTTAATTCATGTTCAGGGTATTAAGGCAGGTATAACAATTAACCCAGATATACCCGTAAGCGTATTGGAACCATATATTAAACAAGTTGATATGGTATTGCTTATGACCGTTTTTGCCGGTTATGGCGGACAACAATTTATCGAGGAAAGTTACCAGCGGATTGATGAATTGAAATCTATGATCGATCGTTTAAATCCCAATTGCTTGATTGAAGTTGATGGAGGAGTAAATATAGAGAATGCTCCACGACTTTTTGCGCATGGTGTGAATGTTCTTGTTGCCGGAAGCACAGTCTTTAATGCTCCCGATCCTAAAAAAATGATAGCCGATCTTAAAAACGTGTAACAACATGGATTTTTTGCAGCGAACTCCTTTTTTTCGCTTGGCAATTCCCCTTATTGCCGGTATCATTTCATACCAATACGTGGAGTTGTTCACATGGAGTTTGCTTTTGATGTTTGTTATCTCATTTATTCTCATTATTATATCTTTCCTGGTTTCGGAATCAAAACGACAATTTCAATTCCGATGGTTTTTTGGGGCGGGTATTTCAATTTTCTTTTTTGCATTGGCCTATGTGTTAAGTGCTAAACAGGAACATGCAGATGCATTTGATCATCTCCAACAAAAAGGAATTTATCGGGTTGAATTGACTGCTGCACCAAACGAAAAAGCAAATTCATACGCATGTCGTGTCGGAAAGATCGTGTATTTCGATACACTAACTCATTCATTTATACCAGTTCACGGACAGGCCATATTATATTTTAAAAAGGATAGTGCAGCATCCAAATTACTTTTTGGTGATAGGTTAATGGTTTATGCTGAATTTATGCCGCCTGAAAAAGCGGCAAACCCTGATGTTTTTGATTACAGGATTTACCTGAAACGCCAAGGAATAGGAGCAACCAGCTATATTTCTTCTGTAAACTGGAAACTTATCGGACATAGCACATCTTTTTCTATTCGTCGCGAAGCGGATAAGTGTCGGAATTATCTGTTAAATATTTATCGACAATTCAAAATTCAAGGAGACGAATTTGCTGTATTGTCAGCTTTAACCTTAGGATATACGGATGATTTGCAACCAGATCTTCGAAAAAGTTACAGTGTAACGGGAGTAATGCATATTCTATCGGTGAGTGGAATGCATGTCAGCGTGGTGTATGTAGTTATTGCATTCTTGTTGAGCTTTTTGAATAAATCCCGATGGCAAAAAGTGATAAAATCAATTTTGATAATTCTATTTCTTTGGGCCTACGCTTTTCTCTCGGGAATGTCGCCTGCGGTTTTTAGGGCTGCTTTAATGTTCTCTTTTGTAGCTTTTGCCGATTGTCTCGAACGAAAATCATTAATTTTTAATACTATTTTTATGTCGGCAGTTTTTATGCTGCTTTATAATCCCAACTTTTTGTTCGATGTCGGGTTTCAATTAAGTTATTCAGCTGTTTTAAGCATTATTTTATTTCAACCAACTGTATCCAAATGGGTTAATCCTAAAAGCAAACGATCAGCTTTAATATGGAATTTACTTGCAGTATCAATTGCTGCGCAATTGGGCACTGCCCCGTTCACATTGTATTATTTTCAACAATTTCCCAATTATTTTTTATTAACTAATCTGATCGCAATTCCACTTTCAAGTGTGATTATTTATTTGGCTATGGTATTATTTGCCGTTTCATTTATCCCATATCTTTCAACGGCAGTCGCTTTCTTACTCAATAAATCACTATGGGCTTTAAACTTTTCAATTGTTTCAATTCAAAATCTTCCATTTTCAACTGTACATATTTCATTTGATTTAAGGCAAATGATAATTGTATTTCTTTCAATATTTTTTCTGTCAGGATATTTTTATTCCAAAAAATATCCATATTTCATTTTAGGATTATTATTCATTTTAATTGCCTTGTCATTCAATCTTCAAGTTAAGTATAAATCCTTGACAACAAAAAGATTAATAGTATATTCCAGTCAAAAACAAACTCATATAAATTTTATTCACGGTACTAAAAATTATGTTTTCTCAACTGATTCTACTGAAGCAGTAAAAATTGCCGGCACTTTTTGGCAAAACCAAAAATTAGAAAAACCAGTCTTCATAAAAAATAATAACTGGTTTTCAGATGGTTTTGCTTGTTTTGAAGGAACCAGGATTTTGATTTTAACGCCCGACTTAATATTACGAAAAACAATATCCACTCCATTTGAACTCGACTATCTCATAATTGGGAATGGTCTTAAGCCAAAAATTGATCAGGTAATGGAATCAGTGCATCCCCGTAAAATTATTGTAGATAAAAGTATTTCGAAATGGTATGCCGAACAAATTAAAAAAGTTTGCAACCTTCGAAAAATCGGGTTTTATTCAGTAGCCGATCAGGGGGCTTACATCCTGAACATTTCAGACTAGTTTTGAGAATATTTGAATATTCTCAAAATCATATTTTTTTGCTACTTTTGCAATCAATTTTAAAATTTGAAAAATGATTTCAAAAATTATAGCCGAAGACTTAGTAACTAAATCTGAAAAATTGATTCTTAAGGCAGATAAAATGGTCATTGTTACGCATGTGGGACCCGACGGAGATGCAATGGGAGCCACTTTAGGATTGTGGCATTATCTGATGACAATTGATAAAGAACCCATTGTGATTGTTCCTACCGCTTTTCCGAATTTTTTAGCTTGGATGCCTGGAGCTGAATGTATATTAGTTTACGAAGATTATAAAGATCAATGCGACAAATTATTGTTTGAAGCTGAACTGATTTTTGCGTTGGATTTTAATGTGTCAAAACGACTTGCTTCCATGGAAGAAGCTGTATTGAATTCCAATGCCGAGAAGATTCTCATTGACCATCACTTACATCCGGGTAATTTTACTAAAGTAGCCATTTCTTATCCCGAGCTTTCATCTACCAGTGAATTGATTTTCAGGTTGATATGTAGAATGGGCGATTTCTCTAAAATAAATCTAGCTTGTGCTGAATGCATTTACACTGGAATGATGACTGATACAGGTGGATTTACCTATAATTCTAATAATCACGAAATTTATATCATCATTGCCGAATTAATCAAATTAGGAGTTGATAAGGATAAAATATATCGCAAAGTATTCAATAATTATTCAGAAGATAGAATGCGATTAATGGGATTTTGTTTGTTTAATAAAATGAAAATTTATCCCGAATATCAAACGGCTTTGATAACCATTACCGCCAAAGAATTATATCAGTTTAAATATCAAAATGGTGACGCCGAAGGATTTGTAAACATTCCACTTTCAATTGATGGCGTCGTTTTTTCGGTTTTTATGCGTGAAGATACCGATAAAATTAAAATTTCATTTCGCTCGCAAGGTACTTTCCCTGCAAACAAAGTAGCTGCCGATTTATTTGGAGGTGGAGGACATTTGAACGCTGCCGGAGCTGAAAGTTACAGCAATTTATCTGAAACCATAAAAAAATTAGAAGTAGCTTTACCCGATTATAAAGATTTTCTGTAAAGAGAATATCTTTTAAAAATGGGATTTCAAGAAATAAAAATAACTGATTATGAAATATATCATCATACTTGGCGACGGCATGGCAGATGAACCCATTGCATCCCTTGGAAATAAAACCTGTTTACAGGTTGCTAATAAACCGAACATTGACAAAATTGCTGCATTGGGTCGTAACGGGCTGTTAAACACCATTCCTGAAGGTTTTGCACCCGGAAGCGAGATTGCCAATTTGAGCGTGCTGGGTTATGATGTGGCTAAGGTTTTTGAAGGGCGCGGCTCGCTGGAAGCGGCGAGCATGGGTGTGGTTATTGAACCGGGCGAAATGGCCATGCGTTGTAACCTGATTTGTATTGAAGATAAAAAAATAAAGAATCACTCGGCAGGGCATATTAGCAATGAAGAAGCCACCGAACTGATTCTTTTTTTGCAACAGCAACTGGGCTCAGATGTACTGAATTTTTATCCGGGCGTATCGTACCGTCATTTATTAAAGATGAAAGGTGGAAACAAGAACCTAATCTGTACAGCACCGCATGATGTTCCGGGAACGGCATTTGCCGATGTAATGATTCAATCCGGAACACCCGAAGCACAAACCACTGCCAATTTTTTGAACGATTTGATTTTACGTTCGCAAGCTTTGCTTGAAAATCATCCGGTTAACCTGAAACGGGCTGCCGTAGGAAAAGACAAAGCCAACAGTATTTGGCCGTGGTCGCCAGGGTATAAACCGGAGATGAAGACTTTACTTGAAACTTATACATTAAACAGTGGATCCGTAATCTCTGCAGTGGATTTAATCAAAGGAATCGGGGTTTATGCCGGATTGAAAGTTATTGAAGTGGAAGGTGCTACAGGGCTTTATACCACCAACTATGAAGGTAAAGCTCAGGCGGCCATTGACGCATTACGTACCGATGATTTCGTTTACCTGCATATCGAAGCCAGCGATGAAGCCGGGCACGAAGGCGATGTGAATCTGAAAATCAAAACCATAGAGTACCTGGATGCCCGCATTGTAAAACCGATTTTCGATGAAATTTCAACATGGGATGAACCGGTTATAATTGCTATTTTACCCGATCATCCAACCCCTTGTGCCATCAAAACGCATACGAAATCGCCTGTTCCGTTTATTATTTATCGTCCGGGAGAAAAACCTGATGACGTAATGATTTATGATGAATTTGCGGCAGAAAAAGGAAGCTACGGACTGCTGAAGGGAGCGGAATTTATGAAAAATCTTATTAACCACTAAGGCTCTAAGCTCACTTAGGTACACAAAGAATTTAGTGTGCCTTTAGTGACTTTTTTGATAAAGAAAAATGAAATATTACAGTACCAATAAAAAAGTTTCAGGTGTCAGTTTGAAGGACGCTGTGGTGAAAGGGCTTGCCGAAGACAAAGGTTTGTTTATGCCCGATTCAATAAAGGTTTTGCCTCAATCGTTTTTTGATACAATTGAAAACCTTTCGTTTCAAGAAATGGCGTACACTGTGGCCGATGCTTTCTTCGGCGAAGATGTGGAAGCCGAAGCGTTGAAAAAAATTGTCTATGAAACATTGAATTTTGATGTGCCGCTGGTACATGTAAATGATAATATCTATAGTCTGGAATTATATCATGGACCTACGTTGGCATTTAAAGATGTCGGTGGGCGGTTTATGTCGCGCTTACTGGGTTATTTTATCAAAAAACAAGGTTCAACCAACGTGAACGTATTAGTGGCTACTTCGGGCGATACAGGAAGTGCTGTTGCCAATGGTTTTCTCGGCGTAGAAGGTATTCAGGTGTATGTGCTGTATCCCAAAGGTCTGGTAAGTCCCATCCAGGAATGCCAGTTTACAACCCTAGGGCAAAATATTACGGCACTGGAAGTAGATGGAACCTTTGACGATTGTCAGGCTTTGGTAAAGTCGGCTTTTATAGATGAAGAACTGAATGAAAAAATGAAGTTGACTTCAGCAAACTCCATTAATGTGGCTCGTTTTCTACCGCAATCGTTCTATTATTTTTATGCTTATGCTCAATTAAAATCGTTTCATCCGAAATTAACTCCTGAAGAACTGGAAATGGTAATTTGTGTGCCAAGCGGAAATTTCGGAAATATCACAGCCGGACTTTTTGCCAAACGCATGGGATTGCCTGTAAAACGTTTTATTGCTGCCAATAACCGCAACGATATTTTTTTAAAATACCTGCAAACCAGCGAATATCGTCCTCGTCCTTCGGTTTCCACCATTGCCAATGCTATGGATGTGGGTGACCCAAGCAATTTTGCCCGTATTTTGGATTTGTATGGTGAATCATACAAAGCTATCACCAATGAAATTAGTGGCGTAAGTTATAATGACGAACAAATTTCAGACACATTAAAAACGTGTTATACCAAAACCGGATATTTGCTCGATCCACATGGAGCAGTTGGTTACCGTGCATTGAATGAGAAATTAAATGATGATGAAAACGGAATTTTCCTCGAAACAGCTCATCCAGCTAAATTTCTCGAAACGGTTGAAAATATTATCGGTGAAAAAGTTGAAATCCCACAAAAATTGCAGGAATTTATGAAGGGAGAGAAAGAAAGTTTGTCCCTATCGAAGGATTTTGAAGACTTTAAAAACTATCTGCTGTCCGTTTAATTGATGAGTCAACTCTGAAAAGGTGGTTTTATAGAAAATCGTTAATTTTTTTAATTTGATTTTTAAAGATAAAATTATTAAAATGAATCAATTATAGAAATAATGTTTTGTTTTTTTATGTTGAAACAAATCTTTTTTTCAATGTATTCTTAATGATGACATAGTAAAAAATGCAGGTAAAATGATCGCATTTATCCGCATTTTATTTATCAATCTGCTTTAAAAATTCCTCCCAGTTCATGTTCCAGGGATCGGTTTTACGACCAGGCGCAATGTCGCTATGACGAAGGACATACTTGATTTTATACCGACTTTTAATATCTTTCACCAAAGCTACTAAAGCATCCATTTGTTTTACGGTAGGCGCATCTAAACTATCTTTTGAAGTTACGACTTCTATTCCGATCGAATGTGAATTCACATTTTTGTTTCCGTCGGGCAAACAACTTTTTCCGGCATGAAACGAGATATTTTTCTCTTTAACCAACCTGTAAATGATACCATTACGAGCTATCAGGTAATGCGCACTGACTTTATATCGGGTAAATTGGCGAAGTATTTTATCAACATCATATTTATCTCCCCCCGAAATATTATAAGTTGAATGCACAATAATTGCTTCAATATTCCGATTTGAAACCGTACGTTTACCTATTTTAACCAATTTATCTATTATTATTGGTCTATTGCACGGTGCAGAAAAAGAGACGAACAGCAAAGTAACAAAAATGATAAAACGCTTGATATACATAAATTTATCGATTTTTGATTGGCATGAAACAGAATTTCATAACATTATTAGTATGCAAAAATATAAAAAAGTTGAGAATACGTATATTCTTGAGCCATAAAAATATAAAACATAAAATATTGATTGTTACAAAATAAAAAACGGACTGTGAAATGAACACAAATCCGTTTTTGTTTTTTTTAATCAATAGGATTATCTTCTTTTATAGTTCGATGATCTTTTTGAATCAGGTCTACTATTGTAATTGCTGCGTGAACCTTCGTATGAAGTTGTCCGTCTGTCTTTTTCGTTTGTATCTCTACTTCGCCATGGTTTATCGCTATTTGCAGTACTTGTTCTCGAAGCGGGACGAGCATATCGATCAGAACTTGAATTTTCTTTATAATTTCTTGTATTAAAGCTATTCGTATCTCTTCTTGGTCGATTTTCATCCCGACGATTTCCATCAAATGTTTTACTTCCTTTTGCTTCAGAAACCTGATAATCAGCTTCTTTTGCAAATGCAAGAACTACTTTTTCGACTTGATCTTCGAATACATCAAAGAAAGTAAATTTGTTTGTTACTTCAATTGAACCAATATTTATTGATTTATCTCCTGTAACATCATTAATAATTCCCAGAAATCGTTTTGGGTCAATGCCTTCACGATCACCGATGTTCATTTTCAGACGAATTCGTTTTCCACCTGTCTTTTTACCCCGATCATCTCGCTCTGGTCTTTCTCTACGATCAGCCCGATCACGGCTGTTTTCATGGAGATTTAAATCTTCTGCATCTTTATAGTAATCCAAAAACCGATTGAATTCTAATGAAACAAAACGTTTCAGAATTTCTTCTTTAGAAAGATATTCTAATTGCTTCATAATCTGTGGCATGTAGGGTTGAATCTGATCCTCGTTTACCTCTACATTTTCCATCCGGTCAATCATGAAAAACAATTGTTTTTTACAAACTTCTAATCCATTGGGTATTAATTGTTGCTCGAATTGTTTATGCAACATGCGTTCAATATCCTTTATCTTAAATTTTTCTTTCGAATGAATAATTGAAACCGAAACGCCCTTCTTATTTGCTCTTCCGGTACGTCCGCTGCGATGCGTGTAAATCTCAACATCATCCGGTAAATTATAATTGATCACGTGGGTTAAATCGCTGACGTCTAAACCTCGAGCTGCAACATCGGTTGCAACCAAAAGCTGGATATTCCGAATTCTGAATTTTTGCATTACCGTATCACGTTGTGCTTGCGATAAATCGCCATGCAAAGCATCGGCATTATAGCCGTCGTGCATCAATTTTTCGGCTACTTCTTTGGTTTCCTGTCTTGTACGGCAGAAAACAATGCCATAAATATCGGGATTTAAATCGACGATTCGTTTTAACACCATATAGCGTTGTTTTGCTTGCGAAACATAATATATATGTTCCACATTTTCTGCGCCTGAGTTTTTGGTGCCAACGGTAATTTCTTCAAAGTTTTTCATGTACCGGCTGGCAATATGGGCAATTTCTTTAGGCATAGTAGCCGAGAAAAGCATAGTGCGACGAGTTTCGGGTGTACGTTTCAAAATGGTTTCAATATCTTCCTTGAAACCCATATTCAGCATTTCATCAGCTTCATCCAAGACTAAGAAGTCAATACCCCCAAGCTCAATTTTACCACGTTCTATTAAGTCAATTAGACGTCCTGGAGTTGCTACTACAATTTGAGGCGCTGTATCTAATTGACGGAGTTGTGTGCGAATATCTTCGCCGCCATACACCGGAACAATACGCATTCCGTGCTGATTTTTAGCAAAATTTTTCAGGTCGTTTGAAATCTGAATACATAATTCACGAGTAGGAGCGAGCACTAATGCCTGCACTTTTGAATGACTGGCATCAATCATGTTTAATACCGGCAACCCGAAAGCTGCTGTTTTACCTGTTCCGGTTTGAGCTAAAGCCACTAAATCGGTTTTTTGATTAAGCATAAACGGGATAACTTCGGCTTGCACGGGCATAGGTTGCTCAAAGCCAAGTTCTTCTACGGCCGATAAAATATCGTCCTTCAAATTTAATTCTTTAAATGTCATTTTTTTGATTTTAGCACACGTTTCGAGTATTCATCCGGCGATATTTTCATTCGTTTGAAATAAACGTGTACCCCTGAGATAAGCCAACTGCTCAAGTTTAAGCAGAATAGATCGGATTTTTACTCACAACGCGCAGTTGTTTTTAAATTCGGGTGCAAAGGTAATAATATTCTTTCATAAATCAATGAATATCAAAATAATTATTTTACAAATCAGCATAAATAACGGTTGTAAAATCATGCAGGGTACAATTCATTCGCTTTGAAATCATGCCGCCTGTCATACCCATAATAAACCAAAAAATATATAAACAATGGGAACTGCTCTTGTCATATGCATTGATTTATTGAAATAATTCATTAATTTTGCACGTAATTCTACGATTAAACATCCATCTCAATATCAAACTATTAAAATATATTTCAAAATGAAACCAATGACCAAAAGTGCTTTGCAAATTGCCCGAGCAAGCTATCAGCCTAAGTTACCAGCATCACTCAAAGGACATGTAGTACTTAATGAAGGCGAAGCTACCCAATCGGTTGCCGATCAGGGCGAAATTAAAAAATTATTTCCGAACACCTATGGAATGCCCATTATTTCTTTCGAATCGGGTGAAAAACGAAATTATCCTGTAGTTAAAGTCGGAGTAATTCTTTCAGGAGGTCAAGCGCCTGGCGGACACAACGTTATTTGCGGCTTATACGACGGACTCATTAAATTAAATCCTGAAAATAAGTTATATGGGTTTTTAGGCGGTCCAATTGGTTTAGTTGAACATAATTATATCGAACTTACCAAGGAAATTGTAGATGAATATCGCAATACTGGAGGCTTCGACATTATTGGCTCAGGTCGTACAAAGTTAGAAGAAGAAAATCAGTACAACAAAGGAGAAGAGATTTGCAATCAATTAGCAATCAATGCAATTGTAATTATAGGCGGTGACGATTCAAATACGAATGCTTGTATTTTGGCCGAGTATTATGCTCAAAAAAATACGGGTATCCAAGTGATAGGTTGTCCCAAAACCATCGATGGCGATTTGAAAAACGAGATGATCGAAACTTCTTTCGGATTCGATACCGCCTGTAAAGTTTATTCTGAATTAATAGGCAACATTCAACGTGATGCCAACTCAGCCAAAAAATATTGGCATTTTATCCGTTTAATGGGTCGTTCTGCTTCACATATCACCTTGGAATGCGGGTTGCAAAGTCATCCTAATATTTGTATTGTTTCGGAAGAAGTTGAAGCTAAAAACATGACATTGAATAGTGTAGTTGAAGAAATTGTAAAAGTGATCGTGAACAGGGCAAATCATGGATTAAATTTTGGTACTATTTTAATTCCCGAAGGATTGATTGAATTTATTCCGGCAATGAAAAAACTTATTACCGAATTAAACGATTTATTGGCTCATAATGAAGATTTTACTGCTTTAAATACTGATGAAGAGAAACGGCAATACGTAAAAGGAATGTTATCAAAAGAAAGCGCTGATGTGTATCGGAGTTTGCCGAAAGGCATTGCCCGCCAACTTACGCTCGACCGTGACCCACATGGAAATGTTCAGGTTTCACTCATTGAAACTGAAAAATTATTGATCGAAATGGTTGCCAAACGCTTGGCACTGCTTAAAGCCGAAGGAACTTATAAAGGTAAATTTTCCGCGTTAAATCATTTTTTTGGTTATGAAGGACGTTGTGCTATTCCTTCAAATTTCGATGCCGACTACACATATTCATTGGGTTACACGGCTTCAGTTTTAATTTCTGAAGGTAAAACCGGATATATGGCTTCAGTTCGGAATCTTACTGCGCCTGCCGCAAATTGGGTTGCCGGTGGAGTGCCCATTACAATGATGATGAATATGGAAAAACGGCATGGAGAAATGAAACCGGTCATTCAAAAGGCCTTGGTGAGATTAGATGGAGCTCCATTCAAATATTTTGAGAAATACAGGGCTGACTGGGCTGACGAAAGTCAAAGTTATATTTATCCCGGACCAATTCAGTACTATGGTCCAACAGAGGTCTGCGATTCTCCTACCAAAACATTATTGTTAGAACAAGAAAAATAAAATAATTATTACTCTGTTTTACGGACTTTGTCTCTCGGGAGCAAAGTCCGTATTTCTTTAAAATATATTGCTAAATAATTAATTATCTGTTAATCCAACTAATGACTGATTTCAATGAAAATTTTGAGTAATTTTGCATATTCTGTGTGAGATTTTTTCTTAAAATGGAAATAATTCAAAAGTTTAAGTACTAATACGATTGAAAATGAAAAAAATAGCAAATAAAAAATCGCGTATCGTCTATATAAAACCTGCAAATTCTTCATTTATAATCAACGACGAATTAATACTTTCAAAACAATTTCAATTAAAGCCGATATTATTAAACCAGCAAGGAAATAAATGGTTATTTGGTCTGAAAATCATCCGATTATTTTTCAAATTATTGATTACGTCGTTTCATAAACCGGTTATTTTTGTTTCATGGTTTGCCGATTATCATGCAGCCATTATGGCACTTGTTGGAAAGATGACCGATGTTCAAAATGTTATTTTTATCGGTGGACAAGAAGCTGTTTTGTATCCCGAATTGAGAAAAGGCGTTTACCGTAAAAAATTTCGCGGAATATGTGTGAAATATGCGTTGCGAAATACCCATTTAATTATTGCCAATCATAAATCGTTGTTATATCACGAAAATTATTATTATAACACTCAAAACCCTCATATTGATGGTATAAAACATTATGTAGATGGCATTCAAACAAAAATTGAGGTCGTTTTTAACGGAATAGATGCTGACCGAATTGTGCGAAATATCAATATCCCGAAACAAGAAAATATGGTTCTTACGGTCGGTACAATGCAACATTTAGGTGATTTTCAGAATAAAGGATTCGATCTCTTTATTGAAGCATCTACGCAAAATCCCGAGTTAAATTTTACGCTCATTGGGTTTAATAGAAATTATTTTAGTTGGGTGGAAGAAAATTACCACGTTTCAAAAATAAAAAATCTCGAGATTATTCCTTCATTTTGTCCGCAGGAAATTTTAAACCAAAAATACAATCAGGCGAAAGTATTTGTACAGGCTTCGATCACTGAAGGAATGCCCAACACGTTGAGTGAGGCTATGTTAATGGGATGTATACCGGTTGGTTCAAATGTGAACGGAATTCCTGATGCCATTGGAGATACAGGTATTATCATTAAAAAGAGAGATGTTACTGAATTATCAAAAGCCATCAGAACTGCTTTAAAATTAAATACTTCTTCTGAAGCGCGTGAACGGGTATTACAACTTTTTTCAAAACAGAAGAGAGAAAATGAATTATTAGAAATATTCGAGAAACTTTCAAGTAAATAATTGTAATGCAGCTATTTACCTTTAATTACATCAAATCCTTCACCGTAAACACCAATGGCTGAAGATTGAGAAATAAAGGCATTTGGATCTATATCTTTCACTATTCTGAAAATTTTGATGGATTCATTTTTCCTTGCTACCACGGTAATAACTTTTACAGATTTTTTGGAATACCAGCCAGTGCCCTCTAAAATCGTTACCCCACGATGGACCTCCGTATTAATCCGATCGGCAATAATTTCGTATTTCTTTGAAAAAATAAAAAACTGTACCGATTGTCTGACACCATTGATAACCATATCCACGGCAATTGTACTGACAGCCATCATAGTTAATCCATATACAACTTGTTCAATACTACCCCCCTTCAAGAAAAATGATGAACTAATAATCAACACGTCACAGTACAAAAGGATACGTCCAAGTGTGATATTCCGATATTTATTGACTACTTTGGCTATAATATCGGTTCCGCCCGAACTCCCGTTTGATAAAAATACAATTCCAATGCCCGCTCCAGAAAGTAATCCGCCAATTACGCAAGCCATGAAATTATCGTCTCTTCCAACAAAAGTTCCTGAATGAGCCTGCGGAATGAGAGCAAAGAAAAGGGTGAGTACAGCCACACCGTAAATGGTTCGCAAACTGAACTTTAATCCAATGGTACGAACAGAAATTACAAGCAGCAAAAAGTTTATCACAAAATATGAAATGTAAATTGGAATGCCGGCAGCATAATAAATAATTGCACCAATGCCGGTAGCACCTCCTCCTGTTATCTGATGTGGAAGTAAAAATGCTTTCCATGCTCCGGCATACATCAATAAACCCAAAGCAATCAACAGATATTCACGAATATCAATACCAAATTGTTTTTTTTCGATAACTGAAAATTTCGTTTTCATTAACAAATTTCATTATTGAGTCGATTATAGAGTGGAAAATTTCTTCTGACCAGTTTGTTTGTGCGTTTTTAAAATATAAGGCTGCAGGATATTCTTGAATTATAGAAATCAAGATTGCAACATACATTTTGATATTACTTATATCTCAAATATTCAATGTTATTACAACTTTATTTTAAAGACACGGTTGCTGAAAATCAATTAAATCTGTAATTTAAAATTTATCGACCGGAATGAACAATGAAGTTTCGTAATTCATTGTTAAATTCATCTTTTTCCATTAAATCTTCAAGATTGATATGTAAACGGTATCGCCAACTATTTTTAGAATTAGATGGAACATTGATCCGTTCGTCATGCGGATTTGTACGACGTAATTCATCAGAAATACTTAATAAATCCTGAATCTGAAAAATTGCCCACATTGCTGGAGAATAAAGATGTTGTAGCAAAATATCCCTGCAAATCCACCAATCACAAAAATAGGGAGCTTCTCCCCAATGACCGAGTTGCGAGTTGTAAAATCGTTGCGTAATTCCCCTGTCTTCTTCCCACCATCCACGTATAGTACTCATATCGTGAGTAGAAGGTGTTACTACTGATAAATAGGGAGCGTCAGCTGGATGAAAAAATTCTTTTTTGTTAGTTTTAGGGGCGCGTTGAACTTCTAAACTTAATATGCCCAGTTCGTTCATCACCGAAGTAACGCAATTTGTCATCATTCCTAAATCTTCTCCACAAATCAACATATTGGTAGCACGTTTCAATCGGGGTAATTTCTGCATTCCGGCGTAATACCAGTTATTATCCTGACGACGATAGAAATAATCAACGTACAACTCTTTCAAACGGTCTTTGGTATAATTATCTAAATCGCCAAATGACCGGAGAGTGTCCATACCAAAACGTGGATAAAACAACTTGCCAGCACTTCCTTCAACCTCAAAAAATAATACATTCGAAATCAAATCAAACAAACCCCATTTCAAACTTTCCGAGATTTCATCATTGATAAACATTTCATGTACAGTTTTTTGATGTTGAAATGCAGGCTTAAGTCTCAATAACCATCCATCTTCAATTTGCAAACAATTGGCTTTTACCCATGGCATTTCTTCGCCAAATACATCCCAAAGAATTGAGTCTGTGATATATGGTTTACAAAAACGATTGTAATCGAACCAAATTCCTTTTTGAGCAAATTCATTTATGTGAATCGGCACGGAAGGACTCAAATGACCCATAATACCTTCGATCTGATTGATAGGAATTTGCCAGATACGGAAAAATCCTAGAATGTGATCAATGCGGAAAGTGTCAAAATAATTTGACATCTGGGCAAAACGTTTTTTCCACCAGTCGAAATCAGATCGTTGCATTTCGCCCCAATTGTATGAGGGCAACTCCCAATTTTGCCCTTTTACCGAAAACATATCTGGTGGAGCTCCAGCCTGCATATTCATGTTGAAAAGTTGGGGCGACACCCATGTGTCAACGCTAAATCTATTAACACCAATAGGAATATCTCCTTTAAGCACAACTTCATGTAGGTGTGCGTATTGTGCAGTTTTGCTTAGCTGAGTATGTAAATGGTATTGAATAAAATAGTTTACTGCAACTTCGTCATATTGAATATGGTCGGGTGAATTAAAAGCGGCAATTTTACTTGCGTCAAATAAGGCATAATCGCCCCACTGGCTGTAATCGGGAGTGCCATACTGATCGCGTAATACACAATAAACGGCATAAGGAACCAGCCAATGTTCATTTTGACTATAAAACAATTTAAAATTGTCATCATCTAAAAAATCGTTCTTTTGGATTTGATACAAAGCCTTAGCATACTGTAGCTTGAAGTTAATAACCTCCATGAAAGGTACTAAATCCTGATTGTTTAAAAATGATTGTGTTGTGGTATACGATTGTTGAAGTGGATGTTCTTCAGGCAGTTTTCCCATAGCGGGTAAATTCAAGAAGAGTGGATTTAATGCAAAAGCAGAAATTGCCGCGTAGGGTAATACATCTTCTTCGGTATGAGTTCCAATTGTATCGTTGAGGGGTAGAATCTGAATTAGTTTAAGTCCGACCTTTTGTGCCCAATCCACCATGAGTTTCAAGTCGACAAAATCGCCTACGCCAAAACTTTTGAGGGTTCGAATACTGAATACCGGTATTCCAACACCGGCACCTCTCCAGGAGGTATTATTTATACGTACAAATCCATCGGAAATTTGAACAATCGACTTTTTTGAATTCATGACCGGAGCGATGCGATCTGGACCCGATTCGAAATATTTAAATTGAATGTTTTTCTTATTTACAATGCCATATTTATAATGAACATCATTTTTTTGTTTGCTTAAATCAAGCGAAATAGTCCACCAATTATCAAATCCTTTTTTGAGTAATCGGGGGTTGGAAGTTACCCAATTTCCAATTAAATCACAGTCGCCAATAATGCAAAGTGCTTCATCGTTTTTCAAAAGAGGCATTTTAACGTTAAAAGTATGTGTGATTTTTTTTTCTTCAACAAATGCTTCATCGTCACGATCGGATTTCAACAATACTTTTTGAAATGGTGCAGTAAGAAACGCATTTTCAACACTTGCAGGTGAATTCCAACTGTCAATGCAAAAATAGTGTTCCATTTTTGCCGTATCTAACCGAACATATCGGTCGTCGCCCCATTCTTCGATATATATACCGGTTTGTTCGTTAAAAAGTATATATTTGTAATTAAATTTCAGCTCGGTTGAAGCAGAAATCTCAATCTCGGCAGTCCATTCTTCGGGCGATTCATAATTCAAAGATAATGATTTAGCTAAATCACCATTACCAAGCTCAGGGATATTTCCACTTACCAGCAACCTTTGCCCCCAATACGTATAATATGAAATTTTAAAGTGAATTTTCATATAGATTTGAATTTCATTCGAATAAACTGTTAAAACAATAAATTTTAATTCAAAAGTAATGCATATTTCAAGATTCAGGAATTCAGTTAGAATAAATGTTCCATTTTTTGATTTCAAACGTTTGCGGAAAATCTATTAAAGAAAATTGAAACACTGAAAAATTAAACTTGAATGAACAAATTATGAGTCGTAATCAGATTGCACAACAATTTTATGAAAGTTTCATGACCCAGATATAATTAAATTGAGTACTTTTGCAAAAAAATTTCTAACTCAATTAATCCTACCCTCATGCCAGTTTCAAGTACACCTTTTAAAGTGTTTTCGGGTTCGAAAAGTCGTTATCTTGCCGAAAAAATTTGTCAAAGTTTAGAATGTCCGCTGGGGAACATGAAAATTCAACATTTTTCAGATGGTGAATTTGCGGTTTCGTATGAAGAATCGATTCGTGGTCAGTACATTTATCTGGTTCAATCGACCTTTCCAAATTCCGATAACCTAATGGAATTATTATTGATGATCGATGCAGCCAAACGGGCTTCGGCGTATAAAATTATAGCTGTTATACCCTATTTCGGTTGGGCACGTCAGGATCGAAAAGACAAACCCCGCGTTTC
>JAJYBB010000002.1 GCA_021779195.1 Bacteroidota bacterium | reverse complement strand
TTCCGATCTTTTTAATTAAATTTATTCAGCACTAATCTCATCCGGATTTTCAACATGACGGTTGCATTGTGCCGTAAGCGCAAAAGCACCGAAACCATACATACTGATAAACTAACTTACTCATCAGTACTATTTATCAGTTTCATACAGAATAGTTTTCAGTAGGTAATACACCTTGTTTGTATGACATATATAGTTTAATATAACCGTAATATAGATCCTGTTTTACTTCATATATAACTTACCGGAAACACTTCAGTACGAATGGAATAATATTTTTGGTTGTTTGAGTTAATTCATACTGTTGAGCATGTTAATTTATAATGAGATATTGCCGAGCCAATCAATTTTAATTTTAATACAATAATCTTGAATTTTCATAGGAGAACTACCTTCAAATTCATTTTTAAATATCAACTCTTTAACAAAGTCATCATCGGTTACCGTTTTTGCACAATTTCCGAAAGAACCGAATTCTTCATAATTTTTTTCTTGTTTTGGGATTTTTCTTTCCCCATATTTTTCTTTTAATCTATCTTGTTCCTCTTTAGATAAATCTTTTGCTACACTTATAGGGTTCGCAAAGTTGTGAGGTATAAAGAAGCAATCTTTGCCTGTGAACTTCACAACTTTATAAATTCGTTTACAAAAGTTTCTTTTGTTATTAGGATTCTTTATCCAATCAAAAAATTCAGTTTTAGTTTTTTTCAAAACTTCGTCATCTTTATCAGTTGGGAGATAAACCAATTCATTTTGTTGAAGTGTAAATAAAACTCTTTCTGGTTTATTTTTATGTTTAATTCTGAAATCTTCTGCAATTTTCTTCTTAAAATCATTGATGTTGTCTTTCAGTGCATCAGTTGCAATTGAAACGGAATCATATAAGGACGCTATTTCAAAGATTCTTTTCCCATTTTTTTCCATTACTATAAATAAATAATTATCCCCAGTAATAACACTTTGTTTAGGGTTATTCTCATATAAACGTTGTAATCCGCTTTCCTGCTTTTCTTCTTTATTGTACCAAACTTTTACTTTGTATGTAGGTTGTTTGCCATCAGCCATTCTTTTATCATTGAAAGTTTTCAATCCTTCCCCAGTGAAAGCTTCTTTCATTGAATCATATTGCTTTTTATGTATAATAATTTCATTTGCCAATGCACTATCAATTACAATTTTGGGAATATCCGATAAGGAAAGAGAAGAAATGTCAACCCGTTTTGTATCACGCCCATTGAGTTTACCATAATAGGTTTCTTGGTGTAATCCAGCTCTAACCTTAATTTGTTTCTTCAGAATTTTGTTAGGTGTGTTTTTATCAAAATCATCAGATTTTATCCCTAATTTATCTTTAGGTTTATGCGAAACGATCATTGTTTCCAATTGATTTTTAACTTGTTCAACCAAGTTCTCAAATGGCATTTCAAAATATCGGGAACCTTCTATTTGGCGAAGAATCTTATCTCTCTTGTCCGGCTCTAAATTAAAGAATCCTTCAAAAACACTTTCCCCTTCTTTTGTCTCAATTCCAAATTCATCCTTTCGAGCAGTAAGTTCATCTTGATAATATTTGTTTAGATTGTTCAATCGTTGAATATGACTTTGATTTGTGAGAGCCACAACCAACGCATCTATTGAATGATGTCTGTGATCATACCGTTTACTCCAATTCTTGATTTCGTATTGATTTTTATTGTTTTCATCAACATACCGATTAACCCATTTTGTTTTTGGATTACCATTTTCATCCAAATCCCAAAGTTCCATTTGTTTAAATCGGTTTTCGGTAAGGTTCATAAATAATTTTCTTAATCCCCATCGGCTACGTAGATAGTCGGTTACTTCTCCGGTACTCGTTTTTACATTTTCACTACCTACAATCTTTGCTAATTCGTTTTTTATGGCAACTGAAATATATTGCGTGTCCTTCAATTGACGTTCTACCGGATTTGAAGGAATCTTTTCTGCCAATAGGTTCTTTTTCTTTTTGCCGAAGAAGTTATCGTTTACGTGAGAGAGAAAATCGTTTGCAGATAATATCTCAAGTTCTCCGTCATCATTTTTATATTTAGAATTTTGCTGTGTAATATATTCCCAAGCAGTCCTGTTACTCTTTTCTTCATTTATATATTTTTCGCAGATAACCTTGTTTGAAAAAGAATCATCATAATATCGGGATTTTGGTATTATATGATCAATATCGTATTCTTTATCATCAAATAACTTGCTAAAGGGTATAATCTTTTTTTTAGTATAAGGCGACATATATTTTTGTTGTTCATACAAACGAAACTTCAGAATATTTTCTTCTGTTAGTGCAATACCTTCATCTCTCAAGCGATCTTTAGCCTTGTCGTTGATTGCCTTATTCTTTCGTTGTCCATTCCATATTTTTTCTCTTTCTGCTGCACTGTTTTTTAAATCTCTTGCCAATTCAACACGAATTTCCAATTCTTCAGGATTAAATTTGTATTGCTTCCAAATCGCTTTTACAATTTGCATTGCTTCGTTTGCTATTTGTGCCACAATTGGATTGCGTAGATTTTTCGCTCTTTCTTTATCTTCTACTATATCGTGATAATTTTTGATTTGAGGTTTTATAGTTTCTGCTGTATGTTTCCCATAAACCAACGAAATAGCAAACGATTCCATTATTCCGCCATCTTGCAAAATACTCGGATTATTTTTCACAAAATCAATCACAAAATCTTCCAATTTGTATTTTGGGTTATCAAGTATTTCATCTGTTTCAATCAAATGTTGAATATTCTTAAATTGTTGTTGGATTGTTTCAGGTATAATTATAGGATTGGGTAACATTAAAGGCAAAATGTTCCGTATTGCCTTCTCAGATAAATTTGCATATTTGCGAGGAAATTTAATTTTTTGAGCTAATTTTAAAGACAATTCAGTTGCTGTTTTTTCATCAGTATAATTTTTCAACACACTAATGATTGTAGAAACTCGCGTACTTTTTATATCATATTCACTTCCATCATGATTTTTTACATCGAAAATTACACTCCAAAGTTGCTCAACAAGTTGTTTGTTTTGTGAAATGAAATCATTGTAATAATCGCCCAACTCTTTTTTGAGGGATAAAATTGTATCACAACCTTTCAATTTTGCTTTTACATTTAGACCATTAAGAAAATAATCTTTTTGTTCTTTATCTAATATGCCTTTGCTTATATTCTGATTAAGAATTTCAATTACTGTCGCAAAACCAACCTCTTTTTGTGTTTGCAGCTTTTCATAAATTGCTTGTTTTTCATCGGCAGTCAAGTACCTGTTTTGATAAGCATATTTATTCCCAACTAATGTTTTTGATGTTATGAAAAGGTTGTTAATTTGCTTCCAGCATCTAAATTCTTGAAAAAATGGATGTGAAGTAGGTATAACTTTTTCTTCTTTTTCGAAGCGACAATTTCCAATCAATTCTGTTTGTGGCTTTAAAGGACGCTGATAATAAATAACTTGTTCTTTAATTATGTATTTCAGCCCCTCTTCAATTGCAGTTTTTCGCAGTTGCCATTGTGATTCACTGTTACCAGGAAAAATATAGTATGCAATCTTTTCCAATGTTTCTTTTGGACAATTATTAAGAAATGGGAACACCTTTTCTTGTGTTTCCCATATTTTATCAAACTCTTCTTTGTAACGATTGCGCAGAAAAACTCGATTTCTGATTTTTGCCCATTTATTTTGTTGTAAATCACGCAGGCGCAATTGACTAATAAAATGAATGTTTTTCTTATCGGGATCCTTATCATTTTTAAGAATTTCTTCAGTCTCTTCCATCTGCTTCCTCCAGTTTGTTTTTTGAGGAAGGCTGAATGAGATTTTTATGCCTTTCGATGTATCTTTGATTCGTATTTCTAATTCGATTTCTTGATTTTCTGTTAAATTTTGCAAGACGGTTAATCCTTCAAACTCATTTCCTTCTTCTTCTCGCAGAATTGTTGAATTTTTTTTGTCTTCATCGCATAATAGTACCTTTAAATTGAAATAATTCAATTTATCTCCTTTATTCTTACCTCCTTTTACTTTAAATGTTTCCTCAGACTTATCTACTTTTAATAGATTAACTTTTTTTGTTATTACCTCATATTTTTTCTTATTTGTGTCTTCATCTTCGACATCATTTTCAGTTTTTTCCTTTATATTATCGTCTTTGTTATTTCCACCTGAATAACCACGAAGTTGATTGAATTGATAAAGTATTTTTCCAAATTCTTTTAATTTGACAGGTTCTTCTAATGCCTTATCCTTTAATTCTAAAAGACCTAAGGCATCTAATTGCTTTGTTTTCTTTGAAATAGGTATAAGCTCCAATTCTTGGAGTTTTGTTGCTTCAGGTATTCCATCTTTGAATTGAAATTGTTCCGGCAACATACCTAACTCGTTCAATATATATATAAGTTTATTTCGACGTAGTTTATAACGTTTATTACCTTTACGAATGGTACGTTTTTCACGACGGGTTGCATTTTTTGTTATACCAACACCTTTTTCGAAATCCTGCTTGTCTGTTCCCATCGGTATTATCCGACTTCCAATACCTTCAATTTTGTTGTTTTCTAAATCCACCAATGCCCAACCAATGCTGTTGGTGCCTAAATCCAGTCCTAAAATTTTCTTCATGTGTATTAAAATTAAAATGTTATTTTCGAGATGGTAAAGTTAAAAATAATTATTTTATTAAACAAATGTTGTCGGTAAAATATTTTTATCTATATTTGCAACACAATTTTTGAAAGCAAATCACAATAAGGATTATTCCGTTGTGAAAACATTTAAGCCGCCCTCGTCTTACAATACGGGGGCATTTTTTGTTTTACGGAATTGAGTTTTCAATTCACAACCGATTTTTTAAGGGTTTGCTCTAACTCTTTATTGTGTTGTAATTATATGGAATTGCGTTGTATTGTGTTAGTTGTCAAGCTTTTTTATTTTTTGTCAAACTTCCACGCTCCGGACTTAGGTTCAACTATTCGCGCTGAATGACACGAATCAACCAGCATCACATTTACCTTGTTAAATGATATATCCGAAAGGGCAGGAGTGAAGCCGATATTTACTGATGGAAATAAAACCGAATACGTAAAGTGATCTTCGCCACTTCCACTCATTTACTGCTCTTTATTTATTTTCTTCACGTCAAAAACGGACAGTTCAACTGTCTTGACTATATCGAACGAAACATATTCTACCAGAACAGTTTTAGTTCTACCATTCAATGACTTAACAGTGCCTTTTAAATATGCATTATATCGGGGACTATAAAAGCGAACAACATCTCCAACCTTCAACTGGCTATCAGTCCTATTATTTCCTGTTTTCAAAGAATCTGATTCTGCAACATTTTGGCTATCGGTTACACTGTTCGCAGTTGGCGGTACTGTCTGCTTGGAATTGGTATCAATATCGGGAGATGAAATGGGCAATTGCGAACCGTACAGGGTTTGATTTACATCATCAACAATTTGTTCAATACAATCTTTTGTTGACATTGAAAGTACCTCTACCATATTGGTTGTCAAACTAGATAGTAGAGCTTGGCTATTCTGAAGTCTTGATTTTACAAATGGTTGAAATTTTGTGACCGCATATTTTTTATCAAATAGTTGATCATTTCCCTTCCTTAACTTCGCTGTAACATACAATGAAGTTGTGGCGGGGCTACATGATTCACTAAAACCATAACTACCCGCAATAAGAAAATACAATACCATTGCCGTTTTTTTATACACTGAAGTTGTATTGCAGGTGTCAATTGAAATATCGAGTACATAAGCCGAATCGACCGGAGAAAAGTTAATGGCTCTAAAACAGCCACTTCTTTTACTTTCTTCCAAAATCGAATTTTCAAAAAATGTGTTGTAATTTTCTTTAATCGAATGTTGTCCGAGCTTTACCTTTTGTACAGTTTCAAAGTAGTTAAAAAAAATTAGAGGAATAAAAGTTGATTTCATTTTTTTAACAGTCGTAACACTATCTAACGGAAAATTATTGAACGTTACATACACTAACTTTCCTTTGTTACAATTCATGGCAGGTCTATCGTGGAGGTAGTCCACAGAAGAATTATACTTTGAAAGACCCGATTGCAACATTGTAGATGTTGAACAGGAAACTAAAGTGAAAACAAGAAAAATGATTTTTAAATGACGCATAGCTTTTAAAATTAATAATTATATCTAAGATAACGAAGCCTAATAGCTACAATTCTTTTTAACAATAAATTATCAGGATATGAATCAACAAGCTTCTGGTACTGTTTTAGATAAGCAGGAAAGTTGATGTTATTCTTCGTTCGATCGGTTTCGTATTTTAAATCAATAGTCAATAATTGAACGAGGAGGGCATATTCTGAATCTGTGATATGGTTTAATGCGGAGAGAGCCTCGGAATAATTTTGTGTAGAAATAGCCGAAAATACGTTGGCCAAATAAAAATCAGGAGAGGTTACGTTTGACTGTTTGAGATGTTCGACATAATTTTCCAATCGGTAAAAATTTTTTGACTTTAGTAAACTATATGTGGAATCAAGAATCAACGAATTTTCTAAATATTTATCATCCAGAGGAATATAATTGATCATTGACTTTTCAATATCAGTACGATGTAAGTCCGATTGGGTTGCAACAATATATTTGGGTGAATAGCAACCGTACAGTATCAATAGAAGAAACACAATGACAGGTATTTTAATTTTCATCTATAAAAATGCTCTAAAAAATTCATTCTACAATATTTTCAATCATGATTAATTTTTGTATAATTCTATCAAAGTCGTTCTGTCATGTCCGGTTTGGTGGTTTTTTTTTAAATCCAATGCAATTCATTTTGCAAATATAATTATTTTTTATATTATGAAAAAATGTTGTTCTAAAAAAAGGATTTTACTGTCGCCCCAATTGAGATAAACGAATTATCAACTTGCAGATTTACAACACATTCGCTGCAATGTAGTTGATTAGAAAGCCGCGCAGTTACGAATTGGTATAATAGATAGGGTAGCATACTAATATTATTTTTAATAAGTTAAATCATTGATTGTCAAAAGTTTTTGCGTAATAAATAGGAGTAAGGCTTAAAAAGAAATGAAGTAGCAACAATGGAATAATTAACAGAATATGACATAGTTATTATTAAAAATTATTCTTTGATTTACAATGATTAAGCTTATAAACTTAACGAATAATTTATCTGAAAGTACACACAAATAAATTAAATTCAAGCAAAATAAACATGCATAAAATAATTGAAATTTTCGATGAATTTTTGCTTCCAAATTTTCAGTTATTAATTCGTCAGCAATTTAATTCTTCAGCAATTTCAATTCTTGAAATTTTCATTTAGCGAATAATATGTCAATTGATCCACAATCAGCGTGTTCAACACTACGTTGTATCGCTGAACACTGACATAATTATTTCTTCTAGACGGTTCCAATCACTGTATGCATTTTTACTTATAATTTATATTATGTATAATAGAATAAATCGATTCATTGTATTACCCCCCTTTGTAATTTTTGAGTTTGTAGCTGAACTCCAATGAATTGATGAAGAAAGAAAAGTAGCGAACAGTTCTGTTCGCTACTTTTCTCATTGATTCAAAAGAAAAAATTACAATGTGATTCCTGCTACAAAATAAATATTTCCCGAATATGGATTTGCTTCTAGAATGCCATAAATCGGCAAACTAAATTTATCCGTAATTTCAATGGCTTTGGTTACTCTTAAACCAACGTTCACAATACCAAATCCGGATGTAAAATAAATATTCGGACTTTTATTTAATGCAGCACCTAAAATAACTTTGGCAATCGGTGTCAGCTGATAATTTAATTCGAGATACGATGAAAATGCATTATTTCCATTTGATAGTTTGTCGGCACCTGCAAACATGCTATTCAACGAAGCACTAAAGGCATTGTTTGTATAATTTAATGACGCTTCAAAGATATGATCGGTACCTTTGCCATAATTAAAATAACTGTTTCCGGGAGTAAATCCCCAATTGTAATCGTTTAACGTAAATGCAAATGCTTTTGAAATAACGTAAGTAGCATATAAATCAACCTCTTTTACATTGCCAACAAAACTTGATGAAGCCGTAGATCCAAGTATGAATTTACCTGTGGTGAATGATATAAAGGGTTGAAAATTTGGACTGCCTAATGTGGGATTGCCTTCAATTGTCCGGTCTTGGGGTATTCCCCGCCATATATATGAACTGACAATGTCGGCTCCGGTTGCAAATTGGGCTTTCACATTCGTGGTTGCTAAAATTGAAATTACACAAATAATCAACACTTTAATCTTTTTCATAAAACTAATTTTAATTTAAAATTTTATATTGTGGTAGTTGCTTTTATCGACAGGGAAACCAATGAACATAGAGGCGTGTGTTAGGCGGTCGTATTTATTTTTCGTTCAACCATTTCAGCCAATCATTTGCAACTTTGTCCCAATTAAATATGTCGTAATTTGGTTTGTTTTCTTTAGTCAACGGGAAAAAATTGTGTTCAGTTCCGATATATGGATTGAACTGAAAGTTGCTTTTCCCTTTTCGTATAAAATCAACTCTCATAAAGTCAATAAATGGTGCACACCAATCTTTTGTTCCATAACAAACTAAAACCGGGATTTTCAGTTTTTCTAAATACTCAATTGGTGGGGTCGAAAACTCATAGGTTGCTTTATTAGTATCGCCATATGTAGCATCCATTTTTGTTTTGTTCTTAACTACATTTTGCCAGTATTCAATGTCGTTCTCCGCACTTCGTGTACTATCTGACTCACTAGCTCTGTCTTGTTGTATGATTGACATAATTCGTCCCATTGGATTCCCGCTTGAGTAAATCAAATGAGTTACTAAATGAGAAACGCTTGCAATTTTTGCTGCAACTGTACTTCCTTCGGAATGTCCGGCTAAAACGAGTTTTGTTTTGGAAACCCAGTTTTGTTTTTGCAAGAATTTGATTATTTGAATGTCTCTGTCAACATAATAGTCTAAAAGATTTCTGTCTGAATACTGTTTAGGATAATGTCCAGTACTGTCAATCAAGTCAAAGCTTCTACTTAGTGTTTTCACGTCCATAATTAAGGGGATATACGGCTTGCCAACTATTACTAAGTGATATTTAATTGCTAAACTGTCTGGATTAAATGGGAAAACCCCATAAGCACCTTTTTCGTCATATTTTATTAATGGTTGCGGTAAACTACCTTGACAAAAAAAGAACAATGGTTTCCGTTTGTTTTCTTCTCCTTTCTTTGATTTTATCAAAATGTCAACTTTGTCTGATTTATAGTCAAATTGCAGATGAGTATATCCATAGTCCTTTGCTGTTTTAGATTGTCCGAAAGTCGCTATAGATAATGCTAAAATTATAATTGTTGTAAGTACTTGTTTCATTGTCATTTTTCTTTTTCTAATATTCTGACTAACGACCAAATACATGTTATCTAATTTTGTAAATGCTGTTACTCCTGTCAAAATAAGCGGTTCAATCCCATTATTACATAACATAGACTTAAAAAATAGTTTTATGTACTTAGTTTACATTGTGAAAAATATGTAAAAAGAACAGTGTTCCTTCCTGCATCACTAAATATTAATAAAGCAACAGAAATAAATTTCAGTTGCTTTATTTTGTAAAAGAAATTATAACTGTAACATTAAGCCAATAATGGCGTAACCGTTCAATCACACATTATTGATTTATTTCATTTTCAAATTTTAACTTAACTTTTTCTCTTTGATTGCAATAACCAAGTTTAACTCATCTAATTGAGCCTGATCGATGGTTGATGGTGAATCAGCCATAACGTCGCGTCCCGAATTATTTTTCGGGAAAGCAATACAATCGCGAATACTATCCAATCCGGCAAACAATGAAACAAGCCTGTCCAACCCAAAAGCCAACCCACCATGAGGAGGCGCACCGTATTGGAATGCACTCATCAAAAATCCAAACTGAGCTTCGGCTTTTTCTGGTGTAAAACCAAGTAATTCAAACATACGGTTTTGTAATGCACTGTCGTGAATACGAATAGAGCCTCCTCCCAGTTCGACTCCATTAATCACCATATCATACGCTGTGGCACGTACCAGTCCCGGATCAGAATCAAGCAAAGGAACATCATCAAGATTAGGAGACGTAAAGGGATGATGCGTAGCGTAATAACGCTGCGTTTCATCGTCCCATTCAAAGAGCGGAAAGTCGATAATCCACAATGGAGCATACACATCTTTATTACGAAGATCTAACCTCACTCCCATTTCAAGGCGCAATTCACATAAGGCTTTCTGAGTCTTACGTTTATCGCCGGCCATAACTAAAATTAAATCGCCGGCTTGTGCATGAAACAAGGATGCAATGTGTTTTAAATCATCGTTTGAATAGAATTTATCTACCGACGACTTGAATATTCCATCGGCTTCGCACCGAATATACACTAAACCCTTCGCTCCAATTTGTGGACGTTTCACAAAGTCGGTCAATTGATCCAATTGTTTACGGGTATATCCGGCACAACCGGTGGCACAAATGCCTCCAACATAAGGTACACTGTCGAATACAACAAAATCATGACCCGAAACTACTTCTTTCAGTTCTACAAACTTCATATCGAAGCGAATATCCGGTTTATCGGAGCCATAGTATTTCATTCCATCTTCCCAAGTCATGCGTGGGAATGGTTCGGTAAAGTCAATATTTTTCACAAACTTGAAAAGATGTTTCATCATCCCTTCAAAGAGGTTTAATACATCTTCCTGTTCAACAAACGACATTTCGCAGTCAATTTGAGTAAACTCCGGCTGTCGGTCGGCACGCAAATCCTCGTCGCGAAAACACTTGGCAATCTGAAAATAACGATCGAAGCCCGAAACCATCAACAATTGTTTGAATAATTGAGGTGATTGAGGCAAAGCATAGAATTCTCCGGGATTCATACGTGAAGGTACCACGAAATCGCGGGCACCTTCAGGTGTTGAACCAATCAAAATAGGCGTTTCAACTTCCAGAAAGTTCATTTGATCCAGAAAACGGCGAAGTTCAAATGTAATGCGGTGGCGTAATTCCAAGTTTTGACGCACATTGGCACGGCGTAAATCCAGGTAACGGTATTTCATGCGAATGTCATCACCTCCATCGGTATTTTCCTCAATCGTAAATGGTGGAGTTTTCGACTCATTGAGCACATTTAATTCCGAAACATAAATTTCGATATCACCGGTTTCGATTGTTGCATTTTTATTGCTGCGTTCGGCAACTTTTCCACTCACCTGAATCACAAATTCACGTCCAAGCTTGTTCGCAAGTTCAAATAATGCTGCATTAAGCTCCTGATTAAATACTAATTGAGTAATTCCATAACGGTCGCGAATATCAACAAAAGTCATTCCGCCCATTTTTCGGGTACGTTGCACCCAACCAGACAAGGTTGTTTGTTGATCAACATTGGCAAGGCGTAATTCGCCGCAAGTATGAGTTCTGTACATATATTTTATTTAATATTCAAAAAAGGTGAAGCAATAAAACGCAAATATAATTAGATTTTAGTTTCCGATTTTTGTATCTGGACTAATTTTTCGAACTAGTCCGCGAAGAACTTCACCCGGTCCAAGTTCAATAAATGTGGTAGCCCCATCGGTAACCATATTTTTCACGGTTTGAGTCCATCGTACAGGAGCTGTAAGCTGTGCAATCAGGTTAATTTTTATGGCATCCGGTTCGGTTTGCGGATAAGCATTTACATTTTGATACACCGGACAGATCGGAGTGCTGAATGTAGTGGCATGAATGGCAGCTTCTAATTCCTGCGCAGCCGGTTGCATCAATGGAGAGTGAAAAGCACCACCTACCGGAAGTTTTAAAGCGCGTTTTGCCCCTTTTTCTTTCAATAAAACACAAGCTTGGTCAATTCCTTCCATTGATCCTGAAATGACTAATTGTCCGGGACAGTTATAATTTGCAGGTACGACAATTTCATTTTTAATGCTATCGCACACATCTTCAACATCTTCATCGCTTAATCCCAAAACGGCAGCCATAGTTGACGGTTCCATTTCACAAGCTTTTTGCATAGCTATAGCACGAGCAAATACCAATTTTAATCCATCTTCAAATGTCAAAGCACGTGCAGCCACCAAAGCCGAAAATTCGCCTAATGAATGCCCTGCAACCATATCCGGTCGAAAATCATCTCCTAAAACGAATGAGGAAATTACCGAGTGCAAAAAAACGGCAGGTTGTGTAACTTTGGTTTGTTTTAAATCTTCAGGCGTTCCATTGAACATTAAATCGGTGATGCGAAAACCTAATATATCGTTTGCCTTTTCGAAATAGGCTTTGGCTAAAGAAGAGTTTTCATATAAATCTTTACCCATTCCTACAAATTGAGCTCCCTGACCGGGAAAAACATACGCTTTCATGTGCTAATTAATGATTATTTTATGATTCAAAAAAAGTTAGATAAGATGCATTTTCAAAGATAATTGATTTGATTTTGAAATAAATAAGTTGAAATTCAATTCTCATTTTTTTTTAAAACAGCGTGCAAAGGTAACATTTTTCCATAAAATATTCGTCTTTCGTACAATCGAAATCAATGCATTCAAATTTATTAACTTGATTCAAAAGCCAATAAAATGTTTATAGTTGTAAAAATATTTTCAAATGAAGGTAAATCAAATAAATGATATTGATTTTTTCTTGTACATTTGCAAAAAATATCCTGCTTATGTTACAGTTATTGAAGTATTTTCCGGCTTTATCAGAGATCCAGAAATCTCAATTTGAGGCACTTTATGATGTATATCAATATTGGAATTCAAGAATTAACGTGATTTCCCGTAAAGATATCGAAAATTTGTACGAACATCATGTATTACATTCATTAGCAATAGCCGAAATTATTCATTTTCAATTGGGCACTTCAATTTTAGATGTCGGTACAGGTGGAGGATTTCCGGGTATTCCTTTGGCAATACTTTTTCCTGATTGCCAGTTTACATTGATTGATTCAATTAATAAAAAAATTAAAGTTGGAACGGAAGTTTCAAATGCTATTGGGTTGAAAAACACTACTTTAATCAATGGAAGGTTACAAACAGAAAAATCAAAATTTGAATTTGTGGTCAGCCGGGCAGTATTGCCGTTAAAAGAATTAGCCGAATTAACCTATAAAAATATTAGTTCGCGTCAGTTCAATGCTTTACCCAACGGGTTAATTTGTCTCAAAGGAGGTGAGTTACAACATGAAATTCTTCCTTTTAAAAATATTGCCGAAACGTTTGAAATCAGCACTTTTTTTTCTGAAGAATACTTCCGTACCAAAAAAGTGGTTTATTTGCCCTATTAATTTTTTTCCAACTTATTTTTTTTTGACATGTATATTAAAACATTTGCTTTCAATCCTTTCCAAGAAAATACCTATTTACTTTACGATGAAACTCGCGAGGCACTCATTATCGATGCCGGATGCCTTTTTGATCATGAGAAACTTAAATTGATTCAGGTTATGAAAGAACATGATCTTGAACTCAAACGTGTCATTAACACTCACTTGCATCTCGATCATCAATTTGGAAACCGGTTTTTATTTGAAACTTTCAGTATTAAACCCGAAGCCGGAATTGAAGATGAATTTTTTTTGGAAAATGTAGTGGCTCAAGCACGTTCATTTGGTTTTAAAATAGAAGAGGAAGCACAACCATTGGGCGCCTATATTATAGAAAATCAAGAAATTAAATTTGGAAATACCGTTTTAAAATCCTTACATGTACCTGGTCATTCGCCGGGCAGTTTTGCATTTTATTCTGAAAATGATAATGCAGTTTTTGTGGGTGATGTACTTTTCAAAGGGTCTATCGGTCGAACTGATTTAGTTAAGGGTGATGTTGATACACTGATCTTATCGATTAAAAATCAATTACTTCCCCTACCCGACTCTGTGATCGTTTATTCCGGTCATGGGTTGTCGACTACCATCGGTGCAGAAAAGCGAACAAATCCCTTTTTGCAAATTTGAACATTCAGAATATGAATCCAAGTTTGTAAGTTTCCCTAAATATTATGGAGCAAACGACGTTTCATTTTTCCGTTTGGTTGAGATTGTTGCTAAAAAAACTGAAACATAGATGGATCATCACTTTCGTGTGAAAATTCAATAAAAATTTGACGAAAACTTGTTCTTTCAAAATTTAGTCGTACATTTGCATCGATTTCAATTCTCTATTGGCAGTCCTGCTTCTACAAACAAATCAAATCATATCAAATAATACATTCACTATTAAACGTTTATTTCCGAAGCGGGAATATATCACGTTAAAAAAACGTCTATTCATCATTTTATGAGTAATTACAACATTTTGCAATTAAATGCAAAAGAATTGTCCGAGTTAAAGGACATTGCAACTGAACTTGGTTTAAAAGTCGGTAATTCAAGTACCAAAGAAAAGCTGGTTTATGAAATTTTAGATCAACAAGCCGTGGTAAGTGCTCAACGCAAATCCACCCAAGTTGATAATCAATTACCCGATCGCAAAAAACGACTCAGGGTTCCAGCTAAGAAAAATTCAGAACAACCAACTGCGGTAAAAACAGAACCAGTTCAATCGAAACCCGAAAAGAAAACAGTAATTGAAAAAGTTATCGAAATTCCTGAAATTAAAGAAGCTGAAAAGCCACAGGAAAAATTACTTGATAACCCTGTTGAAGTAGTTAAAAAAGAAATTCAACCAGGCGAAAAATCGGACAAGAAACCAACTAAAAACCGTCAACCAAATCGCCAACCAAAGTTAATTAAACCGGATCAGAAAAATAAGGAACTTGAACAAACGCGTCATTCTGAAAAAGTTATTGAAGATATAACCGCCGAAGAATTATCCGCCGAAGAAAGTCTATTTGAAACTGAAGCCGAATTGGCATTTACCGAAACTATCGCTGAAACTACCCAACCTGCTCCAGTACAGCCTGTTGAAATTCAAGAAATAAAAGTTATAAAACCCGTCATTAATCAAGGTCAATCCAATCAGAACATTGGACATAATAACCGCAATAAGTTTAATCAACAACGTCCTGAAAAATCAGAAAAACAATTTGATTTTGATGGCATTCTTGAAGGAACCGGAACCTTGGAAATGATGGCCGATGGATATGGATTCCTTCGTTCGGCAGATTATAATTATCTTTCTTCACCCGACGATATTTATGTATCACAATCGCAAATCAAACTTTTCGGGTTAAAAACCGGCGACACGGTATCAGGTTCGATTCGTCCACCAAAAGAAGGTGAAAAATACTTTCCGCTGATTAAAGTCAATAAAATAAATGGACGCTCACCTGAATTTGTGCGCGACCGTGTACCTTTTGAACATTTGACTCCCCTTTTCCCGAATGTAAAATTTAATCTTACAACCGGACGCAACGACCCTTTGTCGGTACGTATTGTAGATTTATTTTCTCCGATTGGAAAAGGACAACGTGGCTTGATTGTAGCGCAACCGAAAACAGGGAAAACGGTACTTCTCAAAGAAATTGCAAATGCCATAGCCGAAAATCATCCCGAAGTATATATGATTGTTCTGTTAATTGACGAACGCCCAGAAGAAGTTACCGATATGGCCCGCAGCGTTCGTGCAGAAGTGGTTTCGTCTACCTTTGACGAACCTGCCGAACGACATGTGAAAGTAGCAAGCATGGTACACGAAAAAGCAAAACGAATGGTTGAATGCGGACAGGATGTAGTTATTTTACTCGATTCCATTACCCGTTTGGCACGTGCGTATAATACCGTTTCTCCTGCTTCGGGTAAAATCCTTTCGGGAGGTGTTGATGCAAATGCACTGCATAAACCGAAACGGTTTTTCGGAGCTGCTCGTAATATCGAAAATGGCGGAAGTCTCACCATTATTGCCACGGCACTAACCGAAACCGGTTCGAAGATGGATGATGTGATTTTCGAAGAATTTAAAGGCACCGGAAACATGGAACTTCAATTAGACCGTAAACTTTCAAATAAACGCATTTTCCCTGCTGTCGATATCATGGCTTCAAGTACCCGTCGCGACGATTTATTACTCGATCAGGATACCTTGAACCGCATGTGGATATTGCGTCGTCATTTGGCAGATATGAATTCGATGGAAGCCATGGAATTTTTAAAAGAACGCATGGAAAGAACTCAAAATAATGACGAATTCTTAATATCAATGAATAGCTAAACTGTTGCTTGATTGTAATTGTTGATTTTGCTCTGCATGAATACTCAAAAACGCCTCGATGGAAGGCGTTTTTCGATTCCTGCAAATATTTCAAACACCGATAAACTACTCTGATCATTTATTTAATACTCTTACTATATGAACAATTCATTTAAAATCACCTTTTTTTTTCTTATTGCAGTCGCCGTATTGAGTACTTCGTGTACGAAAAATGAAATTACAAATTTAACTGCCGACAAAACACAACTCAATTTAATTGTCGGACAATCAGATTCTGTACAAATTAGCGTGTCATTTACAGGCGACATTAACAAGCAACCTGTTACCTTGACCAGTGCCAATACAAACATAGCTACCGTTAAAGAAGGAACTGCAACCACCGGAACAAGATCTTCAACCACAAGCTCTAAAACAGTTGTCGTTCAAGGTGTTTCGGTTGGAGCCACTACGATTACTATTCAAGCAGGCACGAAAACCGTAACCGTATCCATCACGGTTGATAATATATATCCCACATTAAGTCAGGGAGAACTTGATTATTGGGGAGATGTATATAATTCGAAATTATCAAATAATTTTACCCTCTATTTAGCAAGTCAAGGCATTAATTTAACTAATTTATCGGGCACAGGCGAAGTATTGGTGATTGAAATCAATACCGATTCAACAGCCAAAGACAGCATTCCGACCAGAAGTTATGTAATGATGCCTGATTTATATAAAAATTACCTTACACCCGGTTCACTCGTTCCTGCTTATACCGATAGTGCCGGTTACAAATGGGGATGCTGGTATTTTGGTAATACCACCAATGGAATCATCCAAGGAACAGCTGTATTTAGCAGAAGCAATACCAATTATATCATTAAATATGATTTCTTTGATAAAAACGGTGCCGAAATATCCGGTACATATATCGGGGCTTTATCTTATATCGATTTAACTAAAAAGACGGTTAAAGCAGCAATCAAGCGAAATTATATGCATTCATCCCTCCATTTAACACCTCAAAAATCACTGATCAGAATATATTAACCGGGATTCATGAAGTGCGTATATTATAAAATCTATAAAAGGATATCACTTCGGTATCCTTTTATCATTTTTATATTGTTCGGTTCATGATCGTTAAACCGAAAAAAACCTTCTCCCCTTCAGTCTCACTCTAAAATGTTTTAAAATGAGCATGATTCTCAGGATAAAGTACACAGCAAGTCCTATTATTTTGCACAAATCTCCCCAATCTATGCAGTTTTTACATATATTTAGAAATAAAACATTATCTTTGTGTCGGAAAAATAGTAAATTTATTTATTTCAAATGATTATAGCACGTTGACATTCAATACCATTGATCATTTGAAAAAGTTTTTCATTTAAAAAAGAGAATTACAATGAAATTATTAGAAGGAAAAGTTGCTATCGTTACCGGAGCAGCACGGGGAATCGGAAAAGCCATCGCTTTGAAATTAGCAAGCGAAGGTGCTAATATTGCATTTACCGATTTGGTTATTGACGAAAACGGATTAAATACGCAGCATGAACTTGAAGCATTGGGCATAAAAGCCAAAGGTTATGCTTCGAATGCAGCGCTTTATGATGAAACACATGCAGTTGTAGATCAGATTGTTAAAGATTTCGGACGGATTGACGTGTTGGTCAACAATGCCGGAATCACGAAAGATGGCTTAATGATGCGCATGACTGAACTTCAATGGGATGCCGTAATAAATGTAAACCTGAAATCGGCATTTAACTTTATTCACGCTATTACCCCGATCATGATGAAACAAAAATCAGGAAGCATCATTAATATGAGTTCCGTGGTAGGTGTTTCGGGAAATGCAGGACAAGCCAATTATTCAGCTTCGAAAGCCGGTTTGATCGGATTAGCAAAATCTGTTGCCAAAGAATTAGGTTCGCGTGGGATTCGTGCCAATGCCATTGCACCAGGCTTTATAGAAACTGAAATGACACATGCACTCACTGATGAACAACGTGCTAAATGGGCTGAAGCCATTCCACTTCGTCGTGGCGGAAGTCCCGAAGAAGTTGCCAACGTAACACTGTTCCTTGCTTCCGACTTATCCAGCTATGTAAGTGGACAGGTGATACATGTTTGCGGTGGAATGAACACTTGATTCATTTTTATTTATTATATTCGAAAGAGGTTGTCGTCAAGGCAACCTCTTTTTTTGTACCTATTTATACTAATTTTTTTTGTATTGATTTGATAATCATATTATAGAAATATAATGAAAAATTATTCAGTTTTTAGTTGATTATACTAAATAATTCATGTACATTTGCACGAAATTTCAGAATTAAAGAAAATTTTCTTTATTTGACTTGAATATAATAGCAGACAATGAATTGGTACAACTTCGAAAACAATCAATGTTGGTAAGTTGGGTCATTCATATATAACGGACATAATCAATAAAACGATACAATAATTTAAAATATATTTTTATGAAAGTTTCTCATATTGAACATTTAGGCATCGCAGTTAAAAGTTTAGAAACAGCCATCCCGTATTACGAAAACCTATTGGGTTTAAAATGTTATGCTGTTGAAGAAGTGGCTGAACAAAAAGTAAAAACAGCTTTCTTTAAAGTAGGTCAAACCAAGATTGAATTATTAGAGTCGACCGATCCAGAAGGACCTGTCGGCAAATTTATCGAGAAAAAAGGCGAAGGCGTTCATCACGTTGCATTTGCCGTTGAAGGTCTTCAGGAAACCTTAGATATGGTTGCCGAAAAAGGGATTGCCCTGATCGATCACTCACCCCGCAAAGGAGCCGAAGGATTAAATATCGCTTTTTTGCATCCTAAATCAACATTTGGCGTATTGACGGAATTGTGCGAAAATCCGAATAAATAACGTGTATTAAACCGTTTCAAGGCTCGATAAGTACGTCGTATAATTTTATCGTGATTGATACAAACAGATACATTTTCAAATTTTCAAATTTTTATATTAGCATATTAGCATATTATTAAAATGGAAAATCAACAAAAAGTAAAAAACCTGATCGACTTACGGGTTCAGGCAAAATTAGGAGGTGGAGAGAAACGCATTGGTTCGCAACATGCCAAAGGCAAATTTACGGCACGCGAACGAATAGATATGCTTCTCGATGATGGAAGTTTTGAAGAATTAGATATGTTCGTAACGCATCGTTGCAATAATTTTGGTTTAGAAAAGGAAAAATATCTCGGTGATGGGGTTGTTACCGGTCATGGCACCATCGACGGTCGAATCGTATTTGTATATGCTCAGGATTTTACGGTGTTCGGAGGCTCACTCTCCGAAACAATGGCCATCAAGATTTGTAAAGTAATGGACATGGCTATGAAAATGGGTGCTCCGGTCATCGGTATCAACGATTCGGGTGGAGCCCGTATTCAGGAAGGTGTTACTTCACTTGCCGGTTATGCCGAGATATTTGAACGGAATATTTTAGCTTCGGGGGTCATTCCTCAGATTTCAGCCATTTTCGGACCCTGTGCCGGTGGCGCTGTCTACTCTCCTGCCCTCACCGATTTCGTTTTAATGACCGAACAAAACAGCTACATGTTCGTTACCGGTCCCAAAGTTGTAAAATCGGTTACCGGCGAAGATATTTCTACCGAAGATTTGGGTGGCGCTGATGTTCATGCTGGAAAATCTGGTGTTTCACATTTCAAGGTGGTCAATGAAGAAGAGGGAATCCTGTTAATTCGCAAACTCCTCTCCTACCTGCCGCAAAACAACTTGGAAGATGCGCCCATTTTAAGTACAAACGATGCTATCGATCGATTGGAAGATAATTTGAATTCCATTGTTCCCGACAATCCGAATTTACCCTACGATATGAAGAATATTATTCACAGTATTGTAGATAACGCGGAGTTTTTGGAAATCCATCGACATTATGCCCGAAATATCATTGTCGGATTTGCCCGTTTCGATGGTATTTCTACCGGAATAGTAGCAAATCAGCCAAATTTTTTAGCCGGTGTACTCGATTGTGATGCTTCGCGCAAAGCAGCCCGCTTCGTTCGATTCTGCGACGCATTTAATATTCCTGTTTTAACTTTAGTTGACGTTCCCGGATTTTTACCAGGCTCAGGACAGGAGTATTCAGGAATCATTGTTCACGGCGCCAAATTAATGTTTGCTTATGGCGAAGCTACCGTTCCAAAAGTTACCGTTACGATCCGAAAATCTTACGGTGGAGCACATGATGTAATGAGTTGTAAACAATTACGCGGCGATTTTAATTATGCATGGCCTACTGCCGAGATTGCCGTGATGGGTGCCGCCGGAGCTATTGAAGTACTCGAAGGGCGTGCCATCGGTGCTTTGACTGATCCTGATGAAAAAGCTAAATTTATTACTGAAAAAGTTATCGAGTACAACGAAAAATTTGCAAATCCTTATCAGGCTGCATCGTATGGATATATTGATGACGTGATTGAACCGCGCAATACACGATTCAGGGTGATTCGTGCTTTTCAGGCATTGCAAAGTAAGAAATTAGTGAATCCAATGAAAAAACATTCGAATATTCCATTATAACTCAATTATTATGATGCTACTAACTGCAAATAACTGGTCGAGAATGCTGATAAACAGCCTAATTGGAATATTAGTCATTTTGGTTGTTTTAGTCATTTTGGTTCTTCTTTCCGAGCTCATTCAAAACATTATGATTCAGAGTTCAAAAAGAAAAATGATAAAAGAAGGTAAAAACGAAGCTGAAATCGTAGAATTATCTGCCGACGATGTGGCTGCCATTTCCATGGCGCTGCATTTGTATTTAGATGATTTGCACGATCAGGAAAGCAATGTCATAACCATTAAACGGATCGAAAGACGTTATTCTCCCTGGAATTCTAAAATTTACGGACTCAATAATTTATATAGATAAATGAAAAAATTTAATTTTACCATTAATGGAAATGATTATGAGGTTGTTGTCAAATCATTGGAAGGTAATATTGCTAAAATGGAACTAAACGGAACTCCTTACAGCGTTAAAATTAAGGAGGAAATAAAAGTCAACAAAACACCGGTCTTGGTTCGTAATGAAGTTCAAACAAAGCAAGGCGATAAACGGGTCAGCGAAAATTTAGCACCTGTTTCGGCGGGCAATAAACCCAGCACTAAAGTGATCAAGTCTCCCCTTCCGGGCAGCGTAATTAAAGTGCTTGTTTCGGAAGGAACAGCCTTTAAAGAGGGCGATATTTTACTAGTTATGGAATCGATGAAAATGGAAAACAATATCTTAGCCGAGCGGAACGGAACAATTTCTAAAATCTGTGCTCCGGCAGGAAAAGCCGTTTTGCAAGATGAAGTTTTATTTGAAATTGAATAGAAAATAATTGTCCTCATGAAAAAATTTAATATTAAAACAGGATTATTGTTTCTTTCAATGGCTTTAATTCTACCTGCGATTTTACAAGCCCAAACTCCTGCCAATGATTTATCTGTGTTGAATGGATTGCAATATTTCTGGATTAAAACCGGATTTGCCAATTTTCAGTTCAATAATTTAATAATGATTGCCGTTGGTATTGTTTGTATCTACCTGAGCATTGCAAAAAAATGGGAACCGCGCTTTTTACTCCCAATCGGGTTTGGAATTATAGTCGGCAATATACCTTTCACACCGGGGTTTCAAATTGGTATTAACGAACCCGGTTCGGTTTTGAATATGCTTTACAACGGAGTGAGTTCAGCCTGGTATCCTTCGTTACTATTTTTAGGAATCGGAGCAATGACCGATTTTTCGGCACTCATTTCAAATCCTAAATTAATGCTCCTTGGCGCAGCCGCACAGTTGGGCATTTTTGTTACATTTATCGGAGCTTACGCCCTTGGGTTTACACCTGCCGAGTCTGGTTCAGTCGGTATGATTGGAGGAATTAACGGACCTGCTGCCATATTTCTTACTGCTAAATTGGCTCCGCATTTGATGGGGGCTGTGGTTATTTCAGTTTATTCATACATGGCGCTTGTGAGAGTGATTCAACGTCCGATTTTAAAATTCCTTACCACAAAAAATGAACGTGTTATCCACATGAAGGCGCCAAGGCAGGTCAGCAGAATTGAAAAAATCATTTTCCCTGTATTGGGTTTTCTGCTCACATCTTTAATTGCGCCCGCGGCATTACCCTTGTTAGGCATGCTATTTTTAGGTAATCTGCTGAAAGAATCGGGAGTTACCGAAAAATTAGCCGACACGGCAAGAAGCGCGTTGATTAATACGGTTATTGTGTTAATGGGATTTACCATTGGAGCTTCAATCGAAGCTGATCGCTTTCTGACACTTAATTCTGTCAAAATATTCATTTTAGGGGCTCTGTCGATTGTAATTGCTACGGCTACCGGCATTCTTTTTGCCAAATTAATGAATTTGTTTTTGAAAGATGGAAATAAAATTAATCCGTTAATCGGTTCAGCGGGAGTTGCGGCTATTCCACTTTCAGCGAAGGTTTCGCAAGAAATGGGTTTAAAGTACGACAAAAATAATTATTTATTAAAACATGCCATGGGTCCAACTGTAGCCGGAATCATCGGTTCGGCAGTTGCTGCGGGATTATTGTTAGGCATGTTGAGTTAACGTTGAAATTAGTTTTATTTCCAACCATAAAGCCCGGCGTTCTCGGGCTTTTTTATGCTCTCCGCTTAAAAATACCGTCCCTTGATCAGGGCATGTCCGAAGCCGAAATAACACCCTGCATCAATCATCGAAAAAATACCGACTCCAACGAATGCCCAGGTTGTAAGTTGAACGTTGAGCACCCTTGTTTTCTCCTGTAATGTGCCCGTAAGATCTTCTGATTTTCTTTTTGCATAAAGGTAAATTCCAACAACCACGATCATGGGCAACGCATACCCGAAGTTGTAAAGCAAAACATATCCGTTTGCAGCTGCAAAGTTCAAATGAAGCGTCGCATATTTTTCGAGTGCAAGCAAATAAGGCACAGCTAAAGGGAAAGAAGTTATCGATATGACAACTCCCGTGATAAAGGCAAAAAGAGCATTCATTGATTTTAATCTTGCAGCAAGCAGATGTTCAGAAAGCGTGGGAGAAGCAAATCTTTTTTTGCGGTAATATCCTGTTCCGATTCCGATCATTACGACACCTGATACCAATTCGAACCAATAGTAATGCGGGTCGGAAATATTCTGTGTTGAAAAATATTGATTGATTATTTTGCTCAACCTATCAAGCATAAAGTACCCGCCAATTCCGCAAAGATAATATGAACTGCTTAATCCTGCTAAATACGCCATACTGTTGCGAATGGGATGTAAAGTTGTAAGCAAAAGGATAAAAATAATGATTTGCTGCGTAGTGGAAAAACTATCGAACAAAGATAATGAGAGCGTATAAACAAAGGTATTCATTTTGTTGGTGTAATGCCTGACGATATGTCTAAAAAAACAGCATCGCAAAAGATGCGGGAGCTACTTCGGGCTGTTCAGTTCGTTTTCGGAAACAGATGCAGCCGTCAACCTATCATTAAGGCGTTTAAAATAATTTTCCGACTTTAATCATCATCGGTTCTTTTAAAATGATGGCACTTTCGGGACACATCTCCTGACAACAATAACAGCGAATACATTTGTTGTAATCGTAAACGGGAGCGTTGCTCCGATCGCCATTTAACCAATTCACGGCTTTGCCTTCAACCGGACAACTTTGTACGCAGGTACCGCACTTCGTACATTTTTCGGTAATAATAACCGGTTTTGCCACAAGCCTGTCGTTCAGGAATGAAGATACCTTTGTTTTTTTTACGATTTTTACCGGTGTACGTTCCACCTTAAAGTCGTGGCAAATAAACGCAGCGAGTGCATCGCCAATAATCTCAATTTCATCTTCCTTAAATGTACCAGCGCCCGTTTCGCCGCCAATCAAAGTTGTGGGTACATACAAGGGATTCAGATTTATCAACCGGCTGGCAGTGGCATCTAGCGCCACGGGGTCAGTGGAAAACAGCAACACATTCATGGAACGTGGCGTTCCTCCACGCGGACCATTGCCTTCCATTGCCACCACGCCATCCATAATGTACAGACGCGGGTTGATCCCTTTGTTCAAATCGACCAACATGCGGGCAAAATCGGTAGCATCGGGCAGTTTTACGTGAAACTCACCTTTGCGTATGCCCACCACCGTGCCAAATTGATTCTTTATCGCGCCGGTAAACCGTTCTAGTCCATGTGTTTTCATTTTCGGCAAGCTGATTAATCCATCCGCATTGAGTACCCCGTTGGCAATATAAAACTTTTTATTCTGATTATTGTTTTCGAAAAACACTTCCCTTCCTTCTTTAAAATCAGCCATTTCGATATTCAAATCTTCGGCTACCTGAGCTATTCCCGATTTTTTTGCTGCTGCAAGCGGTGCTCCAAAACCCGGAGAATCGCCATATTGCAATAGTGCCCCATGGGCAGCAAACTCTTCGGCTACCGCCCTGAATACTGCTGGATGCGTGTTGACACATTTCTCGGGAACCTCGCCGACCAACAGATTGACTTTCAAAAGAATTTTCTCACCCGACTTTACAAATTCACCTGCCCCGCCCAGCAAATTTATCCCTTTTGATACTGCCTGACGTACTTCGTCGGTATCATATGAATTACAGCGAACTAATGCTACTTTACTTTTCATGAACTACCGTATTATTGATACTGCTATTACCGGCTTCAAATGTAAATATATAAATTTAGAACACCAAATATCCTGACTCGTCCAAGTTTAAGGTATTTGCAATTACATCATTTTATTCAATGCGATGATTCATAAGGGTTAATATATGCAACTCAACACCGAACGGACTTATTTTGATTTACATTCTCAATTTTAAATAATTATTCGGGTTAGATTTTATGTTTTTATAAATTAAATTTATATATTTGTGCCTCGAAACAAAATAATTCACTTTTTTATCCAATATTTGTTTGTTTATAATAATTTGATTTTCTTTTGTTACGTAAAAATACTCCGAAAACTTAATTGAAGAAATTCTTTTTAAAAGATAAATCATTCTAAATCTGATTGTAACTATGAAATCCTGCATTTTGATTCTGATCCTTATTTGCTCAATTCCCCTTTTTTCTCAACGCCAATCGATCGAAAAATTACAAATACAATTGATCGATGCCAAAGGAACTGTACGAAACAGTGTATTAAATCAACTTGTACATGAATATTACCGGCAGTACAATCATCATTACGTGAATGTATCTTCAGAAATACTGCCATCTAAATTAATTAAAGAAATAATCATTGAAACTGATTCTTTAAATCATAAGGAATATGACGCCAAAATGCGTGAATATAAACTAAAATATGGATTTGAGAAAAAAGAACAACAATTAAAATTGCAAACAGATTTAATTGAGGATAAAGACAGGCTGATCAACGTCGAAATTATTGCAAGTAGTCTACTGCTTATAGCCCTGATTATTATCTTTGTGTTGTATCGCATAAAAAAGGATGCTTATAAATTATTAGTATATCAAAGTATCGAAAATATGCAAATCATTCAATCTGAAATTCCGGATGAAGAGCTTTTTACGGATGAAGATACCAATGAACCAATGCAAAACCGGATGTTGCTTGATGAGGAACTGAAAAACCTGATACAACGGGATTTTAATGAACAAATAAAATTAAAAGTTTTTCTTGACCCAACTCTTAAACTGAAAACATTAGCCGAAAAATGCAATACTAATCGCAGTTATCTTTCGCAATACATTCATGAGCAGCATCATATGAACTTCAATACATATATAAATAAGTTACGCATTGAAGAAGCAAAAATGATTTTGACTAAGCAAAATGATTTAATTCCGCTCAAAAGCTTATACTTCAGACTTGGTTTCAATAGCTACTCGGTATTTAATGAAGCCTTCAAAAAACATGTTGGGGTTACTCCCGCTTTTTACCTGAAAACTATCCGTGAAATAAATATGAATGCGAATGCCTGACCACTCTGACACAACACAAACCGGCATATACAGCGATGCCTGTTGCTATCATGCAGGGTTAATTTGTCGTTAAAAGTACCCATCCATTGTATTCTAATCTGTTTTCCAAATTCCGATTTTGTGATGATTTTATGAAATCCGCCAGTCATTTACATCCCTGTAATTCATTCCGCAAGGCAATACACGCCCAGAACGGCATATAAATCAAGAATTATTGCTTCAAATTACCTAAAAAGGATCATAACACTAGTACAGTATAGAAGTTACTTCCAACCGAACATCAACATTTTATCGTAATATTTTAGAATTATTTTCTATGGATTGGTAAATTCATAGAAAATAGCTACTATTATTATTTAATAAAAGAAAGTATTTTATTTGTTTTGTACTTTACTTAAATATTGAATGTCCATTACGGATGAATCAACGGATTATCTTCTTACATTCTTTCCCAACTATACGGAATGTACCCGAAAATCCGAAACAGAGTAAGGAGCGAAAGCCGAAAAGCTTGAGAGTAGGCAGAAAATGAAAATATTTATAATTATGAGCAAAAACTTTTTTTTCGTAGCATTATTCATGCTAATTACAGCTATTAGTTTTAATGTACATGCCCAAAACGCAAACACAGAGGATGTTGTTTATCTAAAAAACGGCAGTATTATTCACGGATCAATTATTGAACAAATTCCGAATGAAAGTCTTAAAATTAAAACAAAGGATGGGAATGTGTTTGTATATAAAATAACAGATGTAGATAAAATGACCAAAGAAGAAATTGCGAATACATCCAATAATACCGGAATAAACAATTATTCAGGAAATCAGTATGCAAACATCATGTCTCCAAAATATAAACTGATAAAAAATAATTACAACTATCATATGTATGTACCTCAACCAACAGATCCTTATAATCCAGCTGTAACGGGTATCTGTTCATGGCTTATTCCGGGGTTAGGACAAATGATTTCGGGTGAAACAGGAAGGGGACTTGGTTTTCTGGGAGGTTATATAGGTTGTTCTATTTTTATGGGAATTGGCAGCGGAATCGTAAGCAGTTCATATTATACCGGCGAAGGAGCCGGTGCCGGTGCCATGATGATGGTAGTAGGATTGCTTGGTATGGCTACTGTAGATATTTGGAGCATAGTAGATGCCGTACATGTTGCCAAAGTTAAAGATATGTATGTACACGATATGAGAAGCAAAACGTCATTTTTAAAACTTGAACTTACACCCTATATGGATCAAATTTCGATGAATAATGAAATTGTACGACCGTTAGGAATGACAATGAAAATAAAATTTTAAGATACAATACATTATAGGGGGTGTCCTTTTTTTCAGGACACCCTTCAAAAAATCAGCAAAACCATGAAAAACAGAACAATAAACGGAAGCTTCGGTACGTGGAGTCGGTGTTGATTGCACGCTTTATGGCGAAAGAATGCGTTTTGGGCTGGACTTGGGTTGGTTGTGCATTCGTACATTTCTTAAAAAGCTGTTTTACTTATCCAAATAACGCTGTATCGGTAGGTTTTAAACCTGAAAAGTTCAGGTTTTTACTGCTTTATGAAGTATTTCGCCACGCTGGTGCGGGTCTCCTGACCCGTGCTAACGTGGCGACCGTAATTTTCCACAACGCTGGAACTGTTCTGCTCAATAACTGCCTTTTGGTGAAACTGTTGGTAACTGTCCCTGAACCCGGGAACACCAGCACAGGCTTGCTCCACCAGCGAAACATATTTTTTTTAATGATGTTGGTTGCATATATTCACATTTTTAATGATTTGTAATGTGAATATCAAAATAATTTTCTACTTTTGGACATTGAACGGTAAAATTAGTTAATATTAGGATAAATAATCTGATATTTACCGAAAATTTAGTTCAACACAAGGCTCACCCACATTGGCTGGCTGACGTGCATTCCGGCGGTTTTGCTCCCGCATTCACTTCGTCGTTTCACGACAGCGAATGCTCCCGCAAACCGCAGGATGCCCATAGCCTCGGTCTTTATGGGCAAGTGTGAAAAATGAAAAGAGCGACTTTAATCTGGTTGACAATTCTTTGAAGGAAAGAATAAAGAACAAAATATATTTCATAAAACAATTTGAAAGCGCGGTGTCAGCACTATAAACTCTGACAAAAACAACATGAGAAAGTTAAGCATTTTTTTAGTGTTTTTTCTTGTATTTACGATAACAATTAATGCACAATGGACTTCATTATCGTCCGGATTAACAGCTGTCGATTCCAATAATTTGATATCGGTTTATTTTACCGATGCCAATACCGGCTATGCTGTTGGTAAAGCAGGAACCATTCTGAAAACAACCAATGGAGGAACAAACTGGGCAGTACTAACAAGTGGAATAACTGATGAATTAGATGCGGTTTACTTCACCGATGCCAATACCGGCTATGCTGTTGGTACTGTAATTTTAAAAACTACCGATGGAGGAGCTAACTGGACCAATGTATATACAAGTCCCTACCAATATGCAATTCGATCGATATGTTTTGTCAATGCCACTACCGGCTATGTTGTTGGTATGGGAATGATGGGAGGAACTATTTTAAAAACCACCGATGGGGGAATAAATTGGACTAACCAAACCAGTGGAACAAACAGTCAATTAAGTTCGGTTTATTTTACCGATGCCAGTACAGGCTACACTGTTGGTACTGACGGAACTATTCTGAAAACCACGAATGGAGGAGCAACATAGAGTGCACAAAGCAGCGGAACAACAAATAAATTATATTCGGTTTGTTTCACCGATGCCAACACGGGATACGCTGTAGGTGCTGCTTCCACTATTCTAAAGACTACCAATGGAGGAACGACTTGGACATCGAAAACAGGCGACACTACATACGACTTATATGCTGTTTGTTTTCCCGATGCCAATATAGGTTATATTTCAGGTTCGAATAATTCAGGAGTTGGTGAGATTCTAAAAACCACCAATGGAGGAACTGACTGGACTCCAAATTGGACTCCTACCCAATCATCAGACTCCTATTATTTCTCGTTGAGTTTTCCAGATATTAATACAGGTTATGCGGTAGGTTTATATGGAAAAATGCTTAAATATTCAAACAGCGCTGCTACTGTTGTTGCTACAGAAGACTGGGGAGTAATCATGAATAATGACTCCACAAATTATGGTCAGGAAACTTTCGAAAAAAAATCTGATGGTACTATTAGCTCAAAAGGTACTTGGCATGTTAATGGAGTAGATTGTCCGTTTCAAGATGGTATAGTAAGCATAACCGACTCACTAATGTCATTCATTGCCAGTGGCACTGCAATATTAAATACAATGACATCTCTTTTCACTCTTACCGTAAACGGTAGTGCAAACAATGGAAAATCTCATGCAAACTGGAGTATTCACTTTTCGGCTACCGGTTGGCCAACAGTTGTAGAAGGTATTGGTGACGCAATACTAAAAACAGGTAGTGGGGTTACAGCTAAAATTACTGGAATAAAAAATATAGTATCTGATAAAATGATATATTTATATCCTAATCCCATAACTAATTATTTTACTATAAGTGGAATAGAAGGAATATCCACAATTGCTATATCGGATTTTAGCGGCAAGTTATTGGTTTCAAAAAATGTATCAACGAAAGAAGCTATTTCCGTAAGCACTTTGTCCAATGGCGTTTACTTAGTTAATATTAAATCGAACAATATCCGATTAACCGAAAAACTTATTATTCAACGATAGTAATAGCACCGTGTCAGTATTGCAAACTTTAACAAAAACGCAATTTGATATGTAGAAACGCAATTTTTTGCGCATACGATTGAAAAAGACAAACAAATACAAACAAGCTGCTAGCACATAACACACGCCTCTATGTTCATTGGCTGGCTGACGTGCATTCCGGCATCCTCGATAGCTATCGCGGATTGTTCCCGCATTCACTCTGTTCATCGTAGGGTAGTTGGCGTGGTGTGTTCGGCATAGCTTGCAGCTATGTCGCAGCTAAAAGCAAGGCTTTGCCTTGCATATTCGGAAGTAGAAAAAATATTATATTTGTAAATAATATTAAAAACAGGATCTTTTATTTTAGCTTTGACATAGCGAGACGCTATGCCAAACATCGGATGAAGGATTATATATGCTACGCGGAACGGGAGTATATCCGGCCGAACGGGGTTGGCATTCATACCAATCTCAATTATGAATAGGATTGGGCTTTAGCCCATTCTTATAATTGATAAATCAAATTTGGGCTTTAGCCAAAAGATATTAACCATTAAAAAATCCGGAATATGCCATTTATTAAAGTTTACATTCATTTTGTATGGTCAACAAAAAACAGGTATCCATACCTTTCAACACCGGAACTTCGCACAACGATGTGGAAACATATTCGTGAAAATGCAAAAAAGAAAGGAATTTTTATCGATTTTGTAAATGGTTATCAAGAGCATTGCCATTGTTTGGTTTCGTTAGGGGATGATCAAACTATGAGACAAATTATGCAACTACTAAAGGGTGAATCTTCGTATTAGATTAATAAAGAGCAGTTGTTGAAAGATAAATTTGAATGGCAGGATGAATATTTCGCAGTTTCTGTTTCTGAATCGCATATTGATATAATCCGAAATTACATCAAAAATCAGGAAGATCGTCATTCCCGCAAAACATGGGAAGTAGAATATAATGAATTGATTGAAAAATATGGATTTCATAAATTTAATGATAATGAGCCTCTCTCCATTTAAATATGGAATTTATGAATAGAGAAATAAGGCTATAGCCATAAGAATTAAAAGAAGAATTTGGCTAAAGCCAATACAAAAAATTGAATATTTATCCTCCAGCTAAAGCAGGAGGCAATTCAGAAAGCAAGAGGCAATTCAGAAAGCAGGAGGCAATTCAGAAAGTAGGAGGCAATTCAATTTGTAAATAATATAAAAAACAGGAGCTTTTATTTTAGCTTTGACATAGCGAGACACTATGCCAAACATCGGATGAAGGATTATATATGCTGCGCCGAACGTGAGAAAAATAGAAATCACAGTAAAATGTTGATCGAGACTGAAATGAACATAACAAATAAACAATGTAACTTTTAAGATTATCGGACAAGGAAACAACTTTACGAAAATAATTAGTAACTAAAAAAAAACATGAAAAAATTAGTAGCAGAATTTATCGGAACCCTATGGTTGGTATTGGGTGGATGTGGTAGTGCTGTTTTAGCAGCCGCTTATCCGCAACTGGGAATTGGATTTGCTGGAGTAGCTATTGCTTTTGGCTTAACGGTTGTTACAATGGCGTATGCTATTGGACACATTTCGGGTTGTCATTTGAATCCCGCTGTTTCTATCGGACTTTGGGCTGGTGGTCGCTTTGACAAAAAAGAACTTCTACCTTACATTGTTGCTCAAATATTGGGTGCAATTTCGGGAGCTGGAATTTTATATGTTATTGCAACAGGAAAAGCCGGGTTTGAAATCGGAGGTTTTGCCTCTAATGGATATGGCGAACACTCGCCGGGTGGTTATAGTATGCTTGCTGCATTAGTAACTGAAGTAGTAATGACATTTATGTTCTTAATTGTAATTCTTGGAGCAACGCATTCTAAAGCACCTAAAGGATTTGCAGGTTTGGCAATTGGGTTGTCATTAACGCTGATTCATTTGATAAGCATTCCTGTAACAAATACATCTGTAAATCCAGCGAGAAGCATTAGTCAGGCATTATTTGCAGGAGGTTGGGCTATTGAACAACTATGGTTATTCATAGTAGCTCCAATTGTAGGAGCAATTTTAGCTGGTCTTGTTTACAAACTAATCTCACCTGAAAAGGAGTAGTAGGATTGCAATTGAAAGCTTTGATCCGTCAGTCAACAGAAATAAAGAAAAATCGATTTGACTCTGTGACTGGCGGCCATTTTCGTATTCTTGTTGCTTTTGGACTGAATGAAATAAACATGAAATGGGTAGAATTTCAGCTTTAAATAACTGAAATATAACACGACTGAAAAAAGCTACTAACCGCTAACACACGCCTCTATGTGCATTGGCTTCCCTGACGTGCATTCCGGCAGTTTTGCTCCCGCATTCACTTTGTCGTTTCACGACAGCGAACGCTCCCGCAAATCGCAATGCTCATAGCCTCAGTTGTTACCAGCAAGCCGAAAAAAAAACAACCGAAGCTCATTTTTTGACAGCCGAATTAAAGACAGAAAATCTCACAACCCTTGACAATTTTGAAAATTGTTGAAAAGTTTCACCCACTGAAATACTCTTCATTAAAAAAATCTCACTACATTTGACAATTATTGTCAAGTCGCGATTTTATCACAAAAAAACAATGACAACAGGTGAATTAATAAGAGAAAAAAGAGAACTGAAAGGGTTTTTACTACGAGAAGTATCAACTCAAATTGGTATTGACACAGCTATTCTAAGTAAAATCGAAAGAGGAGAAAGAAAAGCAACCAAAGAACAAATTATTAAGTTAGCAGACATTCTGGAAATAGATAAAAGTTTGGTACTAACTCAATATTTAAGCGAAAAGATACTTTACGAGATTCAAAATGAAGACTTTGGAATGGAAGCATTAAAAGTCGCTGAAAAAACAATAAAATACGGTCGAACAAATAATCAATAAAATGTCAGAATTTTTATCAATAAACGAGGCAAGTGTTTGGGCTTCGGAATACCTAGACAAGAATGTAACAACTTCAAATATCTCTTATCTTATCCAGTATGGACGAATTAAGAAAATTGGAGAGAATGGCTCAACTATGGTTTTAAAAGAAGAGCTTATTAATTACTATAAAGGACAAAAAACCACAAGACAAGAATCCTGGAAAGATGAACTTGGAGATGATTTAAATTGGACACTCTCATTCGACCAATACAAAGAAGCCGAAACGACAAAACACGTTCATAGACTACACCCATATAAAGGAAAGTTCATTCCACAGCTTGTTGAATATTTTCTCGATAGCCACACAGACAAGTTTAAAAAAGAAATATATTTTAAAGAAGGAGATATAGTTTTAGACCCATTTTCTGGTAGCGGAACAACAATGGTTCAAGCTTGCGAATTAGGAATTAATACCATTGGAGTTGATGTTTCTGCCTTTAATGCTTTAATTGGTAATTGTAAAGTAATCCAATATAATCTTGTTGATGTCCAATCTGAAATAACAAGAATCACGAAAGCATTGAAATTATTCTTAGAAAATTCACATACAATCGAATTTGAGTTGAGATTATTGAAGGAGCTGAATATTTTCAATAACGAATTCTTTCCTGTACCAGAATACAAAGGCAAATTATACAGAAAAGAGATTGATGAGAAGGTGTACGGCAAAGAAAAAGAAATGGAGTTTTTGCCAATTTACAATCAACTTGTTGAAGAATATAATATCAAATTAAGACAAGACAACGAAGATTCTTTTCTTGGTAAATGGTATTCAAACCATATTCGAAATGAGATTCAGTTCGTTTTTGAGGAAATAAAGAAAATTCAAAATCGGGACACAAAAAGAATTGTAAGTGTAATTCTGAGTAGAGCAATTAGAAGTTGTAGAGCAACCACTCACGCTGATTTAGCTACTTTATTTGAGCCGGTAACAACGACTTATTATTGCGGAAAACACGGAAAAATATGCAAACCGTTATTTTCAATTTTAAAATGGTGGGAAAGCTATTCAAAAGACACAATTAAGAGATTGACTGAATATGACCGATTAAGAAAACCTACTTTTCATAATTGTTTAACCGGAGATAGCAGAACAATAGACATAATTGGTGAATTGGAAAAGAGAAATCCAGATTTCGCGAATTTAGTTTCAACACAAAAAATCAAGGGAATTTTCTCTTCACCGCCTTATGTTGGTTTAATTGATTATCACGAACAGCACGCTTACGCTTATGATTTATTTGGTTTTGAGAGAAAAGATGAATTGGAGATTGGACCACTTTTCAAAGGACAAGGTAAAGAAGCAAAACTAAGCTATATTCAGGGAATAAGCGATGTTTTGAATAACGCAAAGAAATACTTAGTAGATGACTTTGATATTTTCCTCGTGGCAAATGACAAATACAATATGTACCCAACTATTGCCGAAAATGCAGGAATGCAAATTGTAAATCAATATAAAAGACCAGTTTTAAATCGTACAGAAAAAGACAAAGGAGCATATTCAGAAATAATTTTTCATTTAAAAAGAAAATAAATGGCACTAACTCAAAATCAAATTCACCAAGTCGAAAGCGTATTAAAGAACAGTCTTAGACACAAATTTCAAAATTACAATCCAGAGCCTGCTGTGATGCCTTTTCACACACGCTTATTAGGTAAAGACAGATTAGCTCTCTATTCATTTATTCATTCATTGAATACCAATTTTGGAACAAGTATTTTTGAACCTGTTGCATTGGCTTTAGCTGCAACTAAGTTTAAATCTGCTCATGCTCAAGCAACTTCCGGGACTCAAATTTCTTCTGAAGCTCACAATGTGATTCAAAATATTATGGACAGTTTGTCTATTGGAAAAACTTCACCTAATAAAATTGAAGAAATAGCTGCAATAAGAGCTGTTTGTCTGTCAGGTGAAATGAAAACTGTAAAACCAACTAAAGTAGATGTAAAAATCATTGGACATGATAATACAATTTATTTGTTTGACATAAAGACTGCTAAACCTAATGCAGGAGGATTCAAAGAATTTAAACGTACTCTTTTAGAATGGGTTGCAACTACTCTTGCAGCAAATCCAACTGCTAATATTGAAACTTTAATCGCAATTCCATATAATCCGTATGCACCAGCTCCTTATGCACGTTGGACAATGCGCGGAATGTTAGACTTAAATCAAGAATTAAAAGTAGCAGATGAGTTCTGGGATTTTCTTGGTGGAGAAGGTGCTTATCAAGATTTACTGGATTGTTTTGAAAGAGTTGGAATTGAACTGCGAGCAGAAATTGACGAATATTTCTTAAGATTCAACAAACTCTAATTATAACAAACTGTTTATCTCTCATTTTTTCCTAATTTTAAAAGACTAATCGCCCATAAAGTAAAAAAAACCACAGCAAGTTAGTGTTTGTTTTCAAACGTCTTGCAGTGGCTTTTATAGCTTTTTGATAATAGGCAGAGCGGTCACAGTACATTGGTTTTTACTGGGTTAGACAGTTGAAGTGCGTTTTGAAGGAAAAAAACAATGAACTGTGGAGAGTTTAGAATTTTGCTTTGTACGTTTAGACAAGTTTTTCGGACTATTTCGGCTGACTGACAAGAAAAGACAAAAAAAAATAGACTTATTGTGTTGACAAACAGAAAATTAATACGACTGAAATAAATGACGACTGTATGACGACTGTATAACAACTGAACGGACTGCTGCCAACACACGCCTAAGCGGCAATAACCGAATCCGTGCATTCCGGTGGTTTTGCTCCCGCATTCACCTTGTCGTTCCACAACAGCGAATGCTCCCGTAAACCGCAGGATGCCCATAGCCTCGGTCGTTATGGGTAATCCGAGAAATAAAAAACTCATTGAGTTACGAAGCTAACGAACAAAAAAAACATATATTGAAAATCAATGACTTACATGGTCGTTAGTCAGAAGCCTACAAAAAAACAGAGATAGCGAGGATAGACACTTATTGACAGAAAACCAAATGATTTGAGAAAAAAAATATAAAATATTGAGTTAGTTTACCATTCAACAGAAAAGCTTACTATGTGGATTCAGCTCAACACATTTGGATACAAACAAAAGGCGCAATTGAATGGCTGAAAAAACAATTAAAGTAAAATCAAAGTCCTGCTAACTATCGTTTTTTAAAACATAAATTCATCCCCTATTTCAATGGATAACACCAACAGAGGCAGTCAACAAATGAAGACAGCCTCTGTTTTGCAATAAAAAAACCATAAATGGACTATTTTCCGATAAAAACCTGATTTTTTACCATTTTTTTAACATCATAAGGTGCTGGATCTCCACCAAGGTACTTATGAAACCAGTCGAGATGAGCATCGTAGTACAATGGCATGGAAGTAACTGTTCCTGGCCAATGACCGTCGTTTTTCAGAATAATCAGTCGCGAAGGAATTCCCAAAGTTTGAAGTGTTGTAAAATACTGTATGCTTTGAGTATAAGGTACTCTGAAATCGCGCTGTCCGGTAATGATTAACGTAGGAGTAGCAAAATTCCGTACATATTCCGAAGGAGAAAATTTCTTGTATAGATCGGAGTTCCAGGGTTGTCCTTTCAAATCAAAATTTGGAAACCAAAGTTCTTCAGTAGCTCCCCATTCAGAACGAAGGTCGAAAAGTCCCATCATCGAAGCCAGGCATTTGAATCGTTTGGTTTGAGCCTGAAACCAATTCATCATATAACCACCATACGACCAACCCATGGCTCCCATGCGTGTAGAATCTACATATGATAGGTTGGCAAGCATATCGGTAACTTTCATCAAGTCTTCAAAAGGTTTACCACCCCAGTTACCTGAAATTTCGCGGGTATAATCCTGTCCGTATCCTGTCGATCCGTGCGGATTAGCATAAGCAAGCACGTAACCGGCACCCGGATAAATCTGCCAGTCGCCCCTAAATGAGTTCATCCATTGGCTTTGCGGTCCACCATGCACATTCAAAATAAGCGGATATTTTTTAGTTGGATCAAAATTATGAGGTTTCACGATAAAAACTTCCAATTTTTTTCCATCGGCACCGGCTACCCACAATGTATCAGCCGGACGAATATCAACCGTCTTCTCAAATTTCTGATTGAAATTGGTTAACTGCGTAACCATCTCCTTATTTGACAGTTTCATTCGATACAATGCCGAAGGTTTTTCGACTGAACTGGCAATATAATACAAATATCCTTTCTGATCAAGATCGAATCCGAAAATTGATTTTTCGCCACTTACCGGTGTGATTACTTTTGAATCAATATTGACTTGATAAACCGGCTGATTGCCTTTTACTTCGCCTATGAAATAAATGGATTTAGAATCGGCGTTCCATTTAAAATCGTCTGCCCAATTATCAAAGCCTGCAGTGATAATTTTCGAGTTGCCGGTTTGCCTGTCGTACAAGGCAATACGGAACAAATCGGACTCGTATCCCGGAATAAGTTGCTTGCGATAGGCAATGTATTTTCCATCAGGTGAATAAACAGGCCATCCATCCCATGCTTGATTCTCGGCAGTGATATTTTTAGTTTTACCACCCGTAACCGGAACAATGAACAAATCAGAATTAGTGGTTGCTTCGGGATGTGCATCATGATTGGAAACATAACAAATCTCTTTGCTGTCGGGTGAAAAATTATAACCTACACCACCTCCCAACATAAAAGTAGGTGAAACAAATTTTCCAGGAGTAAGATCTGTATATTTTTGTGTTTCAGTATTATACACAATGATATGAGAATATTTTCCCGCAGCATATTCCGTCCAGTGGCGAAACAGCAAATGATCAGCTAAATATGCCTGAACAGGACCATGTATTGCCAATGAATCGGTTTCGGCATTTTTTTTACTATCGGCTCCGCATTCAGGATAAACTTCGGATGAAAAGGCAATTAGCTTATTATCGGGCGAGAGTTTGGGATCATTTATGCCCATTGAAAAATCGGTAACTCTTTTAGATTGCTTTTCGGCAAAAGAATAAAGATAAATTTGCTCCGTTCCTGAAACTGAAGATAAATAATAAATACGCTTACTGTCATTGGTCCAAAGTGGATTGTAATTACCTTTCCCATTGGTGGTAATTTGCTTTTTATCAGCACCATCGGCATTCATGACATAAATGTTAGTCATCGCTTTGCCTTTCGGAAGATCGAAAATTGTTACCGTGAATGCAACTTGTTTCCCATCGGGTGAAACAACGGGAGCGCCCACATTTTGGATTTTATACAAATCCTCAATTGTAAAAGCTTGCTTTTGAGCAAAAGCCGTAACTGCCGATAATGCGATAAAGACAGATAATAAGGAAATAATTTGTTTCATTTGAAAAATTTTTTAATGTGAGATACCTGAAATACAGCGGAAACCATTTCACGCAAAACCTTCAATTTTTCCTGAAAATGGCGTACAAATGTACAAATTTACGGCAGATTCAGGTTGATTTTTAGAATAAAATAAGAATTGATTGAAAACGGGAAATGATTGAGAATTTAAAAAAACACTATTCATCTTGATCAACATCCGAACCTGAGAGAATTGAATAGCGTGGTGCCGGCATTTCGGTACCTTTTATAGATTGCCAAACAATTTCATCAAAGATCCGATCGGGAACACGATCGGCATGTGTCAAATCGAAATGGTTCATCAGAATTTGACCATAAGCTCCGATCTGATTTTTCTCGTTAATATCAATCAACGGTTTTTGTACATCGTAAGGCGTTAAATCTGGTTTCAACGTAAAGGATGAAAACATGGGAGTTGCAGCTGCATCAAACTGACTCATTGGAGGTAAACCGAGAATCAGTTCCATGGTGCGCATCATCCCAGCGGTAGTGTAGAGCGTATGATCCAAGGCATTACGTTTAACATACGGACTAACTACCAATCCTTCAGTTCGGTGTGCATCCACGTGATCGGCTCCATCTTGCGAATCGTCTTCAATAATAAAAATGGCTGATTCTTTCCATATCGGGCTGTGTGAAATACGATCGATGAACAGACCGACGGCATAATCATTTTGAGCTACCATTGCCTGAGGCGTTAATGCACCTTTAAGCGTACCCGAAGTGTGATCATTGGGTAATCGAATGATATTAAAATGAGGTATTTCATTTTTTTGAAGTAAATCCGTAAAATCACGATTCCATTCATTGAAACGTTCTACATCGGAATAGTTTAAATCCCATCCCCGAAACAAAGGATCAAAATGTCCCAATAAAGCTTTTTCGCGGGTAGTATTGAGTTTTGATACATCCGGATTGGAATCAATAAATTCGCCGTAATCGCGAAACGTTACACCATGATTCAAGCAGAGATTCCAAATATAGCCGGCTGAAGGAGAAGCGGAAGGTTGTCCACCTTCGAATTCGTAAGCAGCTCCTCTGTCACCATAATTCGATGGCCAGCTTTTCTCCACATAATCGGTGCTGTAAGCTGCAGTTGACCAGTTATGTCCCTGCGCACTAATCTCTGCATTTGTAAATAGATTGTCAAGTAATATAAACTGGGTGGCAATATTGTGAATGTTGGGTGTAATTGTTTTTCCAAATAATACAAGGGTCGAATCGCCATTTCCATTTTTCATGTCTCCAAAAACCTGATCGTACGTGCGGTTCTCTTTAATAACATAAAACACATATTTGATCGGAGATTTATCTCCAACCTTGTGGGGAATAGGATTCTTAATAGCAGCCGAAGATACAGCTGCAAGCTCTTTTGGTTTGTAAGGAATGTTGGCATACACTGCTTTGGTATCTTGTTTGAGCTGAGCGAGTACGGGAAAAGGAAAATAAGAAAGTGTCCCATTTAGCATGGTGCCGATATATTGATTATTGGGATTGGCAAATGAACGATTCCCTTTTCCGTTGAGTACCAACACAGTTTTGTTGGTTGTGATCAGCACTTTTGTAGGATACCATCCCACAGGAATAAAACCTACAGGTATGGAATGATTTTTTGAACGTTGAATAACCGCCAACGCATTATTGTCGGCATTAGCAACTAACAGTTCTTTGCTATCAGGCTTCAGGCACAAAGCATTAGGAGTTGAACCTTCAGGCGAATCGGGATACAACGAAGTAGAAATCGTAGCACTTACGCATCCGGTTTTAAGATTAATTTCCGTAACGCTATTATCATTTGCATTTGCGACAAAAGCATACGTTCCGTTTTTGGTTACTGCTATGTCCGTCGGATGATTGCCTGTTTGAAACTGAATCTGCTTCAATCCGTCCATAAAAAGCTCCACTTTATGCGAACTCCATATTGAAACCAATAGTTTTCCATCAGGGAGAAACTTGCAACTGTAAGGCATTCCATCCAATTTCACCGATGTGGTCTTTTTACGATTTAACTGCATTATCCGTAAAGTACTGTCGGCCCTGCATACGGCTGCCAATGTTTGATGACTGACGTCGAGCCCTGCCACCCAAATTTTCTTTTTTGAATCTATATTTTCAAAATTCAAGGTGTCAGCGGGATATAACAATCCGTTTTTTAGATGAAATGTATAAATACAGTTTTGATTCCCACCTGAAACGAATAAAGTATTGCCCTGAAACACAATTCCTAACCAACTATCATTTAAAGTGATCGTTTGAACCACTTTATAATCGTTCAAATCGACAAGCAATAAAACAGGTTTGTCCATACCGGCATGCGTGATAGCCAAATAATGTTCATCGGGCGATAAAGCTGCATTCATGGGCATTGTATGCAAAGTAACAGACTTACCTGCAGGCGATAGCCACCATCCGTTTGGCAATAAAACACGTTCGCCAAAAATTCCGGGTACTTGTGCAGAAAGAGATAAGGAAAAAAGGAGGCCTCCAAGCAGAAACCCTTTATAAGATTGCCTGAATCGTGAAACAGAACGTGGTAAAATTCTTATGTTACGAAATATCATATCGAAAAACTGCATACGCTTACATTATAATTAGAAACGGTTTAAACATTATACTCCTAAAACATCATTTTATCAGATCATTGCATGGCAAAGATAAAGCAAATCAAGAAAATTTAATGTGATTGTTGAAAAAAAATACGAGTGTACCGAAATAAAACGAAATAAAATCATTATTCAGCCCGTACAGACAACACGAATGTTTTCCAACAAATTTATAAGCAGAACTTAGCGTGCAGCAAAACTATTGAATCAGAAGACTGTAAGTGTATTTAAAAGATTCAGGGACATAGCAATGTTTATTGAATTCAATGGAAAGGATAATGAATTTCTGAAAGTGAACAAAAGCAGCAGTTTTCTTTAAAAATTACCTATATTTGTGGTTTATTTTAATAAAAATAAATGCAGACGTATAAACCTTTTCAAACAAAATAATTGGCTTTTCATTTTGAAACAAACAACAATTTTCAGGGGAAGCAATTTTCAACAACAAAATTCAAATCGACGGTAAACACAATTATTAACTTTACATTTCCAATACATTCACGTTCATCTTATAAATTCTATTCATCTTCAATATCATTTATTTATGAAAACTTTCAATACAATTTGGGTGGGACTATTTATATCATTATTAGCCTCCTGTTCAGGAGTAAAACAAGTGGCTACAGCAAAAATGACTTTAGACCAAAAAATCGAATCAAAAAATTTTACAATTTACATTTCAAGATGTTTGCCAACTGATTTAGTAAATTCAACTTTCAACACGGATGTGGTTATAAAATTAAAAAATGACAGTGCTTATGGCAATCTGCCTTTTCATGGTTTTTTAAAAAGCATCATCTCAAGGGAAATGACAAGCGGTCCCATTGATTTTAATGGACCCATGCAGGATTTTTCAATGTCCAATGATCCGGTAAAAGGTTGGAATATAATATTTAAAGTGAAGAGTGATGAATACCTTTATCAGGTTGAAATTGAAATTAGCAATAATGGACAAGCCGTAGCACGTGTAGATTCACCTGAACGTACTTCGATGACCTATTTCGGAGAAGTTTATTAATTATTTGAAAGCACAAAATGGATAACATTACTTTTAGAGATGCCAATCAGTGCGATTTGTATAGAATTGTTGAAATTTACAACTCTACAGTTGCTTCGAGAATGGTTACAGCCGACACAGAACCGGTTACACTCAAAAGCCGCCAAGAATGGTATAACGAACACAGTTCCAATAAAAGGCCATTATGGGTTATTGAAATACCTAATCATCAAATAATTGGTTGGGTTAGTTTTCAGTCATTTTATGGTAGACCTGCTTACGATGGAACAGTTGAAATAAGTATCTATTTAGATGAAAATTATCGAGGCAAAGCGTTAGGCAAGAAAATACTGCAATATTGTTTAGACAATGCTTCAAAATTTGGAATTCACACCTTACTCGGATTTATTTTTGCGCATAATGAACCAAGTTTGAAACTTTTCAGGGATGTTGGTTTTGAAGAGTGGGGAACGTTACCGAATATCGCTGTGCTCGATGGACAGGAAAGATCGTTGAAAATACTCGGGAAAAGAATACTTTAAAACAGATATACTTTAATCATCTACTGATAAAGATCATTTTCATCGATATATTGTAAAACAGCAGGATGAAGCCATGAGCTAACATCTTTTTTATGTGCAATGTATTCTCGGATTTGGGTAGAAGAAATATCAAATAAAGGCGAAGCAACAAGTTGCATTTGTGGATATAAAGTCTTTACTGATTCAAATTCAAAACCTTTGCGAGGATATACAAGTATGGAATAATTTTTTAAAATTTCCTGATAATCTTTCCATTGTTCAAATACGAAGGCATTATCGCTTCCGATAATCAACGAAAACTGAAAATCAGGATACTGACGAGAAAATTCATGTAAGGTATCAATGGAATAGGAAGGAATGGGCATCGTGAATTCGATATCGGAAGCTTTAACATGCGGAACATTTTGAATGGCGAACATTACCATATCCAATCTTAAATATTCATCGATCAATTCGGTTTGGCTTTTCAAAGGATTGCAAGGTGAAACTACAAACCAAACTTCATCAACAAGCTGTATATCAATAATATGTTTTACAATATTGACATGTCCGAGATGAATCGGGTTAAATGAACCCGAAAAAATTCCGATATGTTTCTGGTTTTTAAGTATATTTACTTCCGTTACCATCGTCGATAGCTTATTCGTTATTCAAAAAATAGCGAATCACTTTAAATACTTCATCTTTTGCGAGCTCAAGGTTTTCGTTTACAATTATCGTATCGAATCGATGAGCATAAGTCATTTCAAGATTTGCCTTTGCTACACGTTGTTTTATCATCTCCGGAGTATCTGTAGCTCTATCGATCAACCTTTTTTGTAAAATCTCAATACTTGGCGGAGCAATAAAAAGTGCCAATGCCCGCTTACCGAATTCATTTTTAATATTCAATCCACCCTGCACATCTACATCAAAAATAATGTTTTTTCCAGTAGCTGTAATCCTGTCAATTTCAGTACGAAGCGTTCCGTAATAACAACCGGGATAAACCTCTTCAAATTCAAGAAATTCGTTATTATCAATTCTTTTTCGAAATTCATCAGGTGAAAGATAGTAGTAATCAACCCCTTCTTTTTCATTACTGCGCGGTGCACGGCTTGTAGCCGAAACAGAAAATGCCAACTCTAATCCGCATGTTAATAAATAATGTACCAACGTGCTTTTACCTGCACCCGAAGGAGCTGAAAATATTATTAATTTGCCTGCCATTTCTTAATTTGTGAAAGTTACATTCGCATTTTTTACCTTCGGTAATTCACTCAGTAAATCAATAAATTACAAAACATTCAACACTTGTTCCTTTATTTGTTCCAAATCGTCTTTCATCAACACAACGATTTTTTGCATTTCACTGTGATTTGATTTTGACCCTAAAGTATTAATTTCGCGCCCGATTTCCTGTGTAATAAATCCTAACTTTTTACCTGGAGATTTTTCGTGGTTCAAGGTTTCAATAAAATAGTTTAAATGATTGAGCAATCTGACTTTTTCCTCATTGACATCGAGCTTCTCAATATAAAAAATCAACTCTTGTTCCAACCTATTGTGATCGTAGTCAATCTTTTCAGACAACAACTGAAGATTTTCTTCTAATCGACTTTTAATTTTTTCAACCCGTTCAGCCTCGAAAGGAGAAATTTGCTCAAGTAATGATCGAATGTGTTCAATTTTATCGATAAATACATTTTCCAATGATTTTCCTTCCTGAATTCTGAAGTTAAGAACCTTATTAATAGCCAAATAAATAGCATTCTTTATTTCTATCCATTCATTTTCGTCTAATTCTACGGTTTCAGTTTTCATGGTTTCAGGCAAGCGAAGCAGCACTTCAAACCAATTTGCTGGAACTTCCACTCCCATTTTTTCAGATAATTCTTTAATTTGTTGAAAATATGATTCAACGACCGTCTGATTGATTTGAGTTACCGATTCTTTACCCGAATTGTCGACATATAAAGTTACATCAATTTTTCCACGTTCCAATCGTTGCGAAATTTCATTTCGCAGTTCAATTTCTTTTTCGCGATAAAGATTTGAGATTCTTGTAGAAATATCTAATTGTTTGCTGTTTAATGTTTTAATTTCGACAACAATTTTCTTATTCCCATATTCACAAGTGGCTTTTCCATATCCGGTCATCGATTGAATCATGATTTTAATTTTTTAAGATTATTTATTTATGTTCAAAATCTTTGCATAAATCCTTTGATTTACAACTTACCGCAAAAGTACAAAATTTAACCCATACCGCATGAATTCGAATAATAAAATGAATGATTTCATTTGGATTTTCAAAATAATATAAAAGAGACACGCTGATGGAGTTGATGGTAATTCACAATTTGAAATATGATACCAATAATGATAAGAAAAAATCAAATTAAATTCATTCTGATCGAATTACAAACAAATTGACAAAAAATTAAGCCACAATATTTATATTTTTCAAAATTCTTGCTATCTTTGCGAAACAAAATTCCTAAAAAAATGAATTGTCAGTTATCAGCATTCCGTTGGCGCAGGCAAAGATTTCATTGAAAACAATGAGTTTTTGTCGTTTTTGTTTCATTTTGTAGATACTAAAACTTTATAAAACAGCCTGTTGTTTACACTTTAACAACAGGTTTATTTTTTTCAAAACAAGCATACTTTATTACTTAAAATAAATTTATAAGAACATGGAAAAAACAAAAAAATTCTTGCTTCCTGAAAGTGAGTTACCCACCCAATGGTATAATATTTTAGCTGAAATGCCGAATAAGCCTATGCCAATGTTAAATCCAGGCACTAAACAGCCTTTAAAAGAAGAAGATCTTTATCCGTTGTTTGCTAAAGATTTAGCACATCAGGAATTAAATCAAACTGACGTTTGGATTGATATTCCAGAAGAAGTTCGCGATAAATATAAAATTTATCGTCCCACCCCGTTAGTGCGTGCTTATAATTTAGAAAAAGCATTGGATACTCCAGCGCATATTTATTTCAAAAACGAAAGTGTAAGTCCGGTTGGGTCTCATAAGCTCAATTCTGCGTTGGCACAGGCTTATTTTTGTAAAAAAGAAGGAACTACAAATATTACTACCGAAACAGGTGCAGGTCAATGGGGTACTGCATTAGCATTTGCAGCAAAAACATTCGGGCTTGAGTTGGCTGTCTATATGGTGAAAATCAGCTATGAACAAAAACCTTATCGACGTTCATTGATGCAAACCTGGGGTGCTCAGGTCATTCCTTCACCCAGTATGTCGACTAAAGCAGGACGTAAAATTTTAACTGAACACCCTTCTTATCAAGGCAGTTTAGGTACTGCAATTTCTGAAGCAATCGAATTAGCAATGTCTACTCCCAATTGCAAATACACCTTGGGAAGCGTATTGAATCATGTTTCGTTACATCAAACAGTAATAGGACTGGAAGCTGAAAAGCAAATGGAAATGGCGGGCGAATATCCTGACATGGTTATTGCATGTTTCGGAGGAGGATCAAATTTTTCAGGTATTTCCTTTCCGTTTATGCGTCATAACATCAAAGATGGTATGAAAACACGTTTTATTTCAGCAGAACCGGCTTCGTGTCCAAAATTAACCCGTGGAATTTTTCATTACGATTTTGGAGATGAAGCCGGCTATACACCGTTGATTCCAATGTTTACGTTAGGTCATAATTTTTCACCGGCTCATATTCATGCCGGAGGTTTACGTTATCATGGTGCAGGCACAATTGTAAGTCAATTGATGAAAGATAATATGATGGAAGCTGTTGATATTGAACAATTAGATTCGTTCAAAGCCGGAGTTTTATTTGCTCAAACCGAAGGAATTGTTCCGGCACCAGAATCGGCACATGCCATTGCAGCAACAATTAATGAAGCCCTGAAATGTAAAGAAGAAGGTACAAAAAAAACAATTTTGTTTAATCTTTCAGGACATGGGTTGGTTGATATGACTGCTTATGATCAATATTTGGCAGGCGATTTAGTTAATTATTCATTGTCCGACCATGATATTGCAAATAATTTGAAAGATATTGAAAACCTTATGTAATTATTTACCAATTTATTAAACAAAAAACTTCCAGTTCTGGAAGTTTTTTGTTTAATGATCAGTTCTTATATTGTATTCAAATTAATTAACTTAAATCAATCACCTTGTCTTTCTCATAATTAATGTTGGTTATCAATCGCAAAGAAGTATCACGGGTAAAATAGCTCCATGCCCAGTTAAAGAAAATAATCAATTTATTGCGAACACTCAAAATCAACATTAAATGCAAAAACATCCATACATACCAGGCTATTGGTCCTTTAAATTTTATAAATGGAAGTTCAACCACAGCTTTATGTTTGCCAATAGTAGCCATTAAACCCAAATCACGATACTCATATTCATTAAGTTGAGCTTGTTTATTTTTTAAACATTTGATAATATTTTTTCCTAAGTTTTTAGCTTGGTTGATCGCTACATTGGCAACCTGAGGATGCCCTTGCGAATATTTGGGCGTTTCCATATAAGCCACATCGCCTAAGGCATAAATATTATCAAAACGTTTCAAACGATTGTATCGATCGACGATATACCTATTCCGAACCACATCTTCAGCTTGCAATCCCTCAATCACATTGCCAATGACACCTGCAGCCCAAATCACGTTTTTAGTTCGAATGATTTCACCATTGCTTAATACAACATTTTTTCCATCAAAAGATTGAACCACCGTCTGAGTTTTTACAGTTACTCCTAACTTTTCCAGATAATTACGTGAAGCAAGCTTTGATTCTTCGCTCATATTGTTGAGCGTATTGGCACTTCCTTCAATTAAATAAATATTGAATTTAGAAAAATCGATATTGTGGTAATCTTTTGGTAATATATTCTTTTTCAATTCAGCAAAAGCACCCGAAAGTTCAACTCCGGTAGGCCCGCCACCCACAATTACGATATTCATAAATGCCTGTTTTTCTGCCGGATTTGCAAATATTTCTTTTTCGAAACTAAATAAAATTTTATTTCGAATATCAATTGCTTCCTGCGTGGTTTTCATCGAAAATGTATTTTCACTCAACTCTTTGTTCCCAAAAAAATTAGTTTTACAACCAGTGGCTATTACCAAATGATCGTAAGAAATAGTGCGGTCGTACGAAGTATAAATTTTTTTTCCAACGGGATCGATCTTGGTGATATCAGCCATTCGAAAGTCAATATTTTGATTGCTCTGAAATATTTTTCGAAATGGAAATGAGATACTTGAAGGTTCTAATCGCCCGGTTGCAACCTGATAAAATAGGGGTTGAAATTGATGATGATTTTGCTTATCAATTAACAATACTTTCACTTGGGCTTTTCTTAATGCTTTTGCCAATTGCAATCCTGCAAATCCACCCCCAATAATTACCACTTTATTACCTTTTTTTATACCTAAATTTGCCATCGATGATATGATTAAATAGAATTTCTAATTTAAGACATAAACAAATTGATGCTTTAAAAGTTTAAATAAATTTCGAATTAACTTCCAAAAATGAGAACAAAAATTAAAGATTTGAACCGATAAATGCTTAAGCAGAACTCATCAAATACATCAAATTTATTTTTTGTACATTGTTTTTAAACGACTTATACAATATAAATAAAAAGCTGGCAATAAAATTCCAAAATTTTATGTAAGTTTGCAAAGTAATAGCAGATTGGTTTGTCGCTCCGTTTCACACGGGGAGGAAAGTCCGGGCAACACAGAGCACCATATTTCTTAACGGGAAGCTGTTCGTAAGAGCGGAGTAAAGTAACAGAAAATAACCGTCTCGCTTTCGGCGCGATAAGGGTGAAAAGGTGAGGTAAGAGCTCACCGGGTCCAATGGTAACATGGGATGCCGTACTTCTTATGGGTTGCAAGATCATGTACACCGACGCAGTAGGGCTGCTCGCCCGATGTCGGGGGGTAGATCGCTGGAGGCATTAGGCAACTAATGTCCAAGATAAATGACAAACACATTGTGAAAACAATGCACAGAACCCGGCTTATAGATCTGCTATTTTTTTTATTTTATTCATCTTCTATATTTCAGATATTTTAGTATGACTGATCTTGTAGGAAAACTTCAACGATTGATGCACTTCATTCGTTTTGATATTTGGAAAATTACTGAAAACGAGTTATCTCGAACTCGGCGATTTTTCTTTCGGTTTATTAAAATATTGATGTTAGCCGTTCGTGGTTTTATTCGTGACCGATTAAATATCAGAGCCTCAGCCCTCACCTACTCTATTTTATTCGCCATTGTTCCTTTGTTTGCCCTCATGGTTGCCATTGCCAAAGGCTTTGGAGTTGAACAATTTATTGCTCAATCGCTTGAAGGAACTTATATCGATGAAATTGATATGGTTCCAACTGTTATGGGCTTTGTTGAGAGGTATTTGAAATCCACACAAGGCGGAATTTTTATCGGAATCGGAATTGTAATTTTACTTTGGTCGGTAATGAACTTTTTTATGCAGGTCGAAAATGTATTTAACAGTATTTGGCAGGTTGAAAAGTCCCGTTCTCCGATTCAACAATTTACCACTTATTTCTCAACAATTTTAATTATCCCACTCTTAATTATCTTTTCAGTTGGATTCTCAATTTTTGTAAGCTCTGCGGTATCACAAACATACGTTTATCATGTTCTTAGTCCTATTGTACGTTTTGGCGTAAAATTTATTCCGTATATCATTGTGTGGACTGTTTTCACCATTTTATATATGATAATTCCAAATACACACGTTCGGTTTAAAAATGCGTTTATTTCATCAATAATTGCAGGAAGTGCTTTTCAGGCTTTTCAAATGTTGTATATCAACGGACAGGTTTATTTATCACGGTACAACGTGGTTTATGGAAGTTTTGCTGCTATCCCACTTTTGCTTTTATGGATTCAAATTTCGTGTTTAATTGTTTTGCTTGGAGCCGAAATTTCGTATGCTTCCCAAAATTTTCAGAATTATAATTTCGAAATAGACAGTAAAAATATAAGTCAGCGGTATCTTCGTTTTTTATCTCTGTTTGTTACTTATATTTTTTTAAAACAGTTTGAAAATCAACAACCTCCTTTATCTGCTGAGAAAATTTCTACCGATTACGATTTACCCATTCGTTTGGTAAAAGAGGTTCTTGATAATTTATTGGAAGCAGGTATTTTGTTCGAAATTTATCAGCCGTATTCTCGGGTAAAAATATTTACACCCGCCATCGATATTCATCTATTAACTGTTGATCAGTTATTTATAAAATTAGATGAAAATGGATCTGCACTCTTTTTAAGCAACAAAAATAAAGTTTTAGACGATTTTTGGAACAGATTTGAAGCTCTCAAACAGAAATCTGAACAAAATAATCCTCCCATTTTGATTAAAAATATATAATACGAAAAAACCACTTCCAATCGACTGGAAGTGGTTTTTTGGTTCATTTCGAGCCTCTTGTCGGATTCGAACCAACGACCCCGAGATTACAAATCACGTGCTCTGGCCAACTGAGCTAAAGAGGCAAGTGGATAAGCCCCCTACATCGCACCGCTACAACCTACTACCCTTGCTGCGGTCAAGCCCTGGGGGAGTTTGCAGGGAGCTGGTCGTGTAGGACTTATCCGGCGACAAAAGTACTGCTTTTTCTTGAACCCGCAAGGCTTGAGGCGAAGTATTTTTAAAATTTGTTGTTAGCTCGTTCATTTTCAGAATGTAAAATTTTAAAAAAAAAGTCGGAACTTGAAAAGCTCCGACTTGAAGTATGAAATGCAAATATTATGGCAGATAAAAGCTTAATTTCATACCTATTTATTATTAATCGTTTGTGTAAATGTAAGATTGTCGATGCAAACATAGGTTGGTGTATTGATCCCCCATTGTCCCGTATCACTCGAATCGAATGAAATCGCGACTGAATCGACTTTACCCAATGCGCTAACATCTAATTTATTCCATGTGTTTGCCATAAAGGATTTACCATTTCTGAAATCGGCAAGATAATATTCCACTTTACCCGTATTTAACTTATTGAGATAGCCATTGAAAATAATTTTAAACCAATCACCATCTGCAAATTTTTTGCTTACGCCTGGCGTTCCAGTTTGCATGTCCAAATAAGCATAAGTGGAATTTGTTAGCATTAGGCTTTGTATATTGTAATTCCCATATTGATTTGGTTTACATGTGAATGATGCCATTCCGTAAGCTACAGCATATTTCTTTGAATTTAAAGCTCCCGAACCGGCAATTGAACTGTACTGATTGGCATAACCTGGAGTTTTAGTATCGGTTTTTGCCGAGCAGGCAAATCCTGACCACGAAAACCATTGGGAATTGTAAACATTATTAAAAACTGCATTTTGAGAAACAAATGAACCCGAAAGATCTGAACCATTCCAAATGCTATCGGCATTAAGTGTTACACCTTCAAAATCAACTACCGTGGTTTGTACATTTGATTCAGGTTTGCATGCAACCAATGTCATTGCCACAACCGTGGATAATAAAAAAAATTTACTTGTCTTCATTCTTTAATTATTTGATTATTAATAAAACATAGATTTATTGACAAACAAAAATACGTCAAAGCGATAGAAGAGAGGTAAAGAAAAAAAAATGAACCGATAAAGTGCACATGAAGGGTATCGAATCTTTTTATTTGCAATTAACTCCCGAAAGCAAAAACATATTGTAAAATTTGGCAGGTCTTCTGACTTGCTCCCGTTTTCGAACGCCTTCCCGATAGTGGTTGAATGGTTATTTAGTTTATAGATGATTAGCTTTATAAAACTATCAACTATCAACTATCAACTGTCAACTGAAACCAGTGGCAAAAGTGTTGTTCAAAACGTTTGGTATGGAGCCTACAGCAGCGGGTACTGTTCCGGAATTTGACCGGATTCCCTTTTATCGGATCAATGAAAATTAATTCGATACCAAAATCTGTTGCAAAAGTATTGAAAATATTGATATAAGCCAACTATCTTATTCAGAATTTTATGAATAATAACCGAAATAAGTGTAATTTTGAACCGAAATTCAATGATTATGAACAAAGAAACAAAAAAATTTATTTTGGAAAATATTGAAGCTGATATCCTGCAATTAGCACTTCAAGCTGCTCGTTTTCCATTGGTTGATATGCCTTTGGCAATTCGCCAAATTAATGGAAAACAAAAGATAAAATCAAAAGTCCCTTCCTTTTATCAAAACGATGCTATTTTATATCCGGTTCAACTTTCGTTAGAGCAATCTTCGTCGGAAGCCACCGCAAAGTACAAGGCAAATTTGTGTGAAGGCCACACGCTTGTCGATTTGACCGGGGGATTTGGGATTGATACTTTTATTTTTGCAAATCGTTTCAAACAAGTTACTTATGTTGAGCGGCAGCCGGAATTGTGCCGATTGGCAACTCATAATTTTAATATTATGGGACAAAGTAATATCAAGGTTGTTGAAGCTCAGGCAGAAGAATTTTTAACAACACTTTCAAAGGTTGACTGGATATACGTTGACCCAGCACGCAGGAATTCTCAAGGTAAAAAAGTGATATTTCTCTCAGATTGTGAACCAAATATTTCGGACTTGTGGTCACTTTTGCGTGAAAAAGCATGGCATGTTATGATTAAATTGTCGCCAATGATAGATATTTCAGCCGTTATAGGCGAATTACCAGGTAATTACGACATTCACATTATAAGCGTTGACAATGAATGCAAGGAAGTTTTGCTGATTTTTGATGAAATAACGGGCAAAAAAAGAAAAATTAAAACAGTAAACATCTTGAAAAATAAGAACAATCAGTTTTTTGAGTTTTCATTCGAAGAGGAAAACGCTGCCGAAAATTCGTATTCTACCCAACTCAAAAAATATCTTTATGAACCCAATGCCTCTGTATTGAAAAGTGGTGCATTTAAATCTATAGGAACAGCATTTGGATTAAATAAATTGCATATTAATACTCATTTATACACTTCATCTAAATTATCGCTTCAATTTCCGGGACGGATATTTGAAGTTCAAAAATGCTGGGGAAATTCTAAAAAAGAGCAAAAAGATTTGGTTTCAACTATTACAAATGCAAATATCAGTGTTCGTAATTACCCATCTTCGGTAGAAGAGTTGCGCCGGAAATTAAAAATTAAAGAGGGTGGCGAGATTTATTTATTTGCCTGTACACTGGCTTCAAATCAAAAGGTAATTGTAGAATGTAAAAAAATAATGCCCGATGCAGATTAATTTTTAAATCATTTGAATAAAACAATGGTATCAAACCTATTCAAATAATTCATTGAGCCAACCTTGAGCAATTTTCAGTGGCAAAAAAGTTTATTTATTAAATTAGTTCCGAATGCCTCATTCAATAACGCTCTATTAGTTTTAACTGTATGCGTTTTCGTTCTAAATCCACTTCCAGTACCTGTACTTTGACCTGTTGATGGACATGTACAATTTCGGTGGGATTTCCAACAAATTTGTCAGAAAGATTTGAAATATGAATCAATCCGTTTTCCTTGATGCCGATATCGGTGAAAGCACCGAAATTAGTGATATTGGTAATAATTCCCGGCAATTCCATATCTATTCGCAAATCATTAATGGTCTTCACGTTAGCATCAAATTCAAAAACTTTAACACTTTCACGAGGATCTCTGCCCGGTTTCTCAAGTTCTATTAGAATATCTGAAATAGTAGGCAATCCAATCTTATCATTTATATACTTTTGTTTATCAATACTTTGTATAAGTTCCTTGTTTCGAATCAATTGAATAACTTCTGTCTTTAAATCTTTAGACATAGTTTCGACAATACAATAACTTTCAGGATGAACAGCTGAATTATCGAGAGGATTAACTGCATCTGGAATACGAAGAAACCCTGCACACTGTTCAAAGGTTTTTGCTCCCATTTTGGAAACTTTAAGTAACTCTATCCTGCTTTTAAATGCTCCATTTTCGGTTCGATAATCTACTATATTCTGAGCTAATTGAGGACCCAAACCAGAAATATAAGTCAATAAATGTTTGCTGGCAGTATTAAGGTTCACTCCTACTCGATTCACGGCATTTTCAACTGTTTGATCAAGTGATTTTTTCAATTGAATCTGATCGACATCGTGCTGATATTGTCCAACTCCAATTGATTTTGGATCAATTTTGACCAGTTCAGATAATGGATCCATCAATCGCCGAGCAATGGAAACAGCACCTCGTACAGTTACGTCAAATTCAGGAAATTCATCACGAGCCGTTTTTGAAGCTGAATATATCGAAGCCCCATTTTCACTCACCACAAAAACCTGAATTTCATGATCATAACGCAAGTTTTGAATGAATGATTCTGTTTCACGTCCGGCTGTTCCATTTCCGATAGCAATAGCTTGAATATTATATGATTCAACCATTTTTTGAATTTTCCGAGCTGCTTGTGAAATTTCATTCACTGGTGGATGAGGGTAAATGGTTTCGTTGTGCAACAAGTTTCCCTGTGCATCTAAACATACCACTTTACATCCGGTTCTGAATCCCGGATCTATACCCATTGTCCGTTTCTGTCCCAAAGGAGCTGCTAAAAGCAATTGCCTTAAATTCTCGGCAAAAACCCGAATGGCTTCTGTATCAGCTTTAGCTTTGCTTGCAGCCTCAAATTCGGTTTCAATACTTGGTTTCAACAATCGCTTGAATGCATCTTTAACTGCTTCGGCTACTTGTTTTGATGCTTCCGTTTCGGTTTTTATAAATATCCGTTCTAATTTTTGAATGCAATGATCGTCTTCGGGTGAAATACTTATGCGTAAAAATCCTTCCGATTCACCACGACGCATGGCTAATAAGCGGTGTGACGAACAATTGGCAAGCCTTTCCCTCATTTCAAAATAATCGCGATATTTTTGAGCTTCCTCTTCTTTTCCTTTTATGATTTTAGAAGAAATAATCGCTTCACGGACAAAAATTTGTCTGACCGAATTACGTGCTACTTCACTTTCATTGATCCATTCAGCTATAATATCACGAGCTCCTGCCAATGCATCATTTATATTTTCAATTTTATCACGTACAAATGGAATAGCTATACGCTCAACATCGTTCGTTTGTTGTTTCATCAACATCTTAGCTAATGGTTCCAAGCCTTTTTCACGAGCAATTTCAGCTTTTGTGCGACGTTTAGCCTTATATGGCAGGTAAATATCTTCCAACTCGTTTACGTCCAAACAATTATCAATCCTGAACTTTAGTTCATCGGTAAGCTTTTCTTGTTTTTCAATTGATTTCAATACAACCGATTTTCGTTCAGCTAAATTGCAAAGTTTGTCATATTGATCTTTAACTTCTGCCAGTTGAACCTCATCCATTCCGTCTGTCATTTCTTTTCTGTATCGGCTTATAAAAGGGATAGTTGCACCTTCCTTAAAAAGAAGGATGGCATTGCGGGTTTGTTTTTCTGTAAGTTGAAGTGATAAAGCTATATGCGAAATAAATTTGGAAGGAACTTGATTATTATCGTTTGGCATGTTAAAGCTATAAGATTTTAAAAACTTAATAAAAAAAGATGCAATTGAATACAGACAAAATGAATATTATATAGTCCGTATAGATACAAAATGAATTAATGTAAGATTTTATATATTAATTCTTTCATCAAATCACTTTCTTCAGTGCTTGGATTATCAATTCCCTTGTATCGGGCATCTGTTTCGCGAATAAACGAAATGATATTCATGGTTTTCCATGCTTTAAAAGTTTGCGCCGCTTTTTGATAATCTTTTACAAAATAAGGATTTATCTTTAATTCAGCTGCAACAAGCGAAGGATTTTTATCAGCGAGATAATGATATATCATCAAATCACTAAAAAATTTGAAAAGTTGAGAAAGAATTACTACTAAAGGGTTTGATTTTTTATTCTCAGCAAAATAACGAATAATTCTATTGGCTTTCAGCACGTTTTTATCAATCAAAGCAGCTTGTAATTCAAATACGTTAAAATCCTTACTTATACCAATGTTTTTTTCAACAAGTTCAGGCGAAATTCTTTTGTTTCCGGAAGGCATAATCAGTATAAGTTTTTCTAATTCATTTACTAACTTACTTAAATCGGTACCTAAAAATTCGGCAAGCATGGACAAAGATTTTTCATCAATCCCAATATTTTTTGTTTTGCAGTACTTTGAAATCCAAGGAATAACTTCATAATCTCTTAATTTTGTTGATTCGTAAACAATTCCGACTTTTCCAATTTCTAAAAACCATTTAAAACGTTTGTCGGGAGTACCGTATTTGTAACAAAAAACTAATATGGTCGATTTCAGTGGTTTTTCCAAATAATAAACTAAATACTCCCAGTCTTTGATCAATTGAGCTTCCTTTACAATAACCACCTGATAACCACCCATCATAGGATAACGTTTTGCAGTGTTAATTACAATATTAATATCAACATCTTTACCAAATAAAATGGTTTGATCAAATTCTTTTGCTGTTTCATCTAAAATTTTTTGCTGCACAAAATCAGAAATAACATCGATATAATAAGGCTCTTCTCCCATTAGAAAATAAACAGGATAATAAACTTTACGTTCTAAATCAGTTAATACCTGTTGAAAGGTAAGTACTTGTTTTGCCATAATAAAAACCTTTTGATCCAATAAATTAAGGATTAAAATTAAGTTAAATGCATTTTTTGAAATCTAATTCAAAATACATTATTCAAACCTTAAGTGCTTAATTGTTCTACTGTTATTAATTAATGATGAAAGAGATTTGACTCCGATCCTTAAATGTTCTTCCACATAATTAGCAGTAACAATTTTATCACTTTCAGCTGTTTTAATTCCATCTTCACGCAAAGGCATATCCGAAACAAGTAATAAGGCTCCGGTAGGAATACTGTTATAAAAACCTACTGAAAAAAGCGTAGCTGTTTCCATGTCAATGGCAATTGCTCGTGAAGCGCGTAAATAATCCTTAAATTTATCGTCATGTTCCCATACCCTGCGATTTGTAGTATAAACAGTTCCAGTCCAGTAATCTTTTCCAAAATCACGGATATTCGATGACACGGCACGCTGCAAGCTAAATGCAGGCAAAGCAGGAATTTCAGCAGGGAAATAATCATTTGATGTTCCTTCACCTCTAATGGCTGCACTGGGTAAAATATAATCTCCATTTTTGTTTTTATCTTTTAAACCACCGCATTTACCCAAAAATAATACTGCTTTGGGATGAATAGCTGATAATATATCCATTATTATTGCAGCATTGGGACTTCCCATTCCAAAATTGATAATTGTAATCCCATTGGCTGAAGCATTTGGCATATTTCCTTCACGTCCAACAACCTGTACATCGTTCCATTCAGCAAATAAATCTACATAGTTATTAAAGTTCGTGAGCAATATATGTTCAGTGAATTCATTTAAAGATCTTTTTGTATAACGCGGAAGCCAATTCTCTACAATTTCATTTTTTGTTTTCATATATTATTGAATATAAAATATTTAAAATAAATTTTTTAAAATAAAATACGATCGTAGTCAATTCATAAAAGCCTAATTACATGTGAATAATTATTTATGAGTATATTTGCATAAATAAATCTGAATCCAAAATTATCACTTTTCTCGGAAACAAAAATACTAAAAAATGTTCCAACTAAAACTTACATCTGATAAATTTAGTATAAAAAAAATTGCCAACCAAACTTATGTATTCGATCAATGGCGAAAAAAATATGTTCGGCTCACACCAGAGGAAAAAGTTCGTCAGTATATCTTACGCTTTTTGATCGACGAAAAAGGATATCCTTCTAGCTATTTTGGTGTCGAAAAAATGGTGAAAATCAATGGAATGAGCAAACGTTACGATGCCATTCTTTTTAATAAGGAAGGTAAACCGGTAATGATTCTGGAATTTAAGGCACCTCAAGTTCCTATTACGCAGCAAGTATTCGATCAAGTTGCAGTTTACAACAGCAAATTACAGGTAAGTTTACTGATAATTAGCAATGGATTTCAAATTTTTTGCAGTAAAATTAATTTTAAAGACCAAAAATATGAATTCTTTGATGAAATTCCATCCTTTGCCGAAATTGAAACTTATTTATTAAATACTTAATAATCAATAATATATTATGTAACACATATTACAAATCTATTAAATTCATTCTCAATATATATTTATTAACACAGAATCTTTGATTTTATGTTGTAAAACATATAATTTTGCATCGTCTTAAAGAAATAAATTTATATGAAGCTAATAAATAAAGAATTTATCGTATACCAGTTCATATAATTTTTTTGATATTTCAATTTAGATTAGGTATAAAAATAAGATTGTGTATTTTTAAAATTTTTGAGTTATGAAAAAAATGTTAATTACATTGACAGTTCTTGTTGCAAGTGCAACAGCTGCTTTCGCTCTTAATCCAGTGGATTATGAAGTATTTATGAAATTGAATGATAATTCAACTTTCAAAGGATTGGTTCGTTATCTTAAAGTTGACAACGAACAAGCTGAAAACCTGAAAAATGTTTTCACCATCACCCAGAACCAAATGCAAAGCGCATTGAAATCTGAAAATGATGCTGCCGCCGAAAAAGCTATGAATTCCAACTTAGCCAATACTCGAAACATTCTTTCCAATAAACAATACAAAAAATTTCTGACTATCGTCAACCTGACTATTAACAACAGGTACAACGAAGTATTGCTTTCCGAAAATTAAGAAAGGTTTACCAACAAAAGAGGGTATATTCAAATAAATATACCCTCTTTTTTGTATAAATTATTGTTTATCAACCAATTATTACGATCCTTAAAAATATTTTTTCTTCTATTTACTAATAAGTTATTGAGTTATTTTTGAGTTCGCCTAATGCATTAGAAACAATTTATTTAGCTGAAGTTTAATAATGTAAATAAATTCTTTCCGAGCAAGCAATGGCTTTGTTCTTTAAAGACTATTTTGTTTATATAGATTGACGTATTGCCCAATTTACAGCTTTCCGCATAAAATTACGATTATCATCTAGCTCCGGTTCAATAATAACAAAACAGGATTAAAAAAATCATCATTGTTATTATTGTCGTGAATAGCTAATTGATAAATGATTACAAAACTTATTCGCTTAATGAATTTTTCATTTAAAAACGAAAAATCCAAAATTTTAAAAAATGCGAATGGAGTTTTATTAAACAAATTTAAATACTTATCGCAAACTTCACATTTTTTAAATTGATATTCAGCTACTAAAAGTGGGTATTCAATCAGGTTTGCCAATAATTGAACTTCATGTATTTCTGTTTTTCACAACCCAAATGTTAAAGCATGATTTTACCTTACTTCACGAGCTAAATTCCGATTCAGAATGCTCAATGAAAATTTTACCAAAATATCCCATTGTTCAAAATGTTCAATTTTAGTAGATCGGTTTAATTTACAAACTAAGTCTTCAACCGTATATAATTGATTATAAATTATGAATGCCCTCCAACAACAATACGCATAATTTTGAGATTAAGTACAAAGAATCGTACAATTTGTTTTAAAAATGATGTTCTCCAAAATTTAGTCCATCCAGTTGGTTCTGTGGCAAACGATTGTTGCGAGTATGGAATATTTCTTTTTATTTGAGTTCTCATATATAACTTATTTACAATGAATTATATTGCAATTTTAAAAATTTATTCAGGTATCATCCACCAAAATGGAAGTGCTTTGGCTTTATAAAGAAACATATAATGCATAAAAAGTTTCATCCAATGTCCTGCCAGTCCTATTTCACCAACTGTGTAACTAATGTCCCTGCCCCATTTCGGATATTTTTCCCAATCGTTAACAATTGGAAAAACCGTCATAACTGCTGCTTGTCCATGTCGAATGCCATATCCGGCCGAAATAATACAAGCTGCCCCCATTTTAGCCATTGAAGCTTTATGTTTATGTTGTGTGGAGCCTGTAAGTATTCTATCGGCAACATTTTCAGCAACAATCCGCCCTATTACTCCCGAAGGCATTCCGGTTCTGGGAGGTGTAGGATAAATAGGATTTCCGTTTTTGCTTTTCATTGGCTTTGAAATTGGATGTGGAACAGCAAAAGCAATTCCTGCTGCATACATATTATCGTAAACAGGTGATTGATAAATACTCGGCCAATCAGAAGCTTTCCAATCAGTAAAATCTTTAGGTGTGTAATCTGCGTCGACTTTCATCATGCCATTGGCAACGAAAATTTCAGATGTAATATCATCCTCATTTTTATTGAAAGCTTTCATACCTGCTCCTGCAAAACTTGGTATCAACATTGCAAAATCAAATTCCTGTGTATGATATTCTCCATCAAGTGTTTCATAATAAATAACTCCATCTTCGATTTTAGAAACACCCGCACCCATAATCCACCGAAAATTATATTCTTTGTAAATTGATTCAGCAAATATTTTTGTCGGAGTAATATATCCTCCTCTTTTGATAAATGCCCCTCCCATTCCAAAATCTCCTAATTCGGATTCATTTGAAATCCAGATTAATTCAGCTAAATGATCTAATTTTCTTTTTTTGATTTCAAATGCAATATTGAGTGAGTATTCAAATGCAGCCCCCTGACAAGTTGCTAAGGGATGACCAGTTCCAATAACAATTCTTTGATGTTCGCCCTTATCCATTTTTGCAAAACATTTTTGCAAACTTTCCCAGGCATGAGAAGCATGTTGAAAAGTACAAACTGATTCTGTAAATTTATCAGGACCTAATCCTTCGGTAGCTGCAAAATTCAATCTAGGACCAGTTGCATTGATAAGATAATCGTATTCAATGTGTTTTTCCGTATCTTTTAAATCTCCATCAACAAATCTAACTGTAACATAGCCCTTGCCTGAATTGCGATCGCCCTCGGGGTGTATTGAGACAGCCATTGCTTGAGTAAATTTTATTCCCAGCTTCTCATAGACTGGAAATAACTCAAATTTTACTTGATCAGTAGTCATAAGTCCCATTCCAACCCATATATTTGATGGAACCCATTGATAATTTGAATTTGGACTAATCACCTCAACTTCATGGTTTTTACCTAGTCTCCGCTTAATTATCAATGCAGATGTATGTCCGGCAATGCCGGCTCCTAAAATCAGAACTTTTGCCATAGCATTAATTTTTAAAATTATTTTAACAAATTAGATTGATTCAAAAATAGAAAATACAAAAATACAACTATTTTTCAAAATAAATAAAAATATATGAGAAAAGATTTATTTAAATAAAAAAAATAAAATTCGATCGTTATAATTTGTTGGTTCGTGACAGTAATTTCATTCGACCCGAGTCACATTGAGAAATCAGGCAAAAAACACCCTATCATGGCTTTTTTGGTCAGGTTCAAAAACACCTAGAAGGGTTTTAAAATCGCTTAAATCGACCTCGACCTAAACCAAAGCTTTCATTTAGAGGCTGTAAAAATAGTGTCTGTAAAAACATTAAACAAGCTGACTTGTCCTTAGCTAATTGGTTTGCTCATTCAATTATTATTCGAAAACAAGAGTTGAAGAAATTATTTAAAATAGTTGTAGCAGATGCATTCTTTTCAAAGATAGCATCTTTTCAACCACTTATATATGAATGGTTTCATGTTATATCTTAACTCAGAGAGGATGCAAGTTTACGTTATAAATTTACAGGTGCATTCTGGTACAAGAATACCTCCTCATTTGGCAGGCAAAATCGATTTGGGCAATTGGAACATATATAATATTTATTTCCATTGAAATGAATAATACAACCCAAGCATTTTATGCTATTGTAAACTCCAAATCATTGAAAACAGACATTTTGATCGTTGTCGAACAAAAAAACCGACGAAAACGAAAAAACAATGCAACGTATAATATTATGAATCAACACCAAAAGAATGCACTTGAAGTTTTAGAGAATTATCACTATCGATTTCAAATGGAATTTAATTTCAGAGATGTCAAAACAAACAACAGGTTTAAATCATTGCCAAGTCTGAGATTTAGATAAACTCCATTTTCACTTCAACTTATCACTCACAACTGTCAATATCATGAAAATTATTCACCAAAAGGACAAAAAAAACTAGAAACCCATTCTCAATTGCTGATTATAAACTATAGGATCACAATGCATTTTTATTAAATCAATTTATTGAGGCTTTTGCATTAAACTGAAAACCATAAAAAGTCACCAGCATGTCAATGAATTACTGCATTTCGGCATTAAAGCAGCTAAATATTTTTTTTTAACGGGCTATTGATATTACAATGTCGATTAAAATTGATCAAGAAAATTTTTAAGAAAATATAAAAATTTAAGAAATATCTAATGCTCCAACAATATCGCTTACAGATTTAAAACCATGTCGACTGAGGTATTCATTAATTCCATCCACCAATTTTACAGAAATTGTTGGATCAATGAAATTAGCAGTTCCAATTTGAATTGCAGAAGCTCCTGCCAACATAAACTCAATAGCATCTGTGGCATTCATTATTCCGCCTAAACCAATAATTGGAATACGAACAGAGTGAGCAACCTGCCAAACCATACGCAGAGCTATGGGCTTTACAGCAGGACCAGATAATCCACCAGTAATAGTTGATAATATAGGTTTTCGGCTTTCAGCGTTAATTGCCATTGCTAACAAGGTATTAATAAGTGAAACAGCGTCAGCTCCTTCGTTTTCAACAACGCGAGCAATTTCAGTAATATCTGTAACATTTGGAGAAAGCTTCACTATTAATGTATTTTTATATGCCCTTCGCACTTGCTTAACTACCTGAGCAGCAGCTGGGCAACTAGTTCCAAATGCCATTCCACCTTCTTTAATATTAGGACAAGAAATATTTAATTCAATTGCAGGAATTTTTTCGAGCGAATTTAACTTTTCAGCTGTTTCGATGTACTCATCAACCGTTGAACCAGATACATTCACAATTATATTTGTATCGATGTCTTTTATGGCCGGATAAATATGTTCAATAAAATAATCGACACCCTTATTTTGCAGTCCCACTGCATTTAACATGCCAGATGGTGTCTCTGCCATGCGGGGGTAAGGATTTCCTTGTCTTTCATGAATGGTGGTTCCCTTCACAAATATACCACCTATTCGCGATAGATCAATAAAGTCTGCATATTCGATTCCATAACCAAAAGTACCTGATGCAGTCATCACAGGATTTTTCAGTTGTAAATTACCAATATTGATATTTAAATTTGCCATTTCAACTTTGTAATATTAAACACAGGACCTTCAGTACAAACACAAACATGACCTTCAGTTGAATCGGTAACACAGCATAAACATGCACCGATTCCACAAGCCATCGTATTTTCTAGAGAAACTTCACAAATAGCTTTTATTTTAGCGGCATAGGCAGCAACTGCCTTCATCATGGGTGTAGGTCCACAAGTATAAATATAATCAAAATTTGAGGATTTTAGCAATGAATGAGCGGTTACAAATCCACGTTCTCCCATTGAACCATCTTCAGTCGTAATGTAAACATTTCCATATCGATCATATTCACTTTTCTGTAAAATGTCAGTTGCTGACCGAGCTCCTAATAAAAAATTAACTTCAAATCCTCGTCTTTTTAAATTTGCTCCCAAGTATAATAATGGTGCAACACCGCAACCACCTCCAATAAGCAACAAAGAGGCTTTGTAATCTTTAGGAACACTGAAATGATTCCCAAGTGGAAGAATTACATTCAGAAATTCTCCCGCTTTAAGTTGTGATAGGCGATAGGTTCCATCCCCAATTACCTGAATCAAAAACCAAAGTTCATTTTTCTCATAATCAATATAATGAATTGATATAGGTCGTCGCAAGAATGTTGTCGATGAACCGTCAACTCTCACTTGAGCAAATTGACCTGGTAATATTTCAGGTAATTTTTCAGGAGATTTTAAAATTAACAAAACATATTGGTCGGTTAATTTACGATTTTCAATAACAATTAAATCAAGAATAAATTTACTCATTAAATAATATATTAATATACAGCTATTTATATCAAATAAAACATGAAAAACTGAACTGAATTTCTTATACAAATTTACGAATAAAACATGAAACACACAAAATCCAAAGAAAAAGTAAAGTACGTTTTATCGTAATAATAAGTAAATCAATAGATTGACCTTCAATATATTGACAAAATTAATACTTAAATCAATTGATTAACTTGAATTTTAACAAAATCATAAATTTAAAAAATTAGTAATTGACTTACTTAGTTTCTAATTCCTGAAATGTATTATCATTGTAATATATAATGATTTTTTTTACTGATTTAGAAACAGCATTATTTTGAGTAATTGAAGATTTAACACTATCAACAGTCAAGTTTTGCTCAATTGGTTTTGAATTAACATTTCTATTCTGGTTGTTAGAATTATATTGATTTATTTTAGAGGGAGAATTTTCAGCATATACATTTGATTTACTGATATTTTCATCAATATTATCAAACAATGTCAATGCTTGAGATTGTTTTTCTGTTCGATACATCGACCCTACACCTAAAATAAGCCAATCTGAACTGATCGTTCTAAATCTGTTTAATATTTTTTTAAGAACTTCTAAACTAGGATTATTTCGACCATTCAGAATATGGGAGAGAGTAGAACCCTGAATACCGATTTCAGTTGCAAAGACCGCAGCAGTCATTTCTTCTAACTGCATAATTTTTTCAATTCTATCTTTTTCTTCCATAAAGCAGAATATATTTGTAAATATACTTATTGAATCTCGTTACAAATATATGTGAATTAATTCACATATACAAATACAGTACATATGTGAATGTAATATAGTATACATATACAAATGTACATATTCAATATTTACTGTATTTACAAACATAATGGACTAATATATATTATATATAATCAATTAGATAAATATATTAGATAAATGATTTATGTAAATTATAAATAGAACATATATATATTATATTTATGATAATCAATAATTTATAATTATAGATATTATCAATATGGCTTAAAGATTAAATATATGGTCAATTATCAAGGATAATTATAAACCATAAATAGAACTTATTTATTTAATATGCTGAATATATGCTATATATATTATTATTTATATTTTTTAAATGCACTATATTTATGTGAGATTCAATTCTGTGAATTAATGCCATATATGAAATTTTAATCACTATAAATGTAAACTAAAGCTCAAATATTTAACTTTACATTTGTGATATATTACATTTGTAATTCAAACGTATGATTTAATCACATTTGTAAACTTCAAATTATTTACAATTCAATTTATATTATATTGATAATTTTGGAGAGATAATTTGAGGAAAAATCATGCCGATTTTCGATAATAAAATTTAGTGAATGACTTCATGCCGATTTTGATTAATATTAAGCATCAAATAATTCTATGATATAAAAAATACTTCTTGAAATTTCTATATAAATGATTGTATTTTAGGTTTATATATCAATAAATGATTGATGAGAATTTTATAAATCTAAAAGAATTTATGTGGGGCAGATATTTTTGAATTTCAAGCAAAAAAAAAAAGTCCGAAAAATAATTTCGGACTTTTTATGAATTTATTGTAAAGAATCTATTCTTCGGTTGTAGTTATACCTGCAAGCTCAGGATCAATTAAAATACGTCCACAATATTCACAAACAATGATTTTTTTACGTAAACGAATATCTAACTGGCGTTGAGCTGGAATTTTATTGAAACATCCACCACAAGCATCACGTTGAACATAAACTACTGCTAAACCATTTCGTGCATTTTTTCGGATTCGTTTAAAAGCCGTGATTAATCTTGCTTCGATTGTGCCTTCAATTTCTTTAGCATGTTCACGTAGCTTTTCTTCTTCTTGCTTGGTTTCTGAAACAATTTCATTCAATTCCCCTTTCTTTTGTTCCAAGTCGAGTTTTCTTTCTGATAATTGGTCCGCAGTTATTTTTTGTTCAATCATTTTGCTTTCGAGAGCAGCTGAATATTCTTTTATTCGTTTTTCACATAATTCGATTTCTAAAGTTTGAAATTCAACTTCTTTCGAAAGATTATCAAATTCGCGATTATTCCGAACGTTGTCTTGTTGCTCTTTATATTTGTTTATTTTAATCTTTGATTCTTCAATCTCAATTTTTTTGGAAGCAATAGTTGCATTCAAATCAGCAATTTCTGTTTCGAAATGTTCTAAACGGGTATTTAACCCAATAATTTCATCTTCCAGATCTTGAACTTCCAGAGGCAATTCACCCCTTAATATTTTGATTTCATCAATATTCGAAACCACTTTTTGAAGTTCATAAAGTGCTTGGAGTTTCTCTTCGACAGTTATTTCTTTTTCTGCTTTTTGTTCTGTAGCCATAATGATTACAAATAGTTTATGGGGTTGGTTTTTGTATCTGAAATTTGGACTGCAAAGGTAGGTATTTTTTTTGTAATTATCTCATAAAAAATGTCTTTTGTGAATTGTTCGCTTTCGTAATGACCAATATCGGCGATTAAAATACGTCGCTCGGCTTGAAAAAACTCATGATATTTAAAATCTGCCGAAATAAAAATATCAGCATTTGCGGCGAAAGCATCATTTAACAAGCTACTACCTGAACCTCCGCATAATGCGACGGTTTTAATTTGTTTTTGTAACAAATCGGTGTGCCTCAAAACGGGAATATTAAAAATCTTCTTTATGCGATTCAAGAAAACGTATTCATCTTCTGGTTCATTCAATTCACCTACAATACCCGCTCCAACGCGATTCCATATATTTTTCAACGGAATAATATCGAAAGCTGGTTCTTCATAGGGATGATTTTGAATCAATACCCTGATTATTTTTGCTTTCAAATAATTCGGCATAATGATTTCAATTTTAATTTCCGGTTCAGAATGTAATTCGCCGATTTCTCCTACAAAAGGATTTGACCGTTCTCCAGCACGAAAAGTTCCAATTCCTTCCAAATTAAAACTACAAGCATCATAGTTCCCAATTTCGCCGGCTCCGGCGTCGAATAATGTCTGACGAAGGGCGTATGCATGCAAACGGGGAACATAAACTGTTAATTTGGACAACAATTCATTTTTCGGTTGTAAAATCCGCAAGTTTTTCAATTCGATTTTTTGTGCCATCTTAGCACTAACTCCTTGAAATACATTGTCTAAATTTGTATGAGCAGCATAAATAGCTATTTGATTTTGAACAGCTTTCAAAATGCAACGTTGCACTTCATTTTCGTAAGTTAACTTTTTTAATCCATTAAAAATTAAAGGATGATGTGCCACAATTAAGTTACAACCTTTTTGAAGGGCTTCTTCAATTACTGTTTCAGTAACATCGATTGTAATTAAAACCGATTTGATTTCCATTTGTGGATTACCCACAAGTAAACCTGCATTATCATAAATTTCTTGCAACGCTAAAGGAGCCGCTTCTTCTATCCAATCACATACAGATTTTACAACCATTATTCAATAAATTATATAGCACGAAGGAATATATTATTCAACATTAGATTCAACATTAGATTCAGATTCATTTTTCTTTTCGATAGAAAAGTCAGTTAGATTAGCTTGAATCAGTATGTTATACCATAAAATGAGTTTCCGAATATCACTGGGATATACCTTATCACGGTTGTATTCAGGCAAAATTTCGGCCATATACGTTCGCAATTTTTCGTTGTCAGATTTGGGATCAATTGAACTCAACGCTCCATTTTCTTTCGCTTTAACTTTTTCGAGTACTTTTGCCAATGGAACTTCTTCATCTTCAGTAAAAATCGCAATATCACCTAAAGATACAACTTTATCTTTAGTATAAGCCGGAATTCGCCTTCCATCGATTAATGATTCTACAATCAACATATTCTTTCCTTGAGAAACAAGTTTAAAAAGTCCCGGTTTACCGGAAACGGATAAAATTTCTTTAAGCATAATTTATGTAAAATTAGTTCGAATGAAAAGCAAATGTACAACGAAACAGAAGATTTCCGTCGTTTATTTATTAATTTTTAAGAATTAATCGAGTAAAATCTTTCAGCAAAATCTTACCTTCGTATATGGCTTTACCCGTAATTACGGCGGGAATACCTGCTTGTTGAAGAAATTCGATATCAGAAATTGAACTCACTCCACCACTTGCAATTAAATATAAATCAGGAAAATAGTGCAACATTTTTTTGTAAAGCTCAATTGCCGGACCTAGAAGCATCCCATCACGACTGATATCAGTGCAAATAACTTTATTAATATTTTGCTTCACATACTTTTGAATAAATGGTAACCATTCTAAAGCAGTGGTTTCGGTCCAACCATTTACCGCAATTTTTTCGTTATTCACATCTGCACCAAGAATAATTTTTTCGGATCCATATTTTGCTATCCAAGAGCTAAATAGTTCGGGATTTTTGACTGCAACACTTCCACCGGTGATCATTTTTGCACCGCATTCAAAAGCAACCCGTAAATCATCATCCGATTTTAAACCACCCCCGAAATCTACGATTAGATTGGTACGGGTAGTTATATTTTCTAGAACTTTATAATTCACAATATGTTGCGCTTTCGCACCATCTAAATCAACCAAATGCAAACGATGTAAGCCGGCATCTGCAAACATTTGTGCTACATCCAATGGATTTTCATTGTAAACTGTTTTACGATTATAATCGCCCTGAGATAAGCGAACACATTTTCCATCAATCAAATCGATGGCTGGGATTATTTCAATCACTATTAAAAAGTTTATCTATAATACATCAATTATTTTATTGAACAAAAGTAGTAAAAAAGCTTTGATACAACAATATCACTAATTTCTAATCTCTATTAAAACGTTTACTTTTGTATGTAATTTCTAAATTTAGTTGTACCTTTGTGCCTCAAATAAATAACAATGGGCTTGGATATTATTACAATATTAGAAATGGCACCGGCAGCTGTCATAGGATTGACAGTGCATGAATTTTCTCATGCATATGCAGCGTACCGGTTGGGCGATATGACGGCAAAATTTGATGGAAGATTAACCTTGAACCCATTGAAACATATTGACTGGTTTGGTTTTCTCTTAATCGTTATTGCAGGTTTTGGTTGGGCAAAACCAGTTCAATTTAACCCGATCAACTTAAAAAATGAACATCGCGACGAAATTATCATTGCGTTTGCAGGACCAATATCCAATTTTTTATTAGCTATCGCGTTTATTTCGATTGCGCGAATACTGTATGTCTCCAATTTTTTTCACACATCGGGTATTGGTATAGAAATTATTCATCTTATTTTAGTTTGGGGCGTGATCAATTTTGGTTTGTTTGTATTTAATCTCATCCCAATTCCTCCATTGGATGGTTCACATTTCTACATGACATACCTGCAAGATATGCATCCTCGGTTGATGATGAATCTTTATCGTTGGGGAACTTTTGGACTTTTTGTGATAATCATTGTTGAAAATCAATTTCATTTAAATATTTTACATTTATCCGATTTTGTAGGAAGTATTACGACATTTTTCATTAAACTGCTTCATTTCAATTAAATAATTGTTATTCAAAAGATTTAATAGTTTTTTTGATGATCAATATACATTCGTTCAATTGAGTTTCGGTTATAATTAAGGGCGGTGCAAATCGAATTATGTTAGAATGAGTTGGTTTTGCCAACAATCCATTTTCAGCAAGTTTCAGACATACTTCCCAAGCCAAATTTTCATATCCTTTATCATTGACAATCAATGCATTCAATAAGCCTTTACCTCGAACAAACGATGCAATTTTAGATGTTTCGCAGATAATTTTCATTTCTGCCCTAAAAATATTTCCCATTCGGAAAGCATTTGCCGCTAAATTTTCATCTCGAACCACTTCCAATGCGGAAATAGCCACAGCTGCAGCCAACGGATTTCCGCCAAAAGTAGATCCATGTTGACCGGGCTGAAAAACATCCATGATGGATTGACTCGATAATACCGCCGATACAGGATATACACCACCTGATAAAGCTTTACCAAGAATCAAAATATCAGGATGAACTGATTCATAATCGCAAGCCAGCATTTTTCCGGTTCGGGCTATTCCGGTCTGAACCTCATCAGCAATAAATAATACATTATGTTGCTGACAAATATTGTAGCAACTACGGAGATACCCATCGTGAGGAACAAATGCCCCGGCTTCACCCTGAATTGGTTCAACCAAAAACCCTGCAATATTGGGAGTTTCAATTAAAACTTTTTCAAGAGCATCGGCATCGTTATAAGGAATAATAATAAATCCTGGTGTAAATGGACCAAAATGACCATAGGCTTCAGGATCTACAGAAAATGAAATAATCGTGGTGGTTCGACCATGAAAGTTATTTTCACAAACCACGATTTGAGCTGAATTATCGGGCAAACCTTTTTTCTCATACGCCCATTTGCGGCAAAGTTTTAAAGCAGTTTCAACAGCTTCGGCTCCGGTGTTCATTGGCAGAATTTTATCGTACCCAAAATATTCAGTAACAAATTTATCAAATAAACCCAGTTGGCTATTGTAAAATGCACGTGAAGTCAACGTCAATTTGCGGGCTTGATCTATCAGGGTTTGAATGATTTTAGGATTAGAATGTCCTTGGTTTACAGCAGAATATGCCGACAGAAAATCAAAATACTGCTTTCCTTCTATATCATATACTAAAACGCCATCTCCTTTTTCGAGAACTACCGGAATAGAATGATAATTATGTGCCCCAAAATTATTTTCGAGTTCCATTAAATCTTTGGAAGATAATTTCAATTCATTCATATTGTTGATTTTAAATAGTACACATCGAATATTTTATCAAAAAATTTCTGTCATCATACATCTGACGCTTCCGCCTCCAACCTGTTCAATCGTAGGAATTGCAGTTACAATAAAATCGTTATAGGCTTTCAATTTACTTAATTGAGACACAGTCAAGGAATCGTAAGCACTTTGCGACATTACTAGAAATTGTTTACCTGCGTTATTTTCAACTTGTAAGATATTTCCTGCAAAATGATTCATTTGTAATTCTGTAATTTCGATTATTTCTTTGCCGGATTGTTTGAGGTTATAAAGTACTTGTTCACGGTTTAAAATGTCATCTATACATTCCGAACAAATTACGGCATACTCGTTGGCTACGCTTAACATTATATTGGTATGATATACTGGCTGTCTTTCATTTATAAGGATTTGATTTGCTATAAAATACACCGGTTTAAACTCAAAAAGTTTACAAAATTCCAAAAAAACCGTTTGATTGGTACGTGGCGATATAGCGGCATAGGCAACTCGATTCACTCTATCCAACACCATACTGCCGGTACCTTCCAAAAATCGATTTTGCTCTTCCCAAAATGTAAAATCATCAACATTCTTTATAGAACATCCTTGTGCATTTAAGTATTCTAAAATTTCATTTCTACGCTCCATTCGTCTGTTTTTTGCAAACATGGGAAACAAAACCGCCTGCCCTCCTGAATGAAATGAAATCCAATTGTTCGGAAAAATAGCATCTGGAGTGTGTGGATACAAGGTGTCTTTCACAACAATAACACGAATATCATTTGCCCGTAAGTTTTCAATTAAATGATTAAATTCTGTTAATGCCCGATCTTGAATTTCAGTTGATTTAACACTTACATTATGCTGAAAAAAATTATTTTCAGCCGTTTCAGCATTAAAACCAAAAGCTGCCGGTTCGATCATAAAAATGATATGGGTGGTTTGTTTGAACATAATATTTTATAATTTACTTAAAAATAATAATTCTTGATAAATGTATTGTAGCTAATTTCTTATCAATGGGAGTGTTGAACAACGAAGCAAACCTCCCATTTTGGAAATCTCAAAATAAGGAATCCGCTCTACGGTGAATCCCCACTCTTGTTCAAGATGATGATTTAATCTTTTAAAATTTTGTTCGGAAACAACAATATCAGGCGAAATTGAGAATATATTCGAGGTCATGAAGTACATTTCTTCCTGAGAAATTTCAAAGAGATTGTTTTCGCCAAATATATCCACAATCAATTGATAGTTTTTATAATGAGAAAACCCATCTTTATAAATAATCGCTTTGTCTGTTCCAATTGGCATAAACGCACAATCTAAATGCAAAACCCCTTTTCGAGGATCAAAATCATTTTTTTTTAGTTCAATGGGAATAAATGTTTTCTGCGGAAAAAGTTCTTTTAAAAAATGAAAGGCATATAGATTGGTCCGAGCGGTTTTGAGTTGTGGATAATCTGGCTTTGAATATAATCCCACAAAAACTTTGTCGCCGAAAAGTACAACATCACCACCTTCGACATGTGCTTTTTCAGGTAAGTTAAAAATCTTGCTATATGCAATCTGATCGTACACTACTTCATAAGCTTCTTTTTCATCCTCGCGATCAGGTATAATGTTTGAATTAATAATTTTATCGTCGATCACAAAAGCCACATCACGAGCAAATACCTGATTGCAATTCTCGAGTGTCCATGGTCGAAAAACCTGCACATTGTACTTGAGCAAAACTTTCTCAAACACACTCATTTCCTTATAAATAGATTCCTCAGTTGGATAAGTGCCATTCAGCACAGATTCATAAGATTTAGCATCAAAAGTTTGATCAATGGTAGGAATATCTCCTATTGAACCGGGTTGCCCCAAAACTACCGCCCGAAGTGTAGATGTTTCGTCAATTACATGTAAATTCATTGTTATGTATTTTGGACAAAGATACGAAACTGAATAATACTATAAACGAAACACAGCAAAAAAATGTTTATATACTGTATAAATATTTATTTTAAGCCGTTTCAAGATCAAATAGTGAACAAAAAAACCGATTGAAAAACATCAATCGGTTTTAAACATCATTTGCATTAAAATTAGCTCTCCTTCAGCTTGGCAAAATACATGGCAAACGAACGATAGAGGAAATGTGTCCATTTACCAAACGGAACAATAATCAGTGCCCACTGAACTAAAACAGTAAGATGAACGATAAATAACCATTTATTTGATTCGAGCCAACCAAAGTCAATAAACATTCGGGTTAAAAATGCCGTTAAACCCATAAGCAACAGCCAAATAACAAAAAACCAGTCGGAAGGCTGAGAGTTTTTGCTTACTGCCTTATTCTTTTTCACACGGTTTGAAACAAAATCAACGGTTACAACAAAAATTATTGCACTTTCAACATAACCTAAAATGATAATAAACAGGTTAGTAGCATTAAACCAATCGAGAAAAACAGTGGTGAAAAGCAACGATAAATAAGCCAAAACCAACACAAAATGTTCGAACCAGCGGAATTGATTATCATCGCATCCCAGAGCACGTTTTTGGGTAAACATGTGAACAATCAAATCGGTAATGCTTGTTACATATTTTTTAAAGGACACTTTCGTTTTAGGTTTCAGAATGGTGAAATACCACATCCGGACGATATTGGGCAACAGAATTACTACAGCCACCGAACCGATGGCAATCATTTCAAATAAATGACCGACATGCATCATTCTTTCCATATCGAAATGAATCGAAAATACAAATGCCATTACTCCTGCAAAAGCAAGGATAAATGCAGTTAAGCTCAAGGATAACGATTTGTACATCAATCCCGAAAGCCCTGTCCAGTCATATTTAGCCGTCAGCCAACGACGCAATGACATCATTAATTCACCGGGATTAGCCTGACGGGGACATTCAGTACTACACTCACCACAATAATAACATTCCCATGGTTTGAGTGATGCCGTGATTTCATCTTCTAGTCCCAGCGTAGTGTAACGAATCATTTCGCGGGGAAATGAACTGTCTGTTGTCGAGAGCGAGCAAGTGGCCGTGCAATTTCCGCAATTGAAACACGCATTGAAATCGTCTGAGCCGTATTTTGCTAATTCAGTTGCAAATTTCGGATTTACTTTTGACATATTGCCCCTCCTAACCTCCCCGATGAGGAGGAATTTAAATTAATATTGATATTTATTTTTTTCATAACAAAATGTTTTTACCATTCAAAGTCCCACTTTGGGGATTTAATCGGTTTATTTCTTTTTATAATAAAAATATTCTTCTTTTTGATCCATACCAGCCGGAACAACTACACCGTATTTGTTCATGGTCATTAGATGATACGTAACGAGTTCTCCCTTAAGTTTTGAATTTTCGATTATCTGTGGAATCGTATTTTTCTCATCGGTCATTCCGGCAAGAATTTCTTTCCAAACTTGTGGGTATTCTTTCATTCCAACAGCATTTTCATCCTGAACTTCATCAGCATTTACTTCTTTTTCCTGAATTTGAACATCCAACATAAATCCATCAATCATTGATTCAATTCCTTTATCGGTATATTGAGCTATTTCAATGGCATTTTCAGGACAAACAGGAGCGCATATTCCGCAACCGGTACAAACAGCTTTATTAACTGAAGCAACTTTTTTTCCGTCCACTTCCACGACTTTCAATGCACCGTAATCACAAACATCAGCACATTTACCGCACCAGGTGCAAGCATCGGTATCAACCCGTGCAATAATCGGGTCGACGGCAACTGTTCCGCTTTTTAATAAAGCTGTTATTTTTGAAGCACCAGCCAATGATGATTGAACCGATTCAGTCACATTTTTTGGTCCCTGGCAAGTTCCACCAATATATACACCTTTGATTACAGTTTCAACAGGTTTCAGCTTGGGGTGGATTTCGTTAAAGAAACGGTCACGTCCAATTGGAATTTTAAATAATTCGGAAATATGGGTTGAATCTTCGCGAGCCACCATTCCGGTAACCAATACCACCAGGTCGGCTTCAATTTCCAACTCTTTACGGGCAGTAAGCGAGTCTTTTACTTTAACAATAGTGTTTTTTCCAACTTTTTCTACTACAGGGAAATCCTTTTCTTTATCTTCGTATTTAAAATACAAATCACCTTGTTTTGCCGATTGCGTGTACAACACTTCCTGTTTTCCGTAAGCACGAATATCGCGGTACAAGTGATATGTCTGCATTTCTTTGTATTTCTCCTTCAACTGAAGTGAAGTATAAATAGTTGAAGTACAGCATTGACGCGAACAATATTTGTTTTCGCCTTTCTTCTGGCGGCTTCCCACACAATAAATAAATGCGATACTTTTGATTTCCTTTCCGTTGTAAACCAGCTTTTGAGGATTTAATTCCATCAAGCGGTTTAATTCAGGTAAAGTTACTACGTTGTCAATAGTTTTGTATCCAAATTCACCTTCTTTAGGTTGATAATTTTCATAGCCGGTAGTTACCAATACCGAACCAACGATTAAAGAGATGGTTTCCTCCTGTTCATTCAAATTGAGTGTTGAAGCGAATTTTGCTGTAAAATCAGGTTGATCTTTCAATAATTCAGCTTCAACAACTGGAACATCGGGTAAAGCTTCCGGATAATTTTTATAAATGGCTTTCCGCTTGGTAAGTCCCAGATTAAATGCATCGGGTACTTCTACCGGACATTCCTCCATCGCCCGTTTCACGGCTTGTTTGTCGGCTTTTCCATTGATATAACGAGGTTTAACTTTCAAATCAATATGAAAATTACCTAAACTGCCTGAAACTTTTTCGATAGAAGTGCCCGTGAAAATGGTAATATTGGATTGTTTTTTAATTTCATCGTACAACGAAGCTACAATTTGTTTTCCGCTTTGTCCGGTTACAAAAAGCTTATCTTTTTGGGCAATACGTCCACCCACGAAGAAATCCTTTTCTACTAAAAACACTTCATTACCGGATTTTGCCAGGTCGATGGCGGCTTTCATACCGGCAACACCGGCACCCAAAACCATTACCGATTTTTTCACTTCCAACTGGATATCTTCCAACGATTCGGAAAACGAAACCCGATTGATACCGGCTCGAATTAATCCGGCTGCTTTCACCGTTGCTTCACGTGGTCGATCGCTGTGAGGCCATGAACATTGTTCGCGAATATTTACCTGAACATAATTGGATGGATTTAATCCGGCACGTGCTGCAACACTACGGAAAGTGTGCAGGTGAAGTTTTGGCGAACAAGAACATACCACAATGGCATCCAGTTTATTTTCCTGAATATCCTGCACCATATCTTTCTGATTTGAATCGGCACAAGCAAACATGACATCTTTTGCAATGACCACGTTTTCTTCTTTGTGAAACATTTTGCTCAATTCTTCCACATCTACGTAATCGGAAATATTTCCGCCGCAGTGACAAATATATACACCTATTCTTTCTTTCATGATTTCTTAATTTTTAGCAAGAGTGAAACTTTTAGTTGAATTACTCTCTCTATTCAAATATGCATCCACTTCTGTAGCGGCACAACCGGCTGATAAAATTGAATCTGGAATATCTTTTGGACCAGAAGCAGCTCCGGCAACAAATACACCTTCGATACTGGTTAATGTAGGACTGATTAATTCATCGGTTTGTTTTACAAAGTTGTAAGCATCGAGTTCTAAAATTTTATTTTTAAACATTTCGGGTACATGTTTATTGGGAACAACTCCTACCGAAAGTACAACCACATCGTGTTTGGCTTCTTTTACTACCCCTTTGATAGTGTCTTCATAACGTAAAATCAAATCACCGCTTCCGTTTTCGTTTTCACGAATTTTGGCAACCTTTCCTTTTACAAACTTCACTCCCATTGATCTTGATTCTTCGAAAAATTCTTCGTAGCCTTTACCAAATGCGCGGATATCCATGTAATAAATGGTGATATCAGCCATTGGCAAAGCTCCCATTAACAATTGAGCCTGTTTGATGGAATACATACAGCAAATTTGCGAACAAATCGGGTTGTTGGAACAATCGGCACCACAACCAGAATTTTCAATGGCAGAATCGCGGGAACCTGTACAAAGAACATACGCAATATTATCCGGAGTTTTTCCATCTCCCGGACGCAGAACATTGTTATACGGACGGGTTGGTGCAATTAACCGATCCATTTGCATGGAATCGATCACGTTGGGGAATTTTTTATACCCGTAATTAGGCTTTCCGTCCGGTTTAAACAATTCATATCCAGTACTAACCACCACAGATTTTACAGATGCGTTGATAAGTTGGGTTTTTTGTTTAAAATCAATGGCATTTGAAGGACAAGCCGTAACACATTGATGACATTCGCGGCAATTGCTGCAATCCAAACAACGTTCGGTATTGGCTTTAACTTCAGCTTCCGTGTAAGTTTGTTCTACTTCTTCCCAACTGCGGGCACGTTGAGCCAGAGGCATCATGGCACTTGGAACCACGGGTTTTATCCCACCCTGATAATTGTTGATAATGGATGTTTTTTCGATTGCAGGCAATTTATCGCCATCTTCAAAATCGAGCATATTTAAACCCCGAAGGTATTTATCCATATAGAAAGCGGCTTTCTTTCCCTGTCCTGCAGCTTCAATCAACGTTGTTGCTCCGGTAACAGTATCGCCACCTGCAAAAATATATTCTACGGAGGTTTGGAGTGTTTTTTTATCGGCTACAATGGTTCCGTTTTTATTCAGTTCTACCTGCCCAACAAATGGTTTTGTGGAAGGTTTCAATCCAATAGCTTCAATTACAAAATCCACATTTTCAAGGTATTCCGAACCTTTAACCGGTTCAGGACTACGACGACCGCTGGCATCCTTTTCGCCCAATTGCATTTTTTCCAGTTGCACTTGTTTGATTTTGCCATTTTCGCCAAGGTATTTTACCGGATTACGAAGAATCATGATTTCAACTCCTTCTTCTTCCGCTTCGTGAATTTCGGGAGCAAAGCAAGGCATTTCTTCACGGCTGCGACGATAAACTACCGTCACTTTTTCGGCACCAAGTCGCAACGAAGTACGTGCAGCATCAATCGCCGTATTTCCGCCACCGATAACCATTACCCGTTTTCCGGTTAAATCTTCTTTTTTGCCAATATTGGCTTCGCGAAGGAATTCGAGGCAATCAACGATTCCTTTCAAATCCGAACCTTCGGTTTTTGAAGTTACGGCATCGTGCGTTCCGACCGAAACAAACACAGCATCAAAACCCTGATTTTTCAGTGCTTTCAAGTCGGTAATTTTTTTATTTACCTCTATTTTAACGCCAAGCACGGTAATGTTTTTCAGATCACGATCCACCACATTTTTAGGTGCGCGATATTCGGGTAATGCCAGACGCAACATTCCACCAGCAGCCGGTGCAGCTTCGAAAATAGTTACGTTATGACCTTTCAACGCCAAATGATATGCCGCCGTAATTCCGGCAGGACCAGAACCAATAACAGCAATTTTCTTATCTGTTTTATTTTTAATTTCCACTTCCGGTGCTTCAGGATATTTTTCGTAATACCAGTCGGCAAAAAACCGCTTCGTTTTCCGGATATCAACCGAACCTTCCAGGCTTGCACGCGTACAAGCATTCTGACAAGGAGCATAACAAGCACGCCCTAAACTTCCCGGGAATGGTATATCTTCGAGGTGAAGCTTCATGGCTTCTTCGTACTGACCGTTGCGAACCAACGAAATATATCCGTAAGGTTTTACACCTCCGGGACATTCGTTGATACAAGGAGCTGAATGACCCTGACGATCGATATTGGCGATACGGGGATTGGCAAGATTAAATGGAATATATGCCACTTTTCGTCCGGCCAGATTTGCATTGTAATCATCACTGCGAACTTCAGGACAAACCGCTTCACATTGTGCACAACCGGTACAATCTTCAGCAATTACATATCGTGGTTTCTTTTCAATTTCAACTTTAAAATTGCCATCTTCTTTATTTATTGCAGCAATATTGCTGTTCAACATTAAAGTGATATTAGGATGACGGGCGGTTTCCGACATTTTAGGGGTGGTAATACAAGCGGCACAGTCCAGAGTTGGGAAAACTTTACTTAATTGAATCATTTTTCCACCGATGGACAATCCCTTATCCACCAACAAAACCTGATGCCCCATATCAGCTAAACTCAAAGCAGCTTCCTGACCAGCGATCCCGCCTCCTATGACTAAAGCATCGTAATCTTTATCGTGTTTATTCATTGTTTTTCTATTTTATTAAACGAAAATCAAAATTTTCACTTGGTGCGTGAACCATAATGATTTTATTCTTCAATTCCGGCTAAAATTTTACTGAAGTTTTCCATATGACTTGCAAAAGGTTCTGCACACACTGAACACACTGCTGCCATTCTGATTCTTTTCGTATTAATGTTTTTTTCTTTCATCAATTCCTGTGCAGTTTGTATAATCGTATTGGTGTGTTCAGGACATTTTGCACTATACGAACATTCGTGTCCATCGGCGGCTATAAAAACACCATCAAAACCATTTTCCAACGCGTGTAAAATCCATCTTGGTTTTACTCCCGATGAACATGGCAGATTAATCACATACACTGACGGCGAATAATGAATTTTTCTTAACCCGGCTTGATCTATTCCCGGATCGGATATCTTATCGGTTGAGAAAACTAAAATTTTGGGTAATTTCGTTTCCTGAGATGTTGTTGCAGTTGTTGCCATGTTGATGTAATAAAAATCCTTAACTCAAAAAAGGGAAACTTTGTCGCATTCATTCAAACGAATTCAATTGCAACTCAAATTCCCATTTTTGAAATAAGGACAGATTTATTTATTCTTTGATTAAAAATAAACGACTGAAACTGTCTTCGTCAACAAAACCAAGGTATTCGTGACCTACTTTGTCGCACCAGCGGGGAATGTCATTTTTTGTACCTTCGTCAGCCGAAAGGATTTCCATAATTTCACCTGATTCGATATCACCAATTGCTTTCTTTGCGGCCAAAAGAGGACCGGGACAAGCAGTTCCACGTGCATCTACTACTAAATTCGATTTCAGATTTTTTAATTCTTCGTTTGTCATAATGTTTAAAAATAGCCCTCAAATCATCCAAGGAGGATTAAGGAAGTTTATAATTGAGTTTAATTAATATTTGATACGTGATAAATTCCGATTCTAAGAACTTTGAAGTTCTTTTAAACAAAAAGTTGTATGGCACTTTCGCCGGCATCAGCCACAAATGTAGCTGCACCTGCAAATCGTAAATGCGGATAATCTATAAATTCTTCCTTTTTGAAGCCCATTAAATCCATCGACATTTCGCACACGGTGATTTCGATACCTAATTCGCCAGCTTGTTTGAACATTTCTTCCAACGAAAGTACATTTTTCTTTTTCATCAACATTTTGATCATCATTGGACCCATTCCTACCATGTTCATGTTGGAAAGTGACAATTTATCTTTTCCTTTTGGCAACATCATGCCGAACATTTTTGAAATAAAATCTTTTCCCTTAGGACTTTTTTTCGGATCACGAAGAGCAGACAGAGACCAGAACGAAAAGAACAATTTAACTTGCGTATCCATCGCTGCTGCAGCTAATGAAATAATCATTGTAGCCAAAATTTTATCAAAATCACCTGACACAACAGCCATAGACAATTGATCTTTGCGGTTTTTCTCGAGTTTTCCAACTTTTTTTTGCAATACATCTAACTGCTTCTTTAGCTGTTCGATTGTAACTTCATTTGAGTTTTCCATTTTTTATTTAAATTAATAAGTAATTACTGATTTAGCCGACATCACTTCATCGACCACTGTACCGGCAGCAATGATAACTGAGTTTGGTATCAAATCTTCAGTTTTTATTTTACGTTCTTTAATACAGGGTGAACATAATAAAAGTTTACCCCCCAATTCAATAAAGCTTTCTATTAAATCTTTTAATGGCATTAATTCTGGGGAATTAACATGTTCTGCTACTCCTTTTTTTGCCAATAAAACTGCCGCTGATTGTAAAATTACAACAACTTCGGCATCAACAGTGAGAGCTCCATTTGCAATGACAAAAGGTAAAATTGCTTTTTCTTGATTATCAGGTCCAATTGTACTGATAATCACCAGTTTTTCGGGATTTGACATATAACTTGATTTTTCGGGTTAATTGATTAAAGAATTATTTCTGCAAATGTATTAAAGAAAATTTTATTTATAGAGAATATTTTCGTGCTTATGGCTACAATATTTTGTGATATAAATCACATTGTGTATATTTGCATCATCACATTTAAATATCAAACTTTTATGCAAAACGATTGTAGAAATTGCCCTTTCCATACCAAAGATATTGGAACGCTGAGCGAGAATGGATTTGATCAATTATCAGCCAACCATTTAGTTTTGAAATTTAAAAAGGGAGATACCATAATTAAACAAGGCATGTATTCAACGAATGTAGTATTTCTGCGAACAGGATTAGCAAAAATCCATTTGGCAGGTCCTTATCATGAACAAATCGTGCGTTTGGTGAAAGCACCTACTTATTTGGGATTGCCTACCACTGTTGGTGATAAAATAAATCAGTATTCAGTTACAGCAGTTTCGGATATGGAAGTTTGTTTTATCGACCTGAATATATTCAGAAATTTATTACGGGAAAATGAACAATTTTCGTATGAAATCATTTTAGATTTGTGTCATAACGAATTGGAATCATTTCATCGCTGCGCACAACGTACACAAAAATTGATCAGGGGAAATATGGCTGATGCATTGCTTGAGTTAGCAAATAATATTTTTATGTCCGATAAATTTTTATTGCCCATTTCACAAGCTGAATTGGCTAATCTTGTGGATACCAGTCGCGAAAGTATTAGCCGTATATTGACCGAATTTGATAAAGATGGCATTATTAAAATCAATGGAAAAGAAATTGAAATTCTAAATAAAAAATCGTTGACTTTAATAAGTTTAAAAGGATAAACAAAAATTGATGCAATTCGATACTATAAAACGGTTTAATGCCTGGCTGTTGATTTTTTCAATCGCCTTGTTTTATGTTGTCAAAGCTACGCATCATCATGATCAGTGTGAACTTCACGTCTTTGCTACTTCGCACTCATCAACATCCCAACCCGAACATGATAAATGCTTTATTTGTGATTTTTCGCTGGCTCCGGTTATCGAGAATCAAACTACGTTTATAAATTTAGTGGTAATGATGCCATTTCATTGGGTTTCGGATCCAATTCTGTCAATTCAAAAATCGACTGTTCTTTTCTCCTCCCTTCGGGCACCACCTGCATTCATTTAATCAAATTAATTGAATCCTACGAGAATAACATTTTAATTCTCGTTAATTTTAGTGCACATTATCCTATACAATGGTTCGTTATAAAAACCAAATTTTGAATGCTGTGTCGCCAGAAAAAACTCAAAAGTTTTTTTGTGCTCTTAGTAAATTGATATTGTTTATCTATCTGACAACTATTTTAACACAGCGTCTTTGCGTTAATATTTATTTTTAAAATTTGTTTTTGTATTGACAGTTAATTTTAATAATCTATTTATTTGATTATCAATAGATAGCACTATTTTATAACGAACTATTGCTTATACATAGCTTATTTATATTAGTAGATGCAATTTAATCATTCAATTGCTGAATAATTTTTGTTGGGTTGGAATTCTCATTGAATTACCTATAAATCAATAAATCTGTATTCATATCTTTATTTTACGTCTACAAAAATATTAAAAAACTCACGTATCATTTTAAGATCATTCCATATGAATTCATTCAAAAACTCACATATTTTACTTATTCTATTGATATTTAACAAGCTAATTTCATTCGCAAGTGAACCATCAATTACCATTTTAAGAGGAAAAATAACCGACTTGGAACATCAACCAATCATAGGTGCAAGCATTTATTTTCCTGATTTAAAAACCGGCGGTATAACCGATACATCCGGTTATTATCAGGTGTTTAATTTACCAAGACGCAATTTATTAGTACAAGTAACATCGATAGGATTCAACCAAATTTCGACAACAATAAATTTACAAAACACTAAAATTCAGAATTTTGAATTAAAACCATCAATTATTGAAATAAACGAGATTGCTGTTACGGGACAAGCCATGGCATCCAAAATCAATAAAATTCCAACACCTGTCAGCATTGTAACTCCAACCGAATTGCTGCAAACATCATCAACTAATATTATCGATGCCCTAAGTACTCAGCCAGGGGTTTCGCAAATAACCACCGGTGCCGGCATTTCCAAACCTGTAATTCGTGGTTTAGGATATAACCGTGTGGTTGTTCTTAACGATGGAGTGAAACAGGAGGGTCAGCAATGGGGCGACGAACATGGCATCGAAATTGATGAATTTGATGTCAATAAGGTGGAAATTCTCAAAGGACCTGGAAGTTTGATGTATGGATCAGATGCTATGGCAGGAGTAATTAATTTTTTGCCGGCTCCAATACTACCCGAAGGTAGACAACAAATAAATATATTAACTAATTATCAAACAAACAATGGATTAGCTGCCATGTCGCTGAATTATGCGGGTCATTTGAAGCGCTTTGTTTGGGATGCTCGTGTAAGTAGTAAAACAGCTCATGCTTATCAAAATAAATATGATGGATATGTTTACAACTCTGGATTCAGCGAAAAATCCTTGTCATTGCTTACCGGTATCAATCAGTGGTGGGGATATTCAAATCTGACTTTAAGTGCTTATTTTTTAACTCCTGGAATAATTGAGGGGAATCGCGACAGTGTAACAGGAGCATTTACCAAACCGGTTGTTTTGCTCGATCAAACCGTAGGAGAAACCATTGCAACACAAAACGATTTGTTGAGCTATACCCATCAAATGCCTTATCAGCAGGTTCAACATTATAAAATTGTGTGGAAAAACAATTTGTTGATTGGAGATGGAAGTCTTAAAGCCATTTTCGGTTATCAGCAAAACAGAAGACAAGAATATGCCAATATTTTAACTCCAACTAATTACGGACTATATTTTCAGCTGCATACATTAAGTTATGATGTTCATTATAATATGCCTGAAATGAAAGGGTACGGACTTTCGGTCGGTATAAGCGGAATGTCTCAAAACTCGATGAATAAAGGCTCGGAATTTTTGGTGCCTGCCTATCATTTGTTCGATGCCGGTATATTTGTTGTAGCAAAAAAAACGTTCGGCAAATTGGATATTAGTGGTGGCATCAGGTATGATATACGTTTTGAAGATACTGAATCGTTATATTTGGATGCCATTGGGAATGTAACAAACGCTTCAAATGCAAGTGCAATTGAACGTTTCAAAGGTTTCTCGACTCAGTTTGATGGCATTAGTGGCAGCTTGGGAGCCACATACCGTTTAAATGAATCATGGGTAACAAAACTCAATTTTTCGAGAGGTTTTAGAGCTCCCAACATTGGAGAACTTGCTTCAAATGGAGTTCATGAAGGAACAATGCGTTACGAAATCGGAAATCCTGATTTAAAATCCGAGAATAGTTTTCAAACCGATTTTGAATTGGATTTTAATACTGAACACGTGAGTGCACAACTCAATTTATTTATGAACCGGATTGATCATTTCATTTTTTCGAGGAAACTAAACGCAATCAACGGAACCGATTCTATTCGGAATGGATACATTAGCTATTTATTTGATGCGGGCAATGTGCAACTTTATGGCGGTGAATTTTCATTTGATTTTCATCCACATCCTTTTGATTGGTTGCACATTGAAAACACTTTTTCGTATGTCAATGCTCAACTTATCGGACAACCCGATTCAACCCGATATTTGCCTTTCACGCCTGCTCCAAAATGGATTTTGAACGTTCGGGCAAATCTGAATTTACGAAACAAATTTTCAAAAAACAGCTATATCTCCTTCGGATTCGAACATGATTTCAGACAAAATAATATATATTCCGCTTACCGGACTGAAACGCCTACGCCGGCTTATACGATATTTAGCGCATCATTAGGCACCGATTTAATTATTCGGGGTAAAAAACTTTGCTCGGTTTATCTCAATGGAAGCAACTTGACCGATTTGGCTTATCAAAGTCATTTAAGTAGATTAAAATATCTATCGATCAATGAACTAACAGGAAGAACCGGCGTTTTCAACATGGGTCGAAATTTGAGTCTGAAACTCCTTTTTCCCATTGACTTTTAAATTAATTTTTTAAATAAATGCCGTTTAATCAGGGAATCAATTTATTAAAATCTGATCTTTTTCTAAGAAATAAGAAATTAATTCCCAATTAAACGGCAGCTAATCTCGAATCAATCATTCCTCATACATAATGCTTGCTGATGAAGCCGGAACAAAGAAATGAGTAGTTCTAACAGTTGAGATCCCATTTAAATTGATTTGGTCATCGTGGCAAACTAAATTCCAGTTACCCTGCGGAATTTGAACCAGCACTGAATGCCTATTCCCATTGTAAATTACTAAAATATTTTTCCATACTTCACCATTTACATGATCGGTAAGCATATACGCCACCACATTCGGTGTTTGCATATCAATGAATTTCAAATGTTGTTGAACCAACTCTTGTGTAGGAATTCTAAAAGCAGCATGTGCCTTACGCAAGGCAATTAAACCCTTATAGTAATCAAAAACATCACGATGAAGGGTTTTAAAATCCCAATTAATTTCATTGATAGAATCGGGCGACTGATATGTATTGTGAATTCCTTTTTTGGTTCGATAAACCTCTTCGCCGGCATAAATAAACGGAACTCCCTGTGAAGTCATTATAATGGTTTGTGCCAATTTATCAAAGCGTACCAATTCATCTTCGGTAGCATTTGCCGGACGAGACTCTTTAAGCTTGTCGTACAAGCACATATCATCGTGGCACGAAACATAATTGATCACTTGAGCCGGATCATTGGCATAGGGAGCTTTCGAATAAATTAGTTTACTATAATCTACTTGAGGATGAAGGGTAGCACCAACAACGCCAAATTTCACACTTTCTTCCAAACTGTCAGCTCCAGAAACAAAACCAGGAACATTGGCATGCATCCAGCTGCCTCTCAACGCATCGCGGATATCGTCGCTAAAAACAGCAATACGATTCAGTTTTTTTGCATTTTTCTTTACAGCTCTCAAGTCTTCAGCCAACGGTGATTTTCCAGCGGTCCATCCTTCGCCGTACATAAAAATGGTAGGATCAATATTATCCAATGCTGCACGGATTTCATTCATCGTTTCAATATCGTGAATGCCCATTAAATCAAACCTGAAACCATCAATATGATATTCAGTAGCCCAATATACCACCGATTCAACCATAAATTTGCGCATCATAGGTCGTTCTGAAGCAGTTTCATTTCCGCATCCCGAAGCATTAGACCAGGAACTGTCGGCATTCTGACGATAAAAATATCCGGGAACCAATAAATCCAAATGCGATCCTTTGCCCGTTGAAGTATGATTGTAAACCACATCCATTACCACTCGTATTCCGGCTTTATGAAGTGCCTGTACCATTTGTTTAAATTCACGGATTCGAACTACAGGATTATAAGGATTGGTTGAATAACTCCCTTCAGGCACATTATAATTCAACGGATCGTATCCCCAGTTATATTTATTTTCATTCAGTTTTGTTTCGTCGATGGATGCGAAATCGAATGCCGGTAATAAATGTACGTGGGTAATTCCCAATTCTTTCAAATGATCAATACCGGTTGATTCTCCGGCTGTATTTTTAGTACCGATTTCAGTAAATGCCAGATATTTACCTCTATGTTGTATGCCTGAATTTTGTGCCATTGAAAAATCACGAATATGAAGTTCGTAAAGCACAATATCCGTAAAATTCTTCAAAGGTGGACGTTCATCTTCATCCCATCCCGGGGGATTGGTTTCGGTAAAATCGATAATTGCAGCCCGTTTACCATTCACTCCTGTTGCTTTAACCCACATTCCGGGGGTCTCTCCCAACCATTTATCACCGATTTTAATTTGAAAAGTATAGAATTTTCCCTTCAGATTTTCTTCCACTTTTAAAAGCCATGTCCCTTTTTCGGAACGATGCATATCTATGGTTTTATAAGCTCCTCCATCATATCCATCGTCGTAAAGTAATAATTTAACTTCATCGGCTGTGGGAGCCCAAACCCTGAATGTAGAAGCTGAGGGTGTGAAGGTGAGTTCTAAATCGGACCCATCATAAACCGGATAATCAGCATACGAAGCATAATGTGGCGTGCGTTGACAGGCACTTATCAATCCAGTAATTAATACCATAAATATAAAATTTTGTTTCATAATAATATGATTTTTCAATTAATTTATTATTTTTACCATTTGATCAAAACGATTACAAAGATGAATTATTAACACAAATCCACTGATCGTTACAACATAATTCCAGTCCTTTTAAGCAATGCATCAATCGTTGGTTCCTGACCGCGAAAACGTTTGTAAAGTACCATTGGATGTTCGGTTCCTCCGTTTTCAAGAATATTTTGACGGAAGGAATCTGCCGTCTTTTTATCAAAAATGCCATTTTTGGAAAAAACCGAAAATGCATCTGCATCCAGAACTTCAGCCCATTTATAGCTGTAGTATCCGGCAGCATAACCTCCTGCAAAAATGTGACTGAAAGTAGGACTCATTGACGTTTCAGGAACCAAAGGCAAAATTTGAGTAGATTCCATAGCCTGTTTTTCAAAATCGACAACACTTCCTTTAAACGGTTTTTGTAAAGTGTGCCAAGCCATATCTAAATAGCCAAAACTTAACTGACGCATAGTGAAATAAGCGACATTGAAGTTTTCAGCAGCTTTGATTTTTTGAATCAGTTCAGCAGGAATTTTTTCGCCGGTTTGATAATGCTCGGCAAATCCATCTAAAAATTCCTTTTCACTCGCCCAGTTTTCCATTATTTGTGAGGGCAATTCCACAAAATCACGATAAACATTTGTTCCTGAAAGTGATTGATACGTGCATTTCGTTAACATACCGTGCAAAGAATGACCAAATTCATGCAAAAAGGTGGTAACTTCGTCAAATGTAAGTAAAGCCGGCTTTTTGTCGGTAGTGCGGGTAAAGTTCATTACAATAACAATTTGCGGACGATTGTCGGTTTTTCCTTCTATCCATTGAGGTTTAAAATCGCTCATCCAAGCTCCGGCACGTTTCTCATCTCGCGGATGAAAATCGGTATATAAAACGGCTAAGAATTTACCATTTTTATCAGTAACTTCATAAGCATCAACTTCAGGATTATAAACCGGTATGTTTGAATTTTTGGTGAAATGAATACCATACAAACGGGTCGCCAGTCCGAAAACACCTTTTTTTACATGGTCTAATTCAAAATAAGGACGCAATAATTCATCATTAATGGCATACTTTTCATCTTTCAGTTTTTCAGAATAATACATCCAGTCCCAGGGTTGCAGTTTGAAATAGGCACCATGTGCATCGGCATAAGCCTGAACTTCGGCATATTCTTTTTCGGCAGTGGGTTTATAAGCTTCACGTAACTTATCGAGCAGATTATACACATTTGCAGTCTTTTCTGCCATTCTATCAATCAACTCATAATCGGCATACGTTTTATAGCCCAAAAGGTTTGCTATTTTCAAACGCAAATTTACAATTTTCTGAATATTCTGCCGGTTGTCAAATTCGCCTCCAAGCATACATTTAGTGGCATTAGCCATGTACATTTCGCGCCTTAAATCACGATGGTCGGCATATTTCATGAATGGAACGTAAGAGGTTGTTTTTAAATTTAATAACCATCCCTCCTTCCCCGCTTTTTTAGCATTAGCAGCTAACATATCCATCACATCGGCAGGTAAGCCCGTCAATAAACTTTTATCTATAATTAATAAATTGTATTTGTTCGTTTCTTTCAATACATTTTGTCCGTACTGAAGGGTGAGTAAGCTCAGTTCTTTAGTCAGTTGGCGATAAGTAACCTTATCGTTATCCGACAAGTTTGCTCCGTTATTGACAAATCCTTCGAAAGTTTCCTTCAACAGCATTTGCTGTTCGGGTGTAAGTTCAAGTTTATCTTTCTGATTATAAACAGCTTTTACGCGCTCAAAAAGTTTCTCGTTTAAATGAATTGAATTACTGTGTTCACTGAGCAAAGGCGATACTTTTTCGGCAATATCTTGTAATTCATCGTTGGTTTGGGCGCTTAGTAAATTATTTAATGGCGAACCCACTTTATTCAACAATTCGCCCGAATGCTCTAATGCCACGATGACATTATCAAAAGTAGGAGCTTCAGGATTATTTATAATTGCCTCTATTTCTTTATCTTGTTGTTTCATTCCTGCTTCGAAAGCCGGAAAATAATGTTCCGTTTTAATTAAATTGAAAGGAATGGTTTGATGGGGTGTGTCATAGGTTTCAAAAAATGGATTACCCGCTTGTAATGAGGCACTTGCCGTAATAATTGTCATAAGCAAAATTTGTTTTGTTGATTTCATTTAGTAAGTGAGTGATTTTTTTGTGATTAGATTTAAAAACAATTTCAAATGAATTGATTCCTGTTAGTAATTGGTTTGAGTCTGAAAACTCGTTTTCAAATTATGAAAACGACAAGAACACACTAAAAACTACAATCCGGAAGATGCATTTCATAAAACATAAAATATGCTGAAATTTTTTTCAAAATTACAACTATTAATTCAAAATTACAAGCTCCTTGAATTCTGCCTTTAAACCACAGATAGCCTTTTGTTTATATTCAATCCTGAATAGCTGTAAATCATAAAACCCTGTAAAAGCAACAAACATTTTCAATTGATTGAAAATGTTTGCAGATCGATAAAATCAGTATAAACCTTTTTTTTCGATGCTTAAGTATAATAAAATTTGAATAAACCCGAGTTTAACGTTTAAATTTAATATATCGCGGTTCACTGGGTGAATAATCTTCAATATCCCACAAGGTACTTGTAATCATTAAATCAGCACTATACCGGTTACAGGCAATGGGAACATTGTGAATACGGCATTGACGTAATAACATTTGAATATCGGCTTCATGAGGTTGTGCATTTAAATCATCAATTAAAAATACTGCCAGATTTATTTGTTTTCGAACAACCAACGCCGCAATTTCGGCATCGCCTCCCATCGGTCCGGAGTTCATACAAATAATTTCAGCCTTAACCCCTTTTTCGTTAAATGCCTTTTGAATTAAACTTCCAGTGGTTCCGGTGCAAATTAATTTGTGTTTCGATAGCATATCGGCGTTAAATATAGCCCATTCAACCATATCTGCTTTGCGATTATCGTGAGCAACCAATGCAATTGTAAGTTGTTTTGTCATATCATTAAGAATTATAAATTTTCAATGCACAAATCTACTTCTTTTTTGAGAAATAAAAAAGCTGACAGCCAAAACATATCAGAAATTTAATATAAAGCGTTGCCCAAATAAATATTTTATCTACTTTTGCCTATAAATGTGAATGAATTCAATTCTCGAATACTCTACAATTTGCTAACACCAATCTGTTCAAACTTCTAAATTTGCATAGGGTACTATTTTTATATTGTTTTTAATTTGCTAAATTTGCATACTTATTTTATTGAATCAATGAAAAAAATCGGCTATACCCTTATTGTTTTTTTTATTACTATTTCGATAACGATTGTTGCACAACCCAAAAAGCGTGAAATGCGTGCCGTGTGGATTGCCACAGTTGCCAATATCGACTGGCCAAGCCAAAACGGGCTTACTTCTCAACAGCAACGGGAGGAAATGCGTACCATGTTGGATAGTTTACAAAAAAACAATATCAACACCATCATTCTGCAAATCAGACCCACTGCCGATGCTATTTACCCTTCAGCGTTAGAACCCTGGTCGAGCTGGCTTACGGGTAAACAGGGACAAAAACCAAATCCCTATTATGACCCGCTTCAATTTATTATCGACGAGGCTCACCGGCGTTGTATGGAAGTACATGCATGGCTCAATCCGTATCGGGTTACCAATTCAGATAATATTCGGCAATTAAGCAAGGATCATTTATATTTCAAAAACAAAGATTTATTTATAAAATATGGAGGTAAGTATTATTTCAATCCAGGGTTAGACGAAACCCGAATATTTTTAAATCGGGTGGTCGAAGATGTGGTTGAACATTATGATATTGATGCCATTCATTTCGACGATTATTTCTATCCTTATCGGGTTGGGAATGAAGAATTCCCGGATGATGCTACTTTCAAACAGTTTCCGCGGGGTTTTGCTCCCAATCAAAAAGATGACTGGCGCCGTAACAATGTAAATATGATTATTTCGGAGTTACACGAAACCATAAAGAATCTGAAACCCTGGGTTCAATTCGGAGTTTCACCTTTTGGTGTTTGGCGCAACAGCAACGTTGATCCCCGCGGTTCGAATACCCGTGCAGGTGTTCAAAATTACGACGATTTATATGCCGACGTACTGAAATGGTTGAAAGAAGGTACGATCGATTATGTTGTACCTCAACTTTACTGGGAAATAGGGAAAAAAGTGGCTGATTATGATGTGTTGGTAAAATGGTGGAGCGAAAACAGCTATGGCAAAAATTTGTATATCGGGCTATATGCTTCGCAGCTCGGACAACGCGAAGCAAATGCTGCATGGCGCAACGGCAATGAAGTAATCAGACAATTAAATCTGAATACCCATTATCCGCAGGTAGATGGCGCAGTTTTTTTCAGTGCACGCGGTTTTCTGCAAAACAAACAGGGTTTGTTAGACAGCCTGAAACATGGGTTATATAAATATCCTTCCATTCAACCCTTTAACAGAAATATTCAAGGTGAAGCTTCCGCACAGCCTCAAAATATACGTATTTTACGTGATGGTAAAGATGCTTATTTGCTTTGGGATGAAGTTAATGAAGAAGGTGGTTGTGCCACAGCTTATTACATCGTTTATGCTTTTAAAGGAAAAAAAGTTGGCGATATGAATAACCCCGCTAATATCTTAGTCAGAACAACCGAAAACTGCGTAAACCTAAGAGAATTGGGTCAAAAAATCAGAGGGAATTATACGTTTGTGGTTACGGCTTTAAATCGTTATAAATACGAGAGCATCCCGACATATGGCGTTACACGACGAATGTAAATTTCTGATGTGCCCTAAAAGTTTAAAGCTGAGAAATAACAACATTATTTTCAATTTACCCTTTTTCAATATTCATTTTTGCAAATGGAGTTTTAACTTCAACTTTTTGAACGATCAATTTTTCACGATACATCTATCAACTTTAAAATAAAGAATTTGACCTAAATTAATTTTTATTTTTGCAGATAATCATGATTTCTAAAGAAGTAGCTTACAAAAAGATATCTGAATTGGTTGAACGGTTTGAAGAACAATTTGACTCTTATAAAAAATCGGACTATAACGAAACCCTTACTCGCCGTGATTTTATCGACCCTTTTTTCAAAACATTGGGTTGGGATATTGATAATGAAGAAGGTTACGCACAATCATACCGCGAAGTTATACACGAAGACAAAGTAAAAATAGGGAGGGCAACCAAAGCGCCCGATTATTCCTTTCGGCTGGGTGGTGGCAAACGATTGTTTTTTGTGGAAGCCAAAAAACCAAGTGTTTCCATTAAAGATGAAATACAACCTGCTTATCAGGTTCGCCGTTATGGTTGGAGTGCAAAGCTATCGGTAAGTGTTATTACCGACTTCGAAGAATTTGCTATATATGACTGTACACGAAGACCTTTCCCCACCGATAAAGCATCAGTAGCTCGAATAAAATACATCAACTTCAAAGATTATCTGAACGAATTCGACTTTATTTGGGATACTTTTTCGAAAGAACGTGTGCTGAAAGGTAGTTTTGATAAATTTATAGCAGGTACTGCCAATAAAAGAGGAACTGCAACGGTTGATAAAGAATTTCTTATTTCGCTCGACGGTTGGCGAACGTATCTGGCAACTTCCATCAGCCTGCGAAATAAAGAACTGAACGAAGATGAGCTCAACTTTGCCGTTCAGCAAACGATTGATCGTCTTATTTTCTTACGCATTGCCGAAGACAGAGATGTAGAACCTTATGGAAATTTACAGGTTGCAATAAAACAAGGTGATTATTATCAGAATCTTTTCAGTATTTTCAAAGAGGCTGATGACAAGTACAATTCCGGTTTATTTGACCTGAAAAAAGATCAGATAAGTCAGCATCTCAAAATCGATAATAAGGTAATTAAAACCATTTTGAATGAATTATATTATCCGATTTGTCCATATGAGTTTTCGGTTCTCTCGGTTGAAATTTTAGGTAGTGCTTACGAACAGTTTTTGGGCAAAGTTATCCGAATTACCCCTGCTCATCATGCCGTTATTGAAGATAAACCCGAAGTACGAAAAGCCGGCGGCGTGTATTATACGCCTCAATATATTGTGGAATACATTGTAAAACATACGGTTGGTAAATTGATAGAAGGGAAAAAGCCGAATGAAATAAGCAACATCAAAATTGTAGACCCCGCCTGTGGTAGTGGAAGTTTTCTGATTGGTGCTTATCAGTATTTGCTCGATTTTCATAAAGATTTTTATTCTAATAATGGAAAATCATCTAAAGGAGGCACTAAAAATAATCCGCTTACACCCGAAGGCAACCTTACGACTGCCGAAAAGAAACGTATTTTGCTCAATAATATTTATGGAGTTGATATTGACGTGAATGCGGTGGAAGTTACCAAACTGAGTTTATTGCTCAAATGCATGGAAGGCGAAACCTCCGCTTCCATCTCGCACCAGTTATCCATGTTTCACGAAAGGGTTTTGCCATCGCTCGAAAACAATATCAAAGATGGAAACAGTTTGGTGGATATGGATTATAAAGATGGGATCATTGATTTCGAAGAAGTTAAACATGTAAAGCCTTTCAGTTGGGACATAGCGTTTCCTGAAGTATTTAACCGAGATGTTGAAATTGATAAACGATTACCGTTTAAAAAGCAATTTAATAAAGTAATGAATCTTCATGAAGAAACGGAAAAATTGATTGATTCACTGACAGCAAATGAACTGCAAGCCGGATATAAAAAGATAAATTCAGGTTTCGATATTGTGATTGGAAATCCGCCTTACGTGAAAGTAAGCGACAAAGAAGTGATTCATTATTTCGACCGAAAATATATTGATCAAGATTATCAACAAGATTTATACCTTTTATTTTTAGAACGATACAAAAAACTATTGGTTACAGGTGGAAAATTAGGTGTCATTATTCCAAACACCTGGTTGCAATCCATTAAATTCAGAAATATCCGTCGCTATTTAGTAAATCAGTACTACTGGGAACGAATTCTTGATATTAAGGAACATATTTTTAAAGCGGTGGTCGATACACACGTATTGATATTCGAAAAAAACGATTACATTAAAAATTCATCGCTAATTATCGACACCTATCAAAAAGGAAAAATAGAATTTTCGCAGGAAATAAATCAGAATCATTTGCCCGATAATGGCGATATTATTAATGTTGTATCCAATGATGAAGATAAATTGCTTTTCGAAAAGATAAAGGAGAAATCTGTTTTTATTAAAGATATTTCCAAGGTGTACAATGGAGTTAAACCATTTGAAAAGGGTAAAGGAACACCGATACAGACAGAAAAAACAATGAAATTAAAACCTTTTGTGCAGGTGAATCAACCCAAACCCATAGGTGAAAACTGGTTGCCTTTAATGCGGGGAAGTTTAATGAATCAATATGAAAACCGATGGAACAATAACAGTTGGATTCAATATGGTGAATGGTTGGCAGCTCCCAGAGATAAAAAAATATTTGAAGCGGAAGAAAAAATTATTGTCAGGCAAACCGGCGATAGCATTATTGCTACAATTATTGGGAAAAATATCATTGCAAGAGATAATCTGCACATTCTGATCTCTAATAGTTTAAGTCATAAATTTATACTCGGGATTTTAAACTCTAAGCTCACTGATTTTTATTATTATCAGATAAACCCCGAGCGTGGTGAAGTGCTTGCTCAAGTGAAGAAAAGCCATGTAGAGCAACTGCCTCTGCCCAACATAAATGAACAGAATCGATTATTGCATAATCAAATTATCATTTATGTAGAACAGTTATTGCAGCTACACCAAGAATTTCAAACCGAAAATTTACAGCACAAGAAAATGCATATTGAAAATAGAATCACCTATTTCGAAAGTAAAATTGATGAACTAATTTATCAACTGTACGAATTAACAGACGAAGAAATCCACATAGTGGAGGGAAAAAACTATGAAATATCAGAATAAGATAATTCACAATTCAGTACCGTATAAATTCCGGATAAAAAAATGAAAGATAATTGAACCCGATAAACAAACATAACAAATTGAAGAATACTAAAAATGAAAAATGAATTATTACCTACAAGTTTTCCTGGCATAAATGAAGAGGTTTATGCCGGTTTCTGGGTACGTGTTGGTGCCAAAATTTTAGATTTTATCGTACTTCTTCCGGTAATGGGGCTTGTATTTTATTTCAATAGTTTAAGCAGGACTGCGAGTATTGATATTTTGATTCCTAATTTGCTATTTAGTTTGGCATTTGAAGTTGTTCTGGTAAAAACATATGGTGGAACACCCGGCAAATTAATAATGGGGTTAAAAATTATCCAAAAAAATGGTGATAATATTAACTGGAAAGCTTCATTTTACAGATTTTCCGTTGAATTCTTTATTTCAATTTTAGGTGCTTATGTATTATTTCTGACACTAAATTTGATTGACGACAGTACATATGCAAGTTTGGGATTCCTGAAAAGAAATCAGCTTATGTCGACAATTAATCCTATTCCAATGAAAATACAATCATGGACAAATATGGCATGGCTCATTAGTGGAGTAATTGTTTTAATCTCCAACGCCCGAAAAAGAACAACTCACGACTTTATAGCCGGAACAGTGGTTATAAAATCGATTTACCTGAATCGGATCAGAGAGATAATAAATTCAACCCCGATAAATGAAGAGTAGTGTGGATTTTTTGTTAGGGCTATCACTCCTACCCCTCCTTACATACAAAAGGAAGATTGGGAAATAGATCAACTCTTTTTCACTTCGGGGATTTCCATTAAAAAATGTGAACTACTAAGTGTGAGGGTTTTGCTCGTTAAATAAAAATATTTTTAGCATTGAAATTTTATAGAACAACTTTATTTGAAAAAAACTTTCGTATGGCTCACTTGCCCACTTTCTAAGGGAACGAGCACAGCAGAAGGATTTCAAATATAAATAAAAATCATGAGTAAATGAAACGAATAATTGCAAGTACCGGCATCCTTTTGATGTCAGTTAGTTTTAATGGACATGCACAACAGGCTATGTCAACAGCAGCTCCTAAAGTAGCACTCACATCACGTGATAAAACACCTGACTCACAGTGGAGAGGTAAACGGGTGGCTTTTCTGGGCGATTCGATGACCGATAAACGTGGTGTAGGCACAACCTGTATTTATTGGGAGTATTTGAGCGAATTGCTTGATATAAAACCATTTGTTTATGGAATAAATGGAGATCAGTGGAATGGCATTTACAAACAGGCTCTGAAATTGCACGAAGAAAAAGGAACGAGCGTTGATGCCATTCTCATTTTTGCAGGTACAAATGACTATAACCACGGCATCCCATTGGGTAAGTTTTTCAGTGAAACCACGAAGCAAACCAACTATAATGGTGATCAGGTTACTCGCAAGTATCGCACACCAATTATAAATGACTCAACCTTTTGCGGTCGCATAAATAAGGTCATGTCGTACCTTAAAAACAATTTCCCGCAGCAACAAATTGTCATTATGACTCCTATCCACAGGGGTTTTGCCAGGTTTGGCGATAAAAATGTGCAACCCGACGAAAATTATTGTAACGGACAAGGATTGTATATCGATGCATACATTGATGTCTTGAAGCAAGCTGCTTCATATTGGGCAGTTCCACTTATCGATCTTTACACAATAAGCGGTTTATTTCCATTGGCTGATGCTCAGGTACAATATTTTCACAACAAAGAAACAGACAGATTGCATCCCAATGCGTTGGGCGATTACCGCTTGGCTAAAACTATTCAGTACCAGTTATTGACATTGCCTTCAACTTTTGTTCTTCACTAAAATTGCATTTTCGTTCAAAGTGGGAAGCAATTCAAAGGAAATCATTTATTAATAGAAACTGGTTTCAATGGGTTGTTATAAAAAACAAATTTTGGATGCTAAGTTGCTAAGTCGCCATGAAAAACTGTTGAGTGTTTTTCTTTGCATCCTTTGTAAATTTTATTGATAATCTATCCGATAGTTATTTTAACGCTGCGTCTTTGCATTAAGATTTTGTGAAAATTTGTCTTTGAATGGATAGTAGCTTTTAAAATTTATTTCTAAGAATATCAATAGATAAGGGAAGTTGTCCTGTTCTTTTTTAATCATTCTGCGGCTTCAATTCAATTACAATATCGTATTTATCCAAAAGCCCCGAAACCCCGTACAACGAAAATTTTGCTTTTCTAATCCGGTTGGTTTCGGGGTTTATAGAATAATTATAAGCAGTTCTGAAGTCGGCATGCTCTAAATTAGTGCGATCAAAACTTGCTTTTAAGAAGTCGCAATTATCAAAAATAGCATGTGAGATGTCACATTCGATGAAATCGGTTTCCTGAAGGAGGCAGTTTCTGAAAACTGTCCGTTTTATTTTTGTTTGAAAGAATGATGAATGATTCAGTGAACAATTATCAAATGTGAATGAAAGTGCAAATTTATGGCAGTTATCAAATCGAAGTCCCAGCATTTTGCAATCTTTAAATTTCACATCCCTGAAAACTGTCATATAAAGAATTGCCAAGCTTATATTACAACCGGTAAATTCGCAGTCGGTAAATTTAAAATTCCGAAGGTTTGCATCCGAGAAATCACAGTTATTGAATTTGCAGTTTTCATAGTCACCTTGTTCCAAAGGGGTTTCGATAAAATATAACTTATCGTAAGTTTTGTCAGGTATATAAAGCTGATCCATTTCATTAATACGTTTGCGGATATGGATGTCGGAACTTCACTCAAAGTGAAACCGTACCATTCAAATTTAAATTTTTCTTATTTCTTGGAATTCTTTCGGAGTCATTCCAAATTCATTTTTGAAACAACGGCTGAAGTATTTCGGGTCGTTAAATCCCACAGCAAAAGCGATTTCAGATATATTTCCAATATTATTATTCAACATTTGTGCAGCATGTTTCAATCGAACATTTCGTATAAATTCGCCCGGAGACAATCCCGTCAGCGATTTAAGTTTACGGTGCAAGGTAGATTTTGACGACGCCATTAGAATTGCAAACTGATCAAAATCAAACGAATCGTCAGCTAATTTTTCTTCAACTTTAAGAATGGCTTGTTGCAAAAAGTTTTCGTCGATAGAATTATATTCCATGTGCGAAATATTGATTTCATATTCCTTCTTAAAATGCTCTGTTTTAAGCATTCGTTTAGCAAGCAAATTTCTTACCCTTGCATTCAGCACGGCAATTTCAAATGGTTTCGAAATATATGAATCGGCTCCGGCATTATAACATTCTATTCGATCTTCGGTTGAATTTCGAGCAGTCAACATTAACACATGAATATGACTATAAGAAAGATCATTTTTAATGATGCGGCAAAACGTAAGTCCATCCATATCGGGCATCATCACATCGCTGATAATTAAATCGATTTCATTGTTTTGAATGATCTTCATAGCTTCAACTCCATTTCCGGCTGATAAAACTTGATATTGATCTGAAAAATTTTCGACAATCAATTTATTCAACTCTTTATTATCTTCAACAACCAATATCGTGAAATTATCAATTGTTTTAATTTGTTCATCGGTTAGTTCCAATGGTTTATCATTGTTGATCTCAGGTAATGCATTTAGTGAATTTTCGTCGGGTTCATCGTCCGACGAAAGTTCATCGGCAGTATATGATTCAATTGAAACGGGAATTTCAATGGTGAACACCGAGCCTTCGCCAAGGTTACTTTTTACTTCTATTCTTCCCTTGTGAATTTTCAGTAAATCGCTTGTAAGCGAAAGCCCTATTCCATGACTTTGACTATGATCGGAAGTGCTGCTGATATAAAAACGTTCAAAAATATGCGGCAAGTCTCCTTCGGATATGCCATCGCCTGTATCAGCAACCGAAAGGCGCATAATGGTCATATCGTCCCTATCTACAAAACTGATTTTTACAGCTATATTACCACGTTTGGGAGTATGTTTGAATGCATTCGAAAGCAGGTTGTAAATTATTTTATCTAACTTATCAGGATCAAAATAAGCCATATAACTATTCTCTTTCACATCGATGTGGAAGTCGATTTCCTTTTCGAGAATCATTGGTTTAAAGTTTGAATAGCATATATTATTTATGTATGCAATGATGTCGTTTTTAGAAATTTTAAGCTTCATATTCCCGCTTTCGGTTTTCCGGAAAACAAGAATTTGCTTAATAAGTCGCTTTAATCGGAGCACATTGTCTTTCATAATCTCAAATTGTGAAACATCGGCACCTTTTATTTTTTGCAATTTTTCTATTTGCAACATGATAATTGTCAATGGTGTAAGCAATTCATGAGAAATATTGGTAAAATACCGTAATTTGATTTGTGCTAATTCTTCCGATTTTTCTTTTTCTATTCTGGATATTTTCAACTCGTTTCGTAATTGCACCCGACGTACAACCGTGCGTGAAATAAAGTATGCGATCACAATGGAAATCATCAGGTAAACCAAATACGCCCAAACAGTACGGTAAAATGGTGGTAAAATAACTATTTTCAAGGTAGTTACCTGATTGCTCCACAATCCGTTTTCGTCGCTGGCTTTTACCATGAAAGTGTATTTCCCGACAGGCAGATTCGGGTAATTAACAAACCGGCGGTTATTGTTTACATAACTCCATTCATTGTCGAGTCCCGAAAGTTTAAATGCATACTGGCTCTTGCTGGTACTTGAAAAATCCAATGCCGAAAACTCAATACTCAGATTATTTTCAGCATATTTTAATGTCAGTTGTTTTTTAATGACATTAAAATGGGTATTCACATCATCATCATAAATTGATTTATTCTGAATAAGTACATCGGTGATGGCAACATGTTGATTTCTGGATATTGATCTTACCAGTTGGTTTGCCGGATCAAAAACACAAATTCCGTTATTCCCCCCAAACAAAATATGGCCGCTCGAAAGTTTGATGCCGGCATCTTTAAAAAATGAATTAATCAGGATTCCATCGGCGCTCGAATAATAGGCAGATGCATGGGTGAACGGGTTATACCGAATGATTTTTTTGATGGTCGATAACCAGATATACCCGTAATTATCCTCTAAAATATTCAGAATCCCTTCATCGCTGATGCCATATTTCCCGCTTTGGTCGGTAGCCATATCAGTGCGCTGATCATACAGATACAAACAGCCTTCCTTGGTGCCAATATACACATCTCCATTTTTAAGGCAACAGATACTTTGCACACTAAAACTCTGGTATTTACGAACTGTAAGTTTAACTCTTTCAAATTTATAAGCTTGATTTTTAGGGTCTGAAAACTGATTTAATTTAAAAAGCCCATCTTTTTCAGTTCCAATCCAGATAGTATGCCGAATGTCTTCGCCAATTGTATTTACAAATTTAATATCATTCGAAATAAGTCTTGTGTCTCCATGTAATGGCTTTTCAAAAACGCCTGCACTTGAACCGATCCACATATTTCCACTGTGATCCTGAAAAAAACAGGTTATTGAATTATCTCTGACTTTTGAAAGATTATAGATCGAAAAGGATTGAACCGGATTCAGATTTCCGGACTGATCTTCGCTGTAAATATGAATATTGTTTTCACCTTCATTTGCCAGCCATAACAAATTGGTTTTTGATTGATTTACGATCGCACTGATACTACTGAGACTTCTGATCACCGGATCCCTGGGTCGTACTACTTCACCGTTCTTTATATTAAACTGAAAAAGCCCTATCCGATTGATATTGATATAAATATTTCCGGAATTTAATTCACAGAATTTGGTAACATAGGACTGTGCATTAAACTTATTTTTTATTTCATCTAACGGAAAATTCTGAATAGCCGGTTTATTGAAATCCAATTTGTACAAACCTTCGCCTACCGATCCAACCCAAAGGTTTCCAAGCCTGTCCTTCGAAATTTCATGAAATAATCGGCTGTCCGATTGATTAAATAAATTTTCGGTGCTTACAATATTAAAAGTTCCATCTGGCTCTTTCTGAATAATACTTAAATCGCTGAATGTTACGACCCATATATAGCCAAATTTATCGTCCTGCGTGATACTGTAAACAATATCATTCACGTGTTTTTTTGAATTTTTGGAAACAATCAGGGGATGAATGTTCGGTGTATGATCAGAATTTACAGTCATATTAAAAATGCCATCGCCCCATGTACAAATCCAGTACAATCCGCTTTTATCCTGAAAAACCCGAAAAGGATTGTCGTACCTTCCAATTTTAGGTGCAAAATCAATATGTTTCAGTGATTTGTCGATATAACATAAACCGCCCTTCCATAACGACAACCAAATCGTTCCATTATGATCTTCGTAAATATAGGTTACATTATTTGATTTTAATTGCAACGGTGAATTTTTATCCGTCGAAAAACGCTCGAACTGATACGTGTTGGGATTCATGCGCAACACTCCGTAATTGGATGTGGCAATCCAGATATATCCATGTGAGTCGCACAAAATGGAGTTAATACGTTCTTTCGAAATATATTTATTGACCAATGGGCTGATAAAAAAGTTTTTCTTATCAAAAATATTAATGCCTTCAATGGTACCTACCCACAGTTTTCCATAATTATCCTCGGCAATGCACTGAATTTCATTATTGGTAAGCTTTCCCGGAGTCAATGCACTTGACCGGAATACTTTCACACTATACCCATCGAAACGGCATAATCCATCCCTTGTTCCAAACCACATGAATCCTTCTTTATCATTAAATATCCGAATAACAGAATTTGAAGGAAGTTTGTCATTATAATCGAACTTATCAAATTTGTAAGGCAAAAGACTTCCCGTTGCTCCTGCTGTTACAGCAATCAACATGAAAGTGATAAAAAAAGAGAGCGATTTCTTCATGAATTTCATCATTGATAATAAATGAAACAGATTTTATGTTAGGTAACCATATCGTTACATGTATGAAAAGTTGCCGATTGCGGAAAAATTCACTGTCAAGATACAATGAACATGCTGCGGGCGAAAACCTTAAATAACATATGAACCGGCAATTTTTTATACATGATGTTATGGCCTGTAGTTCATTTTCCTTCAGTCATCTGTTTAAATGCTGAGAATTTGTTCATTTCGTGATTTTGTCAGTTGGCACAAAACTATCTGAATGCAAAAAGTCGGTCAGTAACAAAGTCAAGTCATCTTTTCGCTCCTACTATAAGTCATAAAGACTTAGGCGTGTGTTAACCGTATTTATTTCATCAAGTTAACGAAATCGTTAAATACAAATAGTTTACTATTATTTAAGTTTTCTTAGATATAGAAAAGTAAATATAGTACTCACAAAAGTGATAAGTCCAAAAACAATTGTCAGGTTGAAATTTGCTTCCAACCCTTTTGCTTTCATCACAAAAACCATTCCAGCAATGGCAATTGCCATGAATATGCAAAAAATCATCATGGTAGGTGCGAGTAAAATACCAATGTTTTTCTTTTTGATCAATGCTATTCCAGTAATTATTAATGCCGGCAGACAAATGGCAATATCCAACACATGTACAGGATTGATTAGCAAACCACTTTCAGTAATGCTCTTTGGAGTTGCATTTATAAGTATAGCCGGAATAATTTCCGAAAGCCAAATGAAATAAAATAAAACAGCAATGACAATTAAAAATATACCAGTTGATTTTGTTGAGAATTTCGTTTCAAACCATTCCGAAACATTTTCTTTCAACGAGATAATTACAAAATAGATAAGCGAATAAAAGGAGAGACCTAAAATCGTGCAATAAGCAAGGAACAAATTATTAAAGTGCAATCCAAAACAGTAAATAGTATATGAATATGCTAAGTAAAAAATAGTTCCACTCCAAATCAATAACCCCAACTTGCTTTTGCGTCTGGCAAAAAATGCTGTAATAAGTAGAATCGGTACGACGATAAACAAATTTATAATGTCCTGCCCAATACCTTGGGCAGCATAAAGGGCATTTTCCCTAACATACGTACTTTTAATAAAGACACCTGCATAACTGACAATAGCAGTTAGAATTGCTAATGGTAGTGAAAGCATTAAAATCATTACATCCGTTTTCTTTTTCATATAAGTAATAAAAAGTGTGTTTTAAGATATTAATCTCTAATAGTTGAGTTGTCTTTTTCTCCTACTATTGCCCATATCAGACGGCATTCATATTGACCATAACAACCGCAAAAATAATAAATTAAAACCAAACTTGCGGTTTTATTCCGATTGCAATTGAATTTTTGATTTTCAATGTACATTTAATTCATTTGTTTTCATGAAAGTGTTGTAGAATGTATTTCAGTTTAAGTTTGAAAATTCTACATTTTTGACCTATTTTTAATCCCTTCACCTTATTTTATTTGACTATTTTTGTGCAATTCGTCTTACGAAAATTTATTCCTCAATCCATCATAAATTTTATATCATGAAAAAACAACTACCTCTTTTGATGATGTTAATGCTTAGTATCGCATGTTTTAACATTCAAACTACCCATGCACAAACCGGGTTTGCGCTCAGCCTGCCGGGAGGTGCAAACGGAGCAAACAGCAACATGGCTATTCCGGCATTGGGCAGCAAAATTACCGGTTTCCCTTTTACGGTCGAAATGTGGATAAAACCAAGTTCATGGGTAGCTTATGGAGGTTTTTGGGTCGATCGTTCGGCTTCACAGGTTTCGGGGAACAATGCCACCACAATGCAGTTTGATAATAATGCAACCAATCATTATATCCGCTGCGATTATAACGGAAATGCCCGTCTGATTCCTGCTGCTACTTTAACCAATGCCATTTGCAACAACGGGCAATGGAATCATATTGCCTACACTGTGTGGGCTGATTCGGCACGATTGGAACTTAATGGTGTGTATTACACGGTTACCTATGCTACTAAAACATGGAATCCCAACTTCAGCAGTGGCATTTCATATATCGGTTGGGATAATGCGATTGCAAGTCGCGTGGTAACCGGTTTGTACGACGACATTCGTTTCTGGAATACTGCCCGCACCCGTGATGAAATTGAAGCAAATAAAAATGTTACACTCACCGGCAACGAACCAGGATTAGTGGCTTATTACAATTTTGATGATAAAACAGCTCACGATAAAACGGCTAATGGCTTTAATGCTATCATTTCAGGAGGAGTTCTTACCGACCCGAACGCGCCGGTTATTTCGCTTTCCGAAAATAATCTTGTAATCGAAATTGAAAAAGACCTTCAACCCTATACGCTTTATATTTCGGCATCCAATCCGGCTTACACCATCAATGCCATTCCTTCAACAGGTTTTGCTGTCGACAAATCTTCCTTTACACCGGCTGATTTCACTACCGGCGGAGGTAAAGTTCCCGTGGTTATTTATCCTACCACCGCAATGGTAGGCGATACTGGTAAGGTTGTTATTTCGTATACTATGAATGGGCTTAATTATAATCTCGATTCCGTAAAAATTACACCCGTCAATACCTACGAACGCTATATCATCAAACACAAAGCCAGTGGATTGGTGTTGGGAAATGATTCTATTTTATCGGTTCCCGCATTGACAAATTATATCGCCGATTACACACAGTATTATATTTTACGTCCCGTCAATCCGGGTATTGCCGACAGTTTATTTTATATTGAACAGGATGGAGAGTACCGTATGTTGCGAAAAGGCGCCAACGATTGGGATACCGAATTCGGAGGATCATCGTTAGAAGCCGAATGGAAAGTCATTCCTCAGGCAAACGGGACAAGCATGATTCAAAGTGTGTATACCCAAAGAGCATTGGGTGCTACCGCCTTAACAATAAATACACGATTAACAGATAACAACACCTTTACTCCCAATCCCACATCTTCACCCTATTGTGAGTGGCTGATTCAAAGTTTATCAAGTATTTCGAATCCGGCTGAATCACGTTTATTGAGTGTTACATTAAGCCAGGGGATATTAAACCATAATTTCAACCCCGATTCACTCACGTATAACGTGTTAGCGCCTGCCGATGCCGACAATATTATCCTTACCGGAACCGCCCAAACCAATGTGGCATTTATCAATAATAACGGCGGGACATTAAGCCCTGCCTCATCGCCTTTGGTATTGAGTTGCATTTCGGGTGATAATTCAAGTACCACGAATTACAGCTTCAACTATACGCGTTTAGGATTCAATGACTGGGCTGCACATGGCGAAACGAATGCTTCGCGTTCAGTACCAAGTCAATGGGGCTGGAAATGTCCGAATGCAGTATGGAATGCAGCAAATTCAACTACTCCAGGTACCGTTCGGTATATCGATAAACCTGCCGGATACTATACGTATGGCGATACGTTGCATACCGGATCAATGACGGATAGCCTTGTTTATAAAGGTCGAATCATGTATGTCCGTTGGGATGGAAATGTTACTACCGGTGGCGTTTACAGTTATCCTACCATGCTCGATGCCGGAAAAAATTATGTACTTACCGGAAAATATGCATGGAATTCGGTTATTCCTTCAGGTGTTACATCAGCAACTCTCTCTTTTGGCATAAATTCGGCTGCCGACAATACGGGAACTTTTACTGCCAATGCCGATTCAATTGTTCAATCGACAGATCTTTTGCATTTGCATCCTTTTACGTTGACTTTTACACCTGCTACTTCGGGACTTTACTATTTTACGGTTCAATGCAATGCTGCAATTTTAGCCGCCCTATCTGACCTGAACCTGTCCGATGGAATCACAGCCGTAAGCAATATTAGTTCAAACCATTTATTCCTGACCGTTTCAGGTAAAAATGTTCAGATACATGGCACCCGTTATGGCGATAATATTAAGGTTTATAGCATGAACGGTCAAGAGATTAAACAACTGCGCGCTACTTCGGATATTCCGACTATCGAACTTAATTCAGGAGTTTATCTTATTAAAGTCAATGACACGACCTTGAAAATTGTAAGATAACTTGTTGAAATATAGAAATTTTGTTACCAAAGAAAGATGCTTCAAAAAGCATCTTTCTTTGGTTTAAAAACCGGTTTTATTTTTCCTTACTTCCTGCCAACGCATCAATTTTGATCATAACAGATTAACTTTCAATCAATTAATATTTTAGAGTATCCGTACCTACTTTATTTTTCATAACACGTGTAAATAACTCCCAGACTCCCGCGCTGATTTATCGCGTGGAAAGTTAAATATATAAGAAAAACTGTTGATTTAGAATACGGGGTTGCTCCACAGGTTAAAAATTCGTACGGTAGCCGTAGGGCTCTATTAAGTAGGGACTGCTGAAAAACTCCACATTGCCACGAAGTGGCTAACTGTAAATACCCCCCAGTGAGCGTAGTGATACCGGGGGATGTAGAATAACCAAGAATCTAAGCCCCGAAGTGGGCTGAATAATATCATAATATATTGGTATTGAACCCTTTCAGGATTCTTATTCCTGATGCTATTCTGATCCGCCAGTTTTACCGGCGGTTATTTACATTAAATCCGTTCAGAATTTTTTGATTGCAAAAGGAGAAGTACGTGCCAGAGAACAGGAACCTTTCTAGTCAAAAGGCTTCCACTTAAATTCAAAAAATAGATACCATATTATTGAATATCAATAATATTATAGTTTTTCAGTAGACACTAAGTAGCTCATGATGTACTGAATTAATCTTAAATCATTGGTACTTTTCATTTTCAAATTGGTTGATTTTAAAATGAATGCGGGGTCAGTCTACAACTACATTACTTCCATTAATGCATCACACCATGGCTTCAAATTATTTTTAGCGTGTGAGCAATTTCACAAGCCATAGGCGTGCTATGGGTTTTCAATTTTCTTAAAATACTCTTCCGTTGATTGATTACTGTATAGATACTCGTACCAAACTTTTTGCAAATATCTTTCGATGTAAACTTCTCGTTTAAAAGTTGAAGTATTTCAACTTCCCGTTTAGAAAGCTTTTCGATAACGGGAACTCCCATTTTAGTAGTCTGATTTAGGGTATGCGAAAACTCCCTGTAATTTGTTTTGCCCGGCTGATATTTTTTGGGGAGACGTTTGGTTTCAGTTAATGCTAACCAGACATTTCCATTTTCATCAAATTTATATCCAGTAGTTATAAATAAGTAGATGATATATTCACCGTTTTTATCCATTAAACGTCTATGATATTTCATCCAAAAATTTTTTCTTTCATCTGGTGGTAGCGACATTATAATACTATAACCCATCAGTTCTGTTTCAAGTGAAAAAATACGATCATCCTCGTGAGTAAGATTTGAAAGATACTGTAAATTATAAGGTTCATCCATGTTAATCGCCTCGTGTTTCAACCATTCATTGTATATTCCAATATGCAATTCGATTTTTGCATTGGTCATATCAGTTATAGTCAGACTTGAGACCCTGTTCATGTTCGGTTTAAATCCATATTTTTTTTCAAGACCCCATTCTTCCATCATTTCAGGGGTTATGATACAATTGTTTAATTGAAACATGTTTTTATGTTCCTCTTCCCATTCCGACAGTGATTTCATACATAGTAAGTTTTAAAAATTTATATTGAAAAATCGATAACTCGATAAGATTAAGTGGACTGGTATCGATGCATAAACCGCCCAAATATAAGTCTATTATCGTTGATTTAAATACCATTTTCATCCGGTTTATGGAGAACAACTTGATATTTATCTCAATATTCGCCACAACATACCTATATATTCTAACCCAAAGGCAAAGCCTTGAAGCTGAAATAATTGAAATTGTCTCTACCGTTCATCCTCATTTCTTTCATCATTCAAATTGAACGTTTCTTTGGGCGGCAAGCCCTGTATATACCAGTCCAATGCAAAACGAAGTGATGCGTTGGGTGGAATGCAACAAATACATCAGGCACCCTAAATGGGTAATATATTTTATTTCAATATTTTATGCCTGACTTGCAGCCCGTACATCTATTCTATCCCAAGAATGTCAAAGCACCGATACCAATACGTTTAATTCCAAATAAGAATTTAAGTAGTTCTACATAACAATAGTTTGTTTTAAAATAGTGTTATCTATTGATAGTCAAATATATACATTTTAAAAATCAACTATCAATACAAAAGACCAATTTTTAAAAAAAATCATAACACCAAGACGCAGCGCTAAAATATTTACCGGATAGATCATCAATAAAAATTTGAAAAGGATGCAAATAGAAAAACTCAACAGCTTTTCCTGGCGACTTGGCAATGTTGCGACTTAACGGTCAAAAGTTGTTTTATAATGAATCATTGATAAAGCATAATAGACAAATAATAGGAATAAAGTGTTTTTATTAATTCTGTTAAATGTGCAAATTAAGGAAATATAATTTGAACTACAAAATAAAAGTTAAACTATTTTCAATAAAATACATATTTATAGCCCATAAAGGCTATTTTTTGTTAAGAATATTTGTCGGAAATTTACCGCGCAATAAAAAATCGCTCATTTTTTATTGAAATTCACCTTCGAAAACTGAAATGATAAATTAATATATCAAGGATAATTATTCGCCATCAATCGCTATTGAACCCAAATTCTAATTTCAGGAAAAGATTTTCGATAGGTAAACTAATATTACGGATCCGTAAACTGAATTTACGGATATGAAAACCAATATTACGGATCCGTAAATTCATGATACGGATATGAAAACCAATTTTACGGATTCGAAAATTTATGATACGGATATGAAAACTCACATTACGGATACGTAAACTATCATTACGGGTAGGTAAACTCAACTTACGGATATGTAAACTCAAAATTCGATATTGAAAAAATGAAAATGAAACGAACCGAACAACAATCAAAACAAAATTAAATCATTAATTTTCAATACATTAACCAATTGTAATCGTTGAAACATCTTTTTAAAACAACATAATTATGAATATTTAAATTAATTGAAAATGGCAAAAATAAAAGTGAGTGTTGATTTTTCAATGCACAATTATTCGGATAAAGAATTGGCAATTCAGGGACAAACAGTAAGTGAAAACCTGACTGACAATTTAAATTTCCCGACGTTGAAAGAGACAGCAACAGCGATTAAAACCGCAAGTGATATATTGTATGGATATTTAGCCAATATGGCTACCGGTAACAAGCAGCTAACAGCTGAGAAAAATGTAGCCCGCTTAAATCTGGAAAATCTTTTAGGAGCAACAGCACTGAAAGTTCAGGATATTAGTGGAGGTGATGAAGTAAAAATCCTTAGCTCAGGCTTTGAGATTAACCGAAAACCAGCTCCTGTTGGAGAATTGGATCAGGTAATGAATGTAAAGGTAAAACTGGGTAAGACTTCAGGTAGTCTGGATATTTCCTGGGATGTAGTAAATCATGCATACAGCTACGAAATACGGTTTATAAAAAACCCAAAGACGGATACAAGCGTATATACAAGTGTAACCTGCACCAAACATAAGGTTACGATTGAGAATCTGTCGCCGGGACAAACGTATATTATACAGGTTGCAGGCGTAGGTTCTAACCCGAAACGGGTATGGAGCGTAGAAGTAATTAGTTGCTACGTTTCCTAATCAATTCAACTAAAATAAAAAGATGTTTACTGAAAAACCCTTCTGACTGTATGGTCGGAAGGGTTTGACGTATAAAAATTACCCTTTGTTTAACAGAAAATGTAACAACTTTTTTAGTACTTGCTATAAAAATATTAATTTAGAAAACCGGTTTAATACACAGGATAAAAATTCGTACGGCAGCGTAGGGAAAAAAAATCAATTGTTTCTTTTTATTCCAAGTAATGCCATTGACTTTTCAGGAGTTGCGTTTCTGAGATAATAATCCCTTGCTCCAAGTTCTAATTTTTTTCGATAAAGTTTATCATTCATTATTAATTGAATGGCTTCTTTCATTTCAGATCTATCATTTTTAATGAAGTGAATATTTACGCCATGAATGAGTTGTTCCGGCAATTCGTTCAATAATGGTGTTGATATGATCGCTTTACCAAGAGCCAAATACTCACCTAATTTCCATCCATGACAATTCCAATACGCTGGTAGATTAAATACAAGTGTAGATGCTTTAATTTTTTCCAAATATATCTTTGGAGACATGTAGTGGCTGAAAATCATATCTTTGAAATGAATATTAAGTGGGTGATTTCCGGAATAGTAAAATCCTCCTTCAAAATTCAGTCCAGGTATTGATTTACAAACTTCCATAAATGCAGCTCTTGGCATGTTAACTCGTTCATCATTTTGATTATATTCATCATCCTGCCATAAAGTGCTTACATGGAAAACAAAATTTTCATGTGCTGGTTCAGGTGTATATGCTTCAATAGGAAGCCGCAAGGAAAATTGTCGCTTGTATCTTCCTAAAAATTTACGGCAATTAGCCACATTTCTACTCTTTAACAAATTAGTAAGTGCATAATAAATCGTATGCGGTAAATCCCATATTCGAATACCAAAACTTGGAGCTAATGACACCATTTTTGGAAAATTATCTTTTGGCGTTTTTTCCCAATTCGTATTTACTTTGCCGTATACATCACACCATTCGTAATATTCCTGATTAATTGAATCAAAATCACCATCATCAATACATACTTTATTTATTGTAAAACCATCGTACAAAATAAATGGAAGTCCATAAGAATTGCTTTGAAATTGCACGAAAGGTTCATGATCAAATAAAATGGAAGAAGCACCATAAATATCAATAAGCCCCTGTATATAAAAGGAAGCATAATAAATATTTACTAAAGGATTGATGATTATTTTCATATATTGAATAAAATAATGTGTTAGGGAACATATTGATATCACAAAAAATACTATGTACATACAAATATACAATTAACTTTGAAATAATAAACGTTGGGTTGATGAGGTATTGTGCTGTACACCATGTGAACAAAACCACTGGCAAAAGATTGTGAGATAATTATGGAACTTTGCGGTGCTTCTGATAAACCGGGCTAACAAATGCTACTCTTTTACAAGAAATTCAATCCCACACATATTGTTCGTCCCACGTTTGATGGTTTTCCTGCAAAAAGAGTCTGTATTCCGGTTGAAATTCTATTTTTTGATGATGTTGCATTTGATTTTTGATATAGTTGATTTTTGAATCCATGGTGATTCTGTCGACCGAGAAACCTGCATAACCATGTTGCCAGTAGAAATCAACACATTTTTCATCTTCATGTTTGATCCATCGCGAAGAACGGGTTTTGACTTCTTCTACTAACTTCATCAACGCAATTTTTCGTGATAAATCACATAATACATGCACATGATCGTAATACCCACCTATCATGATGGGCGTACATTCAAACTGATTACAAATTCCACCCATATAGGCAAACATCCGTTCCCGAATTCCATCATGCAAAAAGGGTTGACGATGCTTTGTGCTGAACACAATGTGAACAAAATCATTGGCAAAAGATTGTGACATAATTATGGAACTTTGCGGTGCTTCTGATACACCTGAATGCGCCTGTTGCACCTGATGAATTACAAATTTTTCTCTTTATATCTTTTTATCTTTGACCTGTTGGTCAAAGCAATTATACAATTTATCTCTTTATCTTTGACTGTTGGTCAAAGCAATATTTCTATTCGGTGCATTGCACCTCTTAAAGCTCCAAAGGAGCGGAAAGACAATAGCATTTGTCCGATAGGGCAATGCCAAAGGAAATTATGTTTTCCATTATTTTCTCGGCGATAATGAAAATGCTATTAAAATACAAATATACTGTGCTTTGATCGCGCCCTGTCAATTACCATTTTTGATCTCTCTGTTTTACTATAATTTAAGTTATCATTATCTAACAAAATGACTTTAGATATTGTGAAGCCATCTCTCTGGTTCCATCCGTAGAATGTTGATCAGCAATAATGATATAATTAGCCCATAAACTATTTGCTTTTAAAAAGGCACTTGTTACCTATCCATAATTGCGGGTAGCAGTCATACATATTAATAAAGGTTTACTCATAAGGTTTCAGTTCAATTATTTACAACATGTAATTATTCAGTAATTTACATATAAATTCAAGTTCATTCTTTTCCATTATCGGACTTATGGGCAAACTCAATACTTCATTGTGAATTTGCTCAGTTATGGGGAAGGATAAGTTGTTCAATGATTTATAGGCTCCTTGTTTATGAGGCGGTATTGGATAATGAATTAAAGTTTGTACACCGTTATCAGTTAAGTATTTTTGTAGTCGATCACGTTCGGAGCATCGAATAACAAATAGATGAAAAACGTTGTTAGTGATAAGTGATAAGTGATAAGTGATTAATGGAAGAATGATGTTTATGTTTTTAATATTTTCGCAATAGTATTGAGCTATCTCACAGCGGTGCTGGTTTTCAACATCTAAATAACGAAGTTTTACATCCAGAATAGCCGCTTGCATTTCATCCATTCTACTATTCAATCCCTGATATTTATGAACGTATTTCTGTTTGCTACCATAGTTTCCCAATGCACGAACAATTTCAGCCAAAAGATCATCGTTAGTCGTCACTGCTCCAGCATCGCCCAATGCACCTAAATTCTTTCCCGGATAAAAACTAAAGCCCGCTGCATCACCTAATGAACCTGTACGGAAGCCCCCTAAGCCCCTAATGGGGGAATTGATGGCATCGGACTGTGGAATATTTACTCCCCCTTTAGGGGACCGGGGGGTATATTCCGCTCCGATGGCTTGGGCATTATCTTCAATAATTTTCAGATTGTGTTTTTGGGCAATCCCTTCCAATTCTTCACTCCAACAAACCCGACCGTATAAATGTACTACCAGTATAGCTTTTGTTCGTGGAGTAATATGCTTTTCAACCAATGAAATATCCAGATTATAGGTATTCATATCCGGTTCAACCAAAACTGGCTTCAATCGATTATCGCTAATTGCTAAAATCGTTGCAATATAGGTATTAGCCGGAACAATTACTTCATCCCCTTCCTGCATCACTCCCATTGCCATGTAGGCTTTCAGAATCAAGCGCAAAGCATCCAAACCATTTGCAACGCCAATGGCATGTTTTACACCGATGTATTCAGCCAGATGCTTTTCAAAAGTTACCAATTCATTACCCTGCAAATACCAACCGGAATCAATAACTCGTGCCGTTGCAGACTTTAACTCATCGGCATATTGTGCATTTATTTTTTGAAGGTCGAGAAATTTTATCATACTTATACAAATTATACGAATGAAGGCAATACGAATTAGACAAATTAGAAAATCTATAGTTCTTTTCTTAACTCCCCTTCAGTGGTTGAGGGTCATATTTTTTTTACATATCTTGCCGGATTACCAACCCAAAGCTCATTTGCCAGAACATCTTTAGTGATAACACTTCCTGCACCTATCATGGCATTCTCACCGATAATTACTCCTCCCAATATAATAGCACCTGCACCAATTGAAGCATTTTTCTTTATCAATGTACGTTGCAATTTAAAGGTTTGTTTAGCACGAGGATATTTATCGTTTGTAAAAGTTACATTGGGACCAATTTGTACATTGTCCTCCAGCGTTATTCCATCCCACAATTGAACACCACTTTTGACTGTAACATTATTCCCAATTATTACATCATTTTCGATAAAACAATGACTGCATATATTACAATTCTCACCAATTACAGCATCAGGCAAAATGACTACATATTGCCATACACGAGTACTTTCAGGAATATTCTGTGACTGAACGTCGGATAAAGGATGTACCATTTTATTTACTATTTTCGTTTGAACAAGCTTTTATTCCCCTTTAGGGGCTAGGGGTTCTTTCGTTTCTTTAAACTCATTATACTCCCTCATATAATCAGCTTCATCGTATTTATTGGATGCCAATACCAGACAACTGGAACCAGAAGAAAAATTAACCAATTCTCTCCAAATGCCCGGAACCACATATAGACCCTGATAAGGGTGATTGAGCGTTACCGTTTTTTTATTAAAGCCATCATCCAACACAACATCAAAACTACCACTGGCCGCCACAATAAGTTGACTTAAGTCTTTGTGGGCATGTCCTCCCCGTTCTTGCCCTCCCGGAACATCATATAAATAATACACCCTTGCAATATCGAAAGGAATAACTCTTCGGTTTTCAATTACCGTAATATTACCCTTTACCTCATGATTCTTCTCTAATTCAATAACCCTGCAATCAACAATCAGAGAAGTTGACGCATTAATATTTTTTATTTGGTTTGATTCAACGTTAAATAAAATTTCAGTCGGTTTATTTTCCGAAAATTTAGCAAAAGTAACAAATTCATTGTAACTACGAATATAATCCAATTCATCAAAAGTAGTTGATGCTAAAACCAATGCTAATGAGTTGGAAGAAAAGTTTTCCATACTACGCCACGTTCCATTGGGAATATACAATCCGAAATAAGACCGATTGAGCGAGAAACGTTTCTTTCTTCCTATACCTGTATCAACCAGTACGTCAAAACTACCTGACAACGCAATGATAAATTCATTTTGTTCTCTAAAAGCGTGTCCCCCCCGGGTTTCACCACCCGGCACATCGTAAATCCAATATGCCCTTATTATTTGAAAAGGAATATGGTTGTCTCCTTCGATAAAGGTCAGGTTACCACGTTTATCGAGAATTTTAGGAAGTTGTATCAGCTTAGGTGATTTTTTCATTTTATTTCACAGTGTTACTCTATGTTTACATCGTGTTACACGGTGCTCATTTTAATTCTTTTGAAGATACAAAACATATAAAATCCGAAACGAGTTTTTGAAAATTCCAACGCACGTTTTTCTTTATAATTAATATTTATTAATTGCGGCAATTGCATTTTAGCTTCGGTATAATCAAACCTATAAGCTGCTAACAAAAAACGTTTATAAACCAGATAATCGTGTGCCCAGTCTTCACTAAACCCAACTTCACCAGGGAAAAGTTCATTTAAATACCGTCTTATTTCCACCAATCCTTCATGATAATACATATACTTTGGATTATGAAAGCTTGTAAAAGTCATTGATTCGTTATATACGCGATATACGCAACATAAATCTGGAATATGTCCAAACTTTGTGTGCTTAGCCAGAATAGCCTGCATAGGCACATCTTCAACCGAGAACTCTCTTTTCAAAAATTCATCAAAGTCAATATATGCAAGTAAGTCCGCACGAATCAATAATGATAATGGCATCGCATATACTCCCCCACGCCATGTTTTATCAAACACATAACCATCAGCAACAGGATGCAAGGGTGCGAAACCTTCAATAAACTTATTTTTCTTAACCAGTAACCGATAACCTGATGTACTTACCACACCATAATCAGGGTGACAGTCTAAGAATTGAAGTTGCTTTTCAATCTTCCGGTCATCTATCCAGTAATCATCTCCCGCACAAACAGCTATATATTTGCCTCTGCAAAGGCGGATAGCATCAATATAATTTTTCAAAAGACCTTGATTCGTATCTTGCAATAATAACTTTATTTGTTCGGGATATCGTTGTTGATATTCTCGGCAAATACTTGCAGTGCCATCACTTCCTGCATCTTCGGCAATAATTAGTTCCAAACCAATGTCACCTTTTTGCATCAAAATGCTCTCAATCGTTTGAGCTATTGTTTTCTCCTGATTATAAGTGATTATAAAAACAGATACAACAGGATGGAAGATATAGTCGGGAGAGAGTATTATCATTTCAATATAATAATTTTTTTATAATAGGAATTATAAACAGAATTTCTCCAATCAGTATTGTCAGTTGAAATATCATCAATAAAAATTGATTTTGGCATAATTTGGATTGGCATAACATAAACTGTGTCATTTTTACAGTTTAGAATAGTATTTTCTCTTTCAATCATTTCATTAGAATAATTTTCAATTTTTTTTGAAATAATATCAGAATACACTGTTCTTATTACACTTTCCTTTTGCAAGAAATAAGTTACCGACAAAAATGCGACTAAAATTAGTAAGTATTTGTTTGAATATTTTAAAATGACAATATTTTTTAGTCTGAGAAATACAGCCAAATTTACAAAGTTTATAAAAATTAGAATTAATGATAAATAATATACAACATTCTGTATTCGAAAAGTATATAATGTTTTTGCAATAATTGAAGGTAAAACAAATATAAACAATAGAACCACACTAAACAATATCAACGTCCCTGGTTTAATAAAAATATTCACTTTTAACGAAGTGTAATAATAAAATGGTAGAAGTAGCATGTTAATTATCAATATATCAGATAGAAAAAAAATCTTACGATATAATAACGCATTAGAGATGAATACTGTTAGTAAAGTAACTGGTTGCTTGTTTGATATAAATTTCAATCTTTCATAGTTGCCCGGTCCAAAAATAACAATAGCTGCTCCTACAGCTAATACTAACAACAACAGAATGATATGTTTCCTATAGAATTTTCCTTTAGCAGTAAAATAGTAATAAACAAGAAATAATGAAATTATAAACATTAACAGAAACATTATTTCATTCTGTGAAGTTAGAATAAATATGAGAAAAGAGATAATCACAAAAAAAAATGATTTATACTTTTCTGTAGTGATAAATTTAAGAGTACAATAGGTTAAAACATTAAATAGCAATAAACTAGATGACCATACTATGACACCCGGATACCAAAAAAAAGCCTCATTAAGTCCCGGATTATATGCAATATATAAAAATGAGAAGAATGTAAAAAGGACTAAAATATTTGATTTTGTAGTTTTTAAATACAATCTATTTATCTCAAACAGAACCACGTATATCGAGCTAAATAACAACAAAATAAAAATTACAAATTGCAATCGGTGTATAAATAATGTGTCACAATTACAAAACAACAAGGTTATAAAGTTACCACATAATCTATTATCCATTGTCAAATATATGCTTTTTGAAATAGACCATATATTTGAATCGCGTAATGAAGTCGCAAAACCAAAGTCATCAGTAGCTGGAAATACATGAAATGCTAAATACACTAACGGGAAAAATAGAATTAGTAGAAATAGAATGCAAATAACTATTGTAATTTTTTTATTCATAACTATATTCTAATTTGAAAGCAATTTATTTGAAAAGTGAAAATTCCAAGTGTATGTAATTGGAACACAAAGAATAGAAAGCCAAAACTTGTTTAATTCGGGAAATAACAATTCAAATATCCAAAGTGAAATCAGCCCAATTAGCATACTAATTAAATATATCAAATAATATTTTATTAATTTCCTAACATTTATACTCCTGCTTTTAAACACAAGAAAATTATTAAACATTAATGATAAAAATATTGAAAACAAATATGAAATTACATAGCCGATATATACATTTAAATTTATAAGTTGTATAAATATATATAATAGTATTATTGAAAAAAGAGTAACCACGACACCTACTATTGAAAAGCCCATGAGTTTCCAAATAACTGAATATTTCTCAATTTTCAATTTTCTTATCATCCGATTTCTTTTTTACAATATAACCCGGCCTGCCTTTTACTTCTTCATAAATTCGCCAAATATATTCAGCAAGAACACCCAACGAAAATAAAATAAGCCCACTAAAAAATGATATAAACACTACCAAAGAAGTCCAGCCCGGCAGCGTATTTTTCCAAAATTGACTATCCCCCCAAAAGTAAATATAAACATAAAAACAAATTAACATGAATGAGAAAAAAGAAAAGAATAAACCAAGATTCAAAATTAAACGAATTGGAAAAGTTGAAGAAGAAAAAAATGTATCTTTTGCTAAATTCACTTTCTTTTTAAAGCTCCAGCGCGATTTACCTTCGTTTAGCCCTAATGGACGATCGTAAGGTAGAAATATCGGTTCAAAACCTAGACGTAAAACTTCAGTGATACTTGATGTTTTAATCGGGTGAATTTTAGTTACTAAAATATCTATAATTTCTTGGTCTATAAAATATAAATCGGCTCCACCAATAGGAAATTTCACTTCGGAAAGTAAATTCATTATATTATAATAAGCTTCGGAAAAAATTCTGCTTGTCCATGAATCATCTCTTGAAACTCTATGCGGGATAATCACCTTAGCTCCATTCTCCCAAAGTCGATACATTTCAACTATCGTGGAATAGGGCTGTTGCTCGTCATCAACTATGGGCATGGCACACCCTCCACTACAAAGCGTTAGCCCTGCAAAAATAGAATATTGGCTCGTGTAATTCTTACTCAATTGGTACGCTTTTACGTTAGGTTCATTTTTTTCTAACTCTAAAGCGATTTGGTAAGAGTTATCGCTTGATCCATCATCCATTACAATGAGTTCAAAAGGTATCTTTTCCTTATCAAGCAATGTTTTAATTTTGTAATATGCAGTCGTTATTCTATCATTACTATAATAAGATAGTAAAACTAATGAAAGTAACTTATTCCCCATTTTGTAAATTTATTATTTGACTAACACTTCCTCACAAACATTTATCCTTGATAAATAATATTTTCCACTTAACCACTGTTGGTTCAGGTTTCCAGCAATGGCCGAAAAAGCAAATTTATAAGACGTTTGTTTGAGTAGTTTTATGTTTTTGAAAGAAACTTCGACCAGCCGACCATAAGGAAATGCAAAGCAATCCACATTTTGACCAGTAAGTTGTTTTAAGTAAGTCCGCGACTCATTATATTCCATTAATGCTTCGTTATCTGTCATATATCTGAACATTTTATGCTGTAGTGCATGTGATCCAATGGTGCAAAGGGAATCATGTGCCATCTCAACAATTTGTTCTTCGATTAGAAAATTTGGTTTTCCTATCAACTCTTTTGTAATTAACACAATGAATGGAATTGAGTGCGCTTTTAGAAACGGATAAGCTTTCGTATAAACACTTTCGTTGGCATCATCAAAGGTAATTGTAAATGAGTTAGACCCAGTATATCTTTTGAGAATAATCTGGGTCAGCTCTTCAAACGTATTCGCGTGGTTGCCCTTTGCCAATTGATCCGACAGAAAAGATTCAAAAGAAGATTTCGAAATAGTAAAGGGAGATTTCACCAACGATATATCATCCAATATATCATGAAAAATATACACTTTTGAACCTGCTGGCTGCAAGTAACTCAACAACCTAAGAAGCAAAGTGTATATTCTGTTTTGTTCCCTTATTATTCTGAGTCCGATTGATATCATAGTATATTACACAGTGTTTTACTCAATGTTTTTTCACAGTGATACACAGTGAAGTTTTTATTTCTCTTCTAATTGCATTTCTTCTCAAATTCCAGAAAAAAACCAATTCGCCTTTCCGTTGCATCATGCTGAAATAAGTTTTTCTTTTATCTTTTGCAAATATAAGTAATTCAACCTGCTTCTTTAGTAAGTGTAAAGCAGAATTGAGTATATTTTTCAGAACAGACATATTCACTTTAAAACAGTTTTCCCTAAACAGACCATAAGAAGAACTTATCCCGACATTGTAAAACCTTCGCCCCATGTCCTTTACAGTTCCTTGCTTATCAACAAATTGTAAATGTTGCATCTGTGCATAAGGTGTCCATCCTATCAAGCGGTTGTCTTTATGCAGCTTAATGACTAATCCGGTATCTCCATCGCCTACTAAGTATTTACCCACTAAATCGGGATTAAAACCTCCTAACTTTTCAAACACACTTTTTTTTATTGAAAACAATCCACCATTTAAGAATAAATCTGTACCCATTATTACTTTATCACCATAATCCAATTTACCCAAGATAAATTCATAAGGTGATATCCATTCTGGTGCTGTTTTATCCCAAAGTATATCAATTTTCCCAGCAACTGCAGCAATTTCAGCATTAGATTGATAGACTTTTAAAATCTCTTCGATGCAAGTTGGATTAAACAAACCATCATCGTCTGCAAAAATCAAGAAATCCGATTGAGCCAGCTTAGCTCCCGCATGTCGGGCAAACGTAGAACCTTTTTTGAGTTCTTTAATATATTTAAAGTTTGGGTAATCTTCAATGAAACTTTTAATTAATTCTGCTGAATTATCCGTTGAATTATTATCTATCACTATCACTTCAAAGTCATCACTACACAATGTTTGTGTAGTCCATGTCTCTAATGATCGAATAATAAGATCGGAACGATTATAGGTGGGGATAATGATGGAGGCTTTCATTTTCTTCGGATAAAACGGTCTAATTTCTTCCACCATGGCAAAAGTCTTTTTAAAGCTTCCTGAGTTTCCATTTCCAATAGATTATCATTCATACTAGACATTCCGTCCATCTCAAAACAACTGACTAAAACAGGTATTGATTTATATTTACAAGAATGCAAGCCACAAGCAATTAGGAAAAACTCCCAATCGGAAACAATTTTATTCTGTTCATTATAATAACCATATCTATCAAACAAATCTCTTTTTATGAATGTATTAGGATGCATTAAACCAGCACTTATGCAATAATTTAAATTTACAATTTGAGGAGGGAATAGTTTTGTCACGACCTCACCATTTTTTATCAATTCCAATTCACCCGAAACTATTTCGTTCTCATTATTTAAATAGGGTAATACTCGTTCAATTACGTCCACAGAAGCAAGCTTATCTCCCGAATTAAGAAATAGCAAATAATCTCCCGTGGTCATTCGAATACCTTTATTCATGGCATTATAAATCCCCGTATCAGGCTCACTAATCCAGCTTTGTTGAACCGTTGAAACATCAGGCTTAACAGTATTCTGCTTTGCCATAAATTGTCGAATTGTATCAACACTACCATCATTTGAGGCTCCGTCAACGATGATATATTCAACCATTTTACAGGTTTGGGAATGGACACTTTCAAGAGTCCTTCTCAATCCATCTTTATTGTTTAAATTGATAGTGATGATAGATAACTTCATTTCGAATGATTTGACCAGATGTTTTTCATTTGATTCCAACGATTACTCCAGGTATGATGCAGAAGTACCTGTTGATAATTCTTCTCAATAAACGGTATATATGTATCAAAATCTTTCAAAATTGCTTCTATTTGTCCAACCGGATCCGACATATTTATCTCAATAACCGGATTGTATCCAAATAAACCAATCATTTCTTTGGGAGCATGCCCTACAATAAGGCATTTCGAAACCATAGATTGTAAATATCGTATTGTCATTGTCTCAATATCTCCCGATCTTTCTGGATGTGTAATACTCGATGGAACGCAAATCGAAATCTTTGTTTTTGCCAATCCTTCTATAAAATCTTGGCGTGTAGGAAATATCAATTCACCTTTTTTTAATTCATACAAATAACTATAACCTTTCTCTGCAAGAGCATCTACTATCAGGTTATGATACAAATCATATTTCCGTCCCAAAGCTAAAACATCAATTGTTTTATTAGAATACTCAAAAAAATCATATTCGCCCGGTTGAATCCCTTCTGGAATCCAATGAAATATTTTCTTTTCAATTTTTCCATTTAAAAGAGATTTGGATTGTGACGCTGAAACAAATACGTAATCAACTTTATAATTAATTACAAAATTAATTATTTTGTTAAAATCAGGAGGCCATGCATCAAAAAGGTAAATACTTTTACAATGATAGGTATAGGTTCCATAAGCTCGGTATTTATATTCATCCAATCCCATCATGATGGAAAATAGATGTTTCTTATCCGTTAATGGATGATTCAAAAAATATTTTGCAGTCGGAAACATAGAGTAAATACCTAATTTGCGCAAAACACGAGACAATACTACAAAAAAGCGAAATGATAAGAATCGTGGTTTAAAAGCAACCACGCATTCTGCACTACTTAATATCTCGTTTTCAAATTCGGTTACCGTGTCATTTGAAACATGAGCATTCGATGTACTTACAATCAATTTCATTTATGTTATTTGCTAATAGAAAATCTATCTCTCAATTTCATAACCGGCAACTCAAAATAATTATATATCAGAATTGAACTCGAAATAGATATTATCCAAAATAAGAAAACGAGAATCATTTCCAAATATAAAGTTTGAAAATATTCTTTCAAAAACGCCTCCATATAAACTAAAATAAATCCCTTTACTAATGAGTAGTTTACTAAATAAACCGAGTAGGAAACGAGACTTATTCTTCTTATAACTCTTGTAACAATACTTTCGCTTGAAACATTAAATGTACTTAGAAATGGTAACATCAAAAGTATCAATAATGATTGTATTGATAAATAAAAGACTGACATAAAATACGCTAACTGACCATCGAAAAAGATATGATTATAATTTATTTCTAACAATTTAAATATTATCAAACCAGAAAGGCCCAAATAAAATAACAACTTTCTATATGAAGTCCATAAACGTAAATAGTAATAGCTAACAAATGCCCCAAGAACTCCAAAAATAATACTATCAAAACGGCAAATAGCTATTCCTCTAATAAAATACTCCCAACTTAAAAAGTCTTTCACGTTATAATACACGCACATATAATACCTAATTATAGGCGTTAATATTATTACAAAAATCAGAACAAATAAGATAGATATCTTAACTCTCCATTTAAAAACTTTATTGAGAATATAAATAACTATTGGTAATGCTAAATAGAACCATTCTTCAATTGTCAGACTCCAAGATTCAGGAAAAAAATCTGGAATCGGTTTGTAAAAATTTTGGAGAAAAAAAAGGTATTTAAATACTCTAAGTTTATACTCTCCAAATACAAATATCAAAATAACCAAAAAAAGTAAATAGTTTGGTAGTGTTCTTAACCATCTTCTCAACCAAAAGTTTGAAATCGTATTAAAGGTTACTGATTGTTCTAAAGATTTTATTAAAATATTACCTATCAGGAAACCACTCAGAACAAAAAAATAAATGACACCATCAAATTTTACATATTGTATATAGTGATTCAATCTTGTCGTTGTCAAATCTAATGTATGAATAATTAAAACGGAAAAAATAGCAAATGACCTAATAATATCTAAACCTAATACTCTATCACTTTTCATCTTAAATTATTGGTATATATTTTCGCCAGAAAGAATTTGTTTCATACCTATCCCATGCATGGCATCCAAAAGGTAAAGCATTGTTATTTAATTCAAATAAATACTGTGGTGATTGTTCAAAAGCAAAATCAATAGCGTCTTTTAATTCTGGAACTTTTAGCTTCAATTTTGTTTCCGACAATTTTAAACAAAAAAATAAATCTTCCGCATCAGTCCACTCACTCAGTAAAAATTTAAAATTATTTTCATATCCGAAAATCCAGGCATTCAAAAGCCACAAAAAATCGTTATGATTAAGTTTCATTTTTTTATACAGTTGCTTTAATCCAAATAAGTTTTTTCTCGTTATAAACAAATTCCTAAAAGTGGATATTTTTCTTAATGAAAACCCCCCATTACCTACAGCCCATAAATTAGCACCATCTTCATAACAGCTATTGTTTTCAAACCAGGGAGCACCTATATAATCATATTCTTTATTACACCAAAATTCCAAATCGTCCTGAAAAACAAAACAATCCAATTGATAAATAAGTATATTTTTATAATTCGAGAATCTATCATAGAATTCATTTTTCATCATTAAGTTATTATATCCCGAGAGGTCTTTAAAATAATCTTTGTCAAAATATTCAAAGTGCCCACTAACATTATATGACAAAAAAATATCTTTATATGAAACTGTGCTAAGTTCTTTATATGTAATTAAGTATATAGGGTATTTTTTCAATACACTTACACACTGTTGTAACGAATGAATTTCATATTCATTCAATATCTCTTTATAAATTGGAATTACTATTGCACAGAGATTGTTTTCTGCCATGTTTACAATTATTCAATTAATTGTCCATTCTTTACACTATTAGAGCCTTCATTATTATCTCCTTTTTGGATAAATATAATATTGTGATAAAAATGAATTGATACAATATTTTTATCAAAATAAGTGGGTTCATAACCGGATTTTAAATATTCTTCATGATTAAGTCCATCGGTGAGTGCTTTAAAAAAATTCATTGAATTATTAGCGTTATGTAAATCGTTACTATCCCCACCGGCCTCAGGCCAATACGAGGTTTGCACATCTTCGATTACATACCAACCATTTTTTTTTAAATGAGGAAAAAGAACACAAAAGGTTTTGATTACATGTTCATTCAAATGACTTCCATCGTCAATAATTATATCTTGTTCAGAAATTTCTCTGATAATTCTATTTAGAAACTCTTTATCAACTTGACTTCCTTGAAATATCTTAATTCTTCTTTCTTCTTGTGGTGACTTATCAAAAATATCAATAGAAAAGATTTCACCTTTAGTAAAATATCTCTTCCACAATCTTAACGAAGCACCACCACTGAAAGGATCATCGTAACCACCCACACCAATTTCCAAAAGTTTTATTTTTTTATTCTTAAACTTCTCGAAATGAAATTGGTAATGTGGTGTATAGAAGTGCGTTCCCCATTTATCTGTCTTATTAATCTCAGCAAGTTTATTTAAGTTACTCCCATATCCAATAGACTTCAAATAATTTCTCCAATATCTAATTGAATTTTTTAGTTTTTGGCGATTTTTACTCGTAAATTTTGAACTTAAAAAATATTTGATTGTCATTCTACTTTATTTTATCAATAATTTCCATTTTTTTTTAAAAGTTTGTCAACTCTTCTATATTTTCGTCTATTTAATTTATTCTGAGAGAATTGCAACCATCTTTGTATTAATTTATCTTTAAGACTTCTCGGATCTTCATATATATCTGTATTATTAGACATTTTATTGGCAATTTCAGTCCAATTTACATTCCATATATATACCTTTCTAAATCTTCGAACGCCATACTTATCAAATAATGCTAATACCTCTTTATCATACCAATAAATTTCTGTTTCTAACACTTCGAGTATATCAATCCCTTTGTCCTTAAACCAGTTAATCCATTCGGTTGGAATTGGGAGCAACTGATCATTTGTGATATTATCCATGTGATGATACTGACGATAAATATCAACAGCACTCTTCTCGGGATTATTGATTACTTCTAAACACTGATAATAATAATGTTTGTGCAACATTCGACTCCAGCTCGTAAATTGAAAATGAATTACCGAAAATGTTTTCACATCATAACTGGGTGTATCATTCAAAATCGGGACTCTGGCGCAATGTATCGCATTTGAAGAAATACCTTGATCATAATTATCAAAACCATCATCCATATAACCCCAAGGAAAATAATAGCCTTTCCACATGGTTTTTCCATCGGGAGAAAAATTGGTCCATTGGAAGTTTATAGCTGTACCCGGAGGTAGTTTAAGAATCTCATCCCATTCGCCACTGGTAAATATTTCAGGTGAAAACATTTCATCAACATCCAATGAAATTAACAACTTCGAACCATTAATCTTTCTTGCTTCATTTATCAATAATCGTTTACGCCCAAGTTCATTATACACAACTGAATTATTATCAATTAATCGAACTTTCGGATAGTTGAGTGCTATCTCACGTGACCCATCCGTCGACATCTGGTCAGCAATAATAATATAGTCTGCCCAAAGACTTGTAGCTCTCAGAAAACGATCAAAAACCCAAGAATCATTACGTATGGGTGTTAAACAAATTATTAAGGGCTTATTGTTTACCATATTGTCCAATTTTCCAAATCAACACTTTTAACTTTTTTGGAATTGAGACGCATTCCTAAGTACATTCCGATATTTGATCTAAAAGTACCAATAAACATGTCTGAATTGCACAGAATTTCAATTGACGCAAATAATTCATACATTTCGACTTTTACGGCATTGGGACACAAATTATCGAATTCATTCTGGAAATATCCATATCTATTAACAGGACAAAGAGTAAAGAAATTATAATTTGGGTAGTCATTTTTTAAGTTTTCAACTACAGAGTAATCATCAGTTGAAATAAAAATATTTTTTTCAATTGATGATTTATTTAATAGATCAAAATAGCGGTCAAGGTCTACATTTTCGCACTCGATTGATTTGTCTCCCCTCCTAACATGAATACTTATATATGAATCTGGCAATTTAACCAGTTTAACAATTTTATCAATTTTATTTTTTGTTTCTTTATTATATTTCCATGTCAATTTAATTAAATGAGAACATATTTCCTGTATATTTCCTTTAATGTCTAATGATTGAAAATCAAAATATTTTTTCTCAAACTCATTATTATGAAATCTGTTCCATAAATCGTAAGTTAAATATTCCACTTTAGAAACTCTCTTAAAAAAAAATATGCTTATTTTTTTTAGTAGTGACAACTCAAAAGGCTGCCTATGATTATATTTCGTATGACTTGGATTAATAGATTCCTCACAAAAGGGCATGAAATAATCCTGCCAACCTTTCTCAAAACCAAAATTTGCATCTGCAGAATATAATTCAAATTTTATTCTATGCTCCAAACAGTAAAGCATTGCCAAAATCATGTTATTATATTCTGAAAAAAAACCGGCTTCACTCCCAATGTGAAAAACTAGTGTCTTCTTAAAAGAATTATTTAATTGATTATATTGATTTACTAATTGCATAAAATTATGTAAGCATTAACATTCCACATCTTTCATAATTAAACTCAAGGCCTGTTTTACCAATTATTCCCTTTGAAATTAATTTAACAAATTTAGGTAAATTTAAATATCCTTCAATATTGGGTTCTGTGAGATCAATATCAAGATAAAATTCTCCTTTAGTAAGATTAGGTGGCAATGTTACTTTATCTTCAATAGAAAATTTTCCATTTTTAATTTCGTGTGTATAAGCGAATAAATGTCCCGGGCTAAAAATTCCTAATAAAGTCCATTTATTATCATAGAGTCGAACTTCCAGGGCAATCACTTTGTCACCAATAACATTACCTTCAATTTTAAAACACAAAGAATTATTAAACTGATCAACATAAACAATATTATTTTCAGAGTCATTGATTTCAATTGATTTTATTGTAAAGTCAGAATGACAAAACTTAATTCCATTAATAATTTTATCACTATCAAAAATATTATTATTTACATAGCAATCCACCACATCAACCATACTACCAGAGTTAATTACATAACCATTTTCGAGTAATATACCTCTATTGCATAATTGCTGCATACTCGCCATATTATGACTCACAAACAGTACCGTTCTCCCCTCTCCCCTGCTTACATCCTGCATTTTACCAATGGCTTTCTTTTGGAACTCGGCATCGCCTACGGCCAATACTTCGTCAACCACTAAGATTTCAGGATCAAGATGGGCGGCAATGGCAAAACCAAGCCGCACCGTCATGCCGCTGGAATACCGTTTTACCGGAGTATCAATGTAACGTTCCACACCGGAGAAGTCAACAATTTCATCTAATTTGCTTTTTATTTCGGCTTTTGTCATACCCATAATGGCGCCGTTCATAAATATGTTTTCGCGTCCGGTCATTTCGGGGTGAAAGCCTGTACCTACTTCTAGCAAAGAAGCTATACGCCCACGGGCTTTAATGGTTCCTGTGGTGGGTGCCGTTACTTTGGAGAGAATTTTCAGCAAGGTAGATTTACCGGCACCATTTTTTCCAATAATACCCAATACATCACCCTGTTGCACTTCAAAGTTAATATCGCGCAAGGCCCATACGTAATCACTTTCCCCTTTGGTAGCACGGTCGTTCACTTCGCCAATCTTCAGGTAAGGATCATCTTTACGTTGTACGTTTATTTTCCACCATCGGTTTAAATCATGACTCAGCGTTTGCGTAGAGACCAAACCAAGACGGTATTGTTTGGATATATTTTCGAATTTAATCGCTACGCTCATAATATTAATGATTTACACAGATTTAAAAATGATTTACACAGATTTTTTTATCTGTGTAAATCTGTGTTCTTTATTTAATTAATCGTTTAAAATATATTTTTGGAGCACCAAAGTTCACCAGATATCCTACTTTCATTTTAGTTGCAGTAAGATAGTTGACTACCTGATCCAAATCAGATTTTGTTACAAATTTCTGCGCTTTCACCTCTAGAATTATTTTTTCGAAACAGATGAAGTCAGCCTTAAAGAACTTCTTCATTTTTTCTTCTTCGTAGAATATTTCTAATTTTTGTTCTCTTTTGTAAGGAATATTGTTTTTATCCAGTTCCTTTGAAAGTGCTTCCTGATAAACAGACTCTAAAAAACCCGGACCCAGATTATTATATACAGCATAAAAGCAACCTATTAACTTATATCCCTCTTCTTTATATATAAACTCCTGGTTCATCTCTAATCTGTGTAATCTGTTTTAATCTGTGCCTATTTATGCCTATCTGTGCCTACTCAAAATAATTCATCACCCTGAATCCGCCTTCTTTGAGATAGGTTTCTTTCTTCATAAGTTTAATATCGGAGTGCATCATGTCCTGTACCAATGTTTTAAGGTTGTATTCAGGAATCCAGTTAAGTTTGGTGCGTGATTTAGTAGCATCTCCAATCAACAATTCAACTTCGGTGGGTCGGAAATAATTAGCGTCGACTTGCACCACAGGTTCAGAAATAGCTTTCACAACCGGAAGAAACGAGGCACCTACCTGTTCGGTAAACAGAGCATCCTGAATGCTTGTGATATAGCCTTTTTCGTCAATTCCTTCGCCTATAAAATCAATTTTCAATCCGATTTCAGCAAAAGCCATACGCACAAATTCGCGCACTTCGGTTGTAATACCGGTAGCAATTACATAATCATCAGGAGTATCCTGTTGCAGAATCAGGTACATGGCACGTACGTAATCTTTGGCATGACCCCAGTCGCGTTTAGCGGAAAGATTGCCCAAAAACATTTTTTGTTGCATACCCATGGCTATACGTGCGACTGCACGCGTAATCTTGCGGGTAACAAATGTTTCGCCCCGCAATGGAGATTCATGATTAAAAAGAATGCCGTTGCTGGCATGCATTCCATAGGCTTCGCGGTAATTTACCGTAATCCAGTAAGCATATAATTTAGCGACTGCATAAGGCGATCGGGGATAAAAAGGGGTTGTTTCTTTTTGTGGAACTTCTTGTACCAATCCGTATAATTCGGAAGTGGAAGCCTGATACATACGGGTTTTATTGGATAAGCCAAGTAAACGAACGGCTTCGAGTAAACGCAATGTTCCAATTCCATCGGCATTGGCAGTATATTCCGGAGTATCGAAACTAACTTTCACATGGCTCATGGCAGCCAAATTATATATTTCGTCGGGTTGTGTTTCCTGAATAATACGCGTAAGGTTCATCGAATCCGTCATATCGGCATAATGCAATACAAAATTCCGGTTATCGACATGCGGATCCTGATATAAATGATCGATACGGTCGGTATTAAACATGGAGGAACGACGTTTCAATCCATGAACGATATACCCTTTTTTTAATAACAACTCAGCCAAATAGGCTCCATCCTGTCCTGTAATTCCTGAAATTAATGCTACTTTCATTTTGTTGATGATTGGGTTTAAATATAAGTAATTAGTGATCAGCGTTTAGGGTTTAAGGATTAAAGATTACACTTGATCATTCTTTGTTTTGTATAATTATTTTTATTAAATTCTTTCTTTTTGTTTATTGATTATTTGGTCGAAATACGCCTTGCAGCGAACATTTTTTATCCATTCTGTGGCATCGATTGAAAAACGATCCAATTCACATTGAGTCATGCAATCAGTCGTAAAAAGTAATTTTATACAGGTATAGTTTCGCTCCATGCATTTTGTGCCGTTCCGTATAAATGTACAAAATCAATTTTACTTTGATCAAATATCCCCTTTATTTATCAACGTACCAACACCAGTATCATTTCTTTACAATTATTTTGATAAAACAAATTCACTTTTCGAAATACATAAATATCGGCAAACGTTGACAATGAAAATAGCAAAATTACAGTATTTTTCGGCTATAACGGACTCTGTCATCAGAGAGTTGTTTAATAATTTGGATCATTAATCGTTTATCACTTGATTAAACCGTATCCATAAAGCTTCGTTGCACTTTATTAAATACCACGATCCCAATGACCAGAAGTACAATCATAAAACCGAAGCTATACGCCAATGCTCCCCAACTGAAAGTACCCACCCCCATTGTTCCGAATTTAAATGTTTCGACGATAGATGTAACCGGATTAAGTATCATAAATGCTTGCTTTTTAGGCGACATGGTACTCAAAGGATAAATAATTGGTGTGGCATACATCCAAAGTTGCACAATAAATGAAAACAAGATAGTCATATCGCGATATTTGGTTGTCATTGATGAAATAATAATGCCGAATCCCAATGAAAGTCCGGCCAGCATAAGCACAAGCAAAGGTAATAATAAAATATAAATATTAGGGGCAACCGGCACTCCGGAAAGCACATAGAAAATATAGACGGCAATGAAAAGTAAAAACTGTATGCCCATGCGGACAAGATTCGATGAAACCGTGGCAAGGGGAACAATCAACCGAGGAAAATACACTTTTCCAAAAATTCCCTGATTAGCCGTAAACGTTGAAGATGTTTTATTCAAACAATCGGAAAAGTACTGCCAACAAACAATGCCGGCTAAATAAAACATAGGTTCAGGTAATCCATCGGTAGGTATGTTGGCAATGCCGCCAAAAACAATCATGTACATAATTGTTGTAATGGCGGGTTGAATAAAAAACCATACAGGTCCCAGTACGGTCTGTTTATACTGGGTAATGATATCGCGTTTCACAAACATGCTGTATAAATCACGATACTGCCAGATTTCCTTAAAATCAATTTGTAAAAGTTTATCCTTGGGTTTTATGACCGTGTTATAATCCTTAAAATTCATTGATAATTTACATTTAAAAATTCAAAGTCGTTTCGTTAAGTCTCGAACTGAAAAATAAAGAGCAAAGAGCAAAGAGCAAGGACTTTGCATATCAATTCGATATAAGATTCAAAACATAAGTTTTATAAGACGAAAATTATAATTTAAACGTTCACTTAAGCTTAACAAAACTTCATGGATTGATCGTTCGAAACTGATATTTGATAATTGATAACACAAAAGTAGCTTTTTTTTTAATGAATGCAACTGAATTAAACCAAATGAATTAAAAAAGCCCTGCTTTAGGTTATAGCAGGGCATAAATTGATGCAGAAAGCGGAATCTCTGAACTAAGGAAATTCATTAAACAAAGTCTTATCAGCTTTTAGGTGTATTATCTTTTTGAATTATTTCAGGCTTTAACAGACGAAGTAATTGATAAAATTATACGGGTATAGGTGCTTTGACCGCTCCAATAAATATCTATTATAGTTGATTTGCTTAGAGCTGTACTAACCGAAAACGACATGCCTCCTGCAAGGGAAATATTATTATTTTGCCCTTACAGAACGCCTGTTTCGTATGTATCTAATCTAACCCAAGGCTTTGTCATTGGGCTGGGTTTACAGCCCAAAAATCATTGGACGGTCAAAGTGCCTATACCGATAATTTTATTTGTTGAAAAATGATAAATATTATCATTCCCATTAATTCTGTCGGAAGTAAAATAACCGGTTTTCAAACTACTATCTTCGACCCAACCAAAGTCATCACCCCGACTATTTATGGGATAACTCAGTAATTCGGGGGTTCCTATTCCGTTTAAGGCATTTTTTATTGAAATACGGTAAATATCCAACCCTCCAAAACCTTCTCTTCCGTCACTGCTAAAATATAAAACACTATCGGGGCTGCAATAAGGGAACACTTCATTCCCTACCGTATTAATGTTTGATGAAAAAGGTTTTGGTGAATCCCAAGGTGATTTTGTGTCTGAGCGACGGGTATAATATAAATCAAAACCTCCCTGACCATCAGGTTTATCACTACTAAAAATCAATAATTTACCGGAAGGATCAATGGCAGGATGCATAACTGAATATTGATTTTTATTACCGAAAGGAAGAAGCTTTAACTGAATGACTTTATTCCCAATTAATTTTCCCTGCATAATCGTTATCCGGTCTTTTGCATCTTTACCGGCTTTTGGCTGGTTTACAGAAAAGTAGATCGTATGATTCCTATCAACAGAAGCCGGTCCAACATTATACCTAAAAATATTTAGTCCGCCCAGTAAATTTAAGTTGCCCAAATTTTTTAAAGCTAAAAAATTAACAGCTTTAGTCAGCACGCTATTCTTGTCAATTGGTTTAGTATCACTTCCCTCATACACTGGCGATAAAAACCTGGTTGTTGATTTGACATTTGTAAAACTCTGAGTATTTACATTTTTTGAAGAAAGTGTCGTCCATGCAGTTTTGTTTATCGGCACATACCATAATTTCACGTAACTTTTGCCATCCCAACTATTAGCACGTTCACTTTTAGCAGAAGGGCTGTTGCTGCAAAAAATCAGCAAACTATCCGTTAAATAGGGAGAGAAATTATTGAAACCGGAATTAATATCTAAATAGCTGATATGCCAATCAGCTGAATCTTTTTTGAAATTCTCCAACAGTTGCGGGTTCATAAAACCGACCATTCTACTTTCATAGCCTTTGATTCCATTCAGCCAATTTGCTGCCTGGGTATAATTGTCCATACGTGCAGCCAATTCGGAAAGATGAATTTTTTGAAGAGAAGATAAATACGTAAAATACATTTTATCAACTCTCTTAATTACCAAATTGCATTGATTGTACGCGTGCATTTGCCAATAGCAATCCCAGAGTTTAAACAAAGTTTCGCCATCCGTTGATCTTGCTTTTTTAAGAAAAGATTCGAACAAGGGAGCAGCAATTGAATATTGTGAATGTACGTACGCAGTATTGGCTTTAGTTAATAATGGAATACAGTCTGCCGGGATGGGTTTCGATTGCGGTTTGCCGAATGCAGGAAGCACCAACCCAACAAAAAGAAGGACAAGTATTATTTGAAAGGATTTAAAACATATTTTCATAATCTGATGCTGATTGAATGATTGCACATAGAATAAGTAATAAAACGAATAGAATGTCATTGTAAGACGCTCTATCTAATAGTATCGCGGTGAAAGAAAATCCAATGTTTTATGAAGGTCAAATTCATAGCGTAACATGATTTCGTGTGTACCCTGGTTAAACATGCTTAAAGCCGACAACGTATAATCATACGCATAACCAATGCGAATTTGTGGAGTGATCTGAATTTCAGCCATTCCAATTATTGCATCACCGGTACGATAACTCACCCCCAATCCTACTTTATTCTGCCACCAGGCATTTACATTAAAATCAGCCTGCACGGGTGCACCATCCATAAGTTTAATCAGCATGGAAGGCTTAATCTTCAAAACATCAGAGGCATCAAAAATATAACCTCCGGTAAGAAAATAATGATGGCTTGCACCGGTTGATGCAATGTTACTGTAGGCATCATCGTAAATATCCTTTGTTTTTAACAAAGCAGGGATAGAAAACCCGGCATACCAGGTCTCTTTGTTATACAACACTCCAAAACCAAAGGTAGGCAACCACACACTTTGAACCATACCGAATGCAGGATCACCCGGATCAACAAGGGAAACATCAGTATACCTTGCTGTATAATTCAGTAAGCCGCCACTTAATCCAAATGTTAATGATGAATGTTCGAAAGGAATACGGTACGAATAAAAACCCTGCACTCCGGTTGTACTTTCAATACCGAGTTGGTCGTTGTATAACTGAATTCCATATCCAACATTATGTTGGTTCTCGCGATTATCCCACGAAATAACAGTGGTACGAGGACTTCCATCAAATCCAGCCCATTGGTATCGATAAAGCACATTTACTGAGTTTACAGCTCTGTTTCCCGCATAAGCTGGGTTGATGTTTAACATGTTGAACATGTATTGAGAATACATTGGTGTTTGTTGACCAACCATTACCGAAGCCCTGATACATAAAAGTATAAGTAATATGTAAAAGATAGAGTGGCGATGAGTATGTATGTTGAGTTGAAATATTTTGTTCATATTATTTCTTTTATCGAGCGGTTTGAATAATGTTATCTTCTAAGCGTAAGATATCCTTTAAATAATTGATTTTTACCTCCTTGAGAATCTACCAATTCAATCACATAATAATATGTACCGTTAGGTAACTCCTGATTAGAAAACAACCCTGAACCTTTCCCATCCCAGTCATTTTGATAATTATTATTTTGATAAACGATATTTCCCCAGCGATTAAAAACCTTCAGGTTAATTGAATAAACCGAAGAATGGATAATCACAAATTTATCGTTAAAGCCATCCCCGTTTGGAGAAAAAGCATCGGGAATAAAAAGTTCAATTTTTTGTAACAATGAAATCGTCGGTCGTAAATTCACGCCTACTCTTGTCGGATCATCCGAAAGCAAATTATTGATTGGTCCTTTTGCTGATGAAAATGCATTAAACGCAGCCTGATTTGAAATTGTACCTTCAAAACCGTTAGGATTTAATTTTACGAAAATTTTAATTGAATCCGATTCTGAAGCATCGAGTTTTCCTGTTCCTGTTAAAGTATTCTGTTCCGTTTTTCCATCATATTGAGTATTGGCTTTTAATTTATCACCGCCCATAATCGATTCAACAGTGAAAGATATGGGTGATGGGAATGTTTTGGTCAAATCGTCCACCATCTGAATATCCTGAATGGAACTCGCTGATTTATTTTTACCGGTTAAGGTATAAACCATACTGTAAGTTCCATCTTTCGATAATTGTGGAACAGTCGCCGTCTTTGTAAAACTGATAAACTTCGTAAAATCGGTAACCTGAACCTTTACCGTTGCAGTATCGCAATTGTCGGGATGCTGTTTTTCACAAATTGAATACATAAAGGTATATGTTCCTTCGGGCATCTGCGCATTTACCGAAATATTCCCATTGTTATCGATAGACATCCCTGAAGGTAATGATAATGTAAGATTTACAGTCGACGGATCAAGTGGATTTTGATTGAAATAGTCGTTCGAAAAAATATTTCCGACAACACCACCAGTCTGGCTTGAAACAGGTTGGAAAACATCGTCATTTGCACATAAAACTTCATAAATGAGCACATCGATTGTCTGAAAGCATGTAGGATTTGCCTTTTCACGTGCATAAACCGTATAACTTCCAGGCAATAAACCGGAAAACACATTTCCTGATTGCCAATTGGTGCCATCAATACTATATTCAATTCCCGTTTGTGCTGAAATTGTAATCGTACCGTTAGGGAATGCACAGGTAGGCTGCACCACCGAAGAAATAGTAGGAACAGCGGGAGGTGTAGGTATAGCTGTAATCAAAACGTTTGAAGCTGATTGGCTAATACAGGTGTTATCATTGATATTTCGTACAAACAACGGATAACTTCCGGGAGCTAAAGAACTAAATAGGTTGCTTGTTTGCCAATTGGATCCATTGATGCTGTATTCAACTCCCGTTTGGGCTGCAATGGTAATTGTTCCCGATTGAATGGCACAGGTTGGTTGAATTAGTGTGGCAGTAGGTAATGCAGGAGGTGTAGGAATTGAATGAATTGTAAAAGAACTTACAGAAGTATTTATACAACTTGCATCCGAAGTTTTGCGTACATAAAGGGTGTATGAACTTCCGGACATTAAATTGCTAAAGGTATTACCGGGTTGCCAGTTTGTCCCATCAATACTATATTCAACACCGGTTTGAGATGCAATTGTAATACTTCCAGTTTGTATTGCACAGGTTGGCTGTACAATAACAGCTGTAGGTGTGGCGGGGACAGATGAAACCATCAATTGTACAGGTGTAGTGGAAAAATTCACACAAGTACTATCAGCAATTTTGCGTACATAAAGCGTCAGAGAACTACCCTGTGCCAATCCCGAGAACACATTACTTGCCTGCCAATGTGTTCCATCAATACTATATTCTACTCCGTTTTGCGTAGTTATAGTGATGGAACCGGTGGGCGTTCCGCATGTCGGCTGAATAATACTTAAAGCAGTTGGCTCTACCGGTGCATTGGGTATCGGATTGATGGTTATGGTTGATGCTGATTGATTTATACAAGTTGTATCACTGATATGACGCACATAAAAAGAATAAGTTCCGGGTAAAATTCCGCTAATTGTATTACTACTTTGCCATTTGGTATCATTTAAACTGTATTCAACATCTGTTTGAGGAGTAATGGTTAAACTTCCGGTTTGTACTCCACAAGTCGGTTGAATAATGCCTGAAGCCGTTGGAACTGCCGGAGGAGTAGGTATTGCGGCAATCACTACAGGATTAGATGAAGTTATTGAACAGGTATTATCAACTAAATTTCTTACGGAATAGTAATAGGTTCCGGGAGGTAACCCACTGAAAATATTACTTGATTGCCATGTAGTGCCATTTATACTATATTCCACTCCGGGTTGAGTAGCAATGGTTATTGTCCCTGTCTGAATTGCACAAGTAGGCTGGGTTATTGAAGTTGTAGTGGGGATCGCAGGAGTTTGCAATGCATTCATCGAAACGGTGCTCGTTGGTGCCGAAGTACACGAAAGTGCATCAGAAACAGTAAAGGTGTAATTTGTTGAAGGGGTTAATCCTGAAAAAACAAAGCTGTTTCCACTTCCGGTTACAGGATTGCCAACTGATGGCGTGATCGTCCATGTTCCTGAAGGCAAAGAACTTAACTGGACACTTCCGGTAGGGAGCGCACATGTAGGTTGAGTAATTGTACCAATGACCGGTGTAGTCGGAACGGATGGTTCATTTAATATTACATTAAATCCGGTAGTAGGACCACAATTATTAGAATGATTGTAACGAATATTAGTATAAGTTCCCGAAGGCACATAAACTGTAGCCACGTTAGATTGAACTTTTACATTGGTAAAAAAGTGAGTCGTATTGGTGGCATCTTCATAATAAAACCGATCGTTATACACACTATCAGGTACACCATTGATACTCATGGTAATCGTTCCGTTTCCACCACAAGCAACAGGATCTGTTTTGGATAAAAATGACATCGAAGGACAAATCTGGAAAGTTGCTTTATAATTCGATCCCCCATTATCGTCGAGCACAAATTCATTGCATCCATTTGGATCAATTGAACTTCCGGGTATTTTGAAATAAAGTTCAATTGTATAACTTCCCTCAGGATATTTTGTCAAATCCAATATAGGAGCATTTGGAGACAAACTTAAGGTTTGCCATTTTTGAAATCCAGATAGACTACATGGACCTAATCCATCCGGATAAGTTTGTGTGGTCAAATCACAAGATTGAACACTTCCAAGTGTTAAAGTAGTTGTTGAATAAGGCGGATAGCCTGTAGGATAAATCATATAGTCCAACTCAGGAGTACATATATTTCCATTTGATTTTTTAAAGGTTCTGACTTCAGCTCCTCTGAACAATAATGTACCTGAGTTAGCGACAAATGATCCGAAATTCTGAAATTTAATACTTGTCCAATCTCCGTTACCCAGATTAACAGCATTTTGTTGAGCTGTGTATATATAATCTTTTGAATTAATATTTAAAAACTGATTGCTTACCCCCACTTGCTCAAACCATACCGCAGTGGCATAATAACCAAAATTTTGAGAATATAAAAAAGAGGGAACGAACAACGTAATAAATAACAAGCCAACTTTGAAGTATTTTTTTACATTCATATTATATTCAGGGTTTTATTATTTTTTATATGCTTATATTTATAAAAAAAAGATCGATTAGTGAATGCATCCGCATAAGCTTTAAAAATTAAATTTTGAAAGAATTTTCATTAAAAAGAAATGATAGCAAATCGATATTTATTAACAAAAATTCAATATAATAAATTTATAGTTTCGCATCGAATTTTCTTATAAAAAATCATTCGCAAAGTTAAATAGAATCTCTACAAAACCAAACAAAAATCAAACAAATTTTATCCTATTTATTTTTCTAATTGCCGATTGAAGAAATCATTAATGTATGTATCTTCGACATCAAATCATCTTAGCATCAATTAATATTTTGAGTCTATTGACATTCATTTCAACTTATTCAAATTAAGCATCTTACAACCAGCCCAATTGTAAAACAGAGTAACGTAAATTTAAAAATGAATCAATTTAAAAATTATAATGAATCATTGATTTATAATTAAATCAATACATCATTATTAATTTTACAACCTTTAAAAGGAAATAATGAGGTCGGGGATTAAAAGAGAAATCTTTTTCAATCAAGAGTATCTGCAAAAATAAATAGAATCAAATGTAAATAATTTTCAGAATACAACTGATTTTTAAACTTAAAAAAAAACCGAATCTCCATAAAATTGGAATCCGGCTTCGTATTTATTTCATCCTTTTACTCTTAAAACTTAGCAATCAGATATAAACAGATTATATTTTGATGGCATTATTTCATTATTTCAACTAAAATAATTAAAACTGCTAAATAACTCGTAAACAAAAAACTTGCGGTTAAAAGAACGGATTTTAAATTAATAGTTTTCATAATGTGCCTCCTTTTGAATTTAAAAGTGTAAATAATATCTTTTCTGTTTCAAACTAATTATATTACTTCAAAACTTCAACTAAAATAATTAAAACGACCAAATAGCTCGAAAACAAAATACTTGCAGTTCTAAAGATGGATTTTAAATTAATAGTTTTCATAACGCTTCTCCTTACTTAATATTAGATTGTATAATTATTATTTTGTTCGCTTAATTAGTTGCGAAACTTCATGTAGCAAATATAATTGCACAAATAAGGAATGGTACTCTTTTTTTTATGTAGCAATTAATTGTATTCATGTAGCAATTATTCCAGACTTGTACATTTGATTTCTCAATTCAAACACGCTTTATCCACATTTTAATATTAGAAATTATATAATTTTTTAATTTCAGCGTGAAAATCAGTCATAATATGCATATTCGATGAATATATATAAATAATTATTACTATAATTTCAGGTAGAAAACATTAGGTTGAGTCGAATTATTTACAAAGTAAATTTATAGATGAATTGAATTAAAAATAAAATATGTGAAATCGATGGAGTATATATAACATTTGATAACTTATAAACCCCGAAATATTATATTTAATTAACCCTACTCCGATTTCAAAAAATCAATTTGTGTAAAAAATAGGACATGCATTTAAATTTGAAATGACAAAATAATGCCCGTCAAATCAACTCAAATGGCAAAATCGAAATTATTTAACATTAAACACATCGTTGTTCAATTTCTTGATACCACAACAAAATAAATTCAATCTAATCACAAGTCCGTAATAGATGTCTGATTTATTTGATATAAAAATGGACTTACCCCAGAAGGAAAGTCCATTTTTCAGTCATCAAGCGTAGCGTATCACTTTTCCCATCTGAACAAAGCAATGATTTTGACAGAAAATAGCATCGTGTTATTGGTAAGTGCAAATTTGTAAAAAATTATCCGTATCAATTTGCATTAGGACATCATAATTACCATCAGGATTAATCTAAATTTCCGTTCCTCTCGTCTTATTTTAGTGATGACCTTACTGTTTGATTGAAGATATAGAGACGAGCGCGTTTGTTGAACAACTATATATAAACACTCGATTGTGCGTCTCAAAAAAAAATAACCCGCCTGAAAGTTTAAAACGTATGACCGGTTAGGAGCAAAATGGACAATGAAACTGAATTGAATTTTTGAATAATTCAAGCAATATATTTTTAACGGTAAATTTACAAATCACCTTTTAAAATAATAAATGTCATATTTTCAATTGTTTGCATAATTCATTATACACTTTTTCGTAGGTAGGAGTAGCAATTCCGTGTTTTTTACCCAATTTTACCACGATCCCAGTCAACCCGTGAACCTCGGTCATTTTCCCGATTTTAAAATCGCTATGCATCGAAGATGTGGTTTCAAATGGTAGCTTTTCAAGTTGATGGATTACATTATCAATAACGGATCGTTGAATTTCAGCATCTTCCGCATTGGCAATTAAAATCAACTCCTCCAACATACGTACTAATGTGGCTTTCCGAGATTCATCAGTCAACAAAGCACCAAAACTGACATTGAAATAAGAAGTAAGAGAAGCGGTTGATGAAATGAAAAAGAACTTGGTCCAGATAACGTGCATGATATTTTCGTGAAAAATCGCATCGATTCGAGCATTTTTCAATATCATTTCAAATTCTGTTAAACGATCATTGGTTTGCTTATATTCGTACCCAAAATTAAACCGGTGAACACCACCCGAACTTTCCACTACTCCGGGTTCATTCAATCGAGCTACAATATATGCACAACCCTGCCACACTTCAATTCCTTGTAATAATGTCCTGATACGATCGGAATTATCAATTCCATTGAGTAAAGGAAGAATGACAGTGTTGATACCAACGATTGGCTTTATTTGGGCTACCGTGCTTTCAAGATCGTAACTTTTGGGAGTCAAAATAATATAATCTGCCGTTCCGATTTCAGCCACATTATCAGTTGCCAAAGTAGGATATACTTGAAAAGTTTCCGTTTCGGTAATCAATGTCAATCCCTTTTCTTTGATCTTTTTCAAATGGATACCACGAGCTACAAAATAGATTTCTATTTCAGGATCATCTACATATCGTTGCGCTAATAATCCACCAAAATATCCGCCAACGCCTCCGAGTCCAACAATTACAATTTTTGTTTTCATATTTATTTATCCTTAAAAAACGGAGTGCAAAGGTAGCGAAAACTACAGAGTGCAAAAAAAATAAAAACAATTTTTGCAATATTCGAAGAATGATTTATTTTGATTGAACATTACCCGACTTCACTCGTTCGACTTAGCAAATATTTTGTTACTTTGGAAAAAACACCTCAGTGAAATTGTTTCTATGGTTTTAAAAACACCTGCATATCATTCGATTGTAGGCACTTTGATTTTCATTTTGTTTAGCTTTTGGATTAATCGGTATCACATTTTTATAAAATAATTTGATAAAATAAAAACGGACTCACCTCATAAAATGGCAAGTCCGTTTGTTCTTCTCACCCTCCCAAGAAAGAAGGGCAAGAGTGGTAGGGTCTTATTCTTCCAACAAAATTTCCATGATTGTACAAGCTGCTTTCGCAACCGGACTACCCGGACCAAAGATAGCTGCTACACCGGCTTTGTACAGATAATCGTAATCTTGCGCCGGAATAACTCCACCAGCAATAACGATAATATCTTCGCGACCAAGTTTTTTCAGCTCTTCCATTACCTGCGGAATCAACGTTTTGTGACCGGCTGCCAATGAAGACACACCCATTACATGAACATCATTTTCTACAGCTTGTTTGGCTGCTTCGGCCGGAGTTTGGAACAATGGTCCCATGTCCACATCGAATCCGCAGTCGGCATAACCGGTAGCAACAACTTTCGCACCACGGTCGTGACCATCCTGACCCATTTTAGCAATCATGATACGAGGACGACGGCCTTCTTTTTTTGCAAATTTCTCTGTCAACTCGCAAGCTTTCTGAAAGTTTGCATCGTTTTTGGTTTCTGATGAATACACGCCTGAAATTGTTCTGATGGTTGCTTTATAACGTCCTGCAACTGCTTCGCAAGCGTCGGAAATTTCGCCCAATGAAGCGCGAACCCGTGCTGCTTCTACAGCTAATTCTAATAAGTTACCGTTTCCGGTTTTAGCACATTCGGTAATGGCAGCCAAAGCAGCTTGTACAGCAGCTTCGTCGCGGTTGGCACGCAGTTCTTTCAACCGTTCGATTTGTTGAATACGAACTGCTGTGTTGTCCACTTCGAGAATATCGATGGGATCTTCCTTTTCCAAACGATATCTGTTTACCCCTACAATTACCTGACTTCCAGAGTCGATACGAGCTTGTGTACGTGCAGAAGCTTCTTCGATACGCATTTTCGGAACACCGGTTTCGATAGCCGCAGCCATACCACCTAATTTTTCTACTTCTTCGATCAACGCCCATGCTTTTTCAGCCAATTCGTTAGTCAACGATTCGACGTAGTAAGAACCTGCCCATGGGTCAACCTCACGGCAAATATCAGTTTCTTGTTGAATATAGATTTGTGTGTTACGGGCAATACGAGCCGAGAAATCGGTTGGCAACGCGATAGCTTCGTCCAACGCATTGGTGTGAAGCGATTGCGTGTGTCCCAATGCGGCAGCCATGGCTTCGATACACGTACGTCCCACGTTGTTGAACGGATCTTGCTCGGTCAACGACCAACCTGAAGTTTGCGAGTGCGTACGCAACGCCAGTGATTTTGGATTTTTAGGGTTGAATTGCTTTACGATTTTTGCCCACAACATACGTGCAGCACGCATTTTGGCAATTTCCATAAAGTGATTCATACCAATTGCCCAGAAGAATGACAAACGTGGAGCGAACGAGTCGATATCCATTCCTGCATTTACTCCAGCACGTAAGTACTCAAGTCCATCGGCCAATGTGTAAGCTAACTCGATATCAGCAGTTGCACCAGCTTCCTGCATGTGATAACCTGAGATAGAGATAGAGTTAAACTTAGGCATTTTTTGAGAAGTAAACTCAAAAATATCAGCAATAATTTTCATTGAGAATTTAGGTGGGTAAATATACGTATTACGCACCATGAATTCTTTCAAAATATCGTTTTGGATAGTTCCGGCCATTTCTTCCAGTTTAGCACCTTGTTCCAAACCTGCATTGATATAAAATGCAAGGATAGGAAGTACTGCACCGTTCATAGTCATAGAAACCGACATTTTATTCAATGGAATACCATCGAACAACACTTTCATATCTTCAACCGAACAGATAGACACACCCGCTTTACCTACGTCACCAACCACACGTTCGTGATCAGCATCGTAGCCACGGTGTGTAGCCAAGTCGAAAGCTACCGAAAGACCTTTTTGACCAGCAGCAAGGTTACGACGGTAGAATGCGTTTGATTCTTCAGCGGTAGAGAATCCGGCGTATTGACGGATAGTCCAGGGCTGCATAGCGTACATGACCGAATAAGGTCCGCGTAAGTAAGGAGGAAGACCGGCAGCATAGTTCAAATGCTCCATGCCTTCCAAATCATCTTTTGTATAAAATGGCTTAACCGGAATCAATTCCGCAGTTAGCCAGCTGCTATCGGCCTGCTGAGCAGTAGATGCAGCTACGTTTTTAATATCTATATTTTTGAAATTTGGTTTCATATTTTTTATTTTTTTCAACACGGAGGCACTAAGACACAAAAATATTTTTTTTCAACACGGAGACACTGAGACACAAAAATAATTAAATTCGTGTCTTGGTGTCTTTGTGTTGAATCAGAAGTAGCCATTAATTTTACGCTTTATGCCTTCTTTGATTATTGGAACATTGAAATTAATCAAATACCCAAGTTTTTTGTCGGCAAGTTTCATATAAGTAAGAAGTTGAACTTCATGAACTGGCAGTACTATTTCAACTGCTTTTAGCTCAATGATAATTTCATTTTCAACCAAAATATCGATAATAAACTCTTTGTTCAATATTTTACCTTTATAATTCAGCGGTAATCTTACTTGACTATTTACAGTCAAGTTCCGTGACTTTAATTCCTCTATCAAGCAAAATTCATAAACAGACTCCAATAGACCAGGACCGAATTCTTTATGAACACAATATGCTGCATCCACAATTTTAGTTCCAATATTATCTAATTCTGCTTTATTCATTTGCTTTGTGTCTCCGAGTCTTGGTGTTTATAATAATTTTGAATTGAATTTCTGAAGCATTTCAAGCACGTTGTTTTTTACGTTTACAAAGTATTCGATACCAATCGCTTTTAAATCATCAGCGCAAGCAGGAGCACCGGCTACTACGAAAAGTTGTTTTCCGTCGATAGCTTTGAATGCAGCAGGAGCTAATTCAGCGTATTCATCGTCGCTTGAGCAAAGAACAATAATGTCAGCTCCGGCGGCCTGAGCAGCAGCAACACCTTCTTCAACGGTTGAAAAACCTAAGTTATCAACAACGTCATAACCAGCACAAGCAAAGAAGTTACAAGAGAACTGAGCACGAGCCAAACGCATTGCTAAGCTCCCAATGGTCAACATAAATGCTTTTGGACGTTTAGCAGCTCCTTCAGTTGCAAAACGCAAGGCTTCGAATTCGGCAGCCCCACGTACAGGCAACAGTTTTTCTGTTCCGCTGTGTGAGCAACCACAATCGGCGAGATCTTCTTTTTCCACTTTTGCCAAAGCCACCTCACTAAAGTTGGGAAACTGGTTGGTTCCCAGCAATACTTCGCGTCGGCTTGAAACAGCTTTCAAACGAGCAGCAGCAGTAGCTTTAACGGCTTGTTGAACAGAACCGGAAGCTACAGCAGCAAAGAAACCGCCGTTATCCTCAACTTCAAGGAATAATTTCCAGGCTTGAGCAGCAATTTCGTTTGTCAATGTTTCGATATAATAAGAACCGGCAGCAGGGTCAGCTACTTTATCGAAATGACATTCTTCTTTCAATAATAATTGTTGGTTACGGGCAATACGTTCCGAAAATTCGTCGGAAGTTTTGTACGCAACATCGTAAGGCGAAACAGTCAGCGAATTAACCCCGCCGAGCGTAGCGCTCATGGCTTCGGTTTGCGTACGAAGCATATTTACGTTAGCGTCAAAAATGGTAGTGTTGAACGTAGACGTTTCGGCGTGAATGCGCATTTTAGCAGCACATTTGCAAATGCCATTGACCGTATTTTTACAATCGGGCACACGACATATCGGCTGATAAGCATCTACTATTTTAGCCCATAACATGCGGGCAGCACGGAATTTGGCTATTTCCATAAAATAGTTTCCACCCACTCCAAAGCTGAATTTGATTTTTTTAGCAGCCAATGAAGTATCAACACCAGCTTCGACCAATGACGACAGGTATTCGTTACCCCAAGCCAATGCGTAACCCAATTCCTGGGCAATAAAAGCACCTGAGTTATTCAAGGTAGTTGCATTCACACCAACAACTTTGTAGAACGGTAAACCGGCAGCCGCTAAAACAGTGGCTTTAGCTTTAGTGGCAATTTCATCTTTGGTCAATTTTTTTCCCGCCAAAAGCATCCGGTTTATTGGATCGAAATTGATGGAACCCTGTAATTTTTTTACATCATACCCTTTTGAATTGAAATAATCGGTCAGGATCGTGGCCAGCTTAGCTGCTGCGCTCACGCAAATACCGAAGTTAAGTTCCACACAATCAGCAGCAATACCTTCGAGCAAGGTAGCGATGGTTTCAGCACTTAATTCTTCTTTTTTCAGTTTGAAACCCAAAGAGGTAACGCCTTTAAACAAAATGTCCAATGCTTTTGCATTGGCATCTTTAGCCGATTCTACCACGATGTCCTGACGGACAAACCACTCGTTGTCGGCTTTAATTCCACGCACAAACGGAAAAACACCCGGAGCTGCATCTTTCGTTTGCAAGCCTGCAATGTCTTCTGCACGATAGAAAGGCAACACGCTGAAGCCTTCGTTGGTTTTCCAAACGAGCTTCTTGTTGAAGTCAGCTCCTTTGAGGTCGGCGGTGATTTTATCCATCCATTGCTGTGTGCTAACGGATGGAAAATCAGCCAATAAATTCAATTTTTTTTCTGCCATAATATAGTTTAATAATCTGATTTTCTTAGAGACCGCAAAATTACTAATTTCTGTTGAGTTAATACAACTTTTCAAGCATCTATTAAAGAAAAAAAGCGGTAATTAAAGACGAATATAATTATACTGCATAATATCAGTATATTATGTGATTTATCGCGCAAGTAAATATTTTGAACACCGTATATTGAAATATAAATATTTAAAAATGGACATAACATATTAAGCTAATAATAAAAGTTATATCTTTGTAAAATATTATCATTTATCATTTTCAACAACTAAACAAAAAACAATATGGAAAATGAAACATTAAACAACGAAACAACTGAAAAAGAAATGATTATTAGTTCCGAGATAAAACAAAATTTACTAACAACCTCTAAATGGGCAAATTTTTTAGCAATTCTAGGATTCATCTTTGTAGGTTTAATTGTGTTTATATCTCTCTTAATGTTAATTTTATCACCATTTTTGGGATCATCTCCATTTTTCGGAACACAGTTTGGAATTCCATTTGTATTTTTCGGAATTATTTACATCGTGATGGCAGCTTTGTATTTCTTCCCCGCTCTTTACCTTTACAATTTTGCATTAAAAGCTAAAAAAGCTGTGGAAAATAACCATCAAGCAATGATTGACGAAAGTTTTTTAAATCTGAAAAAACTTTTCAGGTTTTTGGGAATTATGACAATCGCAATCATGTCGTTATATTTACTATTGATTCCAATTATAGTCATTGTGAGTATGAGTAAACTGTCATGTATGTAATCATCAATTTTTTAATACATTGCAAAGTGAAAAATCAATTAAGCTGTTCTCTTTGTGTTGTTAAAAATGGCATTAACAACACATTGTTAACCGAAAGTTGCAATCTATCAACGAAGCGATTGATTTAATACACATACAATTATTCTCAGTAATAAATTTATTCAATCAAAATACCATATACGTAAATTGAACTAAGTATTTGCTTTTAATTAGTTTAGATTAAACGAAACGCTCGATTTTCTAATCGGAATAACACCTAATAGGTTTTTGAAACTTGTTAGGTGTTTTGAATTGTTTAAACTAAATTCGGGGTTGTGCATAAATATTGTATCTTTTAAAAATATTAATCGAATGCAGATGGAGTATTTTCGACGTTCCATTTCAAACGGAATACGCTGATTTAGCGGAAAATGACGGATAAAAGAAAAAGGAGTATTTTTTAACTTCGACAAAAAGGTAAAGGTAGTATCTGAAAATCAAATTGCTGAGAAGGATATGTAAATCCGTTTTTCATACTGTAGAGTCGGAATTTTCGAATCGTTTAATCAACGAAAATCAGAGTTCCATTTCTTTGCTTTTAGTAATGAAATTCGAAATCATATGCATTCAATTACTTATTTTTAGTGGGTAGGTTGCCATTGGTAAGCACCCAAATCGGGTTTATTATCAGTCATTCGGTTGTTTCCATTCAGATCGACAGGAAACTGACGGGCGATATTCGGATCGGCAATACCACGAATGGGTGAAATGGAATCGGGCATAAAATTAAAGTATGTATTATTTTTGTAATCATACCGAATGCTTTTAAAAATAGAATCATTTTTTTGAGACCAACGAATAGAAGTAAACTGGGGTAAATTCATCGAATCTGTTTTCTGTATATAACAATGATCGAAAACGCCCCTGAATTGATTTAAATATCGCGATGCAAGACTGAACTCGTTGACGTTACTACCTGCAATGACACAATTTCGAAACACACTTTGCATGGGCGCCGTCCGGTTTAGATTCATAATCATTACCGCCGGCTTATTATCGCGTGAAACAGGTTGTACATCACTGTTACTAAAATAGTTAACAATAGTTGACTGCAAAAAGCTATGTTTCCCTCCATTTAAAAAAACGCAATAGCTACTTGTGTTTGAAATTTCAGAATTTGACACTTGCACATTTCCGTTTTGAACCACTAAACCGTACATTAAAAAATTATGAATTTTACAGTCGGAAATTTCTAAGTCAGGCAATCGACTAAAATCGTTATTCGAAAAGTAAACTCCCACATATCCGCTGTTCATTTTTACATGTCGCAAAATATGATTACCTCCATTCCAGAGTAAATATACGCCGCCCCATTGACCTGCAACATTATTGTAAGGAAATGGCGTTGCAAACTTGATCTTATCTAATCGGTCACCACGCATTAAAATTGGGTTTTCGAAAGTACCTTCTGCATGCAAATTTCCGTAAACAATGAGATTGGCATTATTATGAAAATAAAATTTACAACCAGGTGTCAGGGTAAGGGTTTTGGCAGTATCCACAACCAAATCACCGTAAATTAGATAGGGTTTTTCTGCCGATAAGGTTGTATCATTTGTTATTATTTTATTTTTCAATATCATGACATTCTGACCAACTGCCTGTAATTTAACATTTTGATAAACACCATTTGTAATAAACATTAAAGAATCTTCGATAAAAAGAGGTGCATTAGTCCGATTTGGATCTATAGTTACCTGCACAAAAATATACATGCTGTCGTTGGCTCTGATTTCAACATTTGTAAACTTATTATCTTTATTTAGACTTCCATCGACATTTATTTGAAAAGGAGAAGACGATCCTCCCGCAACGCTTAAAGAGCTAATATTCAATGCCTGGTTACCCCTATTATAAACCATAATTTTTGAGGTAGCGCTACCTATCGTCGTAAAAACGGTATCGAAAGTCAAGGTGTCGATAGAAAATTTAAGGATATGCTTGGGGCTTGTACTAAAAATATCCTGATTACAAGAATTCAAAAATGTAACCATCGCGAAAATAATAGACGCAAAAAAAAACGAAACCTTATGTTTAGACCGGAAAATCATTTTACAACTATCCATTTATATTTTAACGTCGAATTATGAATTTTATTTTTTTGCAAATTTACATCAAAAGAACGAACAAAGAATAACGAATTGAACAAAATGAGATGAATCTCTAACCTGTAATTAACATCGACAAAGTTGAATGAATAAAAATTCGGTTTAAAGTACTGATAATAAAAAGATAAGTAAAAACTGACATTGATACAGCATTTCATTTAAAGAGATTTGAAATTAAAAATTATTCGATTATCAGATATTCAAGGATTAAATTAGCATTTGTAAAACGAAAAAAAATGTACTTTTGTAGTCTTTCTTTTGAATCGAAACAAAAAAATCAGTATGATTCTCAATTATATTTGGATAGGATTTATTTTAATCGCTTTTGTTATAGCTGTTTTCCAGTTGATATTCACCGGAAACACACAGATATTCACCGATATAATTCAAGCTGCATTTGGTTCAGCCAAAACCGGATTCGAAATTTCACTTGGGTTAGCGGGAGTACTGTCCATGTGGTTGGGTATTATGAAAATTGGTGAAAAAGGAGGCGTAATTCAATATTTTTCGCGTTTGGTAGCTCCTTTTTTCACAAAAATACTACCCGATATACCTAAAAATCACGCTTCTTTAGGAAGTATTTTTATGAATGTTTCGGCCAATATGCTTGGACTTGACAATGCAGCTACACCTATGGGACTGAAAGCCATGAAAGAACTTCAGGACATCAATCCGGATAAAGAAACCGCTTCCAATCCAATGATTATGTTTTTGGTGCTCAATACCGCAGGTCTTTGCCTGATCCCGATCAGCATTATGGTTTATCGTGCACAAATGGGGGCAGCTAATCCTGCCGATGTTTTCCTTCCCATCTTAATTTCAACCTTTATTGCGGCATTAACGGGCTTAATAACCGTGTCCATTTTTCAAAAAATTAATCTTTTCAATAAAACGGTGATGGGAACTTTAATTGGACTTATGGTTTTTATTGCCGCTATCATTTTGTTATTAAGCAGATTATCAAAAGATCAGATTGCCCAATATTCCGCTTTAACTGCCAATTTATTACTTTTCGGAATCATTGTCTTGTTTATTTTAATGGCATTACGCAAAAAAGTAAACGTGTACGAATCATTTATCGAAGGAGCAAAAGAAGGATTTCAGGTTGCAGTAGGCATCATTCCCTATTTGATAGCCATTTTGGTAGCTATTGGCATTTTTCGGGCATCAGGTGCGTTAGATTTGTTGACAAACGGAATTCGTTGGATGGTAATAAAACTTGGCTTAAATCCCGATTTTGTAGATGCATTACCCACCGCATTTATGAAACCATTGAGTGGAAGCGGAGCACGCGGTATGATGGTCGACACCATGAAAATACATGGAGCTGATTCATTTGTTGGTCGACTTTCATGCATTATTCAAGGATCAACTGATACTACATTTTATATTTTAGCCGTTTATTTTGGTTCCGTAGGTATTAAAAATACCCGTTATGCTTTAGCTGCCGGATTAATTGCTGATTTTGCAGGAATTACGGCAGCCATCTTATTAGGATATTTGTTTTTTCACTAATTTAAGATTAAATGCTATGATTCAATACATTAACGAATCGGTCGAAATGCCGGCACTTCCAAAGCAAAAAATCAACAACTGGATCAAGCAAACTTCGGCATTTTATGATAAAAAAATGGGTGATATAGCCTATATATTTTGCACTGACGAGCGAATATTAGAAATTAACAAACAATATCTGCAACATGATTATTACACCGACATCATAACTTTTGATTATACAGAGAAAAATCGGATTTCGGGGGACATATTTATAAGTATTGAAACAGTTGACTCAAATGCAAAAAAATTCAAGGTTTCTTTCAAACATGAATTACTGCGAATTATCATTCATGGCATCTTGCATCTGTGCGGTCAAGATGATAAAACTCCTGAAGCAAAAGAAGAAATGATCCGAAAAGAAAATGTAGCATTAGAACAGTATGCCCGTTTATAAAAATCGCAGATATTTTAGGGCTTTCAACTGAAAATACTACTATGTGCCTAATAATGCAATATTTTGTTAAATATACGTCTGACAATTAAGGCATTCTGTTATGATTAAAAGATTATCACTACTTTTGTTGCAGTAAAAATTCAAGTCCACTACAAAATTTAAACGCAAAAAACCCGTTGTAAGAATAATAAAATTTTTATATTGAATAAAACAATTCTTATGAAACGAATAATTCTAACTTTTGTCAGTGCGATTTTTTTGGTAAGTAGTCCGCTTGTAGGACAAGAACTTGATAACAATGAATACAAAGCTCAACTAGGAATTTCAGGCGGAGGTACATATTACATAGGAGAAGCTAATGATTTAGTGTTTAATAATTTAAAACCAGCTTACGGAGGGTACATTAGGTATTTAATCAATCAACGTTTTGCTTTACGGGCTGAATTTTTAAACACCATAGTTGCCGGAACGGGAATTCCTGATCACAATGTTTATGTAGGTGATCTTTGTGCTGAATTTAATTTTTTCGACTTAGAAAAAAATCCATATAAACGTTTTTCTAAGATTTTTTCGCCTTATATTTTCACAGGAATAAGTTTATTTTCAAATGTTTATAAAGGACAAAAAACACCCGAAACGGGATTACCATTTGGAATAGGGTTTAAATTAAAATTAGGACACCGTTGGAATCTTGATATAAAATGGTCAAATCGTTTGCTTTTTGCAGATAATTTAGAAGGTACCACTGCTCCTTCAATTTCAGATAAATACAATAATTATAACAACTTAAACGGTACAAATCTTTTAAACAACGATTTACATTCAACCTTAACAATCGGAATTGGTTATGATATCTGGAAAAAACAATGTAATTGCATGAATACCAGTTACAAATAATGAAAAATAAAGTTCAAGGAATGTCGACATATAAAGATAAAATTGATCTAACGCGTGTACCCACCCACATTGCCATCATCATGGATGGAAATGGTCGCTGGGCAAAAGAACGCGGCTTCGACCGGATATGGGGACATCAACAAGGAGTTGTTTCTGTTAGAGAAATAACCGAAGCAGCTGCTGAAATAAATATAAAATATCTTACTTTATATGCTTTTTCGACTGAAAATTGGGAACGACCACAATCCGAAGTCGATGCTTTGATGGAATTACTGATCGATACCATTGAATCAGAAACTCCATCGCTTAATAAAAATAATGTCAGACTAATGGCCATCGGTGATTTAAGCAGGTTACCAAAAAAAGCCACTGAAAAACTGCAACATAGTTTAGACCAAACAAGTAAAAATTCCGGTCTGTCATTAATTTTAGCATTGAGTTACTCTTCGCGTTGGGAAATTACCAATGCACTCAAAAATATTTGTAAAGATGTTTCAACTGGAAAATATGGCATCGATGAAATTAATGACGAACTTGTTCGAGAACATTTAACAACAAAATCAATTCCTGATCCTGATTTACTGATTCGTACCAGCGGAGAATTAAGAATCAGTAATTTTTTATTATGGCAAATAGCTTATACTGAATTATATTTTACCAGTACACACTGGCCGGCATTTAGAAAAGAAAGCTTTTACGAAGCCGTTTATGACTTCCAACAACGTGAACGTCGGTATGGAAAATAATTTTTTTAATTTTAAATCTTTCGAGTTAGACAACCTCAATATTCCTATGCAATACAAAACCATTCTCACCATTCTTACCTTGTTTTTTGTAGTAAGCACTTCGAAAGCGCAAACGAAAACTGAAAACGATAGCACAAAATTACCAGTCATAGAATACTCTAACTCCGCGCCAAAATATAAAATCGCGAAAATTACAGTAACAGGTGCTCAAAATTACGAAGATTTTGTACTAATTGGCTTTTCGGGACTTGCAGTGGGTGACGTGATCAGCGTTCCGGGCGATGCAATTACCAACGCTGTAAAACGATTTTGGAAACAAGGACTTTTTGCTGACGTTAAAATTTTAGCTACTAAAATTGAAGATGGCAAAATTTGGCTGAATATTGCCCTTACCGAAAGGCCTCGCGTTTCAGAAATTAATTTTACAGGTTTGAAAAAATCAGAAATTGATGATTTAACACCTAAACTTGGAATTATCAAAGGAAACCAAATAACGCCGGATATTTCAGATCGGGCAAAAAAAGTGATCGAAAAATTTCTGGGAGATAAAGGGTTTCTTAACGTAACCACCAATGTATATCAACATGACGACCCCAAAAGTCCCGGACATGTTATCGTTGACATCTCTGTTGATAAAAAGATGAAAACTACGGTTCACAAAATTTACATAACAGGAAATAGTGCCCTGACTGCAAATCAGATAAAATGGGTTATGAAAAAGACAAACGAGAAAACCTTACGAAACTTTTTCAGGACAAAAAAATTCGTCAAAGAAGAATTTGAGAAAGATATGAATGCCGTTATTGAAAAATACAACGACATTGGTTATCGTGATGCATATATTGTTTCTGACAGTATAGTTAAATATGATTCTAAAACGGTTGACATTTACCTGAATATTTTTGAGGGAAAAAAATATTATTTTGGAAATATAAAATGGGTCGGAAACACGATCTATCCTTATGAGTACCTGAATGCAATTTTAGGAATAAAAAAAGGAGATGTTTATAATCATAAAGTTTTAATGGCTCGCTTAGAATCGGATGATGATGCCGTAAGTAAATTATACCAAAACAGGGGTTACTTGTTTTTCCAGATTGATCCGGTTGAAGTAAGAGTTAATAATGATTCGATCGACTTCGAAATGCGAATATTTGAAGGAAAACCGGCAACGATCAATGAGATTACCATCAAGGGAAATACACGCGTTTACGAACATGTGGTACGGCGCGAATTACGCACAAAACCAGGACAATTATACAGTCAGGAAGATATCATGCGTTCGCTACGTGAATTAGCTCAAATGGGACAATTTGATCCCGAAAAAATAAAACCCGATATACAACCAGATCCTGAAAATGGAACGGTTGATATTACGTATGAATTAGAAACCAAAGGAAGTGATCAAGTCGAATTTTCAGCTGGTTGGGGTTCAACAGGTATTGTCGGAAGCATCGGATTAAAATTCAGTAACTTCGCCATTCAAAATTTGTTTAAACCCGATACCTATCGAATTGTTCCGCAAGGTGAAGGACAGACTTTTACCTTGAATGCACGCACCAACGGACAATCATATTCTTCATTCAGCTTATCATTCCTCGAACCATGGCTTGGAGGGAAACGTCCAAATTCTTTATCCACAACACTCTATTACTCCACTCAATCTGCCGTAAGCGACAGATATGCTGCAAACTATAGCAATTACATTAATTCAATGTACAGCAGTTATTATTATGGTAATAGTTATGGAAGTTCAAATTACAGCTCTCTTTATCAAAGCGAGATGGATCCTGGAAAATACATGCGTACAGCCGGTGCATCAATAGGATATGGAAAACGACTCAATTGGCCTGACGATTACTTTACTTTCTATGGCGAGTTATCATACCAACTTTTCATGTTAAAAAAATGGTATTATCTACCTCCGTTGACTGATGGCAATTACAACAATTTCAGCTTAAATTTAACCTTAAGCCGGAATTCTATCGACAACCCGATTTATACCCGAAGTGGATCATCATTTTCGCTTGGTTTGAAAATAACACCACCATACTCGGCTTTCGATCCGAAAAAATTTGCCAATCCAAATTTAAGCAATGCCGACCGGTACAAATTTATTGAATATCATAAATGGACATTTACGGGCAAAACGTATACCCCGTTGACTCCTGATAGCAAATTAGTACTTATGGGTAGAGTAATGTTTTCTTATTTAGGAGATTATAACGTAAATGCCCGTTCGCCATTCGAAACATTTATCATGGGAGGTGATGGAATGTCAAGTTATACAACTTATGGAACCGATTACGTTGCCATGCGCGGTTATAGCAATGGGTCACTCACTCCATACGATTCGAGAATAGGAACAAATATGGGTTATCTCTATGACAAGTTTACAGTGGAATTACATTACCCGCTATCACTCGAACAATCAGCAACTATTTATGTACTCTCATTTCTTGAAGCTGGAAATTGCTTTAATAAAATGTCCGATTTCAATCCGTTTGATTTGAAACGTTCAGCTGGAGTCGGTGTTCGTATATTCCTGCCAATGTTTGGTATGATGGGTATCGATTGGGGTTACGGATTTGATAAAGATAATACTGGAAAAGTGAGCGGAAGCCAGTTCCACTTTGTATTAGGACAAGACTTATAAATTTGAAATTTCTGAACGTGCTTGTTTATAACGATAAAGTATATTTTTGAGTTTGGCAAAGTATTTGTAAAATGAAAGAAAACTATAAAATTTCAAATCATATGAAAAGATTTTTTTTATCCGTTCTAATATTATCGGGTATTTTAGTTACAGCCGGTGCACAAAAATACGCGATGGTAGATATGGCATATATCATGAAAAATATACCGGCATACGAAACAGCAAGTGATCAGCTCAATCAGATTTCTAAAAAATGGCAATCGGAAGTTGATACACAAATGCAGGATGTTCAGAAAATGTACAAGGACTACCAAACTGAAGTTGTTTTTCTCTCGGACGATATGAAAACTAAACGTGAAAATGAAATTGTAGCAAAAGAAAAAGCAGCTCAAGATTTGAAACGCAGCTATTTCGGACCTGATGGGGAATTGTTTAAAAAACGCGAAAGTTTAATGAAACCTATACAAGACGAAGTTTATACTGCCATTCAGGAAATAAGCAAAGAGCGCGATTTGGACTTAGTTTTCGATAAAAGTTCGGCAATGAGTGTAATTTTTACTAACCCGAGGCTAGACATTAGCGATGTTGTACTTCAAAAATTGGGATATTCAAAATAATTTTTTAAATTTGCAATCCGTTTTTTCAAACTCATAAAATCAATAAAAATAAATTATATGTTAAAGAAAATTTTTTTATTAATGCTCTGTGCATTACCTATCGGTCTAATGGCTCAAGAAGTGAAATTGGGACATGTCAATACACAAGAAATCCTTACAGCTATGCCCGAAAAGGCAACGATTGAAAAGAAAATTAGCGATCTTCAAAGTCAATGGGAAAGTGAATTGGCAAAAATGCGTGAAGAATACAACGCAAAAATCAAAGATTATCAGGACAAACAAGCCACAATGCCTGAAAGTATTAAACAAGCCCGACAAAGCGAAATTTCTGACATCGAACAACGAATTACAGCGTTCCAACAAACTGCTTATAGCGATCTACAAAAAAAACAACAGGAATTGTTTGCACCGGTTATCGACAAAGTTAAAAAAGCTATCAATGATGTGGCTTCTGAAAACAACTACCTCTATATTTTCGATATCAGCACGCAAAGCATTGTTTATATGTCGCCTAAATCGAATGACATTACGCCTTTGGTTAAGAAAAAATTAGGATTAAGTGCTACTGCTGGAATTGTACCCGCTGCTGCACCAGCTACGGATTTAACTTCGGGTTCAAAAACAAAATCAAAATAACAAAACAATATAATAATTTAAAAGCCTTTGAAATCTAATGTTTCAAAGGCTTTTTTATCATCATATGTTTCACATAATCTATCGGATAATATATCATCATACGCGGGCCTGAAAAACGCATGACAGTTTGTATTTTATCACGCATGTCAGATCGGTAGCAATGCACATTGCAATTCCGGCAAACGGGTTTTTCATCTCCGAACGGACATTTATCCAACCGTTGTGACGTATAAATCATCAGCTTCTTACAATCATCGCACAATGCTTTATGTCCATGTTTATTGCGACAATAAAGACGAATCATATATTCTGCCGTGCGTTTCTCGTATTCAATCTTTTTCATTATAAATAACAAAATATTAAATAATTGAGAAACAATTCAGATAATCTCACCCAAAATCAATTTCAATAAAGTGATTTTAAGTTTATTATTTAAGATTCAACAACTTCACAAGTTTCTGTTTAAAACTTGTATTTTCCATAAATCCTGAAAAATTTTCAGCACCTGGACCATAGGCAAATACAGGAACCGGAACACCTGTATGATTCTTTGTAGCAAAAACTGCTTTGATTGAATCTGCGCCAAACTTACCATCGAGAAGAGCCATTCCACCTGTTTCGTGATCAGCAGTAATAATTACCAATGTATTTTTATCTTTTTGTGCAAAATCAATAGCCTTGGCGACTGCTTTATCAAAATCAAGCACTTCATTTACAACCCATTTGGTATTGCTGTCATGCCCTGCCCAATCGATTTGAGAGCCTTCAACCATAAGAAAAAAACCTTTTTTGTTGTTTTTCATTATGTTTATTGCTATCGATGTTCCATCAGGAAGCATTGAACCTCGCTCGGAGATTGGTGGATTTTGGTCATCATAAAGTAAACCGGCTAATTTTCCATTTTTTACCTTTTTCAGTTGTTCGAGCGAAGTAGCAATTTTAAAATTCTTATGTTTCAAACTATCCATTAAATTACAATCATCAATCCGAGCATCAAAATATTTCCGACCACCGCCAATAAACACATCAATTTTACTTTTTACAATGTCAACGGCAATCTCTTCATTCATATCCCGATTAACTTGATGGGCAATAAATGCGGCCGGAGTGGCATGCGTTACCGAACAAGCAACAACAAAACCGGTAGATAAATTATTTCTGGAGGCTATTTCGAGAATGGAGGGAACTTTGACTGAATCGGCATTCATACCAATCATTCCATTTCTTGTTTTTACGCCACATGCCAAAGCAGTAGCTCCAGCACTCGAATCGGTTGTGAAATGATCAAAAGAATAGGTTTTTGAAAAACCGCAAATTGGGCATTTTTCTAAAGCTAACGAATTGTTATTCACTACCATGGCTGCGAAAATTTGCGAAATACCCATTCCATCTCCTATCATGAATATCACATTCTTCGGATTTTTGGCTGAAAGAGGAGAAGTACCAATGATGAGAAACAAAATACCAACATTGAATACAATACTAAATAATTTGAAGTTTTTCAATAGATTATAATAATATTACGGGTAACCCTGCATCAAAATTTATAAAGATTGCAAAATACCTGACAACTCACTTCGAATTGATTTTAAACGCTCCGAAAGTTCTTGCATTTTGGCAACATCATCTTTTTTCTCAGTTAATTTTCGTCGAGCACCATCCAATGTCAATTTTTGTTCGTTCACCAAATATATGATTTGCTTCACAAGTTGAATGTCTTCATTTGTGTACGAACGAATGCCTTTAGGGGTTCGATGAGGTCGTAATTGTTTAAATTCTTTTTCCCAAAATCTTAAATTCGATTGAGAAATTCCAAACATTTCGGAAACTTCGGTAATTGAGTAATAAATCTTTTCCATAAATATAATCGATTAATTATGAATGTTTTGATTAATTTCTACCGAATGATTTTCAATCGTTGACCGGGTTTAATCAAATTGTGCCTAATGTGATTCCATCTCTTGAGTTTCGTTAATGATATACCATTTCGAGCGGCAATTTGACCTAAAGTTTCACCTCTTCTGACTTTGTGATAAATTACATTTCCAGATCCTCCATACGAAAAAGCAGCTACCTGAGGAACTTCAATTTCACTTCGGCGGTTATAAATTAACGAATCAGCTTTATAGGCTACGATTTGATTGTATTTTTCAATAAAATTGGAGGAATAATTTATAGGCAAACAAAGCGCATACGGTTTAATGTCGCCGGGTATAATGTCTTTTCTATACTGTGGATTAAGAAGACGAACCTCTTCGATTGGCATATTCAAAACATCAGCTACCTGTTCTAAATGAATTCGTTGATGCACCATGATCGTATCTGTCAATGCAGGCATATTTACAATCGCTGGACATAAATTATGCTGAGCAGCATAAGTCATTGCGTAATTTGCAGCTATAAAAATAGGCACATAGCTGCGGGTTTCGCGCGGTAAATAAGGATAAATTGCCCAAAAATCACGCTTCCCTCCTGCCCTTCGGATTGCTTTGTTTACGTTTCCAGGACCACAATTATATGAAGCGATAACCAAGTTCCAGTCGCCATAAATCGAATATAAGTCCTTTAAAAAATGAGCTGCTGCATTGGTAGCTTTCATCGGCGACATACGCTCATCAACAAGTGAGTTTACCTCCAAACCATACATCCTTGCCGTACCAATCATTAATTGCCATAAACCCGCAGCTCCCATTGGCGAAAGGATGGTTGGATTTAAAGCCGATTCAATAATGGATAAATATCTTAACTCTAATGGCAAATTATTGGCACTTAAAACCTGTTCAAACATGGGAAAATAATACTTGCTCATGCCTAACATAAATTCCATTTGAGTACGCTTCTTAATCGTGTATAAATCGATAAATGCCCGTACACTTGTGTTATAAGGCATTTCCATCAAGCAAGGCATTCTCGAAAGCCGAAGCTTATAAATAGAATCGCTTACAATTCCAAAATCGGTGCTCGATTCACAATTTGATTTTTTTGCATGTTGTATAGCCCATGAATTAAGCATATAATCCAACGTATTATCAAAATCGGTAGGAACAGTTATTGAGGTATCGACTTGAGAAATTACATTTTGCTTCATCTCCTTATTTTGAGCAAAAGTAGTCGCAAAAACAACTGTCAAAGTTATAAAAATGATATATATACGTTTGGAAATCATGCTAATAAATTAACGATTTGAAAAATTATTTGAGTCGAATGCTACATTGCATTCCCAGCGTGTTCGAGAATCCCGATCCGGCATCAATCAGAGTTGGTTGAAAACGAAGTGATAAATCAGGACTAATATCAAAATCATATAATTGCGCATCGACATAAGCATCCACTAATGTTAAGGCATAAAACCCCACAGATACGATGATACTCAAATCACGGTATCGACGATAATTGTCTTGAGCAGATTTCAAAATTGAAGTATAGCCCGATATTCCTCCATACGTATCGATCGTATATCCTTTCGGGATAAGATTCAAAAAGCTGTTGGTATTGGGATCAGAATCAATGATATCTCTATATGCATTTTTAAACGATTCATATTTATTATTATTCCATGAGATTGCATAAATACATCCCATGAATCCACCATACACAATAGGTAACTTCCATAATTTATGATTTAGAATTTGTCCATAACCCGGAATAATCGCACCCATCCAAACTACTTTCATTGGATTAGGTCTGTAAGCTAATTGCCGCAACGAATCGGTTATTTCGGTACGTTCGGCTTTTGATTTTGCAATCGTATCAGTTTTGATCAACGTTTTTTCAGATGTATTTTGCGCCTGAACACAAAATGTAACCAGGAAAAAAAAAGATGACAATATAAAAAGTTTACTATTCACGAAAAACCATCTTAGATTTTATCGAATAACTCCATAATTCGTGCCAACTCCTCGTCATTCGAAAAAGGAATGGTTATTTTCCCTTTACCATCAGGGTTGCATGAAAATTGAATTTTAGTACCGAAAGTTTTACTTAACTGTGTTTTCAAATCCTCATACTCCGGAAGATCTTTGAGCGGATTCTGTACAGTTCCTTTTGAAGGAGCATCAAAAGTTGCTGTTTCGGCATACTGACGAACCAACTCTTCAACTTTCCGTACCGGATATTCATTTTTAAGAATTAATTCATATAAATGAAGCTGAACACCCGGGTCGGCAATTCCCAAAATGGCACGGGCATGTCCCATGTCAATTTTCTTATCTTTTATACCCATCTGAATTTCAGCAGGTAATCGCAACAGTCTCAAATAGTTTGCAATGGTGGTTCGTTTTTTACCTACCCGTTCGCTAAGCCGTTCCTGGGTAAGTTTGTATTCTTCCATCAAGCGGTAAAATGTCAGTGCTATTTCAATGGCATTCAAGTCTTCCCGTTGAATGTTTTCAATTAATGCCATCTCCATAACCTGTTCGTCGGCAGCAGTTTTTACATAAGCAGGAATGCTTTTTAATCCAACTTGTTTGGATGCCCTGAATCGTCTTTCTCCTGCAATGATCAAGTATGTACCATCGTCGTTTTTACGAAGGGTGATAGGCGAGATCACACCTAATTCACGAATGGAAGCTGCTAATTCAGTTAATGTATCTTCGTCAAAATGGCTTCGCGGTTGATTTGGATTTGCAATAATTAAATCCAAGTTAACTTCATTAATTGATGACGAACCACTTGTACTAAAATTGTCGTTATCAATTAAAGCTCCTAATCCCCGCCCTAACCCTGTGTTTTTTGCCATAATTTTTCGAAAACGTTACAATGTAACTTTAATTTCGTGAGTTTCTATTTATTGTGCATTTTTTGCAATCAATTCTTTCGCCAGATCCATGTAATTTGAAGAGCCTTTTGATTCTGCATCATAAAGCAAAACAGGCTTTCCATGACTTGGAGCTTCACTTAATCTGACATTTCTGGTAATCACGGCTTCGAAAACCATACCAGCAAAATGTTTTTTCACTTCACCATAAACCTGATTGGCTAAACGTAAACGGTTGTCGTACATGGTTAATAAAAAACCTTCGATATCGAGTGTCGGATTTAATTTACTTTTTATTATCTTAATGGTATTCAATAGTTTACTAATACCCTCAAGTGCAAAATATTCGCATTGAACCGGAATAATCACCGAATCGGATGCCGTAAGTGCATTCACGGTAATTAACCCTAATGAAGGCGAACAGTCAATCAACAAATAATCATAATCAGATTTTAGCGGCACCAATAAATTTTGCAATACTCTTTCTCGATTATCCAAGTTTAACATTTCAATTTCTGCTCCAACTAAATCTATATGTGAAGGTAAAACAAATAAATTTTCGACCTCGGTTGATAAGATAGCCTGCACAGGCGGAACGTTATCGATTAAACATTCATAGATTGTGAATTCGAGTTTTCGAATATCAATTCCTAAACCGGAGGAAGCGTTGGCTTGAGGATCTGCATCGATCAACAATATTTTTTTTCCAAGCGAAGCCAACGAAGCGGCTAAATTAATGGCTGTCGTAGTTTTACCTACCCCGCCTTTTTGATTCGCCAACGAAATAATTCGACCCATTTTATTTAATTAAAAAAATAATTTTTACAATGTATAAATTTTTATTCAAAAAATCAACAAATTGATTTTCAATTTATTTAAATACAGTTTAAGATGAATTTTACTGCATCGCAAAGATAGTAAAATAAATCCACCCATTCAACTTCAACTCAATTCGTCGTTTATAAATAAGGTTTTTTTTAGTAACAAAAAATTAAATTGAAAATAGCATATTATTGATTTACAAATATATGAAACAAGCATGATTCAAAATACGATCTACAAATGAACTCCAATAAGAAGCCGATAAATTGCTGGAATATGGTTTGAAATTTTGTCGAATTTTATTTCCATAAATTTTTATGTTCATCCGTCAAACATAAGCAATTAAATATAATGAAATTAATCTGAATTTTTATAACTTTGTGGCTTAAAAATCATACTCTCATTAAATCAAAAAGCTTAATCTACGGTAATATGACCAATTTATTTGCTCTATTCCTTATTATTCTCTATACATATACCATTTTAAGTACCATTTCGGTGCTATTGTTAGAAAATCGGAATCCTGTTAAATCCATTTCCTGGGTGTTGGTTCTGCTCTTTCTGCCTTTATTGGGCATGATTTTGTACCTTTATTTTGGTCAAGATTATCGTAAAAAGAAAATAATTTCTAAGAAAAGTATTCGTAAAGTGATAGATAGACCCTTTATCCCAATCGAAAATAACAATATCGATTTGAGTATTTTCACATCTAATCAACTCAATTTAATAAAACTGCTAAATAGAAACAGCGATGCTTCCGGATACTGCAACAATAAAATCGATGTTTTTTCTTCAGGAAACGAAAGTTTTGAATCGCTATTTGATGAAATCAAGAAGGCTAAGGATCATATTCACCTCCAATTTTTTATTTTTGACGATGACCGGATTTCAAACCAACTTCGCGAGTTACTCATTTCAAAAACAAAAGAAGGCATCCGGGTAAGAATGATATTTGATTATTGGGGAAGTTTTAAACTTTCAAAAAAATATATTCAATCTTTGAGAGATGCCGGCATTTATGCGCGGGCATTTCTTCCTTTTCGCTGGAAAATTTCTCGCAGTAGTAAAATAAACTATCGGAATCACCGGAAATTAGTGGTGATCGATGGAGAAATCGGTTTTATCGGTGGCTTAAACGTTGCAGACCGATATATTTACGGTAATAAATTGGGCAATTGGAGAGATACATTTGTTCGAATGGAAGGGGCTGCTGTGCATGGATTACAATTATTATTTATGATCGATTGGTACTTTGTGGATCGAAAATTTATTGATGGACCTGAATACTTTCCGAAACCAAAAATTTTCGGACCAAATATGGTCCAATTAGTAAGCAGCGGACCTGATACAGATTGGGAATCCATCATGCAAGGTATTGCCTCTGCCATTATAAGTGCAACAAAATACGTATATATTCATACACCCTATTTTATGCCAACCGATGTAATTTCAAATTGCATTGAAATTGCTGTATTAAGTGGAATAGATGTGAGACTCATGATCCCTGTTAAATCTGATTCTCCTCTTTCTACTGCCAGTACAATAACATATTTAGGCAATGTTCTTGATGCAGGCGGAAAAGTTTACTTATATCAGAGAGGTTTTCTGCATAGCAAAGCTATCGTGATTGATGATTTTATTTCAATTGTTGGATCGGCTAACTTTGATGAACGAAGTTTTAACCAAAATTTTGAGGCTAATGCATTTATTTACGACGCCCCTACCGCCCAAAAACTAAAACAACTTTATCTTGAAGATATAGAACATTGTGTGGAATTAAATTTAAATGATTGGAATAACAGAAAAAGAAGTCAAAAATTAAAAGAGTCTTTTGCTCGTTTGTTTAGTCCGCTTATGTAGCATTCAGTTATTTTGAAATTACATTCATCTTAAAATTATTCGTTATCACAAAACTGACATATCAATAGGAATCTTTCTAAAATTGACACTATAAAATATAAGGAATTGAATATTGTATGTTCGCTGAAAAAGAGATACATTCAACACGATAACCAAATTACTTTTGCTCTAATAAATTCATTTTGAAAGTGTTATATTTATGACTCAAATTGAAAACCATTGATATTCTATTAAAACTTGTTTTTCGGAACGAACTCATTATTAAATTTTTGAGAAATTATTACCAGTATTTTACAATTAAAGGCTTTAAAAATTTCGATAAAACAATTCTTTTTTATAATTTTGTGCCACAAAAAAATTGAGCGGGATGTAGCTCAGCCCGGTTTAGAGTACTCGTCTGGGGGGCGAGTGGTCGCAAGTTCGAATCTTGTCATCCCGACTGTTTAAAATGAAAGACTTACATGAGAGTGTAGGTCTTTTTTATTTGCAACTCTACCGTTTTTCGCCCTTTTTATTTCAAAAACACATACAATTAAAGGCAAATTCTTTGTGTTATTGAACTGGTTATCTTGGGAGAGAAATCATCTTTCTGAATCTCAATAATCATTTTATAAGCCCTAGTGATTTCATCACCAGGGCTTGTTTTATAGCTTCAAAAAGCATCATTTAGTATTATTCTTGTATTTATTAAACAGCTGATTGACTTGTACATTTACACGAAAAAATCAACTGTATGAATAAATTATTATTCAAACTGCCTGAATGGTGGAAAGCTGAAACGCCTGTTTTAGCTCGTTTCTTCCAACTTATCTCTCTATCTTTTGAGGAATTTGGACCTTGCCAAAAGCAAGCAGGTTTGGACAATGAATATTACAATAAAAATGGGATTTATGTATCTCACGGCGAGAATTGATTTACATAGCAGATATCAGGTTCGTATTGCAGCAACAAAACATATTTAACTTTCTGCTGAGATTGTTCCAATAATGGGGAATATCATACTTGAACCATCATTCCATGCTCGGAATACTAAAAAAACGGCTATTCAATTTCTCGAATAGCCGTTCTTCAATTTTATTATTCTATTGTTGCAATGCCTGAATTTCTTTATTGATTGCCTCGAATTCTTTATCCATTTTTAAACGGTAATACAAGGTTTTAAGCGTACGTTTATATTCAATTTCCTTGGGTTTTAACTGTGCAGCTTTCTGAAAAAAGGGAACTGATTGTTGAAAAAACCCTTGGGCTTTGGTTTGTTCAACTACAACTTGCTTATTATCTTTCAGATTATTAGCATTTTCCAATACTTTTACAGCCTTATTATAATACAAACGACCCAAACCGGCATAAGCATCAGCTAAAGTAGAATCCAATTGAATGGCTAAATTGAAGTCTTTAATCGCTTCATCCGTATTTCCAAACGATTCATCTAAATTACCTTTAACGTAATGATATTGAGGATTCTTTGGTTCACGCTCAATTGCCGTATTGAGATAAGTTAAAGCATCTTTTGTTTTTCCGGAATAAATAAAATAGTTAATCAAATTTTGAAGGAACCAAGGTTCGTTAGGATATTTATCAAAACCATCTTTTAATGTTTTAACAAAATTAACAGTATCTTTTTTGGTTTGATATTCCTGATATAGTAATTCGTAAACAGTCAGTGTTTCGTAATTTTTATCTTTCAGATTTTCAAGAATAGAGATAGCTTTATCGTGCATATTGGCATACGAAGCTGCAATTGCCGTGTAGTAAGAAATTTTGTTATAAGTTGAATCCATTGGAATTTCATGATTCATCAATGTTAATTTGGGTATTTGTAAATAAACATCAAATGCATTTACAGCATCTGCATATTTTTTATTTTCATACAAATAAGCACCATAAGCAATTAAATTTTGCTGTGTCGTGTAATAATCTTTTATTTTCGCTTTTATATCTTTCTCAAAACGAGGTTTTACTTTGCCTTTGGCATTGGGCAAAAGATCTAAACTATCGGCTTTCAAAAAATAATTATACGATTCCAAGATGGCTTTACCTTTTTCGTCGGAATCAAACTTTTGATTTAACAGTGCTTTTTGGTACAAGACATCATTCTCTTTGTTACCAATTAATCCGGCAACATACCATGTATAAGGATCATTTTTGGTTGTGGGATCTTGAAGGGCGGGCAAAATAGCCTCACGCGCTCCTGCAAAATCAGGATTATCCATTAAAGCTTTATTTTTTGCTTTCGAAACATTTGCTTTCTGAGCAAAAGAAGATGTAAAGCTAACTACTAAAAATAGGGCTAAAATAATTTTCTTCATAACAATTAATTTTGTTTTTTTGATTTAATATACAACTAAAAATTATGTATAATTTGTGATTATTCTTATTCGTCAATCGTTTCTTCTGTATCTGTCAATGTCTTGTTTTCTACATCTGAGTTTTCAATATCAAGACTTTCAACATCTATAGTTTCAACAATTTCTTCGGCTAAAACGGGATCAGAATCAACTTTACAAACCGAAGCAATTTCATCACCACGTTTTTCTAAGTTAATTAACCGCACACCCTGTGTAGCACGACCCATTACACGAATATCGGCAACATTTAGTCTGATAGTAATACCCGATTTATTAATTATCATCAGGTCATTATCATCCGAAACATTTTTAATACTGACAAGTTTTCCAGTTTTATCAGTGATATTCATAGTTTTTACACCTTTACCGCCTCTGTGCGTTACCCGATATACTGGCTCCCCGTTTTCATCATCAAGCATGGTACGTTTGCCGTATCCTTGTTGAGAAACGACCATGATCGTCGGGATTTCTTCTTTTTTGACACAAATCATGCCGATTACCTCATCTTGACCGTCTTCATCCAGCATCATGCCGCGAACTCCTGTTGCTGTACGTCCCATTTCTCTGACTTGCGATTCGTGGAAACGAATGGCTCGACCATTGCGATTAGCCATCAATATTTCAGAATTTCCATCAGTCATTCTTACTTGAATAACGTGATCATCTTCCCGAATGGTAATGGCATTTACCCCATTTTGCCTTGGACGCGAGTACGCTTCAAGCGAAGTTTTTTTGATCACCCCATTTTTAGTGGCAAAAATCAGAAAATGAGAATTAATATACTCATTATCAGCTAATCCTTTTACTCGAATGAATGCATTCACGCTATCATTATTATCGATATTAAGCATATTTTGGATTGCCCGACCTTTGGAATTTTTACTTCCTTCCGGAATTTCGTATACTTTCAACCAATAACATTTCCCTTTTTGAGTGAAAAATAACATGGTATTATGCATTGATGCGGGATAAATATATTCAATAAAATCTTCATCACGTGAATCGCTGCCTTTCGAACCCACTCCTCCCCTGTTCTGTGCACGGAATTCAGTCAATGCGGTACGTTTAATATATCCCAAATGCGAAATGGTAATAATCATTTCATCATCAGAATAAAAATCTTCCGGATTAAATTCTTCGGAGCTGTAAACCACTTCGGTGCGGCGTTCGTCACCGTATTTTGCTTTTATTTCGAGTAATTCATCTTTGATAATTTGCATGCGCAGTTCCACTTTTTCAAGTATTTCTGTCAAATGAGCTATCAGGTTTAAAACATCCTGATATTCGGCACGCAATTTATCTTGTTCCATGCCGGTGAGTTGACGTAAACGCATTTCGACAATGGCACGCGACTGAATTTCAGACAAACCGAAACGTTCCATCAATCGGGTTCGGGCTTCTTCTGGAGTTTTGGAATCGCGAATAATTTGAATGGCTTCATCTAAATTATCAAGAATTATCATAAATCCCTCTAACAAGTGGGCTCGTTTTTCAGCTTCAGATAATTCATATTTTGTTCTACGGATGACTACTTCATGGCGGTGTTCGACAAAATAATGTATCAAATCTTTTAGATTTAACAAGTGCGGGCGACCATGAACCAATGCAATATTATTCACGCTGAAAGATGATTGTAATGCGCTGAATTTAAATAACTTATTTAAAACAACACTCGAATTGGCATCGCGCTTTACATCAATCACGATACGCATTCCTTCCCGGTCGGATTCGTCGTTGATATGGGAAATTCCTTCAACTCGTTTTTCTTCGACCAACGCAACAATCGACTTAATTAACTCTGATTTATTAACCTGATAAGGAATTTCGCGAATCACAATTTTTTCGCGACTCTGTGCATCTGTTTCAATTTCAACTTTCGATCGTACCACGATACGTCCGCGTCCAGTTTCAAATGCCTCTTTCACACCTGCATAGCCATAAATTATTCCACCTGTTGGAAAATCGGGTGCTTTGATAAACTTTAATAAACCAGCTATTTCAATTTCAGGATTTTCAATATAAGCAATTGTAGCATCAACTACTTCCGATAAATTGTGAGGAGCCATATTGGTGGCCATTCCCACTGCAATTCCAGAAGAACCATTTACCAATAAATTCGGAATACGGGTAGGCAAAACAACAGGCTCTTTGAGTGTATCATCAAAGTTAAGCTGAAAATCAACTGTATCTTTTTCAATATCTTCAAGCATTGCTTCTGCCAATTTACGCAAACGGGCTTCAGTATAACGCATGGCAGCAGGGCTGTCACCATCAACCGAACCAAAATTACCTTGACCATCGACCAACGGATATCTCAATGACCACGGCTGAGCCATGCGCACCAACGTGCCGTAAATCGAGGAATCGCCATGAGGATGGAATTTACCCATAACCTCACCCACGATTCTGGCAGATTTTTTATAAGGTTTATCTGAATTGTTACCCAACTCGTTCATTCCAAATAAAACACGACGGTGAACTGGTTTAAACCCATCACGTACATCGGGCAATGCACGCGAAACTATCACTGACATGGAATAATCGATGTACGAAGATTTCATTTCTTCGTCGATATTTACTTTAATAATTCTGTCTTGATCAATCATCTAATTCTTTTTTAATTACTGTCGAAAAAATCGCACTAAAGTACTGCTTTTTCTTGAATTAGGCAAGCTTTTTTTATAAAAATTTCGAATTGGTCAATTACTGATTTTTTTGATTTGATGAAATTTCTGCTTTTGAAAATACGACATGGAACATTACTATTAGCCACAGTAGAAACAATATGAAAATTGAATTACCACTCGCTAAATACCGATTGTTTAGTGGTTTTTTTTTGAATTTTAAATTCAAAATACGCATACAGAGAACATAGCGTCATCTATTTGTCTTTCATCTATAAGCTATCGTTTTCGAACTACACAAAAAATTAATAATGTAATTCTTTGATCGGAAAATTAGGATAAAGTACGTTATGAACTTTTTCTACTGTAATATCATCTGAAAGTAAAAAATTTGATTTTAACCGAATGTCATTCGATGAAGCCCCAATGCGGACTTCATAAGTACCTTTTTCGGCAACCCATGAAGATTTATCGGTTCGGAATGAGGCTAACGAGCTGGAATCGATTGTGAATTTCATGGTTTGGCTTTGTCCGGGTTTGAGTTCATCTGTTTTGGCAAATGCTTTTAACTCTTGAACAGGTTTTTCAAGTTGTAAAGCAGGGGCATGCAAGTACAATTCAACCACTTCTTTTCCTGCTTTTTTTCCTGAATTTTTTACGTTTACAGTAACCGTAATTAAATCTTTAAATTTATCGCTACTCAATTGTAACTTACTGTATTCAAATTTGGTATACGAAAGCCCATAACCAAACTCATAGGCTGTTGGAACTTTAAAGGTATCGTAATATCGATAGCCAACAAAAATTCCTTCGTTGTAGAAAGCATTCACCGGATTATCGGCAGGCTCACCAGGGAAAGTTTTTGCTGAAGGTACATCGCTGTAAGTCATGGGAAAAGTCATAGGCAATTTTCCAGACGGATTTACTGTTCCTTTTAAAATATCGACCAAAGCATAAGCTCCTTCTTGTCCAGTTTGCCATGCCAATAAAATGGCATCGGGCTCATCACGCCAGTCGGCAGTAGCAATAACGCCGCCGATATTGAGTACAACCACCACTTTTTTCTTTGCGGCATGAAATATTTCAGATACATTCCTAATGAGTTGTTTTTCAGTATCAGACAATGAAAAGTCGGCAATACTTCTATCCGATCCTTCACCTGCATTTCTGCCAATGGTTATAATGGCAAGATCTGATTTCTTAACTTGTGCAGCAATTTGCGCTTTACTTAAAGAGAGTTCGGGATGAAAATCGACATTAAATTTCAAATCATTTTTAGATGATTGTTTGTTAATTGAATCGATGAATTGTTTGTAAATTTCTTCAAGTGGTTTGTCTACCTGAAAACCGTTTTTTTCAAAACTTTCATTTATGGTTGGTGCATAATCATAATTTACTTCACCGCTACCGGTTCCGCCAGCAATGTAACGATATGAAGTTTTTCCAAATAATGCCACCCTTTTCACTTTTTTAAATGGTAATGTATTGTTATCATTTTTCAACAAAACCATACCTTCTGTAGCTGCATTTTCCGAAACAAGTTGATGTGCCTTTAAATCAGGCTTATTTGAATAAACATATCCTTTGTATCTTGGAGTTTTTAGGATATAGGTCAACACCCGGTTCAGATTTCGGTCAAGAACTTTCTCATCGATATTTTTATATTTTATGGCATCCAACAGTTCCTGACGTTGATAACACCCAGGCATCAATAAATCATTACCGGCATTCATTTGCGCAACGGCATCGGCACCAGCCCACCAGTCAGACATAACCAACCCTTTGAATCCCCATTCATCGCGTAAAATGTTGGTGAGTAAATCATAATTTTCTGAAGTATAAAAACCATTCAAGCGATTATACGATGACATAACCGTCCATGGATGCGCTTCCTTTACAACTATTTCGAAACCACGTAGATAAATCTCGCGAAGTGCACGTTGGCTCACCACTTCATTGATGGTCTTGCGGTTTGTTTCAATATTATTGGCAACAAAATGTTTCAATGAAGTACCCACTCCATTGGATTGAACTCCTCGAACCATTGCAGCAGCTAATTTTCCGGCAACGAGCGGATCTTCAGAATAATATTCGAAATTACGTCCGCATAGCGGATTTCGCTGGATATTAATAGCCGGCGCCAATAAAACATCCGATCCATATTCAAGCACTTCATTACCCAAGGCTTTACCAACGTTTTCAACCAATGCAGCATTCCAGGTCGACGCTAATGCTGTTGCGGTAGGAAATGCAGTACAAAACCGCGTAAAATCCTTTCCTTGTGGATGTGGTTCAATTCTTAAACCGGCAGGCCCATCTGTCAAAACGGTTGGAGGAATACCAAACTTCGAGATAGACCAGGTAAGTCCGGCTTCACCATCAATAATAACGGTTTTATCGCCTACGGGTGGATTCGTCCAGTTATTATCACCTAAGCCCATCAGCATATACACTTTGTCCTGAATGCTCATGGCGGCAATGACATTATCAATTTTGCCTGCTTTTAATTGTGGCAGTCGTTTTACCTCATTTTGAGCTGTAATACTAACATAAAGCATTAGAAATAAAATCATTAAAGTTAATCGATTCATTTTATTTGTGATTTTAAAGTGATTAGAAGTTAAAGGCAAATATAAAAAGTAAATTTCTAAATTACATGTTTAGCAAAAAACTTCTACAAAATTAATGATTCTTTCTCAATGTAGCTTATTTAAAGAAATGTTTTTTGAAATATAAGAAATTAAAGAACGGAAATACGCAGGAAATTGTAATTACAAATACTAAATTTAAAGTAGCATTGCTTTTCTACTACTTTTCTTTATCTGCCAGCGATAAGCCCAGCAGGTAGTAACGAAATAGACTGCTGTTTGAACCCACAGACTAATGTACTCGTATTTAACAGCTTTGAGTTCAGCTCCCATACTGTTGATTTTTATATAGCCCTGAATGCCTTGGGTAGATGGAAATATCCAGCTAAATGCTTTCCAAAATCCATTGATATTGGATTGAGGCCAGGAAACTCCGCTCAAAAACAACAAAATGAGAGAAAAAAACATGAAGACAATCATACCTGTTTCCCGATTGGGTAAAAAAACGGATACGGTCATTGAAAAGAAAATGGTTGCCATAAAAAACGGAATCATGAATTTGATTAAATCAATGGTTTGCCCGATATGTGGCAGATTGAAAACATGCGGGATCACACCCAACACAAAGAATGCCCAGGCTGCATAAATGAATAAATAACACATACTTTTTCCAACGATAACCCTGAACGTTCCACCCCGGTGTACCGATGAGCTGACTAATACATGGAAACGGTTTTCTTCCCGTGATGTGCCTGCTATCATGCTTATTCCAAAGAACAGCGTCTGATGGATGATTAACATGAGTAATGCCGGAATTAAAAAGCTTGCAAATCCGGCCCCCTCATTATAAAGTATTACACCAGAGGACTGAATGGGTTCAGAAATGATAGAAGCCGCTTCGCCTGTTATTCCGTTGGCATTTAATCGTTTTAGCTGTATTTGTTTTCCCATATCTAAGACACTGTACGAACAAGCTTGATTTATTATACGGTAATACATAAAACTGCTGATATCGCAATAAATGGAAACGGTGGCCTGATCACCCGAACACAATTTCTTGTTGAAATCGGCAGGAATATAGATTACTCCATGTACCAATCGTTTGTTGTAGGCTTCTTTGGCTTCTTCCAGGCTACTGAAAGTGCTGATAATATGAACATTTTGTGTCGCATCAATATGACGTAACAGTTCACGTGAAGTCTGACTACGTGAATAGTCAACAACTGCAACGGGAACATCTGTAAGTGTTTCGTTCTGATACAAAATGCCGTATATAACAGGGTAAGCCAATGGAGCCAGTACCATCATAATTACCACCCCACGATCTTTAAACACAATCTGGAATTCATGTTTAATCACGTTGAGAATATCACTGATTATCGAAATTATTTTTTTGAACATTGAAAATAGGTGTTGTAATGCATTTATTTTATTGGAAAATTCTGGTTTATAGCAGCTTTTTTCAATCTGTTATACACAAATAACGGTAAAATGATGAACGAAAGCAGTGCCAGAAACGAGAAAATGGAATATCGGATATCAATTCCGTTCAACGCCTGATCGACATAGACATTGAAATAATGGTGTATCGGAAATAAATCGCTGAAAATCCGGATTTGATAGGGCATTTGCTCGATCGGGAAAGTTGATCCGGCAAATGTAACTCCCAGCATTCCGAAAAATCCGGCCATAGTAATACCATCTCTCAATACGGGAGTAACACCAATTAAAAAGATTCCGATTGCCTGTGTAGATATAACCAGCAGAAATGTATCTAAGAACATCCAACCAATGCCCGAATTCAACGGATAACGCATATAGGAGTAGAGCAAAACGTTACCTATAATTCCGAGGATGGTAAAAAGAACCGTGTATGGTAGCAATTTACCTGTTAGAGCAGCAAATATTGAATTTCCGGCATTTCCGAGCCACGCAGGGGAAGTTCGTTCTTTCAGTTCTACTCCAATGACAAAAACCGTCATCATCAGGATCATAAGTTGTAAAACGGCTGGTAGTAATACATTCAACAGATACGTTCCGTAACTTGCCCATGGATTCCCGATTAAATGGGTATCCAACGCAATCGGTTGGATGATTCCCATGATTCGGTTTTCCTCCACACCTTTTGCACGGAGCACTTCCCGTTGCACAGCACCCGAAGTAAGCAAGCTCATGTACGAAATATCCTTGAATACTAATGACCCAGCGATTAGATAACTGTCATTAATATAGAAATTTAACTCTGGTCGACGGTTCGACAATACATTTTTAGCGAAATCATGATTTATTTCCACAAAAGCATAAATACTTCCGTTTTGCATTTGCTCACGTGCTTCAGTATAACTTTCGGGACGCATAACAACTTTAACCTGTTGTGTGGCTTCTAAATTCCGAATAAATTTGCGGGAAAGTGATGAGTTATCTAAATCAATCACTCCGATTGGCATTTTATTTGGCTGACCTTCGTCAAAAAAAGTCAGAAAAAACACATAACAAAACGCCATGATCACCACAGTTCCAATAAAATAAATCGGACGACTGATCATTCGTTTTAATTCGCGTTTCAGTGTATTTGTTATGGATATAAATATATTATTTAACATATTATTTTTCTCCTTTTGGGGAGTTAGATATTCTTATTTTAATGATTCAACGAACAATGCTGTCATACCAGGGCGTAAATCAGCTACTTTAGCCGTTGGCCTTGCCCGTACTTCAAAAGTTTTTACATCGAACTGTCCACTTGTTTTAGTGGCTTTCCAAGTAGCATACGATGCCAATGCTTTGATATAGCTCACTTTAACTTCTACTATCCGATTGTTCAAAGCAGGCACTTTTACAGTGAATTTCTTTCCCATTTTCAAATCACCCAATAAGTCTTCACGAACATTGAAGGTGAACCAACTATCGTTCAGATCGACAATGCTCATAATCGGAGCACCGGTTCCGACCAATTCTCCCCGGTTTGGATAAATTTCAGTTACTTCTCCGTTGATTGGTGATATCAGTGTGGTTTCATTTAAATAAGATTTTACTTCATCAACTGCACCTTTTGCACGGTTCACTAATGCCTTCGTTGCTTCTTTATCTTCACTGTCGGCACCATTTAATGCCAGGTTATACTGCGATTTAGCGGCGCGGGAGGTTGCTACGGCAGCTTTGTACTGAGCTTCTGCTTCATCGCGTTTTTGTGCCGTTACCACTCCTTTGTCGAATAAATGCTGCACACGGTCGAATGATTTTTTGGTGATATCAACGCCTACCTGTGCTTTTTGCCACATTTCATAAGCTCCGGTAATCATTTCTTTTCGTGCACCTTTTACGGCTTTTTTATTTTGCGCGCGGGCAGCATCTTCAGCGGCATTTGCCTGTTCTAATTTTGCATTCAATTCCGGACTATCTATAATCACCAGTGTATCACCTGCTTTTACCTGTGATCCTTCTTCAGCAAGAAAACGGTCAATTCTGCCCGGAACTTTACCCGATATCCGTGTTTCCGAAGCATCTGCTTCACCCTGAATAATTACAGGTTCTGGTCTGTTTACGATTAAACCGATGATGAAAATTAATATAATTACTACTATTAAGGCAATTAAGCCGGTTCTTAAATCCTGATTTCTTTTTTTCATTGTTGTAAAGCAATTAAATTCGTTTGTAATTTTGTTATTTTTTTGACGAAGTTTGTGTCTTGAGTTGAGGAGCTATGAGAGTTCCAAGTGATTTTGAAAGGTACAAATTGCATAATTTCAAATCGATACTGGCATCAATATAATCAGATTGTGCCGATAACCAGGCTGTTTGTGCACCTAATAAATCGGTTGAAGTAATAACTCCCTCTTTAAATCCATCGGTGGCATAGCGCAGATTTTCTTCAGCAACTTCAATATTATGTTTGGTGGCATTTTTCTTTTTTAAACTCTCAGCTACTTTATACGAATTCTGTTTGATTTGAAGTTCGATTTTTTCTTTTGTTTCTTCCAATTCAAGTGCTGCAATTTTCCGCTGCGATTTGGCTGCATTTAATGTATGAAACTTATCTCCAAAATGGAATAAAGGTACGTTGGCAATAATCCCGACTGAAAACATACCCCCGAATTCGTTTTTGTATCCGTTGAATCCGTTCGGATTGCTGATCAAATAGTTACCTGTTAGTCCAATATTGGGCATAAAACGAGATAGCATAATCTTTTCGTTCGATTTGGCAATATTCTCAGCCTGTGTCAAGGCTTTTATTTCAGGACGATTCGTAATTGCCTGTTCTACCGGAATAAGAGGAGTGATGGTTACCTGCTGTAAATTTTCGTCAGCCAATGTATAATCGTCAGTCAGATTCATGCCACACAATTGATTCAGTGCCATTTTTGAAAGATTTAGTCCGTCTTCTGCTTTGGTAATCGTAATGTCAGCTTCATTCAGCTTTACTTTTACTTTCAATGCCTCTGATTTAGTGGCCACGCCTTCATCGATCATGACATGTACATTTGAATCGACCTGCGCAATCAGATTTCGGTATTCTTTTGCAAGTTTCACTTTATTTTCGAGCGAAACCACCCGCCAATAGGCTTCATCTACTTCGAGGAGTAACTCAGTTACTTTATTTTCCTGTTGTGCCAGTGCTATATTTTCACCATATTTTGCAATATGGTATAATTCAATAATTTTACCTCCCATAAAAATCGGTTGTACGAATCCGATTGAACCCGCAAAAATGTTATGGATATCAAATTCCAATGCACTTTTAGGCAACAATGCTGTACTTTTCCACTGAATTTTTTCAGGATTTACTTTTGGGTCAAAAGGAACCCCATTCGCATCTAACGGGGCATAAGTATTGGCTGCAACCTGCATCCATTTATTATTCCACGATGCTGCATAATTTGGCGTACCGTCTGCATTCAGATTATAAACCGGCAGATTCGCATCTTCCGAAAGCAAGGATAGATTTTTTTGATTCCAGGTGTATCCCCCGTTTGCCGAAAAATTGGGTAAGAACTGCGTAAAGGCTGCCTTTTTCAGTTCTCTGGCGGCTATTACACTTTCATGTGCCATTTGAAGGCTTTTGTTGTGAGTTAATGCCATTTGCCTGCAATCTTCTAATTGCAGCACTTTTTGCGGAAATAATTGAATGGAAATGGAGACCGCAATGACTACTAATACTTTTTTCTTCATACTTTTTTACACTAATTTTTGTGATTACCTAAACAATAGTTGTTTATGCAACTATATAAATAAAGAAATTAATTCAGATTTATCATAATTTTCTTTAACATAATACGACCAATTTCAAGTTCATTTTCTGTAATGTTATTCAGAGTTTTTGTAGCTATTTTTTGGACCAAATCGGTTGCTCTTTGTTGTAATGCTATGCCAGAGTCGGTAAGGTGTATTAAATTAATTCTCCGGTCATTATGGTCCGAAACACGGGTAACTAAATTCCGGTTTTCTAATTTGTCAATAAGTCTTGTCATGCTTGGTTTGTCTTTTGCAGTAAGGCTGCAAAGGGTTTGTTGGGTTACTTTGTCTTTTTTCCACAAACAAGCCAACACTGACCATTGTTCGGTGGTAATTTCAATTCCATCGGCCGCAAATGCTCTTAAAAATGTTCGGTTAATCGCCGCGGAGATTTTTCCGACCAATATATCGAACAATTCATCATCTTGTAATTGAATCATAATAGTTGAATAATTAATAGTTGTTTAAACAATTGTGCAAAATTACAATGATAAATTGAAAGCGTATTCATCCATTAATCATATTTAACTAAATTGAAAGAAAATTGCTTCATCATCCAATTTCAAAGATGGTGAATTGATGGAAAATGATTAATTTCAAAATAACAGCATAAAAAAAGGAGCAAATAGAGATTCCCCTTTTGCTCCTAATTCTAATGATTAAAAAATCAATTATTTCACAACTTTGAACGTTGAATTTTTCCCATCATTTATAACATTAATCAGAAAAACACCTGAAGGAAGATTTACATTCATCACTTTTTGATTCATACCTGCATTATACAAGGATTTATATTTTTTCAACAACATTCCCTGAGCATTGTAAATATTAAACTCGACTGTTCCAGCTGTTTGCAACTCAAAATTAGCTACAAATGTATTGGAAGTTGCATATACATTCATGGCATCAATTCCCAAGGAATTAACCCCTGTACTAAGTGAAGAAATATTATACAATTCATAATTATCGATATAAGCTGTTTTACCTGTAGAAGCACCATCGACATTATTAAAGGTAAAGAATCCGTTAGTCGGGTTTGCTCCGGTGACAAACGTCGTGTCAATTTCAGTCCAAACATCTCCAGTCATAGGCACAGAAATCAACACATCCGGGTTTGTATTTTTAGCTAAAAATGCAAATGTTCCATCTTCAGCTTTTACCCATGCATGTAAACGATATTTTGCATTTGGAGCCCAAGCAACCGTTGAAACATCTAATGCCGCACCATCAGGATATGTATTGGTAATGGCATCAAATTTAACGCATGCAGCTCCGCAATATGCTCCGCCAAACACAACCGATTTATGCCCCCAGCCACCAAATCCAGAAATATCATTTAAATACGGATCAGGAATGATATTAGTCAAGGTAGCATAAAGTGGGGTAAAGCATCCATGATCAGCTGAGGTGTTTACTGTAACATTTTGTGTCAACGTTCCACTGGTTACTGAAATTAATCCGTTGGTAATGGCAGTAGCGTTATCAAAAGTCGCTGTTACTGTTGCACCTGCTTGAACCTGAGCAATTGTCAACGTATTTTTGTCCAGACTTATACCTGCCGGAGCAGTTAATGTAACATCATGAGTCAAATTGCCACCCGAAACGTTAAATGTTTTTGATAAATTAGTGGGAGTCAAGAATAAAGAATTAGGATTTAACACCAAATAAGGAGAACCATCACTTACATAAGTTAATTGGAAATTATCTAATGAAACCCAGTTTCCGGTAGTTTTTACAACAAAACCAAAATTTAAAGTATTGTTTGTAACGGTTACAGTTGCTGCATAATCATTTACTGCAAAAATTTCGACTGAATCGTTATTTGCAAATAAAAATGCTCCTCCTGGAAAAGTATTAGTACTTTGTTGTATTGCCTGTGCAGACACTTTCAACGAGTAAATTCCATTGGGAATATTAGTAATAGTTTGTGATAATTTAAGACCAGCCAAAGAACCGCCGGCATTCATCCATTTTTCCACATAATTTGTTCCATCCTTTTTTGGAAAAGAAGTATTCGATTGTCTTGCAAATCCACCCAGGTTCGTCCAACCAACTGATAAATCTGATTCAAAACTTGGATTAACAATGACTGAAGTAGCATTATACGGTAGTGTTGTCCATGTTGAAATTCTTGATTGAAGAAGAATAGCATTATAAACATTAGTAATTGCAGCTTTCATGGCAACTTCCTGTCCTAAAACTTGTTCTGAAGTTGCACCTGAATTATTGTAAACCACCAAAGCCGCAGCTGTTGCTGAATTTAAATCAACATAAACTGTCGATGTTCCTACCGGTTGTTGATTGTTGTACATTACAGTTGCCGAATCAGTTAAATTTTTAAGTTCGGACTTATCTACAGGAAGAAGTGTTAGTTTGACATAATCAAAGAAAATTCTTCCAACGCTTCCTGAACCTGCATTCGGTGCATTTACACCTACTTGTATATTTCCGCTTGTTGAGCTTGGAACAGTAAAAGTAAGGGTTTCGGTTGTCCATGTATTTTGGGCAAAAGAAGTTTTGGCAGAGATAACAGAAGTTCCCGAAGCCGGCACCCAGCCAACGCGGCAGTTATCAGCAGCATTTGGACCTGAATTATACGCAGCATACTGCAGAGTGTATTTTCCTGCCGGTAAAGTTACTGTCTGATAATAAGTTATAGTCGAACCCCATGCTACAGAAACTCCCAATGCTCCGTGACCAGCACCTGTTAATGAATCAGGTCCTTGAGAAGGAATCGTACCGGTAGTACCGGACAAATTCAGTGTCCCTGCATATCCATATTCAAAAGTAGATGAAGCGGTATTAGCAGCTGAAGCAGTTAACGTCCAACCATTAATGACTTGATTACTTGTACTGCCTGACGGAAGGTTACTTGCTGCAGTTGATGTCAGGTAATTACAGCTGTTATCAAATCCAGCATTCGTTAAGTAAGTTGCAGTTACATCCGTTTGAGCCTGAATGTTCATTGATCCGACACATGCGGCAAATAATACCGCAATTGATAAGTAAAATTTTCTCTTCATAATAAAATAATTTAATTTGTTTTAATAATAAAATTTATTAGTTCGCGATATCGAGATATTCAATTAATTATAACGACAAAAAAAAGATTTAAATGATATTTCAATGGTATTCTAACAATAAAATTAATATTGTTAATAATCTAAATTAAACATCAATCGTCAATGCTGAGGTAACAAAACACTAAAAAAGATTGTTGTTTTATAAAAATGACAAATAGATGATCGATTATTTTCTTTCAATAATTTAATAATTAAATCGACATTCAAAATTATATATTAGAAAATAAAAGGAAGTTGAGAAATATGTCAATAATGTGGATAAATACTTTGGAGTACTATTTTTATCCAAGACCGCCCTTTATTATTATGTCAATTCATTGATAGATAGGAATATAAATTCTTACTATAAAATCAAGTTATTCAATTTTATAGTAGCAATGAAAGCTAATTAATAGATTGGATTAAGAAAAATCATCAAACTTGAAGACAAAAAAGTTTGGCATCAACTTAAAACAAGTTTGATTGAGGAACTTTACGTATTGTACCAAAAGTGGAATATGGATTATTTTGCAAAACACTTCTCTTGAGCTTACTATCGAATTAGCCAATTATTTCTTAAAGATTCGGATGGTAACTCCATCAACAGTTACTAAATAAATGCCACAAGGAAATGAACTAACATTGACTTTATCAACATTATATGCCTGAAGTACAGTGCGTCCATCAAGATTTCTCATTGTAAATGAGGCTGCATGAGATGAAAGATTAACGACATCAGTAATTATAGTAGTTTTAACAGGAGAAGTTACCCATTCGTTGAAAACATTATTAATTGCAGTGATATTTGCAATATTAATATTATATATAAAAACTACTTTATAGGAAACTGTACTGCCTAATGGAGTATAAACCAATGCCTGACGGATTGTATATTTATCGCCTGTAATGCAATGACCCGGATATTGACCAATATTAAAAGTAAAACTACTTAAATGAAATTCCGAAAAAATAAAGGAGGATGTACCCCATGAAGTTACATAACCAGTTTTACCGAACCAATGACCAGGGGCATTTGCTGTAGAATTATAATCGATTGATCCGGAAGGATTTACGGCAGCATATCTGACCGAGCTACCAAATTTAGATTGAATATCACTTAATTGCAAACAAAAATCCTGGCAAACACGACTCATATCAGGCAGAATAGGCGTACTTGGATAAGTAACATTTGTAGATCCGGTTGTTGGAGCAAGTGTAAGATTATATGTCAACGTATCACTACGTGGAATGTCGGTTTTGCTAAAAGTAAAATTACCATAAAGATTTGTATTTTCAAATTTCACCTGATAAGGCCATTGCTCGTCATTTGAAATGTCATTATCCCATGGGTGATGCCAATGCATGGAAGGAGCTCCACTGACAACCAACCAAAGTTTGTTGCAATCGGCAGGACAATTGAACGAAAGAGTGTCAGTTGGAAATGCATACGAAGCAGATCCCATAGAACTGTATACCCGAGTACCATCATTTTTAAGAGCTACAAATCCAAATCTCCACCCACCAAGCAAAGGATTATATGACCGGAATCCTTTCGCATTAATTTTCCCTTCGAAATACACCTTGATAGTAGAAGATTGTGAAGCAGTATTTAGTTTAATTACATTGTAACCGTAATTTGCCACACAGTCTGTAGAGTCTATAATCCAATAGCCACTTCCGGAATCGTTCATTTTACATTGTCCGCGCGAGTCGATAAATTTTTCACCTTGTGTACGGATTCTTGGAATATCCCAAGTGACGAAACGAACTGAACAATCATAAATTTCGTCATTGAAAACGCTTTGTGAAATGCCGTTCATGCGTTTGTACGTTTCTACCGGATCTTCAGGATATTTTGATTCACGCCACATGCGTCCGATAAAATCTATACCGTGCAGGTAAGTCCAATAATCCTGAATAAAATAATTATTATAGCGTTGCGTTTCATCAAGAATATTCAAGTGAGTATTAGCAAGATAATCGGGAAAATTATAAACAGTAAATTGCTGATCAGGAAACACTTTAAATGCCTGCCATTGAGCGCATTGTTCCCACCAGCAATTTCCGCCTGAACCATTTACACCAAATCCATACATCCAACCAGACCCACCTGTATCACAATGGGTTTGATACTGGAAGCAATGACCCACTTCATGAGCCACAGTGACTCCTCCTGCTTGGGCGGCATTTGCACTTAAAGTAAGTTGACCTATCATATTATCCATTCCAGAGCCGTTAGCTTGCCAGTTGGTTGAATAGAGGAGTCGAATTATCATTTTATAATTATCTGTCTTTGAACTTCCCCGAACTATAAATTTAAGCGAATCAGCATAAAATGCGAAGGCTTTTTCTGCGATATTGAGCAAATTGTCCACATCAACCCTGTAAGCAGAATTACTTACCGTAGAAGGATTTGATCCATAACCAGCCTCCCAAAAAATAATAAAGTCATTGGTTTGTTTACTTCGAGCATAACAAAACTGGCTACTATCGTTTTGCAAGTTCATTCCATCAAAAGATGAAGTCAAAAAAATTGACTTTCCTGTACTTTCTGCTAAAATAGAAAATGAAGCAGCGCAAGAAAATGCAACAAGAAAATAAAATCTAAGAGTAACATTTTGGAACTGTTTCATTTATATTCGTTTGAGATGATTTTTACAAGTATAATTCTAAAAAAAGAGTCCTTTCTTTGAACAAAATATTTTATTCATAATTATTTTATTCATAATTTTAAAAACTAAAAATGGCTGCAAAGTTAACCATAAAATACAGAAGATTGTCAAATCAGTTGGTATTAATTACTACAAAGCAAAACTCATCAGACAACTCAGTATCATCTAATGAGTAAATTTTTCACTTCGCTATTTGTAAAATTAAAATTTTGTGGTTATAAACTCAAGTCTGTTTCCAAAAGCCCTGGCACAGCTACTTTCAATCCCAAAATTCAATATAGAAATTTGAGAAATTCCATAATAGCTCGAAAGTGCACAACTTGAAGCAAACGAATGTGAACGAGAATATTTCAGTCCTCCAACGTACTTAAATCTCCATCCGGGAGACCAAGTGCTCTGGCTTTAAGAACACGTCGCATAATCTTTCCACTTCGGGTTTTGGGAAGTTGATCCACAAAAGTTATTGCTTCGGGTTTTGCAATGGGTCCCATGTGAGTAACCATGTGATTGATAAGGTCATGTTCCAACTCTAAATTTGCCTCATATCCATTTCGTAAAATTGCAAATATATGAATACAATTCCCTTTTATTGGATGAGGCAACGCTATGGCAGCCGATTCTACAATCGCAGGATGACTAATCATAACGCCTTCAATCTCAGCACTACCCAGTCTGTATCCGCTTACTTTTATCACATCATCTGTACGTCCAATAATCCAGAAATATCCATCTTTATCTTTTTTTGCAGAGTCGCCGGTTAAATACCAACCTTGTTTTTTGTATTTTGACCAATAAATATCGATAAATCTTTGAGTATCCTTAAAAATACCTGCTGTCATTCCAGGCCAAGGCGATTTAATGACCAAGGTGCCTTCTTCATCTGCTTTTACTTCATTTCCATCATCATCAACAACAGCAATTTCATTTCCAAAAAAAGGTTTTGATCCTGAACCTGGTTTTAAAGGTGTGATTGGCAAAGGGGTTATCATAAATCCGCCGGTTTCGGTTTGCCACCAGGTATCCATAATCGGACACTTGTTGTTTCCAATCACTTCATGATACCAACGCCAAGCCTCAGGATTAATTGGTTCGCCTACTGAACCTAATAAACGCAACGAACTTAAATCATTTCGATTTGGCCATGAATCACCAAAGCGCATTAATCCACGAATAGCAGTTGGCGAGGTGTACAAAATATTTATACCGTAACGTTCAACCATTTTCCACCAACGATCAGGATATGGATAAGTTGGAGCACCCTCGTACATTATAATTGTGGCTCCGTTCATTAAAGGTCCGTAAACAATATAACTGTGACCGGTAATCCACCCTGGATCAGCAGCACACCAATACCTGTCATCGGGTTTAATGTCGAAAACCATACGATGTGTGGTGGAGATGTACACACTATAACCTCCATGGGTATGAATCATCGCTTTGGGACGTCCAGTTGAACCCGAAGTATACAACAAAAACAAGGTATCATTGGCATCCATTTGTTCAGTATCACATTTAGAAGAAGCAATGGGCAATGATACCAAATCGTGATACCAATAGTCACGTCCATTTTCCATATAGACATCTATATTTACGCGCTTTATTGTGATACAAATTTCCATTGTTGGTGAAAGCTCCATGGCTTTGTTCACCACAGATTTCATTTCAACCACTTTTCCCCGCCTGAATCCACCATCGGCTGTGATGACCACGTGACTGTTAGCATCATTAATTCTATCGGCTAATGCCTCATGACTAAAACCACCATATACCACGCTGTGTATAGCCCCAATTTTAGCACAAGCTAACATGGCAAAAATCTGCTCAGGAATTTGAGGCATATATATGGTTACTACATCACCTTTTTTAACGCCCATGCTTTTCAGAATATTCGCAAATTGAGATACTTCTCGGTTTAGCGCATGATACGAAAACGAACGTACATCGCCCGGTTCACCTTCCCAGATTAATGCGAGTTTATTTCTTACTTCGGTATGTTGATGCCGGTCTATGGCATTGTGAACGATATTGGTTTTGGCTCCACAAAACCATTTGAAAAATGGTGGTTTTGAAGCATCTAACACTTTATCCCATTTCTGATACCAGCCTAAATGTTCTGCCTGTTCTGCCCAAAATTGTTCCCGATTTTCGATGGAAAATGCGTACAAATTATCATATTCCTTCACATTGGCTTTGGCTATGACTTCTTTCGAAGGCAAATAAAGATTGTTTTCTGTTGGATTAGTCATACAGTTTTGTTTTAATTGAATAAAGTGATCGATCATTTCAGACTCTTTGAAGCATAACTTTTAAATAGTAAATTTTGATAGAAACAAACCGTGCTATATATTAGTTCGCTTTCAATTTGGAAATATTTATTTTATTTATATATTGAATTGATATTTTAGTGAATAGATTAATTACAATTGAAAAGCAATTTTCAAAACTGAATAATTTGAAAATTAGATTTGTTAATTAAATTCACAATTTTCAAATTCATAGAAAATCATGACTACACCGTGATTGACGATCATGCAGATGTCTAGATTAAAATTAATTATTTTATTTTTTAAGTTTTGTACCCAAATAAACTCCAGAAAATAAATGAATTGATAAAATTCACAACCAAAAAGCTCCATCCGAATGACTCAACCCATTGCTAAAGAGAATATGATTAATAACAAAAGAAATGAGTTTTTTTATGCAGATTTTACCGGAAAATGAATGATTTTTACCATGTTTCATCAAAAAAATAACCTATTTTTGTAACCAAAATCTATCAAGAACATTCTTTACAATTCATAGTTGGCTTAAAAAATTGTTTAAAGCTTTTATATTTCAACTCGATTAAAATCATGAAAAAAATTTTTTTTATCGTAAGTATATTCATAGTGAATATCTTACAAGCTCAGAATACCTTCTTTCCGCCTGAAAAATTAGTCCAAACCGGAGTTTATTATTACCCAGAAGCATGGAATCCCGATCAATGGGATCGTGATTTTAAAAACATGGCAGACATGGGCTTCGAATTTACCCATATGGCTGAATTTGCATGGGCACAATTAGAACCTACTGAAGGAAATTTCAATTTTAAATGGCTCGACAAGGCTGTTGAATTAGCAGGTAAACATGGATTAAAAGTTATTTTGTGTACTCCATCGGCCACACCTCCTGTATGGTTGACGCAAAAATATCCCGAAGTATTAGTGGTTTTACCCAATGGACAGCAAGCCATGCACGGCACGCGTGAACATTATTCGTGGTCAAGCCCGAAATACAAAGAACTGACATCCAAAATCGTTGAAGCTATGGCTAAACATTATGCCAACAACCCAAATGTGTGGGGTTGGCAGATTGATAATGAACCGTCACATTATGGTTCGTTGGATTATAATCCTGCTGCACAGGCAAATTTTAGAGTTTGGCTTAAAAACAAATATAAAACCATCGATGCATTAAATAAAGCATGGGGAACAGCTTTCTGGTCAGGTATTTACAGCGATTTCAATCAAATCGAACTGCCCAATGCCGACCGACTTATTTCCGGCGTTGCCAGTCCTACTTCAATGGTCGATATGAAACGATTTAACGCCGACGAATGTGCTTCTTTTATTTCGATGCAAAATAAAATTTTAAAGGAAAATATTGCTAAAAATCAGTTTGTAACCACAAACTTTATGAGCAGTCACACTGACGTTGACCCCTGGAGAAATCCCGATTTGGATTTTATCAGTTATACCATGTATCCTGTAGCAGGCTATACCAATGGAATTGGAAAACAAGGATTCCGGTTAGGCGATCAATGGATGATTTCGTTTGCAAACGATTTTTTCCGTTCGCTCAAAGGCATTACAGGTGTGATGGAATTACAACCCGGACAAGTGAATTGGGGCACATTTAACCCACAACCCTACCCCGGTGCTGTGCACAACTGGCTTTGGAATGCCTTCTCCGGTGGTCTTGATTTTATTTGTTCGTACCGTTTCAGACAACCTATCTTTGGCGGCGAACAATTTCATTACGGTATGGTTGGAACCGATGGAGTTACTCCTTTAGTTGGAGGTAAACAATATAGCCAGTTTATGAGAGAGATAAAACAACTACGTAAGTTGTATACACCCAATAGTTTAATGCCAAAAGAATATGCAGATCGAAAAGCAGCATTGGTATTTAACATGGATAACATTTGGGAAACGGGCGTTCAACCGCAAACTGCATTTTGGAACGAACGAGGACATATTTTGAAATATTACGGAGGTTTGAAGTCGCTCTCAGTTCCGGTTGATATTGTAAATGAAACAAAAGATTTATCGACTTATCCAGTTGTAGTAGTTCCAGCATTCCAAATGGTCGATCCTCAATTGGTGGAAAAATGGATGAAATACGCTCAAAATGGTGGAAACTTAGTTTTGTCAGTACGCACTGGCTTAACCGATCGAAACGGACATTTTGCCCAAGCACCATGGGCTGCAATGATTTCAAATCTCATTGGAGCTCAAATAACAATGAACGATATGATGGATGTAAACCATGCTGGTAAAATACTGATGGATAGAAATAATTATTCGTGGTATGTTTGGGGCGATATGCTTCAACCCGATAACGGTACGGAAGTGTGGGCTACTTTTGCCGATCAATTCTATGCCGGGAAAGCCACAGTTATTCACCGTAAATTAGGTAAAGGTACTGTAACTTATATTGGTACCGACTCGAACGATGGTAAATTAGAAACAGCTGTTTTGAAGAAAGTGTATGATAATGCAGGTATTCAAATCAAAGAACTGCCCGAAGGCATTGTACTCAATTGGCGAGATGGGTTTTGGATAGCCAATAATTATTCATCATCCATTCAACATATTGATTTACCTTCTAATTCCTCCATCATTTTCGGTAAAGTAGATTTAGAACCTGCCGGAGTATTAGTTTGGAAATAAATTAAAGAAAATCCATTACGTCCGGCAGTTACAAACTTTCGGACGAATTCTTTATTGAATAATAAATCTCTGTTATAAAGCAAAAACATGAAAAAACTCAAAATTTATCTTTTGCTTGGGAATATTTGTATGCTTTACGCAAATGCCCAAACGTTAGATTACCCTTTTCAGGGCATTCCATTCAACCAGGTTAAACTCACCGATAATTTTTGGATGCAACGCGTAGAAACAAACCGCACTGCCACCATTCCTGCCTCATTCGAAAAATGCGAACAAACTGGAAGGGTTCAAAACTTTATCAATGCGGCCAATCATACAGGCAAATTCATGACTACTTTCACATTCGATGATACAGATTTATATAAAATAATCGAGGGCGCATCATATTCTATGTCGGTTTATCCCGATCCGAAACTCGATCATTACGTCGACAGTCTGATTACTATCATTGGCAAAGCTCAGGAACCGGATGGGTATTTATATACTGCACGCACCATTAATCCGCAAAAGCCATTTGGATGGGCAGGAAAAGAACGTTGGGTCAACGAATCAAATATGAGTCACGAACTTTATAATTCAGGACATCTATTCGAAGCTGCATCTGCCCATTACTTAGCCACGGGAAAACGCAATTTTCTGAATATTGCACTTAAAAATGCCGATTTGCTTTGTCAGGTTTTCGGTCCGGGCAAAAGAAACGATGCTCCGGGACATGAAATTGTCGAAATGGGATTGGTACGACTTTATCGGATAACAGGAGAAAAAAAATACTTAAATTTAGCCAAATTCTTTTTGGATTGCCGTGGCAAGAAACTTGACAAAAACCGCTCGTACTGGCAAGATCAGGAACCGGTGGTTGATCAACGCGAAGCTGTAGGACATGCGGTCAGAGCTGCTTATCTTTATTCAGGAATGGCTGATGTTGCAGCATTGACAGGCAACAAAGAGTACCTAACTGCTATTGACAGCATCTGGGAAAACGTGGTTTCCAAAAAATATTATATCAATGGAGGAATTGGAGCACGTAGCGATGGCGAACGTTTTGGTAACAATTATGAACTTCCTAACAAATCGGCTTATAACGAAACCTGTGCTGCCATTGCCAACGTTTACTGGAATTTCCGAATGTTTGAATTACACGGACAAAGTAAATATATCGATGTGTTGGAGCGTAGTCTTTACAATAATGTGTTAGCAAGCGTTAGTTTAGACGGCAAACAGTTTTTTTATCCCAATCCACTTGCTGCCGACGGAAGTTATGTTCGTCAACCTTGGTTCGATTGTTCGTGTTGTCCAACTAATCTCTGCCGGTTTATGTCTTCTGTAACAGGCTATATTTATGCACAAAAAGGAAATCAGATTTTCGTGAATTTATATATCGGGAGCAGCACATCATTGAAAATCAATGGAAAACAAAACGTTCAGTTAAGCCAAAAAAGCAATTACCCTTGGGATGGATCCATTAATTTAATTATTGCACCACGTCAAAAGACAAAGTTTGCCCTGCATTTACGCATTCCGGGCTGGGCTAACAATCAGCCTGTTCCAAGTAATTTATATTCGTATCTAAATCCGCCAAAAACAAATATCGTAATCACACTGAACAACAAAAAAATTCAGGCATCAATTGTTGATGGATATGCCGTTATCGACAGGGAATGGAGAAAGGGCGACCTTGTAAATCTGCAATTGCCAATGAATATTCAACGGGTAATTGCCAATGAAAAAGTAAAAGCCGACCGCAATTTAGTGGCTCTTGAACGCGGACCCGTTTTATTCTGTATTGAAGAAACCGAAAATAAATTGAATGTAAATCAGTTGATCCTTCCCGATTCAGCAAAATTATCATTCAAATCATTTCCTGAAATTTTAAACGGAACCTATTGTATACAAGGACAGGGCAATTATATCGAACCTTCGGCAGACAACGTACACTTGAATAACCAAAACAAAACATTCACAGCGATTCCCTATGCCGTGTGGGATAACCGTGGAGGTACTGCTATGCGTGTGTGGTTACCCCGTACAGTGAGCAGTTTCAAACTTTCGGAAGAATAGTTCTAAACAAATATTTTTTTTCAAGTCCTTTAAACATATTTAAAATTGATATGTTTCTAAGGACTTGATTATTTTTATATTATGACCATTTATTCTTCGGAATCTTCGTCATTCTCAATTAAAAAACTCGGTTCACCAGCGAACCTTTTTCAGGTAAAATTGTTTTTAAAACAATGATTTATACTATAAAATACAAGAAATAAAATGAGTAAAATTGAAAAAATGATTGCCCGCGAGATACTCGATTCACGCGGAAATCCCACAATAGAAGTGGATGTATGGTTAGAATCTGGAGTAATGGGTCGGGCTGCCGTACCATCGGGAGCTTCAACCGGAGAAAATGAAGCCATCGAACTTCGCGATGGAGACAAAAAAAGATTTTCAGGAAAAGGCGTTTTAAAAGCCGTAGCAAATGTAAATAAAGTGCTCGCTCCTGCTTTAATTGGCATGAATGCTTTAAACCAACGATTGATTGACCATAAAATGATCGCATTGGATGGAACGAAAACAAAATCGAATTTAGGTGCCAACGCCATTTTAGGCGTATCATTAGCTGTTGCCAAAGCTGCTGCAAATTATTTAGAACTACCTCTTTACCGCTATATAGGCGGAACAAACGCGTATGTACTTCCAATTCCAATGATGAATATTATCAACGGCGGATCGCATTCGGATGCTCCTATCGCTTTTCAGGAATTTATGATTCGTCCGGTTGGTGCAAACTCATTTCATGAAGGATTGCGTATGGGAGCTGAGGTTTTTCATGCTCTCAAAAAAGTGCTGCACGACCGGAGTCTAAGCACTGCTGTTGGCGACGAAGGTGGCTTTGCTCCTACTCTGAAAGGAACAGAAGATGCTCTTGAATCAATCATTTCAGCCATCGAAAAAGCAGGATACAAAGCCGGTAAAGATGTTATGATTGGGTTGGATTGTGCTTCTTCCGAATTTTATGCTGATGGCATTTACGATTATTCAAAATTTGAAGGGATTAACGGTGCTAAACGTACTTCGGCTCAACAAGTAGATTATCTCGCCGAATTAGTAAGCAATTACCCCATTGATTCAGTTGAAGATGGAATGGCTGAAGGCGATTGGGATGGTTGGAAACTCTTAACGGATAAACTTGGTAAAAAAATTCAGTTAGTCGGTGACGATTTGTTCGTTACCAATGTTGACTATCTTAAAAAAGGAATTGAATTAGGATGTGCCAATTCTATTCTAATCAAAGTAAATCAGATAGGGACACTTACCGAAACTCTCGATGCCATTGAAATGGCACATCGGGCAGGATATACTTCGGTTACTTCACATCGTTCGGGCGAAACAGAAGATGCAACCATTGCCGACATTGCAGTAGCCGTAAACTCTGGTCAAATCAAAACCGGTTCCATGAGCCGCTCCGACCGCATGGCAAAATACAATCAATTGCTTCGAATCGAAGAAGAATTAGGCGAACTGGCTGTTTACGGAAATAAATAATAATCCAATTTTTCAAAACTTTGATTCTCAATATGAAGCCATCCGGAATCATTTCGGATGGCTTCAAATATGTTCATGATATAATGCTGCCAATCTTCTTGTTTCTTCAAACATTTCAATCAGATACTGTACAACTGTACAAAACTCACAACTATTTCTCAAAAAATAGGATCAGGATTATGATTTTTTTCAATGGCCATTATTCGTGAAAAACTTCAATTTTAACCGATAATTTTAACAAACCGGTTACTATATCATAAATATTGATTCAATATTTGCAAATTTTTTTGAAAAAAAATAGATAATGTTACTTTTAACAATGATAAGCATTGTATTTTTGTATACAAAAAACACATACTAAAATATTTAAAAAATCAGTTTGATGAAAAAATTGTCACTTTATCCATTTTCCTTGTAATTGCGTTAATCAGTACACACGCACAAACCTATACACAAAACAAATTAAGGTACGATGTACAACAAAATACGCTCCAATTAAACGATCCGTACAATCCTGTTATTACTATGATTTGTTTATTTTTCGAATCCAGACGCAGACAAATGATTGTATGTGCAACCGGATGCGGACTTACATTTTTTGGTTGATTTGTAAGTTTGGCAGTTTTTTCAGTACAGGGCTTGTAATGTTGATGAATGGCAATAGATCATGGGCAGTCATTTTATTAATTAGAGGCTGAGCAATGGCATTCATTGATATATAGACGACTGAAGATGCAGTTAAATGAGTATAAATTACAATATGTATATTCGCTATAAAAATTGAATGTCAATGTTCAATGTTGAGTTTGCACTTTATATAGCTCAAATTTAAATCAATAACCAATTAACAATTTCTCAAGAACGAAGTATGAAGATTAATTTATAAGCTATCATTCTGTCCAAATAAATCGATATATTTATAATAAATAAATTTAAAATTTAAGACAATCCAACGTATAAGAAAGCCTTTTTTAGTATTAATTTTTCAAAAAAATTTGCGAACCTTTATTGGATGGTTAACCCGCGTTAAGGATCAAAATTCGAGTGTTAATTTTGGATAAATAACTATACTTCTTTAATTTGCGGGTACGACTTTTGTATAATTTCGAAATCGGAAATGTGAATTCAGAAACAATTTATACACTAACCAATAAATATTAATTGAAAATGAAAATGAAAATGATGCTTGAAAACAAACGAATGAGCGTACTTGGCTTTTTCGCATTAATTGTAGCCGTAAGTGTAGCAACAAATTTAACCACGAGCTACCTTTCAACCCGACAAGAACAAGAATTATTTCCCGGACAAGGAGCGCAGGCAACCGCCACCTTTGCCAAATATAATTCAGGTGAAAGAATGATGTTGCCCGATTTTACGGAAGCGGCAGAGCTATCTGTTCATGCCGTTGTGCATGTGAAGACAAAAACTCCAATGAAAGTTCAGGAGTTCGGAGGTTTTCAAAACGATCCATTTTTCAATTACTTCTTCGGGACACCCCATCAAAATCAAAATCCAAAAGATATGCCTATGCAGGAAGGTGTCGGATCAGGTGTAATTATTTCGAATGATGGTTACATCGTTACGAATAATCATGTAGTAGATGGTTCAACCGATATTGAAGTAACATTGAATGACAAACGTACTTTCAAGGCAAAATTAATCGGCACCGATCCGAATACCGACATTGCACTTATTAAAATTGATGCTCAAAAACTTCCGGTTATTGCATTTGGAAATTCAGACTCATTAAAAGTAGGGCAATGGGTATTAGCAGTAGGCAATCCTTTTAATTTAACTTCGACTGTTACAGCAGGTATTGTAAGTGCAAAAGCCCGCAATATCAATATTATTAATTCACAGATGAAAATTGAATCGTTCATTCAAACCGATGCTGCCGTCAATCCCGGTAATAGTGGCGGTGCCTTGGTAAACACACGCGGTGAATTAGTTGGAATAAACACGGCTATTGCATCTGAAACAGGATCTTATTCAGGATATTCATTTGCTATTCCAGTAAGTATCGTTCAAAAAGTAGTATCCGATTTACGACAATTTGGAGTTGTACAACGCGCGGTATTAGGTATTCAAATTCGTGATATTAACAGCGACTTTGCCAAAGAAAAAAATCTGAAAACCCTTGAAGGAGCATATGTTGCACAAGTAGGCGACGAAAGTGCTGCCAAAGCAGCTGGCGTGAAAGTAGGCGACATAATAAACAATGTGAACGGAGTCGATGTTCATTCAGTTACTGAACTACAGGAACAAATCGGTCGATATCGCCCTGGCGATAAGATTACCATTACGGTGGTTAGAGACAATAAAGAAGAAAAATTAAAAGTTGAGCTCAAAAATCAACAAGGTAACTTTAGCGTAGTTTCATCGCAAAACAGCAATGATATATTGGGAGCCACATTTAAACCCATCAGCGAGAAAATGAAACAACAAATAGGTTATAACTACGGATTGGAAATTAAATCGCTTCAAAAAGGTAAATTTGCTGATGCAGGTATAAAACCGGGATTTATCGTTCTGAAAATTAACAACCAACCGATACGCACACCCGACGATGTTCAGTCAGCATACAATGATGCAATCAACAACGGGCAGCAAGACAAAGTTTTCTACATTGCCGGACTTTATCCCAACAGTAAAATCACATATTATGCTATTAATTTAGCGGATTAATTGCAATATAATTAAGTAGAAAAATCAAATAAGCATAAATTCGGTCAGTTATTTATAAAAACAAAAAATAGGTATTCGTTTTTTATCCGGAGCAAATCTGAAATTAAACAGATTTGCTCCATTTTTTTTAAAACATTGAAAACAAAAAACGATTTCTTACGTTTCTATATACAATACTTCCAATTTAGCACGTTATTTCACTTTCAAAAAAACATTTCCATCATATAATTAGGTTTTAGAATAAATTTACATTCAGGTAATCGTTTTCTTTATCCAAAAAGCCCCCATGGTTTTCACACAATTTTCTTTGAGAATCGGAAAAAAATAAGTACTTTTGCAGGCTAATTTTCATCACCACAATGAGACAATTAAAAATAACAAAATCAATCACAAATCGTGAAAGTGCATCACTCGACAAATATCTACAAGAGATTGGTCGTGAAGATCTTATTACTGTAGAAGAAGAAGTTGAATTGGCTCAACGAATTCGAAACGGAGATAGAATTGCATTAGAAAAACTTACCCGTGCCAACTTACGATTTGTAGTTTCAGTCGCAAAGCAATATCAGAATCAAGGATTAAGTCTTCCTGATTTAATTAATGAAGGAAATCTGGGTTTAATTAAAGCTGCCGAAAAATTTGATGAAACCAGAGGATTCAAGTTTATTTCATATGCTGTATGGTGGATACGTCAATCCATTTTACAAGCGTTGGCTGAACAATCACGTATTGTACGGTTGCCTTTAAATCAGGTTGGTTCGTTAAATAAAATCAACAAAGCATTTTCAAAATTCGAACAAGAAAACGAACGTCGCCCTTCACCCGAAGAATTAGCCGATGTTTTAGACATTCCTGTGGACAAAATTATCGACACAATGAAAGTTTCCGGGCGACACATTTCGGTGGATGCTCCTTTTGTTGAGGGCGAAGACAATAGTTTGTTGGATGTAATGGTGAACGACGATTCACCGAACGCAGATAGGTCGCTGATCAACGAATCACTTTCAAAAGAAATTGAACGCGTATTGGCTTTTTCTCTATCTGATCGTGAGCGCGATATTGTGAAAAAATTTTTTGGAATTGGAGTTCCTGAAATGACCCTTGAAGAAATTGGCGATGAATTTGGTTTAACACGCGAACGTGTCCGTCAAATCAAGGAAAAAGCAATTCGCAAACTTCGCCCAAACGCAAAAAGCAAACTTTTAAAAAGCTTTTTAGGATAAATACATTTTTCACTCATATAAAAAGAGGCATTCAGTAATGAAAAGCCTCTTTTTTTCTGGGTTTTGAGCAAATCAACCTGTATTCAGTTCTATAAACGGGTTAATTTCGCCAATAATTCTTCGATGGTATAAAAAACTTCATCCTGAATTTTCCAATTGGAATTGGTCATTTCAATACTGATTTCAGCATCCTGCACCACTTTGAAACCAGCCCGTGCCAAAGCTCGTAATGTCCAGTAAAGCCGAGTTTTATCGCCCGTCACCCAAACTTTTTTGGTCAGCGGATAATTAAACGAGAAATTACCGTTTGAAGCATTAAAAAAGTAAGATTTACTTTCGAAAGTTCGGTTGAAACTCCCATTGAACACCAAATCCTCCGGTATACCAGTGATCACACCTTTTTGATCATCGTTCATCAACCATATTCTATCGGCAGCTTGCAATGCCAAATCAAGTTCGTGGGTCGACATGAGAATTGCTTTACCTGTATCGTGTGCCAGCCGGTGCAGTAACATCATGATCTCCACCCTATTTGGCAAATCGAGGTGAGCGGTAGGTTCGTCCAATAAAATGATAGGGGTGTCTTGTGCTAATGCTTTGGCTATCATCACCCGTTGATGTTCTCCATCTGAAAGTTCATTCAGTAGTTTGAATTGATGTTTTTTTAAATGCACCATTTCAATAGCATCCTTGACCCTAATAACATCCTCATCTGATGTATTTCCCCACCAGTTGCTATAAGGATGCCGCCCAAAAGCCACCACATCCTCTACGGTCGTATTTTCAATTTCAACCTTGTCGGTCAATACCAAAGCGATGAGCAATGCCCTCTCAGCTGTTGAAATTTTTGAAACATCCTGCCCTTCAATAAATACATTTCCGGACAAGGGATTTTGTAATCCACACAGCGAACGAACTAAAGTAGATTTTCCGCTTCCATTGGGACCAATCAAGCAAACTAACTCTCCACCAATAAGTTGCAAATCAAGTTCTGACTGCACAATGGTGGTTTTTCCTTTTTTGGAATAACCGATGGAAAGTTGTTGGGTGGTTAATATTGACATGATATATTGCTTCGCGATATTTGCCTGAGGCATTAATTGATGTTGTTAAATATAATTTGATTTGATTTAAGTAATGATTAAACCTTATTTTTTTTTCAGAATTATCCAGATGATAATCGGCGCACCAAACAAAGCACTCACGGTGTTTATCGGCAAAGTATACGTTGGAATCTGGGTAATAATGTCACAAATCAGCAACAACAATGCACCGCAAAGCATGGTTGCCGGCAACAGAATTTTGTGACTTGAAGTTCGGAAAACCCCGCGGGCAATATGAGGAACGGCAACGCCTACAAATGCAATAGGACCTGCAAAAGCAGTAATACCTCCGGCCAAAAGTCCGGCAGCTATAACGATCAAAAAACGGGTTTGAGGTATAGAAATTCCTAAACTACGGGCATAATTTTCGCCAAGTAATAATCCATCCAAGCGTTTTTTTAGAAAAAAAGACAATCCCAATCCTAACATAACAACAGGAACTAAAGCTTGCAAATAGGTCCATGTTACAGCACTCAAACTGCCAAATGTCCACATAACGAAGAGTTTGATTGCATCAGGATTACTATAATTCTGTAACACGCTGATTAAAGACCCAGCAATGGTACCAAACATGATACCGACAATCAAAAGCGAAACAGCACTCTGAACCCTAAATGAAACACCAACAACTAAAAGCAAAACCAAGGATCCCCCAGCCACAGCAGCCAGAATCATTGCCCAACCACTTCCGGTAACAGCAGCAGGAATAAAAGCCGAAGCCATTGTAATTAATGCCACGCCTAAACCAGCACCCGAACTAACGCCCAAAATATATGGATCGGCTAATGGATTGCGAAACAGTGTCTGCATCAGCAATCCCGCCACCGACAACGAAATGCCTGCCAATACAGCGGTTATGGCTTTTGGCAAACGAAAGTTGAGTAAAATCTCGGAATTGATTCCCCCAGCTCCCTTTCCAAAAATTACCGAAATAATCTCCCGTAACGAAATATGAATGCTTCCCAATGCCAGATCAGACAGAAAAAAAACCACTGTAACAAAAGAAAGGGCAAGGAATGTAATGAGACGGCGATTAAGCATGATTAATTTTTAACTATTAATATAATATACAGGAATCCATAACTTCTGTTTTCATTTTAGAACATTCAGATTGATACAGAAGAAAGAATATTTTTCAACATAATCAGAATGGTTGAAAGTTTGGCAATATCTACTTTTCGGAGTTCTGATTTAATTCTGAAGCTCAAATATACATAATTTCATCAACTTTAAAACATTGACGGGTAAAAAACAGACAATCAAGTTTGAAAATAAAAACGAATGCTACAATTTTTAAAATTAATTTTCAAACCAAAAAATCACGAAAAAGACTCAGGGTATTAATTTCTGTGCATATACCAATTCATAACCCTGCATAAGTTCAGGATGTAGGATGGCAATCACGTCCGAAAGCAGCAAATCAGGTCGTGCCACGGCACTCTCCCAAAAATCGTTAGCAGTTGAAGGCAATAACCGTTTATTAAAATTATAGACCTGATTTAACTTAAAAGGACGAAACAATGCGTGCTTTGAATCAGCTTTTACCAGATCGCTCATAGAGTTGAAACTGCAATTCAGCCACACATCGGTTTGCGAAAAGTATTTCAACACGGATTCGACATTAAGCGGCAAACTGCCGGAGGTTGTGTCATTGGCAAAATAGTATCTTGCTCCAGCATCAGCAAAAAGGCAGCCCATAAAACTATGCCCTGCAGGCATATACCATGTACCACGAAAATCGGAACCTGCCATCACTGTGGGTTTGTATTTCACTCGGGCAGCTTTTGCTTTTACTTCATTGTAACGTTTATCCACTACTGCAAAAATACGATTTGCCAGCTTTTCTTTATTAAAAAACACAGCAATAAATTTTATCCATTCTGCCCGCGCCAGTAACGAAGTTTCCATCCATTCGTTATCGATAATCACCGGAATACCTGCTTCTTCAATCCGTTGAGCCGCAGGATCGCGTTGGTTATAACCGCTCATTAACACTGCCTCGGGATGAAGTTGCATTGTTCTTTCCACGTTCAGACTGAACGCATCCCCTAAATCGGTTATTTTGCCCTCTCCTATCCGTTTATTTAGCTCCTTATTGTAAATTATTTTAGGAGAACAAACACCCGTAACAGAATGAATTTCGCCTAGTAAACTCAAAAATTCAAAATGTGTAACCGAAGTAGATGCAAGCGTATGCAATGGAATTTTGATTTTTGAACCATTTACAGGGGTAGTCGTTTTCAAATCATTTACCAAATAATACCTTGCAAAAACCATATTTTTTACCCATGGACTGAACACAATTACTTCTTTATAATCCTTAAAATATTTCACATCAAAACCTTTAGCGTAATTCAGTTTAAGCGACTGAATTACAGGCTTATCAGTTGTTTTCGGGTTTTTATTAGTACACGAAGAAAAGAACATAAGTAAAACTAATAGCTCCATTAACACTTTAAAGTGTAACTTAAAAAATACATGCATTGATCTATTTATCAACATAAAGTATCATTAATTTTTTGTATTTCACAACAAAAAAAACCGCAGTGTTTCATTTCCCGCGGTTCTTGATTTATTGAAATTCTGCGGTTTTATTTTATACCGCAAAGATACAAGTAAAATATAAATCTATAATTATTTAAATTGTAAATTTTAATGACCCCCTTTCGAAAAATTGGAATCCACCGTCGACGATTCAGGCTCTTTTACAAAAATCCAGAAAACAACCGAAGTTGCTACGAATAATCCACAAAAAATATACAGCAACTGATGATTTCCTGTGGCTTTAATTACATTTGCCACGCCATTGCTCATCATTTGCGGGAGCACAACAGCAAGATTGAACACCCCCATGTACAAGCCCATTTTAGCCGGATTAACCCGTTCACTCATTATGGCAAAAACGATCGAAATCACAGCCGACCAACCAATGCCGACTAGAAACATGCCAATATAAAAATCGATTTCCAGCCTGCTGAAATAAGCTATATAAAAGAATCCGATTACTGAGAATATCAGAGCAAAAATATAGGTTTTTACACGACCAATCCGTTTGGCAATGGATTGTAAAATCAAGGGAAAAATAGCCCCAATCAGATTCAGGATAAAGAATCCGAGCGATACAATATTGCCTACCGACGAACCTGTTGTTTGAGTAACACCCGTTAACTTTTCTGCAAACCAGTTGGCAGCAATGTTTGATATTTTAACATTTGGTAAGATCTGATTTTCGATAAAGAAACCCGTCAGAATAAACATGCTCTGAAAAGCCACCCAAGTGAATGAGTGTGCAAGCATAATTTTTTGGAACTCATTCCTGTTAGATTTGTGATGTATGCCTTGAATAATAATGTAAATACCAATTAGCACGGAATACACCAATGCTCCGATTAAAACCGGATTATGCCATGCTGCAAGTCCATCGGGGAAAAAATGAAAAAACAAACTGAAAACACCAAACACTAAAAATCCATAAAGCGGAAATATTTCTTTGAAAATCTGCCAAACGCCAAATTTCTCGATATCTTCAAGCTTCGTCTGTTCAATTTCTTTTTTTTCCTGAATAAAAAGAATAGGAAAAACAGCCGTTAGAAACACGATTCCAGCTGCAATGTACAGCAGCATTTCGTTGCCAAACACCATCGATAAAAAATAGGCAAAAACGCCGAAAAAACCGGAGATAATCTGCATCCATACATAACCAGAAGTGCGTATTTTACCCTCTGGAGTAAGATCGGCAATAATAGAGCGAGCCGGATTAAAAGTTACATTGATGGACAAATCAAGAAACAACGCGATAACTGAGGCAATGAGAATAATATCGGATATACCAGTAATATGCGAAATACCACGGATATGAGGTAAAGTAAGAAATGCAATTGTGCTGATTAAGCCGCCAATAATTATAAATGGACGACGACGACCTCCCATGAACCATACATTATCGCTCAGCAAACCCACAATGACCTGACCAAAAATTCCTGCAATCGGCCCGGCGAGCCATACAAAAGCTACATCATGAATGTCCAAATGGTATTTATTGGAAAGAATCCAACTCAATGCAGCAATTTGAGTAGACAAAGCAAAACCAACCGCTGTGGCTGGCAATCCGAGTAATGCCAGAAAGGGATTACTCATTTTCTTTTGAATGTTAAGCATAGTATTTCAGATTTTTAGAGCCAAAAATCAAGTTTCAAGACTGAGATTTCACAAATACGACACAATGATATAGATTTTTTACGAGAAAGCGGTTCTAACTTAAATACGGAATCTAAAAAACAGAATGCAAACGTTTGTTGAATTTTTCAACTTATCGAAAAGTTTAAATGATCGAAAGGTTGGAACGAAGCATATAATTATACTTTCAAACGTTTATTAATTTCAGCAATATAACCCAATACTTCATCCCTTCCTATTCGTTTTTCGGATGAAGTAAGGAAAACGGGTGGCAGTTCTTCCCATTGTTCAGAAAGTTTTTCCTTGTAAATTCTAACGTTTTCAGTTCCATTCGACTGCGAAAGTTTATCGAGTTTAGTAAACACGACTGCAAATGGAACTCCATTTTCGCCAAGCCATTCCATAAATTCCAGATCAATTTTCTGCGGTTCATGTCTACAGTCAATCAGTACAAACAAGCAGGTCAAATGTTCGCGGTAAAGAATATAGTTTTCAATAATTAGTTGCAACTGTTGGCGCATTTTCTTTCCGGCTGAAGCATACCCATAACCAGGCAAATCGACTAAATGCCAGTTGTTATTAATCAAAAAATGATTAATAAGTAACGTTTTCCCGGGCTTCGACGATGTCATGGCCAAATCCTTGCGATTGCAAAGCATATTGATCAACGAAGATTTTCCAACATTTGACCGTCCGATGAAAGCGTATTCGGGTAATTTACTGTCGGGGCATTTTAAATAATCCGTGTTGCTTATTACAAATTCAGCAGATTTTATTTCCATTTTATTTAGATTTTTGTTTAAAGCGTTAATTGTATCGTGAAATTAATTATTAATAAAGCGCATTTCTAATATTAGAATTGTGTAAGCTAAGTTATTACGTACTATTTTAATTTATATCATTACCAATCTGAATTTTGAATTGAATAGAGCATACATGTGTTTTTGTATTTTACCCAATTCGCATTCTTTTATATGAGGAGTGAATCTGTTATTTTTCTGCTAATTATTTTTCGATTTTTTGATCTCGCACTAAATATGATGATTGCGTTTACAATAAGCTGATACTCTTTAATTACGTTCAGAATATAACCACATTCCAATGAAAGTAAGCAATCCATTTATAATCAACAATTCATATCCCAATGGATAGTTAAACACAGTCGTTGAAATCAGGTTTAATCCGTAACAAATAATCGGAGAAAGAATTGCCAACCAAGGAACCATTTTGTCCTTAACTTTTCGGTGGGTAAATAATCCAAAAGCAAACATTCCCAGCAACGGACCGTACGTGTAGGAAACAATGGTGTAAACAGCATCAATAATGCTCTTATTATTCAGAACCTTAAAAACAAGCATTATCAACACAAACAACACCGACATGCCGATATGGGTGAGTTTACGTTTTCGTTCAGCGGTTTTAGAATCATCTTGATTGACACCCAGAATATCTACCGAAAACGAAGTGGTGAGTGATGCCAGAGCCGAATCAGAACTTGCAAAAGTTGCCGCAATAATTCCAATTACAAATAAAAAGGTAACAACAGACCCAAGATATTGCGTGGCAAACAAAGGTAAAATATCGTCGGGAGATGTTGGTAATGGGATATTGTTTTTTGAAGCCAACATCAATAACATTGCGCCCAGTGTTAAAAAAATAAAGTTGAGTGGCACAAAAGCAATTCCATACCAATACATATTTTTTTTTGCATCATGTAAGTTTCTGCAGGTAAGGTTCTTTTGCATCATATCCTGATCAAGCCCTGTCATGACGATGGCTATAAAAATACCACTAAAAAACTGTTTGAAAAAGTTTTGTTTCGAATGCCAGTTGTCAAACACAAAAATACGGGAATGGTCATAATGCATTATTGCCTTTGATAAATCATCAAAATTAAAGTTTAATTGTTTGGAAACATGAACAACCATCAGAATCAGAGCTGAAAACAGACATAGCGTTTGAAGTGTATCTGTCCACACTATGGTTTTAATGCCACTGCGATGGGTATAAAGCCAAATCATGAAAACAGCACCCAGCGCGGTAATCACAAAAGGAATGTGCCATGCATCAAAAATGAGATGTTGTAAAATAAGTGTAACCAAAAAAAGGCGTATTCCCGAACCAATGATCCGAGAGACCAGAAAAAAAGAAGCCCCAGTTTTGTAACTATATTTTCCGAAACGATCTTCAAGATAACTGTAAATGCTGGTCAGGTTTAGTTTATAATAAAGCGGAAGTAGCACGTTGGCAATAATAATGTACCCGAAAAAAAAACCGAAAACAGTCTGCATGTACGTAAAATCGATACCATGTACCATGCCCGGAACTGAAATAAAACTAACACCGGAAATGGAAGATCCAACCATACCAATTGCCACTATCCACCAAGGCGATTTTTTATTTCCAAGAAAAAAAGCGTCGTTACCAGTACTTTTTCTTCCTACAATGAAAGAAATAAGCAGCAACAACGAAAAATAAATGGCTATAATAAATAAAATGGCTATCCCCGACATAAAACTAAAAATCAAAACGCTACAAAATTAATCAAAAAAAATCGGATTGATATTATTCCAAAAACAGCGTTGAAAAATAAAATAAAAAAAGTATCTTTGTTCGCTATAATCAGCTTAAAGTTATATCCAGCATGTTGATGTTCGATAGTGGTATATTTTCCTCTTTTATTCCCCAAATTATAATGGTTTTGGGGTATGTTTTTTGCTTGATTGCCCCCGGACATTTTAAATCCGAAAAACAAACCATTGTCTCTTCCAACATTGAATTTGTCCAACCCATTGCGTATTCACAAAATACGACCTCAGCATCTTTCATTTTTTTACAGGATATTATTGCTGATAAAATTTGGGAACAACCAAAAAAAATGCCTCCGCATTTCAAACCGATTGTTATAAATATTCCTACTATTTTTTTTGAAATACAAGGCAAGTTCTCCTCAAAACTTTTTTCAAGACCTCCTCCACATTTAGGTATTATAGCTTGAATTCTAATTATTTACAAAGAAAAACGTTTTTTCAGTCTATAATTTTGCAAGCTCTAATTCATTAAAACTACTTATATCCTGAAATATTTCAATAATAGGTCGAACCACAATAAGTGATTTGACTTATATTCATATTTATATCCAATAAAATAAAATGAAATCATTAAATAAAATTTTACTTTCGATTATTATCCTAACTGGATTTTTCAGACTTGAAGCACAAAATAAGAACATTGAAAAAAAAGATTCAGTTTTATTAAATGAAATTGTAGTTCAAGCTTCAAGAGACGAAACAAAACTCCAAAATCTACCGAATTCAGTTTCCATACTTTCAACAAAACAAATAGCTACACTGAACATTAACTCATTACCTGATGCCACTTCCATCATTGCCAACTTGTTTATGCCCGATTACGGTTCAAAACTGACATCGCCCATTTATATTCGCGGTATTGGTTCACGCATCAACGAACCATCGGTCGGGCTTTATGTCGATCATGTACCGTATTTTGAAAAAGCAGCATTTAACTTCGATTTCTTTGATATTGATCGCATTGAAGTGCTTCGTGGTCCGCAGGGAACACAATACGGACGGAATACGATGGGCGGAATTATAAACATTCTCACTAAGTCTCCCTGGGATTATCAGGGAACGGATTTGAACGTTCAGGCCGGAACTTACGGAAGTTATTTGATGAACGTGGGACATTATGCCAAAACAGGAGATAAATTTGCCTACTCTTTGGTCTTGAATTACAGGCATAACGATGGTTTTTTTACAAATAGTTTTTTAAATCAAAAGGTCGATAAACTTGATTCGTATGGTTTACGAAACAGATTAATCTGGAAAATAAACCCTCGCTTTTCGATTGAAAATATTTTAAGTTTTGAACACAGTAATCAGGGTGGTTATCCTTATGCCACTTACAATGATTCACTCAAAAAAGCCAATAAAATTGCCTATAATCAATACAGCAGCTATACCCGCGACTTGTTTTCGGATGCCGTCGTGCTGAAATACAGTGCAAAAAACTTCGATTTGCGATCAACAACTTCGTATCAATACTTGTCCGACAACCAATCCATCGATCAGGATTTTAGTATTGATTCGCTCTATTTTGTGGTGCAAAAGGAAAAACAAAATATGGTTTCGCAGGAAATCACGTTGCGTTCAAAAGGTAAAAACAAGTATAACTGGTTATTTGGAGCTTTTGGATTTATTCAACAGTTTGACAATTACACCGTTGTAGATCCTTATAAATTAAAATTAGAAATGATGAAAGGTTACAATCACACCATAGGGGGTGGTGCACTGTTTCATCAATCAACGCTAAAAGATTTTCCGGTTAAAAATATGAACCTGACTGCCGGAATACGAATTGATGCCGAAGCTGACAAGCTGGGTTACAAATATGATCTACTTAAAAATAAGTCACTTATTCATCTTGCTGACACTGTTTATACCCCATTAAATTCAATTCAGGTATTGCCAAAAATAGCGATTAATTATAAAGTGGAGAATACAAATTTCTACGCGTTGGTAGCGCGTGGATATAAAACCGGAGGATTCAACAGCACTTTCGAACGTTCCGAGGATTTGACTTTTAAACCCGAATATAGTTGGAACTACGAAATTGGTGTAAAATCTACTTTATTCAGGAACAAATTATACGCTGAATGCTCGTTGTTTTACATCGATTGGTTGAACCAGCAAATTTATCAAACCACGCCCAGTGGAACCGGCTCTATGTTGAAAAATGCAGGCCATTCGGCAAGCAGAGGATTGGAAGTAAATCTTAAAACTGCTTCGTTTCACGGATATGATTTTATGATGGCTTATGGATTTACCTACGCCACTTATTTAACCTACATAATGAATGCAACAACCAATTATAGCGGTAATTATATTCCTTATGTTCCAAAACACACGCTTGCGGTTCAGGCAAGAAAATCAATTGAAATCCAAAACTCAAACCTGCTCGACCACCTAATTCTGAATATTTTGTACAAAGGAAACGGAGACATTTATTACAACGATAACAATTCACATAAACAAAATTTTTACGGATTAGTAGATGCTCGTGTAAGTTTTATAAGAAAAAATTTGCAGTTCGATTTTTGGGGTTCAAACCTCACCAATACTTCCTATGAAGCATTTTATTTTGAAGCACTGGGAAAGAAATTTGTACAAATGGGGAAACCATTGCAAGTTGGCGTTAAATTGTCTGTAAAATTTTAAAGAATGAACGAAAAAAATTGGCATAAATTCCCGGTATTGTTTAGCTTGTACATCGCTCAGTCGATACCAATGAGTTTTTTCTCCACGGTGGTTCCCGTCATCATGCGACAGGAACATTATTCTCTGGTGTCCATCGGCTTATTGCAACTCGTCAAATTACCCTGGATTTTGAAGTTCTTATGGGCACCAATGGTCGATAATTTTACCCGTACAACAAAAAATTTAAGGAAATGGATTTTCCTGTCCGAAATTTTTTATGCACTTATCATTTTGTCAATTTCTCTTTTGAATTTACAGATAGACTTTAAACTTATTGTTTTTCTGATAATTATAGCTTTTTTAGCATCCGGAACACAAGATATAGCCGTGGATATTTTTGCCATTTTATCATTAAAACCATCAGAACGAAGCCTTGGAAACAGTATGCAATCGGGTGGTAGTTTTGTCGGTACTTTTTTTGGAACCGGGGTTCTTTTGGTTGCTTACCATTATTTCGGGTGGTCCAATGTATTGATTCTGCTTTCCATTTTTGTTATGGTTGCCCTTTTACCGCTTTATTTTTATAGGAAAAAACTTCCTGCTGAAAATATTGACAAACAACGGGTTTCATTTCGCGATATTTTTTCGTTTTTCAATCAACAGGGTAAAGGAAAACAAATACTGCTGCTGATTTTTTACTATTCGGGAATTATCGGCATCATGACTATGCTAAAACCGTATTTGGTCGATTTAGGATACAACATAAAACAAATTGCATTCATGTCGGGGATGTTCGGAACATTAACGGCAGCTTTTGCAGCATTTTCGGGTGGTTTTATCATGAAACAAATCGGTCGGAAGCTTACTTTATACGTTTTTCTGACTATAAGTCTGATAGCTGGAACTTATTTTTGGATCATCTCAGGAAGTAAACCTTCCGTTCAAGCGTTATATATTGGCATTGGCTTGGTATGGGGTGCTTATGGATTATCGACGGTGGCCATTTATACCATTTCAATGGATGCAGTGCGCAAAGGACGAGAAGGAACGGATTTCACGATTCAGATTGTGATTACACATATCGGAAGCCTAATTGTAGCAACTTTAAGCGGAAAAGTTGCCAATGTGCTCGGCTATGGAAGTTTGTTTGGAACGGAAGCCATTCTTTCGTTGCTTACCTTTTTCATTCTTCTGTATGCTTTGCCGAGTAAGAAAACTATGAAAGCAGAACAACTTAACGAATAATCAAAATGAAAATTTCAGAAAATTTATTTCAAAAATACAACGTCCCGGTTCCGCGCTACACAAGCTATCCACCGGCAACTGCCTTTCAAACAGGGTTTACAGGAGTTGATTTTATTGAACAAACAAAACGTTCTAACTCAGCTACACCTGAAAATATCTCTATATATATTCACATCCCTTTCTGCCCGCAGCGTTGTCATTTTTGTGGTTGCAATACAGCCATTTATCAAAGTGAGGAAAAAATTTACCGATACATCCAACGTTTAAAAAAGGAAATTGAATATATCGCTCAGTTTATTGACAAAAAACGGCTAATAACGCAGATAAGCTGGGGAGGCGGAACTCCCAACTCGATTAAAATGAGTTATATAAAAGAAATCATGGATCTGCTAAGGTCTCTGTTCCTTTTAGCCGATTTTGCCGAGATTGCCATGGAATGTAGTCCGGCGTACCTCGATTTGAAAGATATCGACAGTTTAGCTGAAATTGGGTTTAACCGGATAAGTCTTGGGATTCAGGATTTTCATACCGAAGTGTTGGATGCTATTAACAGAAAATCACCCAGAATTGACGTAAACGAAACCCTTGCCTACATGAAAAAGAAAGGTTTCAGAGGATTGAACATTGATCTTGTCTACGGATTGCCTCTGCAAACCATCGAATCATTCAAGGAAAACATTCAGCGTGTCATCGAGTTGCAACCGGATCGGATTGCCACATTCTCGTATGCGCATGTTCCCTGGGTAAATCCTGCTCAAAAAGTGCTGGAGAAATATGCTTTCCCTGAATCGGACGAAAAATTAAGTATGCTGGTATATGCCATCAATCAACTCTCGGCAAACGGATATGAAGTGATTGGAATGGATCATTTTGCACGAAAAGATGATGAACTAAGTATTGCAAAATACGATAAAAACCTGCACCGTAACTTTCAGGGATACAACACAAAGAAAACAACCGGGCAGGTTTATGCTTTCGGTGCTTCGGGAATAAGCCAGTTGAATGGCTGTTATGCACAGAATATCAAGTCGATTGACAAATACATCGAAGCGGTTGACACAAATTCCATAGCCATCGAACGGGGATACATTATGTCGAAAAATGATATGCTGATTCGCGATACCATTAACGAAATCATGTGCAACGGATATATTGATTTTGCTGAAATAGCATCAAAAAACAGCTGTTCGGTGCAGCAGTTTTTAGAAATTACAGGCTTTAATTCGTTTAAAATTGCCGAGTTAATCAATGACGGGTTAGTAGAAGTTTCGGAAACCTCAGTACAAGTAAAAGAAACAGGAATGTTGGTTGTCAGAAATATTGCAGCGGCATTTGATCCAAAATATAGCCCAACACAAAATAAATTTTCCACAACCATCTGAGATACTGAAACACAATTTTGAGAACTATGAAAGCAGTACTACTTGCCAATATGGGTGCACCTACATCGGAAAAAGAAATGAAGATTTTTCTTTCCCGTATGTTTCGTGATAAAGCGATACTAAACGTTCCTCTACCCGTACGTATGTTGCTCTCATCTTTTATCAGTAATTCTCGTTATAAATCATCCTGGAAAAAATACCAGCAAATCGGCGGTTCACCTTTACATTCGTCGATGAACAAAATGAGAGTCGGCTTAGAAAATCTTTTTTCTGACGAATATTTAATTCGTTGCGTTTATTCTTATTCTTCACCACTCATTCATGATGAAATACAGGCATTATATTACAATGGTATTGAGAATTTTATAATCATACCCATGTATCCCCAAGCAAGTTTTTCAACCACAGGAAGTTTAGAAACAGAGATAAAACAGTTAAAAATGAAACTTGGGAATATAAAAATCAGGCTTGTAGACGATTATTTTGAGAATCAGCATTTCATTACTTTTTGGGCAGAACAAATTCGTGCCAAACTTACTGAAATAGGATATTCAAATCCTTACCTGCTGTTCAGCGCCCATGCCATTCCACAATCGTTTATTGAGCGGGGAGATGCTTATGCCGATAAGATACAAACCTCAGCACGACTTATCGCCGCGAAGCTCAATCTACCTTACAGTGTGAGTTTTCAATCGAAAATCGGAAAAATGGAATGGACAGAACCTTACACAATTGAGCACTTAAAAGAGCTGCACAACAATAAAATTGACCAGATTGTTATGATTCCGATCAGCTTTATTAATGAAAATCTTGAAACAAAATATGATTTAGACCATGTGATAATACCCTGTTCTGAAAAAAAAACAGGGATCAAAAATATATGCAGGCTATCCATACCCGAAAGCGATGACCGGCTCATAAAAATGTTTTATGAATTTATAATTCAATCTGATGAAAACAATTGAAAAAGAAATCGTCATTATTGGTGCCGGACTCACCGGTCTGACTCTTGCCTATTATTTAAAAAAAGCAGGAAAAAGTGTATTGATTATTGAACAGAAAGAACGGACAGGCGGTGTAATTCAATCGGTTACTGAAAATGAATTTACCTACGAAACTGGCCCCACTACCGGTGTGATAGGCTCATTGGAAATGGCAGAACTTTTCGAAGATTTACAAGGAAAATGCACGCTTGAGACTGCTAATAGTCAGGCTAAAAAACGCTATATCTGGAAAAAATCAAAATGGGAAGCCTTACCTTCAGGATTAGTTTCGGCTGTGACAACACCTCTGTTCACTCTGGCTGATAAGTTCAGAATATTGGGTGAACCATTCCGGAAAGCTGGTGGTTATCCCGACGAATCGATAGCTGAATTAGTAAAACGCCGGTTAGGAAAAAGTTTTCTTGATTATGCAGTGGATCCTTTTATTTCAGGCGTCTACGCCGGAGATCCGCAGCAGTTGATCACGCGCTATGCCTTGCCAAAATTATATGCTCTCGAAAAAAATTATGGAGGTTTCATACGTGGCTCTATAAAAAAACACGGCGAACCAAAGCTTCCGAATGCCCATAAAGTAACCCGCGAGGTCTTTTCAGTTGCTGGAGGATTGAAAAGTTTAATGGAGGCATTGAATGCTGAAATAGGTGAAGAAAATATCAGTACCAATTGTCGTCAGACTAAAATAACAGCTGAAAAGAATTCATTTAAAACCTTATTTACTGACCTTTCCGGTGAAAATTATGAAATTAAATCCGCCACAGTAATTACTACGGTTGGTGGTTATGCCTTGCCCAACCTGTTGCCATTTATAGATGAAAACAAAATGAAACCGTTAGCGGAAATGACATATGCCAGTGTGGTTCAAGTGGCAGTGGGATATAAAAAATGGAACGGAATTAAAATTGATGCCTTTGGCGGCTTGATTCCGTCGAAAGAGAAACGCAATGCGCTCGGTATTTTATTTCCATCTGCTCTTTTTGAGGGACGTGCACCGCAGGACGGAGCATTATTTTCCGTTTTCTTAGGCGGAATTAAAAAGCCTGAGATATTGACAAAGACAGATGCAGAAATTGCTCGTATTGTGCAAGAAGAAATTCAGATAACCATGGGAATTGATACAGCACCCGATTTACTTCGGATTCATCGGCACCGATACGCGATTGCTCAATACGACATTGCTACAGGCAAGCGTTTAGAGTCGATTGAATGGATTCAGAAAAATTTCGATGGATTAATCTTAGCTGGTAATATACGTGATGGAATAGGAATGAGCGACCGCGTTAAACAAGCTAAATTGATTGCCGAAAGTATATCGGCAAAAAAGACTGAACTGTAAGTATGGAAATGATACGCAACTACAAAATCTGTTTTTTGTTAGCTGTTAATTCGAAATATCCTAAAGCAGAACCAACAGCATTAATAACTAAAATAGTTTTTCCAAAAAAAAAATTGTAATTTTGTAGCCCTTTTCGATATTAATTCATGAGTCATCAACAATTTTCTTCAACGCTGCTTGAAAATGCGGTCAACGAGTTTGCCAAATTACCCGGAATTGGTCGTAAAACGGCTCTTCGACTCGTTTTACATTTGCTTAAGCAGTCAGAACACGAAGTAGATGTTTTCGGAAATGCGTTTATTCAGTTACGAAAAGAAATCAGGTATTGCAAAATATGTCATAATATTTCGGATACCGAAGTCTGTCATATTTGCAATAATCCTTCACGCGATCACGAAACGGTTTGTGTGGTGGAGAACATAAAAGATGTGATGTCTATCGAAAACACACAACAATTCAGAGGTCTGTATCATGTGTTGGGTGGCATTATTTCGCCTATGGATGGCATAGGACCAAGCGATCTTGAAATAGAAAGCTTAGTTAAGCGTGTGGCCGACGAACAAGTTAAGGAAGTGATTCTGGCACTGAGCACCACCATGGAAGGCGATACCACCAACTTTTATATTTTCCGAAAGCTGGCACCGATGAATATAAAAATAACCACCATTGCACGTGGCATTGCCATTGGCGACGAGTTGGAATATGCCGACGAGGTAACGCTTGGACGTTCAATTATAAACAGAGTAGAATTTACTAATTCATTTAAATAAAAACATTTATGGAAAGAATAACACGAAAAATCAATTTATATTATTATTTGATTTACACGCTCACGATCTTAACAACTATTATCGGTTATATGATAAATATCAGTGAAACCGATATCCCGTCGATAAACAGCAATCTGCATATCGTGTTATCGTCAAGCGTAATTTTATATCTGATCATTTCTATTCCGTTGGCTTTAGCATTGTTTTTCAGATATTCCAAAAAATTGGCAAACATTGAAAATGAAAACGAAAAAATCAATAAATATGCACAAGCCGCTGCTTGGAGACTCTTAGCTATTGGTTTTGGATTGATTTTCAGCGTGGTTACATTTTATATTTTACGAAGCGTTGATATGATTTATTGTGCAGGAATTTCTGCCATAGCCTTGTTTTTTTGCAAACCAACTGAAGGAAAAGTCAGAAAAGATTTAAATCTCGAAGAGGAAGAGTGATATCAGCCGTAAAATTGCAACTATTTTATAAACTATGAATTTCTAACTGAACATTATGATTATTGCTGTTGATTTTGATGGTACAATTGTTACCCATGAATATCCTGAAATAGGAAAAGAAATTCCATTTGCCATTGACACACTTAAAAGACTTCAACAAAAGCCTGATAATTTACTTATTTTATGGACAGTACGTGAAGGCAAATACTTAGATGAAGCCGTTGAATATTGTCGAAATAAAGGGTTAGAATTTTATGCCGTAAACAGCAATTACCCCGAAGAAAAACAGGAAAGTAAAGAACCTCGGAAATTAAAAGCCGACTTATTTATCGACGATCGAAATCTGGGCGGGCTACCCGATTGGGGAGTTATTTATCGCATGATAATGACCAATAAATGCTTTGAACCAGATAACAATGAAATTCAACAGGAAAATCTGCTCCCTCCAAAAAAAAGTTTTCTGAAATCAATTTTCGGCTAATCATTAATGTAAAATGAACTTATTAGAAAACGAAACCGTTAGACTTCGTGCAGTCGAACCGGAAGATTTAGACCGACTGTATGCCTGGGAAAACAATCCCGATCTTTGGGAAGTGGGCAATACCCGTCAACCTTATTCACGTTTTCTGCTCAAACAATATATCGTCGATTCCGACAAAGATATTTACGAAAATAAACAATTGCGCCTGATGATGGTAAGCAAGACAACAGGTGAAACCGTGGGCACAGTAGATTTATTCGACTTCGACCTGCACAACAGTCGTGTAGCACTCGGATTGTTTGTAGATTCTGCCTTTCAGGGAAAAGGGTATGCCAAAGCCGCCCTGCATTTGGTGGAAGACTATGTTTTCAATTTTCTGAAATTGCACCAGCTTTATTGCCACATAGCCGAAACCAATACCGCCAGCCGACGTATGTTCGAAAAAGAAGGTTATGAAGTGAATGGATTCTTAAAAAACTGGATTAGAAGCATCGATGGATTTGAAAATATTATAGTTTTTCAGCGATTTAAAAATTAAATCAATAATTTAATTGTTTCCTTATATTTCAACAAATAAATAATAAATATTAAGACGAAAATATGAATCGAATGCCCGTAGTATTTGTGGGACACGGAAACCCAATGTACGCCATTGAAGAAAATGAATTTGTAAGTACATGGCATCGGTTAGGCGAACAATTACCATTGCCCAAAAGTATAATTGCTATTTCGGCACATTGGGAAACAAGAGGAACAGCTGTTACTTCAATGCTGCATCCCCGTACAATTCACGATTTCGGAGGCTTTCCTGAAGCATTGTTTCAGATCGAATATCCTGCTCCCGGCGATCCTGAATTAGCACTTAAAATTACAGAAACTTTTCCGGATTCCATGATTCGAACAGATGAAAGTTGGGGATTAGATCATGGCACTTGGAGTGTGGTGCGACATTTATTTCCCCATGCGAATGTCCCGATAGTTCAACTAAGTCTGGATTTCAATAAAACTCCTGCAGAACATATTCAATTTGCAACTAAACTATCGGCTTTCAGAGACAAAGGTGTGCTAATAATTGGGAGCGGAAATTTAGTTCACAATCTTCGGCATGTATCGTGGGATAAGCCTGATGATGAAGAATTTGCTTATGATTGGGCTATTGAAGCAAACGAGAAAATAAAACAACTTATCTCAAATCATAATCTAAATGAACTGGCAAATTACAAATTATTAGGTCGTGCCGTTCAAATGGCGATACCCACCCCGGAGCATTTTATCCCTTTGTTGTATGCCCTTGCACTAAAAACTGAATCGGACGACATCGCCTATTTCAACGATAAAACCGTTATGGGTTCGTTATCAATGACCTCTTTGATTATCGGATCAAATCAGATCAAATAATCCTGATTATTTCACTAAAAATATTCATCAAAAATTACATTCCAAAACTCAGTAAGGAAATCTGTCCGTAAATTCCACTGATTAAACCGACGGCTAAAATACCAAGTGTACAAAATGCTAAACTCAGTTTCACAGCCCAATCACTTGAAACTTTTTCGATAGGGTTTTCATTCTGATTTAAATACATAGCTTTTATAATCAGTAAGTAATAATACAATGAAATAATTGTATTTAACAATGCAATAAATACCAGTACGTAAAATCCCTGTGCAGCCGCCGCCGAAAATACAAAGAATTTACTGAAAAAACCGGCAAAAGGAGGAATACCTGCTAAAGAAAATAAAGCCAGCATCAATACAAAGCTCAAGCGCGGATTGGTTTGATATAATCCATTATAATCTGAAATCTGCACTTTACCCGTACGCTCTTCAATCACTGAAATGACACCAAAAGCGGCTAGATTGGAAAACATATACACCAAGACGTAATATACCAACGAAGCCATACCCATAGCCGAACCACTGATAATTGCCAACAAAATATATCCAGCTTGCGAAATAGATGAAAAGGCAAGGAAACGTTTAAGATTTTGTTGACGAATGGCAAACAAGTTAGCAACAGTGATACTTGCAATTGCAAGTCCATAAAGGATAGGCTGCCATTGATGAACCAAATGTCCAAAAACTTTTATCAACAAGGTGAACAGAACAAATACAGCCGAACCTTTTGAAATAACCGAAAGATAAGCCGTGATATTAGTTTGCGATCCTTCATACACATCGGGAGCCCACAAATGAAAAGGTACTAGCGAAATTTTGAAAAATAACCCGACAGAGAAAAATACAAATGCCATGATCTGAAGTGGAGTGCCGGTAATCAGCGTGGCTAAATCGCTAAAATAGAGAGTGCCGGTTGAGCCATATATCAGGGACATACCAAAAACCGAAATACTTGAAGCAAAAACAGCTGATAAAATATATTTAGCTCCTGCTTCAGCTGATTTACGGTTATATTTATCAAACGCAATTAAAGTCGTCAACGGAATAGAAGCAGTTTCGAGTCCAATAAAAAACATTAGAAAATTACCTGACGAAATCATGAAATACATTCCGAGTAAGGTTGAAAATATCAGAAAATAAAATTCACCACGCTTTATCCTATTCGTTTCTTCATTAAGAAATTTATGTGCCTGTAATAAAATCACGATTGTACCAATGTTCAGAATGGCTTTGACATAACTTTGCATGGGTACATATTCAAACATTCCACCTGCAATACTGAATGCATCTCGCGGTATAGCATTATAAATAGTGTGAATAACTAAAAGGATTAAAGCCAATGGTTGAAAATACTTCATTGCTTTCTCTCCGGCAAAAATATCGTATACGAGCAGAAAAACCATGATACCCAGCAACGAAAATTCCTCATGCATCTGTAAAAAACTACTGTAATCCATATATCTATGTTTTGTCTTATCTAAATTTATTAATTAACTGAATACCTTCAACTTAAAATTATTTTATTATCTGACTCAATACCGGAACCACACTATCATGAATCATATTCGATATCCAGAATGGTGCCGAACCAATAGCAACAATTGCAATAATCAATGTAACAACCGATAACCTTTCGTACCAAGTAGCATCTTCAAGATGCTGATGATGTGCATCTTGCACAGCTCCAAACAATAATTTGCCTACAACACGCAAAATATAAACGGCAGTAATAACGATTGACGAAGTAGCTACAATAGTCAGAATTCTATGAAAAGTATCAACATGTTGAAATGAGCCAACAAAAATAGTCATTTCAGCAACAAACCCACTTAATCCGGGTAATCCGAGTGAAGCCAAACCAGCTATCACATAACTGACGCCTAAAAATGGCAATACTTTCATCAACCCACCCATTTCGGTTATCAACCGTGTGTGCGTCCTACCGTAAATCATACCAATTAAGGCAAAGAAAAGCGCTGTCATTAATCCATGCGAAAGCATTTGCAACACGGCACCCGTCATAGCTGTAGTATTTAACATAAGAATTGCAAAAAGTACCAATCCGCAATGACTCACCGACGAATAAGCATTAATATATTTCAAGTCGGTTTGATGAACGGCGGCAAATGCACCATAAACAACAGATATACCAGTCAGAATCAAGAAAAACCAAGCCATCTCATGAGCAGCTTGAGGCATTAAATAAATAGCAACTCTGTAAGCTCCATATCCACCAAGTTTCATCAACACGCCTGCATGTAACATCGATACCGCAGTTGGGGCTGAAGCATGACCATCGGGCGACCATGTATGAAAAGGAAATAAAGCACCCAACACGCCAAAACCCATAAAAGTAAGCGGGAAAAAATAGCGTTGAAATGCCATTGGGATATGATGTTTTGAAATTTCTAAAATATTCATGCTGGTAGCACCCGAAGAATAATAAATTCCTAAAATACCAACCAACAATAATGCAGAGCCTCCCATTAACATTAAAGTTAATTTCATGGCTCCATATTCCTTCCGTCCACTACCCCAAACACCAATGAGTAAATACATAGGGATCAGTGCAATCTCATAGAACATAAACATGGTGAATAAATCTGTAGAAATAAAGAATCCATAAACTCCAGATGATAACAAGCTGTACCACAAGAAAAATTCTTTAGGGAGCGGATCAATTTTCCAGGAAGCAAAAACTCCGGTGAAAACTATAACAGAAGTGAGCAATAACATTGAAACCGAAACACCATCGACACCAACCGTATAATGAATATTAAACGGCGCATACCAAACAGTATCACTCGTAAAAAGCATCTCGGCCAAATTTCCGGCTGCACGTTGAGTTAAATACAAATATGTTAATATGCCAGACAAAATCATCAATAAACTCGCTCCAATGGCAGCAACGGTTCTAATCTGATTTCGGCTCTTCGACAAAAACAAACCTGCCATCATCAAAGCGGGAATAAGGACAAATAAAGATAAGAAGTTCATATAATCAAAAAATTAATATCATTAAACTTAGTATATTTAAAATAACAATTATTACAGAACTGAGAAATTACGAATTCAAATTAAATTAGAAAATCAACTTCAATTAATATTTCTCCGAAAAGTTTATACAAACAATACTAACGCAGCAATAACCAAAGTTCCCAACAGGAAAACGTAAGCATATTGTTGTACCTGTCCTGATTGAACCCCTTTAATTTTTAGCGATCCCCATTGTGTTGTACTGGCAAATCCATTCATGGTGCCATCAATAATATGACGATCGAACCAGGCAATCGGACGTGATACATTATTGAAAATTACTTTTTTGGTAATGAATAAATATACTTCATCTACATAAAAACGGCTACTGGCTGCCTTATGTAACCCTGAAAATTTTGTTGCCAACAAAGAAGGAATTTTACTTTCCTTTCGATAAAATATCGTAGCCAAAGTGATAGAAAAAAGGGCAACAATCACACTGATGGATGCAACAGTAAGATCAAGCTCACTGTGAAAAGGAACACGATCACTGCTTACCAATTCTCCAAATGGAATAAATCCGGCAAAAACCGTTACCAATGCAAGAAATACAAGCGGAAGTGCCATAACTAAAGGCGATTCGTGTGGAGTATGTTGGTGTTTGTGTTCTTTTCCCCAGAAAATGCTGTAATACAAACGGAACATATAAAATGCCGTCAAACCGGCGGTAAAAGTCATTAAAGCTCCAAAATAAGGACTAAATTGAAAAGCAGCAGTCAAAATTTCATCTTTACTAAAAAATCCAGAGAACGGCGGAATGCCGGCTATTGCCAGACATGCAATCAGAAAAGTGATATTGGTAATAGGCATGTACTTGCGAAGTCCTCCCATATGATTCATTTCATTACTATGAACAGCATGAATAACCGAACCAGCACCGAGGAACAACAAGGCTTTGAACATAGCATGTGTAAAGAGGTGAAACATAGAAGCCATATAACCTAATCCTTGTTCACCACCCATTTTTGATACGCCTAAAGCCACCATCATAAATCCAATCTGAGATATTGTAGAAAAAGCTAATACCCTTTTAATATCAGTCTGAACAACAGCTATAATAGCAGCAAATAAGGATGTAAATGCGCCTACATAAGCAATCCCGTGTAACACGCCCGGAGTATATAAATCATAAATCGGAAATAAACGTGCTACCAGATACACACCTGCAACAACCATGGTAGCAGCATGTATTAAAGCTGAAACAGGCGTTGGACCTTCCATAGCATCAGGCAACCATATGTGTAAAGGGAACATAGCTGATTTACCTGCACCGCCAATAAAAATCAACGCCATAGCCCAACTCAATACTGAAATGCCCATAAATGAAACACCGGTAAATCCAGCAAATACACTTGCATTTCCGGAAGTCAACGCTTCAAAATCGAATGTTTTAGTGAAATATGAAAGCAATAAAATACCTATTAAGAACCCTAAATCAGCAAAACGAGTTACAATGAATGCCTTCTTAGCTGCTGCAACTGCCGATGGTTTGGTATAATAAAATCCGATTAACAGGTATGATGAAACACCCACCAATTCCCAAAAAATATACATTTGAAAGATATTGGTAGCCAATACAAGTCCCAACATCGAAAATGTAAATAACGATAGAAATGCATAATAGCGTTCAAAACCCCGTTCACCTTTCATGTAACCAAGGCTATAAATATGAACCATCAATGAAACGGTAGAAACTACCACCAACATCATGACCGAAATAGGATCGAGCAAAATACCCAAATTAATATGCAAATAATCGGTAAATCGCAACCATTCCATGTTGAAAGGCATCAATTTTTCGAAAACTCCATTTACTTTGTGAAAACTGAAATATTCATACGTAGCGTAATAGGAAAGCGCAGCAACAATCGTTAAAACTAATGTCCCAATTGTACCGGCAACTTTAGGTTTCCATTTCGAGTCAACTAGACCCAACACTATGAAATTCAAAAGAGGAAGTGCTAAAATCAATAATGTATATTGCATTTCTATTAATTAATAATTGAAAATTAAGAATTAAAAAATATATGTCTTAACTAAAATAGTTATAAATCCCGAAATTGAAAATTACCTTATTTTATTCTTTCATTTGATCTAAATTACCAACTTCCACACTTGTCAGGTTGCGATAAATATTGATAATAATAGCAATAGCAACAGCAGTTTCACAAGCAGCAATTGCAATTGTAAATAAAGCAAAATAAAATCCTTCCAATTGTGCGGGAAATAAGTACCGATTAAATGCTGTAAAATTAATATCTGCCGCATTCAGCATCAGTTCAATTGAAATTAAAATCATCAACATGTTGCGGCGAGTGAGAAAACCGTACACGCCAGCGAAAAACATGATTAAACTTACTCCTAAGTAAGCTTCTACAGGAACCTGTCCTGAAAAAAAAGTAGTCATTAAATCGCCCATGATAATTGGCAGTTTATAGTTAATATTTTAAAGTATCCAAATGAAAAGCAATGGTTATAATTTTCACCAGAATGATTTTGTTATCTTTTTCGTGCAATCATAATTGCACCCACAATACAAGCCAGCAATAAAATACTGATTACTTCGAAAGGCAATAAATACTGATATTTGCCTGTACCGAGCATGGTATGTCCAAGCTGTGCAGGAGAAATATCAGAAATAGTAACGATTTGGCTGATCTTTTTAATATTCCAATAAATGATATGCGCACTTAGTGCTAAGCCAGCTACTGCAGTAATTCCGGCTGCAATCCGTCGTACCGGCAATTCGTTTTCGTGGCTTTCACCGGGTCGGTTCGTAAGTAAAATAGCGAAAATAAACAATACCATCACACCACCGGCATAAACTGCCACTTGAACTGCAAATAAGTAGTTGTAACCCAACAGCAAATAAAAACCCGCAGTGGCAATCAAAACAAAAAGTAAATAGGTTGCCGAACGAATAATTTGCTTCGAAGTTACCGCCATTATCGAAAATAAGGAAATGATAATTGCTAGAATATAAAATATAATTTGTTGTGCCATAACTTTTAAAAGTCTTATGTCTTATGTCAAAAAATCTAATTTATTGGATATTACCTATTAAAATTGTCGTCTTATTAGAAAAACTTTCGATCATTTGAAATTAAATGATCGGTTCTGTGGGTTTCGATTCTTTTTTCTTTTCTCTGAGCTTCGAACCCTCCTGATTCAATTGCATAATCAGTTTACGCTTTTCAAAAACCGCATTTTCGAAATTATTTTTGAAAATAATTGCATCAGAGGGGCAAGTAATCACACAAAGATTACAATAAGTACACATTCCCATATCCCAAATGTGCGTGTCAAGAATTTTTTTCTTTTTGCCATCTGCTGTCTCAATAAACATAGGCGTAACTTTAATAGTGCCATTCGGACAATTCATTTCACAAATTCCACAAGCCGTACAAGCATGTTCATTATTCTCATCGTGAGGCATTACTAATTCACACCGGAATCGTTCTGAAATTTCAAGTGTTTCTCGGTTTTCGGGATATTGCTGAGTAACTTTCTTGGTCCACAGCTCTTTCCAGGTTTCGCCCATCCCTGTCAGCAGAGACTTAATACCGGTAAATAATCCTGAAAAATATTTTGATACTGAACTCATCTTTATATTTACAATTTAATCATTTACAATTTTCAATCGTCGATTTTTCGAAATCCAATCAATATTCATTAAAAAAATACATTAAAAATTACAAGATTCCAAACAGGTTTTTTAATGTTAATCCTGTCAAAACCAAAATTACCATGAGTAATAAATTTACTAAGTTAATTGGCAATAAATATTTCCATTCTAAATTTAATAATTGATCGATACGCAAACGCGGAAAAGACCAACGAACCCATAAACTCAGAAAAATTAAGAATCCTGTTTTACTAAAAAACCACACATAGGATGGAATATAACCCATAATGCCATTGAAAGCATCCCAACCCTGAATTTGAATTGGTAAGTATCCGCCTAAAAAAACGGTAGTTGCAATAGAGGCAATAATAAACATGTTGAGATATTCGGCTAAATAATAAAACCCAAACTGAAGTCCTGAATATTCGGTATGATAACCGGCTGTCAATTCAGATTCAGCTTCAGGTAAATCGAATGGGCCACGATTTGTTTCAGCATGACCTGAAATCAAATAAATGACAAATGCTATGATCGAAGAAATATGTCCGTTAAATATATTCCAGCAAAACCGCTGCCCTTCAATCATTTGCGAAAACTGCATTGTACCTGCTAAAACTACAATGGTCATTAGTGCAAATCCCGAGGAAAGCTCATAACTGATAAACTGCGCTCCGCTTCGCATGGCTCCAATCATGGAATATTTATTATTACTTGACCAACCAGCCAACAATACACCAATAATTCCTAACGAAGAAACGGCTGTAACGTATAACACTCCGATATTAAAATCAATGGCCTGAAGTCCCTTTCCGAAAGGAATAGCTCCAAAAGTAAGCATCGAAGCAACAATCATAAAAAATGGAGCAGCAAAAAACAAGAAACGGTCAGAACGGTTAATTCTGATGATTTCTTTCAACAAAATTTTTATCATATCAGCCACACTTTGCAACAAACCCCACTTCCCTACCCGATTTGGGCCTAAACGCGCCTGAAAAAAAGCGGTTATTTTTCGTTCAGCATAAATTAGAATAAGTGCAATAACTGCATAAGCTGCCAGTAAAAAAATACCAACAAGCACAAATTCAATCAGTAAAGTCCAAAATTCAGACAAGTTACTCCTCAAATATTGATCAAACCAACTTGTCAAGTTAGAAATCTCTAAAGGTTGTGAATAATTTAATATCATAAAATACACAAATTACACGAATTTAAAAGAATGGCACGAATTAAGATGATACTTTCTTCGTTATCTGTATGATTATAAAACTATTAGAGTTGTAGTTTGTGATTCAAAAGTATCAAAACCACGTTACTCCTACAATAAACTTATAAACTTTTTAATTATCTGTCGATATCGGGGATTACATAATCCATAGAACCACCGATTCCGATAAGGTCGGCAATTTTCTCACCCTGGCATATCAATGGCATAGCCGAAACCAAAGCCATGGAAGGTGAACGGAATTTTAAGCGATACGGGAATTTATCTCCCCGACTCTCAATAAATACCCCAAATTCTCCTTTTGCAGCTTCCACCCGTTCGTAATATTCACCTTCGGGTAATTTAATGATTGCTTTTGTTTTAGCACAAAAATCTCCCTGAGGAATATTGTCAATTAGTTGTTCAATAATATGGAGCGATTCCTCTATTTCATCCAACCTGTTCAAATAACGAGCATAAGCATCGCCTTCTTTACGGAGAATTTCTTTAAATTCTACCTGATTGTATAATGAATACGGAATATGTTTGCGAATATCGCACGACCAATCCGAAGCACGACCGGCAGGACCAGTAACAGCATAAGAAATCGCTTCATCCTTCGACATGAAACCTACACCCTGTGTTCTTCCCAATGCAATGACATTGTGCGAAAAAAAACGGTCGTATTCGATCAGTTTCTTACGCATATAAGGAATAAAAGCTTTTACATCTTTCTGAAAATCAGCATATATATCAAACATTACACCACCAATCACATTTTGATTGATAATTAATCGTCCTCCGCAGGTTTTATCAAAAATATCCAAGATAATTTCGCGTTCACGCATTCCATAAATAAAGGCAGTCGTTGCACCTAAGTCATGGGTCATAGCCGACCAAGCAAGTAAGTGCGAATCAATTCGAGTCAACTCATCCATGATGACTCGAATATATTGTGCGCGTTCAGGAACTTCTATATCGATGGCTTTTTCAACGCACATACACAATGCATGACGGTTAATATTTGCCGATAAATAATCCAATCGGTCAGTAAAATGCAAAATTTGAGGGTAAGTGAGGCTTTCGCTCAATTTTTCGATGCCGCGATGAATGTAACCGCTGTGGACATCAATCTTCTTCACTATTTCGCCATCCAACGAAGTACGGAAGTGCATTACACCATGTGTAGAAGGATGCTGCGGACCAATATTGATTATATAATCATCATCTTCAAAAATATTCACAAATTCTTCAACCAATTTGCCATCAGAGGTTTCCAAGATACGCGGTGCTATGTCAACCATATCCTTGCTTTCAATGGATACAGGATTTAATTCAGGATTAGGATCATAATCTTTACGTAAAGGATAACCTACCCAATCGGCGTTCAAGAAAAATTTACGCATATCGGGATTATTTATAAAACGAATTCCCAATAGAGCAAAGACTTCCCTTTCGTTAAAATGTGCTGTTTCAAACAAATCGGTAATCGAATATAACAAGGGATTCTCACGATCGGAAGTTCCTGTTTTTAACACGACTTCCTTTGATAAATCAGCGGAGGAACAAAGTAAATAATCAACTCCAAGCTCTTCGCCCCTGTCAACACCGGTCAGATTTACCAAATAGTCAAACGAATGCGTTTTGTTGTCGCGTAAAGTCTGCACCAACAAATGAAGTTTTTTTGGTTCAACCGTAACTGTGAGTTTTTGTTTTTCTTCAATAACTGCTTCAGCTACAGTGTCAAGTATAAGCTTCTTAATTTTTTCCATCATATATCTTTTCTATCATTCACTTTATAATATTACATTTTTTATGCAATCGTAAATTGTAAATGTTTAAATTGTAAATGATACTATCGTTGTTTGTGACCCAAAAATTGTTCTACTTTAATTTTTCGTTGCAATTGCATCAGTCCGTAAAATAATGATTCAGGACGCGGGGGGCAACCTGGCACGTAGACATCAACCGGAATAATTTCGTCGACTCCTTTTATCACGTGATACGAATTCACAAAAGGACCTCCAGAAATCGCACAAGCTCCCATTGCCAACACATATTTTGGCTCTGCCATCTGGTCATATACACGTTTAATCAGTGGTGCCATTTTGTGAACAATAGTTCCGGCCACAATCATCAAATCAGCTTGACGAGGACTGTTACGAGTTACTTCCATTCCGAAACGGGCAATATCATGATGTGCTGCAGCAGCCGACATAAATTCAATTCCACAGCAACTCGTTGCATAAATCAATGGCCAAACAGAATTTGAACGACCCCAATTGATCAACTCATCTACTTTACTCAAAATCACGTTTACTCCGTTCGCTTCGAGCTCTTTGATATAATTTTCAAGATATTCGTTATCTTTAAAATCTTCTGTCGGGATGCCCTTGATATGTATATCCTTTAACTCCATTTTAAAACTCCTTTCTTCCAGGCATAAGCTAAACCTAAACCAAGAATTACAATAAAAAACAAAATACTGTACAAACCGGTATATCCAAGATCACGTACCACTACTGACCAAGGAAACAAAAAAATGGTTTCTACATCGAACATCAAATACAAAATTGCGTACAAATAATATCCGGCTTTAAATTGCATCCATGAGGTGCCATGCGTGGGAATACCACACTCATAAGGCTCACCTTTTTGCAAATTAAATGACTGTGGGGCTAAAAGAATGGCAATACCCAAACCGACAATAACTAGTACTACTCCCGATATGAAAACGGTCAAGAAAAGCGATAAACTACTCATAAAATTGTATAAATAATTTCTTTTTCAAAAATCGATGCAAAGGAACTACAAAAATTTCAATTATTCCCTATCTTTAATGATTAATTAGAGTTTTTATACTATCAATTTAATAGCATTGATGTTGAATTCAAATATCAATTTATCTTTCTTATATTCAATATATTGATTTATGCGAAATATTATATGTTTAAATTTGATTTAGGATATTTATATTCATTTAGTATTTAATTTAACTGCCTATATGTTAAATATTAACATATAGGCAGTTTTATAAGATTCAATTCTTGCATATTTGTTTGATTGTAATGTATAAATATGATTAATTAGCGGATAATTATACTATCAAAAATGATCTGTATATTTCCAAAAAAAATCCCGAATGAGGAAAGTAGCTCACTCGGGAAAGTATTTTCTGTTAAATATAAAAATTACACATTATTTTTATTACTGAAAATCAAACTTTTTCCATCAAAATCTACAACGATCGTTTCATTATTCTGAACAGTACCTGAAAGTAGTTGTTTTGATAAATCATTTAAAATCAATCGTTGAATAGCCCGTTTAACCGGTCGTGCACCAAATTGGGGATCGAAGCCTTCTCCAGCAATATAATGTATAGATTCGTCAGTTATCTCAAGTCTAATTCCGTTTTCAAACATCATCTTTTGAATCAATGAAATCTGTAACCGAACAATAGATTCAATTTGCAATTCGTTCAGCGGAGCAAACATAATGAGTTCGTCAACACGATTCAAAAATTCGGGACGAATTGTTTGTTTCAACAATTCAAAAACCTGATTTTTGGTTAGCTCTAAAATTTCCTGATGATTTGAAGAATTCATCTGTTCAAAATTTTCACGAATCAAATTAGAACCAATATTAGAAGTCATGATGATAATCGTGTTTTTAAAGTTCACGGTTCTTCCTTTATTGTCCGTCAGTCGTCCATCATCTAACACTTGTAACAACACGTTGAAAACATCGGGATGGGCTTTTTCAATCTCGTCAAAAAGAATGACTGAATATGGTTTACGGCGAATTGCTTCGGTAAGCTGCCCTCCTTCTTCGTACCCAACATATCCGGGAGGCGAACCAATTAAACGTGTAACAGAAAATTTCTCCTGATATTCGCTCATATCGATTCGTATCATCAAATTCTCATCATCAAACAGATAATCGGCAAGTGCTTTGGCTAACTCTGTTTTACCCACACCGGTAGTCCCCAGAAAAATAAAGGAACCGATCGGACGTTTCGGATCCTGCAATCCTGCTCGGCTTCTGCGAACAGCATCGGATACGGCTGCTATCGCTTCGTCTTGTCCAACCACCCGTTGATGGAGTTCATCTTCCAAATGCAATAATTTATCCTTTTCACTTTGCATCATTTTGTTCACCGGAATGCCTGTCCAACGGCTCACGATATCTGCAATATCTTCACTGTCAACTTCCTCCTTAATCATAGCATGAGTTCCCTGTAAATTCACTAACTCCTGTTGATATTCAGCAGTTTTAGTTTCAATTGCTTTAATTTTTCCATACCTGATTTCGGCAACTTTGCCGTAATCGCCTTCTCGTTCGGCTTTATCAGCCTGATATTTAAAATCTTCAATCTCAATTTTGCTTTGTTGAATTTTATCAATCAACGCTTTTTCGCTGGACCATTTAGCCCTCATCACAGTGCTTTGTTCCTTTAAATTAGCTATTTCTTCATTCAATTGTCTCAACTTCAAATAATCATTTTCACGTTTGATTGCTTCGCGTTCGATTTCTAACTGTTTTATGTTTCTTTCAATCACATCCAGTTCTTCAGGCACTGAATCGACTTCCAAACGCAATTTGGCAGCCGCCTCGTCCATCAAATCAATGGCTTTATCGGGTAAAAACCGATCAGTAATATACCGGCTTGATAATTCAACCGCTGCAATCAAGGCATCATCTTTGATACGTACTTTGTGATGGTTTTCGTAACGTTCTTTTAATCCGCGTAAAATTGAAATCGTGCTTGCCACATCCGGTTCATTCACCATCACAATCTGGAAACGCCGTTCGAGCGCTTTATCTTTTTCAAAATACTTTTGATATTCGTCTAAAGTTGTAGCCCCGATGGCACGCAATTCTCCACGAGCCAATGCTGGCTTCAAAATATTGGCAGCATCCATGGCACCTTCACCTTTCCCAGCTCCCACCAATGTGTGAATTTCGTCGATAAACAAAATCACTTCGCCTTCGGCTTTAATAACTTCATTTACAACCGATTTAAGTCGTTCTTCAAATTCACCTTTATATTTAGCTCCTGCAATTAATGCCCCCATATCCAATGAAAAAATCTGTTTTGATTTCAAATTTTCAGGCACATCTCCACGTACAATTCTATGAGCTAACCCTTCGGCAATGGCAGTTTTTCCGGTTCCGGGTTCTCCTATTAGAATTGGATTATTTTTCGTACGCCGACTCAAAATTTGCAAAACCCTTCTGATTTCTTCGTCACGACCAATCACTGGATCTGACTTACCGGAACGAGCTTGTTCATTCAAATTAATGGCATATTTACTCAAAGCATTATACGTTTCTTCGGCAGAAGCCGAATTTACTTTTGTACCTTTACGAAGTTCGTTAATAGCCTCCAGTATGCCTTTTTCGTTAATGCCTGCATCATTGAGCACTTTTGACAACATATTTTTTTCAGCCACCAAAGCCAGCAACATAAATTCTATAGATACAAACTGATCGCCGGTTTTCGACGATTTTTCGATGGCTTTTTGTAACACAGCATTCGTTTCTCGGCTCAAATAGGGCTCACCTCCCGAAACTTTGGGAAATCCGGCTATAAAATTGTCAATGACGGCTTGCAAAGCGATAGTATTCACACCAGACTTTCCGAATAAAAACTGGGTAACATCTTCCCCTTTAATCATGATGGCTTTCAGCAAATGAGGGGTTTCAACCACCTGTTGACCATTATTTTGAGTCAGATCAACGGCTTGTTGAACGGCTTCCTGCGATTTAATTGTAAAATTGTTAAAATTCATAATTGCATCCTTTCTACAGAAATTTACGTGGAAAGTACCACAAAAATAATCTGTTCTATTTAAAATTTTCAATCTTAGACTTTACAAAAATTCCGCCAGCATCGACTAACTGACATATTTGTCGGTTAGATTCCTTCAATCCATTGATAAATAAGCCATTATTTCATGTTATATGAAGTATTGACAGTTCAAATCCAATTTAAAATGTAAAAATTGCTATATAGAGATGACAAATAATTAAATTTCTGACGATTTAATTATAAATTTTGAGCAATAAATACTAACTTTGCAATCTATAAAATCACAATCAAATCAATTTAATACAATAGAAAAATTATGAACAACACAAAAAGAGTCTACACCTTTGGTAATGGAAAAGCCGAAGGAAAAGCCGACATGAAAAATTTACTTGGAGGTAAAGGTGCAAATCTTGCAGAAATGAACCTGATCGGAGTCCCAGTTCCACCGGGATTTACCATTACCACCGATGTCTGTACGGAATATTATGAATTAGGAAAAGACCAAGTGGTTGAACTTTTGAAACCGGAAGTTGAGAATGCAATGTTCGGCATTGAAAAATTAATGAATTCAAAATTTGGCGATGTTGAAAATCCATTGTTAGTTTCTGTACGTTCAGGTGCCCGTGCTTCTATGCCGGGGATGATGGATACTATTCTGAATCTGGGTTTAAACGATGCAGTTGTGGAAGGAATGATTCGTAAAACAGGAAATGCACGTTTTGCATGGGATTCATACCGTCGTTTTGTACAAATGTACGGTGATGTGGCATTAGGCATGAAACCATCCAATAAAAATGATATTGATCCATTTGAAGAAATTATTGAAAAAGTTAAAGATGATAAGGGAGTTCATTTAGATACCGAACTTTCAGTCGCAGATCTGAAAGAATTGGTTACAAAATTTAAAGCCGCTGTTAAAAATCAAACCGGACATGATTTTCCTGAATCGGCTTACGAACAACTTTGGGGAGCTATTTGTGCCGTGTTTGATTCATGGATGAACGAAAGGGCTATTCTGTATCGGAAAATGGAGGGAATTCCTGCCGAATGGGGAACTGCAGTAAGCGTTCAATCCATGGTATTCGGAAATATGGGTGAAACTTCGGCAACAGGCGTTTGCTTCAGTCGCGATGCGGCAACAGGAGAAGACTTGTTTATTGGTGAATATTTAATTAATGCTCAAGGTGAAGATGTGGTTGCAGGAATCCGCACACCCCAACAAATCACAAAAGAAGGTTCACAACGTTGGGCTAAATTAGCCGGAATTTCTGAAGAAATTCGTTTGACAAAATATCCGTCAATGGAAGAAGCTATGCCGGGTATTTATAAAGAATTAGATACAATTCAGACCAAACTTGAAAATCATTACAAAGATATGCAAGACATGGAATTTACCGTTCAGGAAGGTAAATTGTGGTTTCTACAAACCCGTAATGGTAAACGCACAGGTGCAGCTATGGTAAAAATTGCCATTGATATGCTAAAACAGAGAATGTTAGATGAAAAAACAGCATTGATGCGCGTAGATCCCAACCGGTTAGATGAATTATTACACCCTGTTTTCGATAAGGAAGCCATAAAAAATGCAAAATTAGTAGCTAAAGGCTTAGCAGCTTCTCCTGGCGCTGCGTCTGGTCGTGTTGTTTTCAATGCGGATGATGCAGCTGATTGGGCACAAAATGGCGAAAAAGTGATTATGGTTCGTATTGAAACATCACCCGAAGATTTAGCTGGAATGGCAGCTGCTCAAGGAATTCTAACTGCACGTGGTGGGATGACTTCACACGCTGCAGTTGTAGCTCGTGGGATGGGTAAATGTTGCGTTTCTGGAGCAGGATCCCTAAAAATAGATTATAACACCAAAACCATTGAAGTGAATGGATTATCTATAAAAGAAGGGGACTACATTTCGTTAAACGGATCAACAGGAGATATCTTCTTAGGCAAGGTTGCCACTCAAGAAGCTGAATTAGATAATGACTTTGCCGAATTGATGAAATTAGCCGATAAATATACCCGTATGACGGTTCGTACCAATGCCGATACGCCTCACGATGCACAAGTTGCACGTAAATTCGGTGCAACAGGTATAGGACTTTGCCGTACGGAACACATGTTCTTTGAAGGTGAGAAAATCAAAGCCATGCGTGAAATGATTCTTGCAAAAGACGAAGATGGACGCCGTATTGCTTTGGCAAAAATTTTACCCTATCAGGAAGCCGATTTTGAAGGCATATTTGAAGCCATGCAAGATTGCCCAGTAACTGTTCGACTTTTAGATCCACCTTTGCATGAATTTGTTCCTCATGATGAAAAAGGTCAACAAGAAATGGCTGAGGCAATGGGCGTTTCAATCAAGGTAATCAAACAACGCGTGGAAGCACTTCACGAGCAAAATCCAATGTTGGGTCACCGCGGTTGCCGATTAGGAAATACTTATCCTGAAATTACAGAAATGCAAACCCGTGCTATTCTGGGTGCTGCATTGACACTGAAAAAAAAGGGTATCAAAGTGCTTCCGGAAATAATGGTGCCTTTGGTTGGTATTAAATTTGAGTTCAACGAACAGGATAAAATTATTCGCGATACTGCGGCAAAACTATTCGAAGAAAAAGGTGACAGTATTGATTATAAGGTAGGGACAATGATTGAAGTACCTCGTGCAGCACTTACAGCCGACCGTATTGCTGAAAAAGCAGAGTTTTTCTCATTTGGCACAAACGATTTGACTCAAATGACATTTGGATATTCACGCGACGATATTGCTTCGTTCCTGCCTATTTATCTCGAAAAGAAAATTCTTAAAGCTGATCCTTTCCAGATTTTGGATCAACTTGGTGTAGGTTCATTGGTACAAATGGCAACTGAGAAAGGTCGGTCTATCCGTCCTGATTTGAAAGTTGGTATATGCGGTGAACATGGTGGCGAACCATCGTCAGTCGAATTCTGTCACAGAGTTGGTTTAAATTATGTGAGTTGCTCGCCATTTCGCGTTCCGATCGCAAGATTGGCAGCAGCTCAAGCCGCATTAAGATAATTTCGTTGACAATTTAATCATTTCACTTTCAAAGCTAAAAAAATGAAGTGAAGAGTTGAGAAATAATCGATATCCAAAATAATTAATCCAATAACAGGCTGCTTTCGTAAATTGAAGCAGCCTGTTTTTCATAAACCCCAATTTTATTTGACTAATCAAAAAATAGAAATTTTTAACATTGTGAAAAACACTTTGACATGCACTTATAATCACCTTTCTAATAATTTCATAACGTATTATGAATCAAGAATACATTATTCAAGAAACGATAGCTTTTGTGAAAAACAGTTTAATCCAGGCAGAAGGCGGACATGACTGGTGGCATGTAAAGCGCGTTTGGCAACTATCAAAGCAATTTGCATCCGATGAAAATGCCAATATGTTGATAGTTGAACTTGGAGCATTGCTTCACGACATTGCCGATCCAAAATTTAATGAAGGAAATGAACTCATTGGTCCAGATAGAGCCCGTATATTTCTTCAAAAACTAAATGTAAACAACGATATTACAGATCATGTCGTGAATATCATTGCCAACATTTCATTCAAAGGCGGAAATGAAATTCAGCATTTCAAATCAATAGAATTGGATATTGTTCAAGATGCCGACCGGCTGGATGCTATGGGAGCAATTGGTATCGCTCGCACTTTCAATTATGGCGGATTTAAAAACCGTGAAATGTATAATCCCGATATTCAACCTGATTATAAAATGAACAAAGAAGCCTATCGGCAAAGCACGGCTCCAACCATCAATCATTTCTACGAAAAATTGCTTCTGCTCAAAGATAGAATGAATACAGCCACCGGAAAAATGATGGCAAAGCATCGAAAGGATTT